>JAFEDD010000009.1 GCA_018241765.1 Pseudomonadota bacterium | reverse complement strand
TCGTGGTTCAAAAATGCGCGTCTTTTGGCTCGACTCTTCGTTGCCAATGCTCGCCATAGCTTGCTATGGCTGCGCTATGCGCCCAGATTCGAACCAAAATCCATCGCATTTTTTTGTACCAATCTACGCGAAACACTGCACTAAGTCCCCACCACGCCGAGCGCAGTCATCGTCTTGCCGAAGTTGTACGCGTCGGCAGCGAACTGCCCGGTGGGCACGACGAACGGCTCGCCGAGATTCGGCGACAGCGTTTTGGTCCAGTATTGCTTCAGGCTTGTCAGCGCAACGGCGGCTTCAATGCGGGCCGCTTGGGAGGGATTCTTTTTCGCGTGGTCCTGCAACACACTGAGCCATTCGGCCGGTGTGAGCGCGATCACTTCGACGGCGTTGCTGTCCATCGAGTGTGCGAGCGTACCCTCTCGCGCAAAACCCACGTAGGGTGAGCGAGGAGCGGGAATGCGGGCGTAGGGGGTCATCGGAGCGAGTTTTCTTGAAAACATTGGAATCGTAGCATCGCTCAAATATGCCATTGGAAACATTCATGGCAAACGGTTGTACCTCTGCCGCCGCCGGCGGCGTACAACGACGTATGGCTTTCTACCGAAAAGCGCATCCACAACGGGCTTGCAGACCGGTTTATCGGAAAGTCGAGTTTCGCCCCATTTCAACGCGAAGCCCGTTGTGGATGCGGGTTTCGGCGCGGAGCCATTGCCACGATTCGCTCGGATGCGGCACTCGGCATGCGTGGCCGAGCGTCTCCATGATCGGCTGCGTCGTGGGCGGTGCGGCAAGAAAAACGGGCCAACCCTTTCGGTGTTGGCCCGTCGATGTGTGGCGCGGCTGGCAGGAATTGAACCCACGACCCCTTGGTTCGTAGCCAAGTACTCTAATCCAACTGAGCTACAGCCGCGTAGCTTTGCATTATAGCGTGATTTGTTCGCGCGGGTCAAAACGCGACGACGTGATCGGGTTCCACGCGCACGCCGATCGCCTCACCGATGCGATGGTTGTGGTGGCTCGGTACGAGCGCGAGGACCTGGCGGCCGCTGGCGAGTTCGAGCGTGTAGAGGAACTGCGCGCCGCGAAACAGGCGGGCGACGACCTTGGCCGTCGTGGGGCTCGCGTCGTCATGGATGACGTCGTCGGGGCGCAAGAGCAGTTCGACTTCATCGCCCGCGCTGCGCGACGTGGGGCTGCTCAAGGCGAGCGTGCCGAGTTCGCTGTCGAGGTGGGTCGGGTCGATGACCCGGGCGGGCAGAAACACGCCTTCACCGACGAAATCGGCGATGAAGCGCGAGGCGGGGCGGTGATAGAGGTTGTAGGCCGTGTCCCATTGCTCGAGATGCCCGTCGCGCAGCACACCGATCTCGTCGGCGAGCGCAAAGGCTTCGTGCTGATCGTGCGTGACGAGCAGCGCCGTGGCGCCGACCTCGGCGAGCAGCGTGCGCACTTCGACCGACAGCCGCTGCCGCGTCTCGATGTCGAGGTTGGAGAACGGCTCGTCGAAGAGCACGAGCTTGGGCTTCAGCACGAGCGCGCGGGCGAGCGCGACGCGCTGCTGCTGGCCGCCGGAGAGCTCGTGCGGGTAGGCGTGCGCGGCATCGGCCAGGCGCACCAGTTCGAGCGCGGCGCGGACGCGCGCGGCGCGCTCGGAGGCGCCCACGCGGTGCAGGCCGAAGCCGACGTTGCCGGCCACGTCGAGGTGCGGAAACAGCGCGTAATCCTGAAACACGACGCCGACGCCACGCGCGTCGGGCTCGACGTGCGTACGCCCGTCGGCGACGATGCGCTCTCCGATGCGCAGCGTGCCGCCGCCGATCGTCTCCAGCCCGGCGACGCAGCGCAGCAGCGTCGTCTTGCCGCAACCGGAAGGGCCGAGCAGACAGCCAACTCGCCCGCTGTCGATGCGAAAGCTCACGTCGTGCAGCGTGTCGCGCGGCACTTCGCGTCCGCGCGGCGGGTAGCGGTGCGTCAGGTGGCTGACGTCGAGCGAGTTGGGCATGTTGCGACGGCGCTCAGCCAAGCTCCGCGATGATGCGCTTGACGCGCTCGGCATTGGGTTCGATGCACGTGACTCGCTGCGGCAAGCGCATCATCTGTTGCTGCGCGGGCGTGAGCGGCGGCTCGAAACCGACCGCCTCATGCACGGTCGCGGCGAATTTCACCGGCTGCGCGGTTTCCAGCACGATCATCGGCACATCGGCAGCCATGTGGCTGCGCGCGACGTGCGCCGCGTCGGCGGTGTGGGTGTCGATCAGCCGCCCGCTCTTCGCGTGGACCTCGCGGATGGTGGCGATGCGATCGGCGTGCGTGCTGCGGCCGGCGACGATGCCGAAGCGTTGTCGCAGCGCGCGAAATTCCGGCGTCTGCGACACGTCGAAGGCACGCCCCTGCTCGACCTCGCGCCACAGCGCCGCGACGCGTGCGCCGTCGCCGTCGAACAGGTGATAGACGAAGCGCTCGAAGTTCGATGCCTTGGAGATGTCCATCGACGGGCTCGATGTCTCGAAGGTCTCGGCGCTCGGGCGCGGGCGGTAGACGCCGGTCTGGAAGAACTCGGCGAGCACGTCGTTCTCGTTGGTGGCGAGCACGAGCGTTGCGATCGGCAACCCCATGTCACGGGCGATGTGTCCGGCGAGGATGTTGCCGAAGTTGCCCGAGGGGACGGCAAAGGACACCCGTCCGGCGTTGTCCGTCGTCGCCGCGAGGTAGCCCCTGACGTAGTAGACGACCTGCGCGGCGATGCGCCCCCAGTTGATCGAGTTGACGGTGCCGATGTGGTGGCGGCGCTTGAACGCAAGGTCGTTCGATACCGCCTTCACGATGTCCTGACAATCGTCGAAGACGCCGACCACCGCGATGTTGTGGATGTTCGCATCGGTCAGCGAGTACATCTGCGCGCGCTGGAAGGCGCTCATGCGCTCCGCCGGCGAGAGCATGAAGACATTGATGTTGCGACGGCCGCGCATCGCGTATTCGGCCGCGCTGCCGGTGTCGCCGCTGGTGGCGCCGAGGATGTTGAGCCGCGCACCGCGCCGCGCGAGCTCGAACTCGAAGAGATGCCCGAGAAGCTGCATCGCCATGTCCTTGAAGGCGAGCGTCGGGCCGTTGGAGAGTTCGAGGAGGTGCATGCCGGGCGCGAACGCATCGAGCGCCGAAAGCGGCGTGATGTCGTCGCTGCCGAACGTGGCTTTCGTGTAGGTCGCCTGCGTCAGCGCGGCGAGCGTGGCCGGCTCGATGTCGTCGGGCGCGATGAACTTCGAGAGCACCGCATGGGCGAGCGCGTGATAGGGCAGCGCGCGCCACGCGGTGAGTTCGGCGTCGGTGAACTTCGGCAGCGTCTCGGGCAGCATCAGGCCACCGTCTTCGGCGAGGCCGGAGAGCAGCACCTGGCTGAACGATTGGCGGACGGGGTGACCGCGAGTGGAGAGGTAACGCATCAGGCCAGGTTCTCCAGTCGCAAGAGCACGATCTTGCCGCGCGTGCTCGGCTGCGCTTCGATGGCGGCAATGGCGCGGCGAATGCGCCCTTCGATCGTCTCGTGCGTCAGAAGGATGATGTCGGTCTGCGCCTCGCCCTCGGCCGGCTCCTTTTGCAGCATGGCGTCGATCGAAATCATGTTGTCGGCCAGCACGCGGGTGATGTCGGCGAGCACGCCGGGGCGATCATCCACCCGCAAGCGCAGGTAGTACGAGCTCTCCACCTCATCGATCGGCAGCACCGGCTCGCTGCCGATGCGATCGGGCTGGAACGCGAGGTAGGGCACGCGATGATTGACGTCGGCGTCGATCAGGCGGGCAACGTCGACCAGATCGGCGATGACCGCCGACGCCGTGGGCTGTGCGCCGGCGCCGGCGCCGTAGTAGAGCGTCGCGCCGACGGCATCGCCCTTCACCAGCACGGCGTTCATGACGCCTTCGACGTTGGCGATCAGGCGGCGCGCGGGAATCAGCGTCGGGTGCACGCGCAGCTCGATGCCCGCTGCGCGCCGCCGCGCGATGCCGAGCAGCTTGATGCGATAGCCCATCTCCTCGGCATAGCGGATGTCGATCGCCTCGATCTTCGTGATGCCTTCGATGTGCGCCTTGTCGAACGACAGCGGGATGCCGAAGGCGAGCGCGGCGAGGATGCTGATCTTGTGCCCGGCGTCGACCCCTTCGATATCGAAGGTCGGATCGGCCTCGGCGTAGCCCTTGGCCTGCGCCTGCTTCAGCACGTCGGCGAAGGCGAGCCCCTTGCTGCGCATCTCGGAGAGGATGAAGTTGGTGGTGCCGTTGATGATGCCGGCGATCCATTCGATGCGGTTGGCGACGAGCCCCTCACGCAGCGCCTTGATGATCGGGATGCCGCCGGCGACGGCGGCCTCGAACGCGACGATGACGCCCTTGGCGCGCGCTGCCGAGAAAATCTCGTTGCCGTGCACCGCGAGCAGCGCCTTGTTGGCGGTGACGACATGCTTGCCGTGCTCGATGGCGTCGAGGATCAGCGCCTTCGCGGGCTCATACCCTCCCATGAGTTCGACGACGACGTCGACCTCGGGGTCACGCACGACGGCGCGGAAATCCGTGACCAGCGGAATGGAGGCCGGCACCACCTTGCGCGCCTTCGCCTCGTTGCGGGCGGCGACACGGACGACCGACAGCGGACGCCCGGCGCGGCGCGAAATTTCTTCCGCATTGCGGGTGAGCACGTCGAACGTGCCGCCGCCAACGGTGCCGATGCCGAGGAGTCCGATGCGTAGTGGTTTCATTGCCTTCTTTGTGTTGCGGGCTAAAGTAGCCCGTCCTTCTTGAACATGTCCTTGATGCCGCGCACGGCCTGCCGCGAGCGCGCCTCGTTCTCGATCAGCGCAAAGCGCACGTGGGTGTCGCCGTACTGCCCGAAACCGATGCCGGGTGAAACGCTGACCTTGGCGTCGGCAAGGAGCTTCTTGGCGAATTCGAGCGAACCCATCTTCTGGTAGGGGTCGGGGATTTTCGCCCAGATGTACATGCTCGCCTTCGGGTTCTCGACCATCCAGCCCGCCTCGTGCAAGCCCTTCACCATGACGTTGCGGCGCGTTTCGTATTTGCGGCGAATTTCCTCGACACAATCCTGCGGCCCTTCGAGCGCGGCGATACTGGCCACCTGGATCGGCGTGAAGGTGCCGTAGTCGTGATAACCCTTGATGCGGGCGAGCGCGTCGACCAGCTGCGGGTTGCCAACCATGAAGCCCACGCGCCAGCCGGCCATGTTGTAGCTCTTGCTCATCGTGAAGAACTCGACGGCAACGTCCTTCGCGCCTTTCACCTGCATGATGCTCGGCGCCTTGTAGCCATCGAACCCGAGGTCGGCATAGGCGAGATCGTGCACGACCCAGATGCCATGCTCGCGGGCGAGCGCGACGATCTTCTCGAAGAACGGCAGATCGACGCATTTGGCCGTCGGATTCGACGGGAAGCCGAGGATCAGCATTTTGGGCTTCGGGAAACTCTCGCGCAGCGCACGCTCGACTTCCTCGAAAAAATCGACGTCATCGGTCATGCGCACCGAGCGGATGTCCGCGCCGGCGATGATGGCGCCGTAGATGTGAATCGGGTAGCTCGGGTTGGGCACCAGCGCGGTGTCGCCGCGGTCCATCGTTGCCAGCATCAGGTGCGCCAGCCCCTCTTTCGAGCCGATGGTGACGATGGCCTCGCGTTCGGGGTCGAGCCACGCACCGTAGCGCTGCGCATACCACGCGCAGATGGCACGGCGCAGGCGCGGAATGCCCTTCGAGACGCTGTAGCCGTGGGTGTCGCCGCGCTGCGCCGTCTCCACCAGCTTGTCGACGATGTGTCGGGGCGTCGGGCCATCGGGGTTGCCCATGCCGAAGTCGATGATGTCCTCGCCACGGCGGCGAGCGTTCATCTTCAGCTCGGAGGTGATGGCAAAAACGTAGGGGGGAAGGCGCTTGATGCGCGGGAAATCGGTCTGCATGGCGGAATCCTGGTGCGAGGAATGGACAACTACCCCTCCTCGATCCGACAGCGATCTGGCAGACGAAGGGGGCACCTGAGCGCGAAGCCGCGCCGGAGCCTCGCCCCGCGCCACCGTCGGTGCTCGCGCAAGGCTCGGCTCCACACGCCGCTCCAAGCGGACGATGCTATCCAGAAAGCGGTTTTTGCGCAACGCAGCAAAACGGAGCGGGACGCGGGGGCTGCCGCCCGAGCCCCGACCGCGCAAGCCGCCACTGTCGCAGCCGCTTCCTCCAAGTCGTCTTACACGATAGGGCAACGTTGACCCGCGCCGACCGCTCGCGGCCGATGCGCGCCTGATTTCCCCAAGGGATCGAACCATGCAAAAGACGCTGAATTTCCCGCGCTACGACGCCTTGCTCAACACCGACGTGTGCGATGCGCGCAACAACGCCGAACTGACGCTCACGCTTCGCCTCGGGTTCCGACAGATCAACCCCGCCGGCACGGCGGCCGAAGGCACGTATCACGACTATGGCGACGCGACGGCGCCCACCCGCAAGATCATCCGCTGGACGCCCAGCGCGTGGGCAAGCTGGAAGCACAACTTCGTGCGTTCCGCGCAGGCTTTCTGGAACGGCAAGTTCTGGCTGATCAATCACCTCGGCTACTTCGGCTACCGCGCGGGCCGACAGATCTTCCTGCCCAACATCTGGTGCCGATTCGTCCTGCAAGGCAGTGACGCCAACATCGGCTCCCATCACCACACCATCGACGTCGTGCGACTGCATCCCAGCGAGAATTGGTTCGGCTCGCACTCCACGCTCTACGACAGCCTCGACACGAACTCCGTCCGCAAGGGGACCGACAGCCACGGGCAACCGATCATGCAGCGCGCCCATGTCCACGAGGTTGGCCACCTGCTCGGGCTCGGCCACGTCGCCATCGGCCAACCCGGGTGCCCCGCCAATGGCAACACCAACGCTTCTGCCTGCTATGGCACCAACGATCATGACCAGTACTCGGTCATGGGCGAAGGCATGCAGTTGCGCCCCGAGCACGCACAGCCCTGGATCGACGCGATGCGACAGTTTGCTGCCACCGAACCACCATCCACGGTGTACACGATCCCGGCGCCGACGATCACGCAGCTCCCGCAGCGAATGCTCGACATGATGTTCCCCTTCACCGCCGTCATGCGGCGACACTACCCGCGCACGCCCGCCGAACTCGAGGCACGGCAAATGATCACGTCGCGGCACTGAGCGCTTCGCGCCTGCCGAGGCTCGCTCTTGCTACATTCCCCCACCGCATGGATCCGCATCAAGCCAACGCAATGACCACCCTCAGCCTCTTCGCACACGCCCGCGCCCTCACGGCGGCTCTGGCTTGCTTCGGCGCCGCAGCCATCGTCACCGCCAGCGGCAGCACGGCGCACGCGTCCCCTCCTGCCAGCAAAAAGGACAGCAAAGCCATGACCACCAGCAAACCATGCCCCAAGGGCAACCTCGAGCGCTCGCAGTGCATGATTCGGCTGCTCCTCGATGACGTGGCCAAAACCTACGACGGCTCGGGCGGCGGCGGCATCTCGGCCATTCGTGCACTGAACACCACGACCTTCGCCGTGTCGCTGCCGCAGGAGGGCCGCATCGACGTGCTGACCTACGAGTTCGAACTGCACCCGGACGGTCGCGTCGCCATCAAGAGCCGCACGCCCTCGACGCAGAACGTCGGCCCCGGCACCGGCAAATAGCGCGTGCGATCGCGGCGGGCGCCGGCGCGGCGTCCGACCACGGATTCCAGCCATCAGCTTTCTACGCCAATGGCGTCCACAACGGGCTTGCAGCCTGGAAACGCTCCTTCTCGACTTTTGGCGTTTCTTGACGCCAAGCCCTTTATGGACGCCATTTCCTGACAAAGCCATTGCCATCGAGCGCTCGCGCACCATGCGCCGCAGGCGCATGGGCGCCGCCGCCCAGCCGCCCGGAGTGCGCCGTTACCGTGGCACGCACATGGCGTGACCTTCGTCCACCCAGCCCTTGGCGACGAACGCCGCCACGTCCGCTCGGTCCGTCGTG
>JAFEDD010000008.1:20271-20539 GCA_018241765.1 Pseudomonadota bacterium | reverse complement strand
GCTTGTTCGCTTTGATCCAGGGCATCATCGCCCGCAGCTTCTCACCCACCTGCTCGATGGAGTGCTCCGCAGTCAGGCGGCGGCGCGACAGCAGGGTCGGGGCGCCGGCGCGGTTTTCGAGGATGAAGCTCTTGGCGTATTCACCGGTCTGGATATCCTTCAGCGCCTGACGCATGGCGTCCTTGGTCGCTTCGGTGACGATCTTCGGCCCCGTCACGTACTCGCCGTATTCCGCGTTGTTCGAGATCGAGTAGTTCATGTTGGCGAT
>JAFEDD010000008.1:1357-20241 GCA_018241765.1 Pseudomonadota bacterium | reverse complement strand
GCCATTTCGGGCGCATAGCCCGCCTCGACCAGCGTCTCGTAACCCGCCTTGATGAGCTCCACCGTGCCGCCGCAGAGCACCGCCTGCTCGCCGAAGAGATCGGTCTCGGTTTCTTCGCGGAAGTTGGTTTCGATGATGCCGGCCTTGCCACCACCATTGGCCGCGGCGTAGGACAGCGCGAGATCACGCGCCTTTTTGCTTGTGTCCTGATGCACGGCAACCAAATGCGGCACACCACCGCCCTGCGTGTAGGTCGAGCGAACCGTGTGACCCGGCGCTTTCGGCGCCACCATCCAGACGTCGAGATCCTCGCGCGGCACGACCTGGCCGTAGTGCACGTTGAATCCGTGCGCAAACGCGAGCGACGCTCCCTTCTTGATGTTGGGTTCGACGTCGTTCTTGTAGACCGTGCCGATCTGCTCGTCCGGCAGGAGAATCATCACGACGTCGGCTCCGGAGACCGCCTCGCCGACATCGGCCACCTTGAGCCCGGCCTTCTTCGCCTTGTCCCAGCTCGGCCCGCCCTTGCGCACACCAACCGTGACCTTGACGCCGCTGTCGTTGAGGTTTTGCGCGTGAGCGTGACCTTGCGAGCCATAACCCACGATGGTGACTTTCTTGCCCTTGATCAGGCTCAGGTCACAGTCCTTGTCGTAATAAACCTTCATATCCATTCCTTGTCAGTGAGCGATGAGTGGTGAGTAGCGAGCAGCGCGCGGTGGATGGCGAGCAGACCTTCTTGGCCCATTCCCTTGCTCAACGGTCAGGATCTCGCGTTGACCCGCTGCTCAGTCGATCTATATCTTCAGGATGCGCTCGCCACGGCCGATGCCCGAGGCACCGGTGCGAACGGTTTCCAGAATGACGCCCGGCTCGATCGCGGCGATGAACGCGTCGAGCTTGTCGCTGTCGCCGGTGAGCTCCACCGTGTAGCTGCGGTCAGTGACGTCGAGGATGCGGCCGCGGAAGATGTCGGCCATGCGCTTCATTTCGTCACGGTCCTTGCCGGCGGCGCGCACCTTGACGAGCATCAGCTCGCGCTCGATGTGGTTGCCATCGGTCAGATCGACCACCTTGATCACTTCGATGAGCTTGTTCAGCTGCTTGGTGATCTGCTCGATCACCTCGTCCGAGCCATGCGTGACGATGGTCATGCGGCTCATCGTGGTGTCCTCGGTCGTCGCAACCGACAGCGAATCGATGTTGTAGCCGCGCGCCGAGAAGAGACCGACGACGCGCGACAGCGCACCCGGTTCGTTTTCGATGAGGATGGAGAGGATGTGTCGCATGTCAGAGCTCCTCGGCAAGGATCATTTCGGTCAGCCCCTTGCCGCCCGGGATCATCGGATAGACGTTCTCGGTCTGGTCCGTGATGAAGTCGAGGAACACCAGTTTTTCCTTCTGTTGCAACGCCTCGCGCAGCGCACCTTCCACGTCGCCCGGTCGCTCGATGCGCAACCCGCGATGGCCATAGGCCTCGGCGAGCTTGGCGAAGTCGGGCAGCGCATCGACGTAGCTTTCGGCGTAGCGATTGCCGTAGAAGAATTCCTGCCATTGCCGCACCATGCCGAGGTAGCGGTTGTTGAGGTTGATGATCTTGACCGGAATGTGGTACTGGCGGCAGGTCGAGAGCTCCTGGATGCACATCTGGATGCTTGCCTCGCCGGTGATGCAGGCGACCGTGGCGTCGGGGTTGGCAAGCTGCACGCCCATCGCGTAGGGCAGCCCGACGCCCATCGTGCCGAGCCCGCCGGAGTTGATCCAGCGGCGCGGCTTGTCGAAGCGGTAGTACTGCGCAGCCCACATCTGGTGCTGACCGACGTCGCTCGTGATGAAGGCGTCGCCGCCGGTGAGTTCGAAGAGCTTCTGCACGACGAACTGCGGCTTGATGACGTCGCTCGAGGCTTTGTACTTGAGACAGTTGCGGCTCTGCCATTCCTTGATGCGGGTCCACCATGCGGTGAGCGCTGCGGCGTCGGGACGCTTCCCGCTTGCCTCCAGCACGCCGATCATTTCGGTCAGCACATCCTTCACGTACCCGACGATCGGCACATCGACACGCACGCGCTTCGAGATGGAGGACGGGTCGATGTCGACATGGATGATCTTGCGATCTTCGCGGTAGAAGTGCGAGGGGTTTCCGATCACCCGGTCATCGAAGCGGGCACCCACGGCGAGCAGCACGTCGCAGTCCTGCATGGCCTGGTTGGCTTCGTAGGTGCCGTGCATGCCCGGCATGCCGAGATACTGCGCATCGTTGCCCGGATAGCCGCCGAGGCCCATCAGCGTCGTGGTGACCGGCGCGCCGAGCATTCGCACGAGCTTCACCAACGCCGCGCTGGCATCGTTCAGCACGACGCCGCCGCCGGCGTAGATCATCGGGCGCTTCGCGTCGAGCAGCAGTTGCGCCGCCTTCTTGATCTGCCCGCTGTGCCCCTTGCCGCCGGGGTTGTAGCTGCGCATCGTGACGTCCTTCGGGTACTCGAAGCGACAGCTTGCGGCGGTGACATCCTTCGGGATGTCGATCAGCACGGGGCCGGGGCGCCCCGTGGTGGCGATGTAGAACGCCTTCTTGAAGGTGGCGGCCAGATCGCGCACGTCCTTGACGAGGAAGTTGTGCTTCACGCAGGGGCGCGTGATGCCGACCGTGTCGCACTCCTGGAAGGCGTCCTGCCCGATCGCGTGCGTCGGCACCTGGCCACTGATGATGATCAACGGGATCGAATCCATGTGCGCCGTGGCGATGCCGGTGACGGCGTTGGTCAGACCGGGGCCGCTGGTGACGAGACAGACGCCGATCTTGTTCGACGAGCGCGAATAGGCATCGGCTGCGTGCACGGCCGCCTGTTCGTGGCGCACCAGCACATGCCGGAATTTGTCTTGCTTGAAGACTTCGTCGTAGATGTTGAGCACGGCGCCGCCGGGATAGCCGAATACGAATTCGACCTGTTCTTCCGCGAGGCAGCGAACGACGATTTCTGCGCCCGTCAACTGCGGTTGACCGTGAACGTTCGGAGTAACTGACATTTTCATCCTCAAGAGTTTGGTGATGCCGCGCGCCGCTGGGTAAAGGCACAGGGCCCCTGAGGGCAAGTCGAAACGGGGTAGCCACGGCCTCGCGCACGCTTTGCACAATCGGGCAATCGATGGCTTTTGGCCGACTCCCTGATCGTGTGCCCTCGACTCGCTGAAAAAACAGACGAGTCAAAGCGCCACGGTGTCCGAAGCGCGCAGTATACGGAAGTTTTGCTGCGTTGCAGAAATTCGCGCGGCAGGCGCGGCGTCGCCACCGCGATCAGCGCACGATCGCCCAGTGGGTGGCGGGCTGCAGCCGCGTGCCTTCGCGATGTTCGATCGCCGACAGGTGCTTGCCGGGTGCAGCGCTGTTGAGCTCGGACTGCAGTTCGACGTGTTTCCAGAGGTGCTGCAACGCCTCGGGGAACATCCCGCGCTGCTCAAGAAGACGCGCCAGCTGCCGGTGCGCCTGACTTTGCAGTGGCTTCGATTCGATCCGCCGCGCCAGTTCAAGTCCGTGCTCGGCGCTACGGATGGCGCCCTCTTCGTCTCCGCGCGCGATGGCGATTTCGATCCACGTCCGCCCGGCGGCCGCCTGCAACCAAACGTGATCGATGCGTCCGGCGATGTCGAGCGCCAGCCGACAGTCGGCCACGGCACGCTGCACGTCGCCGCGCACCAACGCCGTGCGTGCGAGGTGCCAATGGGCCTCACCCTCGAACTCGTGATGCAACCCGCGCTTGGCAGCGGCAAGACCATGGGTGAAATGCCGCTCGGCGTCGGTGATCTGGCCCATCTCGAAGTGTCCGACACCGATGTTCAACGACAGCTTGGCCGACAAATGCGTGTCGTCGAGACGCCCCACGCGCAGCGCGGCATCCTTGTGGAAGCGCAACCCGCTGTTCCACGCCTCCATCGCGTAGTAGACCTGACCGAGACCAATCAGCGCGAGCGCCGCCACCCGCTCTTCCCCCGTCATGTCACTGTAGGTCAGCGCGCGCGACCACTGCTCGTGGGCATCGAAGTAGTTGCCTTGCTGATAGGCGACGCGCCCCAGCGCCTCGGCCACCTTCGCGACCTGCACGCTCAGATCGCCAGCGAGCGCTTCGTCGGCCGCTTGTTCGAGGGCGGCGCGCAATTCGAGGGCGCGTCCGCGATGTTCGAGTTCCTGAAACCGTTGGCACAGCGCATCGATCGCGCCGGCGATGTCATTGGCTCCCCGGCGTGCCTGCTCCAGCCGTTCGAGCAGGCGCAACGCGACCAACGGATGCCGTGCACCCACGCGACCGAGGCGCGGCAAGAGGGTCGAGAGGTCGAACGGTGTTGTGGTTGTCACGGCAGCGGCGATTGACGGGGGACGAAACAGAACGCGCTGCGATGCGCGACGGCGCACGGCGGGACACTCCATGACGCGAGGTCGGGGAGCGTGCGCCCGCATGATGGCCACTCAAATACCAATTGACGATACAAATTTTTGGTATTAGACTGGTATTACATGCAACCCGCGACCCCCCACCCCGTGATTCTGCCATTCGCCGCACCGCAACGCGGCCACGCGAACGCGATTCGCGCACTGGTTGGCATCGATGGCGGGGGCACGCACACCCGGGTTCGGGTGCTCGACCTGCACGATCGATTCCACGGCGAAGGCGACACCGGCGCGTCGGCGCTCAACCAAGGTGTCGAGCAGGCTTGGCGCAACATCGATGCGGCCTTTCAGCAGGCCGCACGGGCCGCCGGCCAGCCCGCGCTGCAGTGGCACGAATGTGCCGTCGGCGCCGGCCTGTCAGGCGCCAACGTCGGCTCCTACCTGCAGTCGTTCGTCGCGGCGCACCCGGGCTGCGCCCGCTTGGTGGTCGACAGCGACGCCTATACGGGCGTGATCGGAGCCCACGCCGGTGCGCCCGGCGCGCTCCTGATCAGCGGCACCGGTTCCATCTGCGCGGCGGTGCGCCGCGACGGCACCCGCCGCTCGGTTGGTGGCTGGGGCTGGACCATCGGCGACGAAGGCAGCGGCGCCTGGCTCGGCAAGGAAGCGCTGCGCCACGCCCAGCGCGTGCTCGACGGACGCGACCCGGCGGGGGCGTTGGCGAAGGCGATATGGCAACGTGTCGGCAGTGGCGACGACCTTGCCGACGCGCTGCGCGAATGGTCGGCACGCGCCTCCCAGGCGGCACTCGCGAGCCTCGGCCCGATCGTCTTCGAGCAGGCCGACCACGATCCGATCGCTGCGCAATTGCTCGATCAGGCTGCCGCCGAATTGCACGCGCTCGCCTGCGCGGCCGACCCCGATGGCGAGTTGGCGTTCGCCATTGCCGGTTCGGTTGCCGTTCGGCTGCAACATCGGTTTCCCGAAGCCCTGCGTCGTCGTGTCGCGGCACCCATCGGGGATGCCGTCAGCGGCGCCCTGCAACTGGCACGGCGCGCGCTGAGCGATGGGGAATTGCATTGAAATGACTGCGTTGCCGTTCGAGTTTCAGCCCAACGAGCAATCGAGCTCGCCGCTCTACCTGCAATTGGCCGAGGCGCTCGCCAAAGCCATCTCGGAGGGCCGCTACAAGGCCAACGAAGCGCTGCCTTCAGAGCGCACGCTGGCCGAATTGTTGTCGGTGTCGCGCGTCACCGCGCGCAACGCGATCGACCATCTGGTCAGTCAGGGCTTGATCGTCCGCCGGCGTGGTTCGGGCAACTACATCGCGCCGCGCCTGGAGCAACCGCTGACGCGCCTCTCCGGCTTTTCCGAAGAGCTGCATCAACGCGGCTTCGTCCCCGGTTCACGCTGGCTGTCGCGCGGTTTTGCCGAGGCGGCCCCCGACGAACAGCACGCGCTCGATCTCGGCCCGCGCGAACGCATTGCCCGCCTCGAGCGCCTGCGCCGCGCCGACGACACGGTGATGGCCTACGAAATCAGCATCCTGCCGGTGTGGGCGCTGCCCGACCCGGAAGCCGTCAAGGCGTCACTCTACGAACATCTGGCCCGCACCGGCAACGCGCCGGTGCGCGCCCTGCAGCACATCCGCGCGATGAACGCGCGGGGCAAACTGAGCGAACTGCTGGCGATCCCCTCGGGCACGGCCGTGCTCTTCATCACACGCATCGGCTACGTGGCCAGCGGCAAAGCCGTCGAACTGACGCATTCCTATTGCCGCAGCGACTACTACGACTTCGTGGCAGAAATGCGACGCGAATGAGCGAGCAGCAACTGCGCGGCGTCATCCTGACGCCGGAAGGCTTCGTCGACGGCCAGGTCACCGTCGGTCGAGAGCGCATCGTCGCCGTCGACGGTGTCGCCGTGGACGAGGCGACTGCGCGCGCCGCGTGCCGCCCCGGGGTGCCGCTGATCGTGCCAGGCTTCATCGATCTGCATGTGCACGGTGGTGGTGGCCGGGACGTCATGGACGCGGGCGACGCGATCACCACCATTGCCGCGGCCCATGTCCGCTGCGGCACCACGTCGCTTCTTGCCACCACGATGACGGCGCCGCTCGACGAAATCGAGGCCGCGCTGAGCGCGGTTGCCGCGAGTTGCGGACAGCGTTCGCACGGTTGTGCGCGGGTGCTCGGCGTGCATCTCGAGGGCCCCTACATCAACCCGGAGCGACTGGGCGCCCAGCCTGCGTTTGCAACGCCCGCCTCGATCGAGCAGATTCGATCGCTCAATCGACTGGCGCCCCTGCGCGTCATCACCATGGCGCCGGAAATGCCGGGGCATCTGGAACTGATCACCGCACTACGCGACGAAGGATTCCTGGTTCAGATCGGCCACAGCGCCGGCAGCTACGACGACGGAGTCGCCGCCCTGCAACACGGCGCCACCGGCTTCACCCATCTCTTCAACGCCATGACAGGCCTGCACCACCGCGAACCCGGCATGGTCGGGGCCGCGCTCGCGCATGCGCAGCACGCCGAACTGATACCGGACTTGCTGCACGTGCATCCAGGCGCCATCCGTGCGGCACTGCGCGCGATCCCGTGCGTCTATTGCGTCAGCGACGCCACAGCGGCGGCCACCATGCCTGACGGGGACTACCGCCTGGGGCGCCATCGCGTTCTCAAATGCATGGGCGGGGTTCGCCTGCCCGACGGTCGTCTGGCCGGCAGCGCGCTCACGCTCGATCAGGCGCTGCGCAATCTGGTCGGTCTCGGACTGCCGCTGGCGGAGGCTTCGGCACGGGTGTCACGCATCGCCGCGGACTATCTGGGCCTCGCCGAGCGCGGCCGCATCGTGACCGGGGCCTACGCCGACCTCGTAGCGCTCGATGCCCAACTCGAAGTCCGTCACGTCTATGCGCAAGGAGAGCGAATTGACATCCCGCATGCTGCATGAGGCACGCCATGCGTCGGTGCACGTCGAGGAGCAACTGACGCAGGATCGGTCCGAGTATCAGGCGGTAGCGGCAAGCCTGCGCACGGAACCGCCGAGCGCGATGCTGACCCTGGCACGCGGCAGCTCTGATCACGCAGCGCAGTATTTCGCCTACCTCGTGATGATGCGCCTGGGTCAGTTGGTGACCTCGTTGCCGATGTCGCTGATCACCCTCTACGGCAGCGCGATCCGCTCGCAAGGGCTCGTCGCCTTGGCGTATTCGCAATCCGGACAAAGCCCGGATCTCGTGCTGCCGACGCAGCAATTTCGAAGCCGGGGCGCGCGCACGGTGGCGTTCGTCAATGACGCCGCCTCACCGCTGGCGATGGCCGCCGCGCATGTCTTGCCGTTGCGCGCGGGGCCTGAGCGGAGCATCGCGGCGACCAAGAGCTACATCGCGCAACTGGTGGCAAGCGCACGACTGGTGGCCGAGTGGCAGGGCGACCCGGCCCTGCGCGCGGCGCTCACGCAGTTGCCGCAGGCACTGCACCGCGCGGCCGGGCTCTCGTGGGATCACGCCATCGAGCAATTTGCCGCGGTGGACCGGCTCTACGTGATCGGCCGCGGCACCGGCCTTGCGATTGCCTGCGAGGCGGCCCTCAAGTTCAAGGAAGTTTGCGGCATCCAGGCCGAAGCCTTCTCGGGCGCCGAGGTGCGACACGGGCCAATGGCTCTGGTGGGCGCGGGCTATCCGGTGCTCATCCTCGCGCCCCGTGGCCCGGCGCAGTCCGGGCTGATCGAACTGGCGCGTGACCTGCGCCAGCGCGGAGCCATCGTGCTGCTCGCGGCGCCGGGGGTGAGCGCCGCCGATCTACCGCTGCTCGACAGCGTGACCGCAGAGCACGAGGACCTTGATCCGATCTCGCTGATCCAGAGTTTCTACCCGATGGTCGAAGCGCTCGCGCGCGCGCGCGGACGCGACCCCGACCGCCCCCCGTTTCTCTCCAAAATCACCCGCACGCAATGATGTCAATCGCGCCCGAACCGACCGTGGAACCCGGCGCTCTGATGATGGTCGACATCCCCGGCGTGCGCCTGGATGCCGCGACGACAGCGTTTTTGCGTGAAGCCAAGATCCGCGCCGTGTGTCTGTTTCGGCGCAATTTCGGCAGCGAAGCCGAGGTTGCCCTGCTGACCCGCGAACTGCGCGAGGTATTGGGTCCGCGGGCGCTGATCGCGCTCGATCAGGAAGGCGGCTCGGTGGTGCGATCGACCTTTCTTCCCCAGGCGCCGTCCGCGATGGCGCTCGGCGCAGCCGATGACGAACGGCTGGCGCGCGACGTTGGCGCGGGCGTCGCGCGCAGCCTTCGTTCGCTCGGCATCAACTGGAATTTCGCGCCGGTGCTCGACGTCAACAACAACCCGGCCAATCCGGTCATCGCCGAGCGCAGCTTCGGCGAAACCCCAAACGTCGTCACCCGATTGGCTGGCGCATGGATGGATGGCTCGCTGCACGAGGGCGTCGCCTGCTGTGTCAAGCACTTCCCCGGCCACGGCGACACGACCATCGATTCCCATGTCGCCTTGCCGACCGTTGCGCGTTCGCGCGCCGAACTGGACGCGCTCGAATTGGCACCCTTCCATGCGTTGCGTCACGCGGCGCCGGCGATGATGACGGCGCACATCCTCTACCCCTCGCTCGACCACGAACATCCGGCCACGCTGTCACGGGCCATCGTGGGTGGCATCCTGCGCGATGAATGGGGCTACGATGGGGTCGTCATCACCGATGCCTTGATGATGAAAGCCATCTCCGAGCGCTATGGCTACGCACGCGCAGCGGTGATGGCCATTGCGGCCGGCGCCGACATGGTCCTCGCGCAAGGCTCGATCGAGGACCAGCGCATCACGCTCGACGCCCTGCGCAACGCGTTCGCCGACGGGGTTCTGCCGGAAGCGCGCGGTGTCGAGGCGCGTATCCGACTCGACCATCTGGCCACGCGCTTTCCGGCGACCTGCGTCGAATACACGGCTCAGCAGCGTGCGGCCGATACCGCGCTGATGCAGCGGGCGTGGGCAGCGGGCCTGACGGTCGTTCGCGGTGCGCGGCCACCTGCGCGCAACGCTCCTCTGCGGGTCATCGTTCAGGCCGAGGTTCCCACCGATCACGTTGCCGAAGCGGGGGTCGACGGCGTCGCGGTGCTCGCGCAATTCGAAGGCTTCACCGACGTCCAACCGTTGCTTCTCGACGACCTCTCAACACTCGACTGGAACGCGCTGCCCCGTGATGGACGAAGCAACATCCTCGTCTCCACGCGTCGCGAACGCTACGGTGCGGCGGCGCGAATGTTGCGCCCCGATCTCCATCTGGTGCTCTGGAATCCGTTCCAGGCGCTCGACGTCCGCGCGCCCGCCCTGCTGACCTGGGGCTATGCCGACGGCGCGCTGGCGGCGCTGCGCGCGTGGCTCAACGGCCAGGCAAGCGCGCCCGGACTGCCGCTGCCCTCTCTACTGGAAGCCAACACACCGTGAGCACCACTGCCGCCTCCCCAATCCGCTGGGTTCCCACGCTGTATTTCGTTCAGGGCCTGCAGTTCTTCGTCGTCATGCTCATCGCCGGGCTCATGCTCAAGGGCCTCGGCGTGGCCAACGACAGCATCGGCAACTGGACAGCCACGATCGGACTGGCGTGGGCCTTCAAGCCGCTGTGGAGCCCATTTTTGGAGCTATGGCCAAGCAAGAAGCAGATCGTCGTCGCCACGCAGTACCTGGGCGCAGCGTTGATGGCCGCCCTCGCCGTCGCCCTGCATCTTCCGTTCTGGTTTGCCGCGACGATCGGCGTCCTCTTCGTGCTCGCCTACAGCTCCGCGACGCACGACATCGCCTGCGATGGGCTCTACATGGCCGCGCTCGACGAACGCTCGCAGGCGCGCTATGTCGGCTGGCAAGGGGCCTTCTTCAACGCGTCGAAGTTTCTCGCACTGGGCGGCCTCTTGAAACTCGTCGGCTGGCTGGAGGGGAGTTTCAGCACGCAGCAATCGTGGTCGATCATCTTCGCGCTGCTCGCCGTCGCGGTGGGCGCGCTGGCGACCTGGAACTGGCGCAGCATGCCGGAGCCAGCACCGCCACAGGGAGCGGGCACGAAGCTGACGGCGGCGAACATCTTCGCCACGCAGCGCGCGGTGCTCGAACAGTTCCTGCGCAAGCCTGGCGTCTGGCTGTTCATCCTGTTCATCGTGCTGTTTCGCTTCGGCGAAGGGCAGGTACAGACGATCGGGCCGCTGTTTCTCGTCGAGGCGCGCGGCACGGGGGGCCTCGGGCTCAGCAGCGGGCAGGTCGGCGACATTTACGGCATTGCCGGCACCGCGGCGTTCCTCGTGGGCAGCATCCTCGGTGGCTACTTCACGGCCAAGCTGCAATTGCGGCGAGCCATGCCCGTCTTGATCGCCGCGATGATCGTGCCCAACATCGTGTTCTGGTGGCTCGCCAGCACCTTGCCCACCGAACTGTGGCAGATCACGGCGGCGGTTTCCGTGGAATCGTTCTTCTACGGCTTCGGCTTCGTCGGCATGATCCTCTTCCTGATGCAGGTCGTCGCGCCGGGGCGTTTCCAGACGGCGCACTACGCGCTGGGCACCGGTGTCATGCAGCTCGGATTCATTTTCTCCAAGTTCATCAGCGGCAACATTCAGGTTGCGCTCGGTTACGAGAAATTCTTTTTATGGACGGTCTTTTCCGGGCTCCCGGTGGCACTCCTGATCTATTTCATCCCATGGCCATCATCCACCGCCGCGCCGCCGCGGCAATAGCAGCGTTGCTGCTCACCGGCAGCGTTGCCGCCGCCGCGTTGCTGTTCGACGACTTCAGCTACACCGATGGCGCTCAGCTCGAACAAGGCGGCTGGCAGCGGCGCGTAGCGGCCGGCCATCCCGGACCGGCCGGCGCGCAGTGGCTACCGGTCGGCGTCACCTTGGTCGATGATGAGGAGCGGCCGGGCAATCGACTGCTGCGCCTTGACGCCGCGACCGATGGTACGCCCACAGGCACCCGGCAGGCACAGCTTTGTCACGCGCGCAAATTCTTTCGCGGCACCTACGCGGCCCGCGTGCGCTTTACCGATGCGCCCGCCGTTGGCCCCGACGGAGACCCGGCAATTCAGGCGTTCTATGCCATCGGCGCACTGCGCCACGATTTCGACCCCGAGTTCAGTGAGGTGGACTTCGAGTACCTCCCCAACGGTGGCTGGGGCAGCGAGCGCACGCGGCTCTACGCAATCAGCTGGCACACGGTGCAGATCGAACCGTGGCAGGCATTCAATTCGGCGCACGAGGAGTTCGGATCGCAAGCGGGCTGGCATCTGCTGACGATGGTCGTCGAAGCGCAGGAGACACGGCACTACCTCGACGGCAAACTGCTGAAGCGCCATCGCGGGCGCAACGTGCCGATCACGCCGATGTCGATCAATTTCAGTCTGTGGTTTTCACCCGCTGGCTTGTTGCCTGACGCAACCGAGCGGCGCTATCACTTCGACGTCGATTGGGTTCTGCACGTCAAGGATCGATCATTGCGCCCCGCCGAAGTGCTCGCCGAGGTGCGACGCCTGCGCCGCCAGGGCATCAGTTTTCGCGATACCGTCGCACCGGCCGAGCCACCCCTGCTCAGCGAATGTCGGCTTTGACCGTGACGCAGGCACGGCCGCCGACGTGATCAGACGGACGCCTCGCCCGACCAGCGCGCACGCAGCGCTGCGGCCTCTTCAGGCGCAAGCCACTCGCGCAACGGCGGCGGCAGATGGGCCCGGCTGTCGTCGCTTGCGGCAAATACCCAGTACGCGAACATCGCCTGCCAGGCTGCGCGTTGCGCCGGTGGCATGGCGCCGAACGCGAGCGCCGCGTGTTGCATGGCCTCGAGGCCGGGCAAGGCATTTGCGGGGAGCCACCAGAAGTTGATCATCAGGTTCAGTTCGCGATGCCGTGACACGACGCGATGCCACCAAAGCGGCGGAATGTAGATGGCCTCGCCGGGCCGCAGCGCCGCACGACGCGCCCGCGCCAGCGCGCCCGCAGCGCGCGGGAAGCGCGCCGCATCGATGGCGTCGAAATCGACCAGGCTCACGGGTGCGCCGGCAGGTCCGCGCCCCGGTGGGCCGGGGTAGAGATTGCCGACTTCCTCTGGGGCGAACAGCGTGAATTCGCGCTCGCCGGCGACGACGCAGGCAATGTTCGAGGATTCGTCGAAGTGCGCCGGTGTCACCAGCGCATTGCCGAGCCACAGGCGCGGCAGTGCGTGCGCGTCGATGAACCGTGGCTCGATCTCCGCGCACAGTGACGGCGCGCAGCGCGCGAGCGGAGCGCTTTGAATGGCCACCGCGGGAGCGCTTTCGAACCGGGCATAACGCGCGAGCATTTCGAGCAAGGCGCTGATGGTGATCTCGTTGCGCAGGAACGTGAAACCCACGCCGTCCTCATGGTGAGTGACGCGCCCACGGTGAAGGGGCGGCACCATCACGGCATCGACGGCAACACCGTTGTCAGCGCGACGCAAGCGCTCGACCAAGGCATCGCCATCGTGGCAAGCCAGGCGAACGAGCGGCCAATGCGCCGCGAAGCCGCGAATCACCAAGGGTTCGGCGCTGGCACGCACCTCGGCCGCGAAACGACCACCGTCGATGTCGTGGCATTCACGGATGGCGCCAGTCATTGCGGCGCGCGCAGCACGTCTCCGAAGCGCCCCACGGGCACGCCCGGCACGCTGTGGCATTGGGGGGAAACACGTGGCGCTCCTGCCGCACACGGTTGATCCCGATCGAGCGACCAGTAGTGCACACCGGCCAACCCGAGGCGCCGCGCACCGTCGAACATGTGCTCCGCGTCCTCGACCGTGGTGACGTTGCCGACCACATCGTTCTCGCCAAGCATCGCGGTGATGGCGATGCGCCCAAGCGGCACATCGTATTTGCGGTGCACGTTATTCACCGCCTGCAGGGCCGAACGCCCCATATCGCAGCGCGGCGAAGTGCCGCTGGTGGCGACGGCGCACCACTTCGAATCAGGCGGACCGTAATTCATGACCATCAGGTTGATGATGGCGGTTTTGGCCAACCCATGCTTGTGCAGCGCTTGCAACACACGTTCGCCCGTGGCGTTGAGACTGCGCTCGGTGCCGTCCGTGGCCGCGTGCGTCGCCAGCGTGAACATCAGATGCAGCGCCGGCCATTGTTGCTGGATATGGGCGGCGCTGCGCACCAGCGCGTCGATCTGCTCCGGCGACTGCCTTCCTTCGATGTCGAAGTCGAAACCCACCAGACGGGGGGAGGCGTAGCGCTGCACGAACCGCTCGGCGGCGAGCGGGTCGGCACAGGTGAAGATGCCGGCTTCGCCGCCGGTCGCCACGATGAAGTTGCGGCCCGCCCGCTCCATCGCGGCCACGTTGGCGCGCGCGAAGGCGTCGCTATCGATGTTGTTGCCCCAACGCTCCTGGCCGCACTCGCCCGTGGCAAAAGCCCAAATCAGGACGTCGCTACTGCCGCGCGGTGTTGCCAGCCAAGGCGGCGAAGAGAAGACCGCCTTGCTTGCTGACAACCCGAGCGCGACGTCCTGATAAGGGCCTTGCCAGAACGGACGCGGTGGCGGCTGTGTGGCGCATCCGGAGATGGCTCCGCACAGAGCGGCAATCGCCGCGAAAACCGCCTTGCGTCCGTACACTGCTGATCAGAACTTGCCGCGCAGCGTCAGGTAGAACTGGCGCCCGTTCGAATAGAACGCCGTCGGTTGATCCTGATTCTTCGCGTAGTACTTCAGCACCGGATTGTTGAGATTCATCATGTCGAGCGACAGGCTCAGCTTGTCACTGAGCTTGTAGCCGAGCGACGCGGCGAGCGTGCCCGTGTCGCCCTGGTATTGCGCCGTCGAGCGGTCGAGACCATTGAAGAACGACGAACGGAAGGTGTAGGCGATACGTGCGTTGATGCGCTCGTTCTCGAAGTAGGCACCGATGTTGTAGGTGTTCTTGCTGTTGCCCACCAACGGCCGCCCGCCCGATTCGCTGCCATCCGCGTAGGTGTAGTTGGCGTTGATCCCGAAGCCGCTCGCAAAGCTGTGCTGGTAGCCGAGCTCGAAGCCCGACACGCGGCCCTTGCTGTTGACCGGCGAGGAGATGCGATAGGTCTGGAAGCTGTGCGTGCGCTCGTTGTAGTACTGCGCTTCGCTGACGCCGTAGCCGACGTAGTTCTGCAAATCCATGTGGAACACGTTGGCCGACAGCAGCGAGCGCGGGGCGAAGTACCACTCGAGGCTCGCGTCGAAGTTGGTCGAACGGATCGGTTTCAGGTTCGGGTTGCCGCCGTTGCCCGTGTTGTTGGTGTCATCGAGGCTGATCGAACCGCCGAGCGCGCTGAAGTCCGGTCGCGCCATCGTGCGCGCCACTGCGAAGCGAGCCACCATGTCGCGCGAGAGTTCGTAGCGCAGATTCAGGCTCGGCAGGAAGTCGTTGTAGGTGTTGTCGACCGGCTTGCGATAGAACGAGCCGAATGCCGAGGTGGTGACGGCGCCAGCCACCGAGCACGGTTGCTGCACGTCGCAGACGGAGCCGGGGATGGCCACGTTGGTCAACACGTGTTCCTTGGTCTGCACGAAACGCAGGCCGAGATTGCCCGACCAGCGATCGCCTCCGAAACTCATCATGCCGTAGGCCGCGAGGTTTTTCTCGTTCATCGAGAACTCGCTGGCGAAGTATTCGCGCGCCAGCGGGTCGCGGTTGGAGTAGGTATTGCCCCACGCCTCGAGCACGCGCGAGTCGAGTTGCCAGACGTTGCGCAGGAAGCCGCCGGAGAGGCCACGACCGAAGTTCGACGGATAGGTTTGACCGTTCCAGGCCGGCAGATTGGCCGCCGCGAATGGGTCGGCGGACCACAACGGGCCCTGCGCGATGAACGTCGTATCCCGACCGTGCTTCGCGGCACGGACGCCGAACTTGAAGCTGCTGATGGCACCATCGTCGGGGCGGTATTCGCTGTCGAGCTGAGCCCAGTCTTCGCTGTCGTTGGTACGCGCGGGGCTGGCGCCGAAGATCCAGTCGAGCTTGGTGCCGGCGAACGAGGCCGGGTTGCCGGCCAGCACGCCCGAATCGGGCGCCGAGCCCAGACCGTGCAGCGCGTAGCGGGCGCCAGTGTTCAGAACGTCGCCTTCGAACACGGCCTGGGTCGGGGTTTCGCCCTTGCCACGCGAGGAGCCGATCTTGGTGGAAACGCTCAACCCGCCACGGCGCCAGCTGCCGTCGAGATTGATGAAGTTGGTGGTTGCCTTGGCGCCCGGACGCAACAGTTGGTCGACGATGACGTACTGACTGCCATCGATCGGGGTCCACTGTGCTGAGGTCAGCGTGTTGTTGCGCACCTGATAGCCCGCGTCGGGCGCCTGCCCGGCGCCGCCATTGAGGATGTGCGAAGTCCAGATCAGGTAGTTGCGGTTGTAGTTCCACGCCTTCAGGTCGGACTGGAAGCCGCTCAGCTCGAACGAGGTTTCCGTGGTCGGCTTGATCTGGAAGGTGATCATGCCACCGGTGCGTTCACGCTTTTGCTCGAACAGCACGGAGCCGATGGCGTTCGGGTAGTCGACGCCCGCCAAGTCGGGATTGGAAGTCGCGATGGCGCTGCCCGGCGCGATGGTGCCATAGCCGAGTGTCTCGACGCCGTCGCGGCGCAGATGACGCTGCTGCGAGAACGCCTGCAGCATGATGCCCATGGTGCCCGCTTCGTTCTTCCAGTTGAACAGCGCCGAGAATTGGGGATCGGTCTTGCGCGGCAGATCGGCATACACGGCACCGGCGCTGGCTTCGACCGTCAGCGCATTGCGGAAGTCCAGCGGCTTGCGGGTGATGATGTCGACGGTGCCGGCCACGCCGCCTTCGACGAGATCGGCCTGCGCGCTCTTGCGCACGATGACCTGCTTGACCAGCTCGGAGGGCAGCAGCGAATAGCTCACGCTGCGGCCCACGGTGCCGACCTGATTGAGCACGAACCAGTCGCCCGAGCCGATCATGTGCCCGTTGATCATCGTTTGCGTCAGGCTCGGGTTGGTGCCGCGCAAGCTGACGCGGTCGTTTTCGTCGAAACCGCCCTCGCCCGCGCTCGCCGAACTGATGGTCACGCCGGGTACGCGCTGCAGCGAGTCAGCGATGTTCTTGTCGGGCATCTTGCCGATGTCCTCGGCGGTGATGACCTCGACCATGTTGTCGTTGTCTTTTTTCTGGGTGATCGACTGTTGCAGCGAGCCCCGGATGCCGGTCACGACGACCGGTTCAACCTTCTCCGTGGTCGCTTTCTTGCGTTCGGGCTCGGGCGCAGCCGGTGCGGCGGGCGCCTGTTGCGCGTGCGCAGCAAAGCTAAGGCCAAGTAGTGCCGCGTGGACGGCACAGGTGACGGGGCGAAGCTGAAACCTCATGGAAAGTCCTCAAAAAAAATGGGAAAACCCGGTAACTCGACACGCTGGATACGCCACCCACACGGCGACGGCCAACAAAACCAATACGGCACCACCGCGAGGAATACTAACGCCACTTGAATACCAATACTTATAGGGATTACCCTTACTTTTCCACCAAAACCTACCGTTCGCAACGCGCAAACAACAGCATCGACGCCGAGATCAACGATTGGTATGCATGTGGTATCTTTTCGGGGACCTCCTGCGCAGGATGCAGCAGAGGGCGGCACGGCCGCGCCGATGCCGCGCGCCCTCCCCGCGATCGGCGCCGCCGTCGTGTCGGCTCCGTGGTGAACATCGTGCAACGTCGTCGATCAGATTCCCCAGGGAAGCTCTGCATAACCTCCCGCGCCGCAGGCATCTGCGGTCTCGGGCGGTCTGCGGCGTTGCCAATCCTCGTGATCGCTACGGCAGAGCTTCCCTAGAATGGCGTCACGACCGTCCGGCATTCGCCGGGGCGACGCTGGGTGTGCCTGCCCGATGGCCGACACGGCGCCACGAGCGTGCCCCTCGCGACGCCGCATCGGGTTTGCCGAAACCGGCAACTGAAGCAACCAAAGCAACTGAATTGAGCACGGAGCCTGTGTCATGCGCGACTATCTGAAGTTCTACATCGACGGCGCCTGGGTCGACCCGATCACGCCGCGAACATTCGACGTGATCAATCCGGCCACCGAGGCGGTGGCGGGCCACATCTCGATGGGCTCGGCGGCTGACGTCGACCGCGCCGTGAAGGCCGCGCGCCGCGCCTTCGAAGCCTATTCGCAAACCAGTGTCGCCGATCGCATCGCATTGCTCGAAGCGATCCTCGCCGAATACCAGAAGCGCTACGCCGACATGGCCGCCGCCATCACCGAGGAGATGGGCGCGCCCGTCGCGCTGGCCCAGAAGGCGCAGGCCGCGCTCGGCCCCGCCCACGTGCAGGCTGCACTCGCCGTGCTGAAGGACTACCGCTTCGAGGAACTGCGCGGCACCACGCTGATCCGCAAGGAGCCGATCGGCGTCTGCGGCCTCATCACGCCGTGGAACTGGCCCGTCAACCAGATCGCCTGCAAGGTGGCCCCTGCGCTCGCCACCGGCTGCACGATGGTGCTCAAACCCTCCGAGATCGCCCCGTTCTCGGCGCATATCTGGGCCGAGATCCTGCACGCCGCGGGCGTTCCTGCCGGCGTCTTCAATCTGGTCAATGGCGACGGCCCGACCGTGGGTGCGGCCATCTCCGCGCATCCGGGCGTGGACATGGTCTCCTTCACCGGCTCCACCGGTGCCGGCATCGAGGTCGCCCGCAACGCGGCCCCCACCGTCAAGCGCGTGCATCAGGAACTCGGCGGCAAATCACCGAACCTGATCCTGCCCGACGCCGATCTCAAGCGCGCCGTCACCAACGGCGTGCGCGGCGTCATGAACAACTCCGGCCAATCCTGCAACGCACCGACCCGCATGCTGGTGCCCAACGAGCGCATGGACGAAGCGATCGCCATCGCCCGCGCCGTCGCCGAAGGCACCACGGTCGGCACGCCCGACAGCGGCGCCAATCTGGGGCCGGTCATCTCCAAACGGCAGTGGGACAAGATTCAAGGGCTCATCAACACCGGCATCGACGAGGGCGCCACCGTCGTCGCGGGCGGCCCCGGCAAGCCCGACGGCCTCGGAACGGGCTACTACGTCAAGCCGACCGTGCTCGCCCACGTCCACAACGAGCAGACGGTGGCACGCGAAGAAATCTTCGGCCCCGTGCTGGTGATGATCGGTTACGACAGCATCGATGAAGCGGTGCAGATCGCCAACGACACGCCCTATGGCCTCGCCGCGTACGTCTCGGGCACCGACCCGGAGGCCACGCGCAAGGTCGCCGCCCGCCTGCGCGCCGGTCAGGTCAACATCAACAGCGCCGCGCCGGACTTCATGGCACCGTTCGGCGGCTACAAGCAGTCGGGCAACGGCCGCGAGTGGGGCGAGCACGCCTTCGCCGAATTCCTCGAAGTCAAGGCGATGCTCGGCTACGCGCCGAAACCGGCGGCGTAGTCACTAGTGCAGTGTTTCGCGTAGATTGGCACAAAAAAATGCGATGGATTTTGGTT
>JAFEDD010000008.1:0-1317 GCA_018241765.1 Pseudomonadota bacterium | reverse complement strand
GAAGAGCGAAACACTGCACTAGACCACGTACAACTCGGCGCCAGAACCCGCATCCACAACAGGCTTGCAGCCCGGTTTATTGGAAAGTCGAGTTTCGCCCAATTTCAACGCGAAGCCCGTTGTGGATGCGGGTTTCGGCGCGGAGCCATTGCCACGATTCGCTCGGATGCGGCACTCGGCGCGCCTGTCCGAGCATCCAGGAAAAGCGAGCCAACCCACCTGATGCCGGCGGTCGCCGCGTGGCGTGGTGGGCGCGAATTGAAACCATGACGCTGGGTTCGCGCCAGGTTCGCATCAGAACCGGAGTTCTGCCCATCGCGCACGGCGCTCACGGCCGTCATGGCGAACTCGGCTTCTCGGCCGCCTCTTTTGCCTCTTTCGCCGCCTGCTCCTTGACCCAGTCGGCCCCCTTGCCGGGCACGCACCACTTCGGGTCCTTCACCCAATCGGTGAACCATCGCCCGGTTGCACCAAGCTCGAAGCGCTCGCAGCGATGGTAGCCGTGCGTCGACATGTAGTAACTCGACAGCGGCGGGACGCCGATCAGGCTGAAGGCCATGGTCGCCAGATTGACGAACATAACCCATATCGCAACCTTCCCTGCGCGTATGTACGCCACCGGCCAGGGAATGGCGCGAAAAGCAATTACCACGAGGCACGTAAGCAAAAGGATCGTGACGGGGAATTTGATGATGGTCCCAGGCCAAATGCTCACTATCGGCGCCCCCGCGCGCACTTCGTTGGGAACGTCGAGAACTGTCACCTCAGGAAAGCTAACGAATGCGAACGCAATAACCGCGAAACATAAGGGCACGCCCCAGATCAGCCCTTTGCGGGCTATTTGCACTTCCTCCTCGGAAACCGTTGGTCGCTTGCGAGCCACGTCGCGTGCCTCAGCTGCAGCGACGAAAGAACAAGCGCGCCGCGTTCCTGCTGGCCACGTCCGATGCCTCACAGCGTGAACGGCTCAGGGATTCGAGCAGCTTCAACGCATGCTCCTCAATTCGGTAATAGCCCGACTCGACGTTTCCGGCGGCGTACTTGCCGAGGGCACGACCGTCATGGCGAGTGCGGCTTCTCGGCCGCCTCTTTCGCCTCTTTCGCCGCCTGCTCCTTGACCCAGTCGGCCCCCTTGCCGGGCACGCACCACTTCGGATCCTTCACCCAATCGGTGAACCACCGCCGCGTTGCACCAAGCTCGAAGCGCTCGCAGCGATGGTAGCCGTGCGTCGACATGTAGTAACTCGACAGCGGCGGGACACCGATCAGGCCGAAGGCCATGGTGGCGAGAGTCGGCCACAAGAGCCACACGAGCAC
>JAFEDD010000007.1 GCA_018241765.1 Pseudomonadota bacterium | reverse complement strand
ATTCGTAATGCGAAGGTCGTAGGTTCGACTCCTATTTCCGGCACCAACCCCTCCCCTTTTCCCGATTCGGCCCGTTCGCCGTTGGCGCCTCGCTCGGCGCGTGTCGCCGAACTTCGCCGGCACGCGCATGAACCCGCCGCATGCGTCGGTTCGGGCATCGATCGACGATACCGCTTCTCAGCAAAAGGTGCATCCACAACGGGCTTGCAGCGCCATTTCGATTGAAGTCGACTTCAAGGCAAATCGAGCGCCAAGCCTGTCGTGGATGCGGCTTTCACGAAAAACCTGTATGGGAGAAGTGGCGTGTCCGCAGCCTCGGACCTGTCTTGCGCGGCGACGCCGTGCGGCGCCCCCCTTGCGGCGTTCCGATGGCGCCCGCGGCGAAGATTCTCAGGCGATGCGGCGGACGCGCGGTGCGGACGGTTGCGTTAGGAACGCCCTCACGGCGCCGCAATCAAAAATGCGAAAGCCCCGGTTCACGGGGCTTTCCTGTCGATGCTCAAACGCCATGCTTGGCGTCCCCAAGGGGATTCGAACCCCTGTTACAACCGTGAAAGGGTCGTGTCCTAGGCCTCTAGACGATGGGGACGTGATCGAACGATCCGTCGTGTTGCTTTGGTGGAGGTAAGCGGGATCGAACCGCTGACCTCTACAATGCCATTGTAGCGCTCTCCCAGCTGAGCTATACCCCCAAGCAAGACGGTAATTATAGTCACATCGGCGCGGACTTCGCAAGTCAGGTTCGGTCAATCGCGCGCCGCCATGCTTTCTCTCTGACGACTGCGTTGCGCTGCAACCGCAGGGCAGTCGCAAACCGACGCCAGCGTTCGGGCGGCAGTTCATCACGCAGAATCAGCGAATCGCGCGGCCACGTGAGCGGGCGCGGCGAACGTCGGGCGTCGGGCACGATGATGACCCAGGGTGTGACGAGCGCCGGCGTGTCGGAGCGCGGCAGGCGCTCGCCGCGCGCCGCCTCGAGCGTCCGCTCCAGCGCGTCGATCGTCGCTGTCGGCACCGGTGCCCCCAGCGGACGGCGGGCGATGACGATGGCGGATGCGACCAGCGCCACAATCAGCCACCACGGCGCAGCGTCCAACCCCGAAAGCACCGCTGCGGCGATGCTCACCACGACCATCGCCCACTGCATGCGCCGCCGCTGCGTCACAACGTCTCCATCAGGCACGCGCGCGCGCGAGCAGCATCCAGGTGTCGATCGCCGCATCCGGGTTCAGCGAGAGCGATTCGATCCCGCGGTCGACCAGCCATTGCGCGAGGTCAGGATGATCGGACGGCCCCTGCCCGCAGATGCCGACGTACTTGCCAGCGGCGCGACAGGCGTCGATCGCGAGCCCGAGCATCTTCTTCACGGCGGGGTCGCGCTCGTCGAATATCGCAGCGATCTGGCCACCGGCGTCGCGATCGACGGCCAGCGTGAGTTGCGTCAAATCGTTCGAGCCAATCGAGAAACCGTCGAAATAGGGCAGAAATGCCTCGGCCAGAATGGCGTTCGATGGCACCTCGCACATCATGATGAGCCGCATGCCGTTACGGCCGCGTTCGAGCCCATGCGCGGCGAGCGCGGCCACCACGGCCTGCGCCTCCGATGGCGTGCGCACGAACGGAATCATCACCTCGACATTGGTCAGCCCCATCGTGTCGCGCACATAGCGCATCGCTTCGCATTCGAGCGCAAAGCAGTCGCGGAACTCAGGCGCAACGTAGCGCGACGCGCCGCGGAATCCGATCATCGGATTTTCCTCGTGCGGCTCGTAGCGATCGCCCCCGAGCAAATTCGCGTACTCGTTCGACTTGAAGTCGCTCATGCGCACGATGACGGGGCGCGGCGCGAAGGCGGCGCCGATGGTGGCGATCCCTTCGGCGAGGCGTTGCACGAAAAACTCGCGCGGCGACGCATAGCCGCGAATGCGCTCGGCGATCTGCGCGCGCAATTCAGCGGGCAGCGAATCGAATTCGAGCAAGGCTCGCGGATGGATGCCGATCTGGCGATTGATGATGAATTCGAGGCGGGCGAGCCCGACGCCGTGATTGGGCAACTGCGAGAACTCGAAGGCGAGATCGGGGTTGGCCACATTGAGCATGATCTTCGTCGGCGCCGGCGGCATGTTGTCGAGCTCGACCTCGATGCGTTCGAAAGCGAGCTTGCCCGCGTAGATCTTGCCCGTGTCGCCCTCGGCGCAACTCACCGTCACCACCGTGCCAGGAGTCAGCGTATCGGTCGCATCGCCACAACCGACCACGGCCGGAATGCCCAGTTCACGCGCGATGATCGCCGCGTGACAGGTGCGCCCACCGCGATTGGTGACGATCGCGCTCGCGCGCTTCATGACCGGCTCCCAATCGGGGTCGGTCATGTCGGCAACCAGCACGTCGCCCGCCTGCACGATGTCCATTTCGCTCGCGCGGCGCACGATGCGAACGGGGCCCTGTCCGATCTTCTGGCCGATCGCACGACCACTGGCGAGCACGTCACCGCTGTGCTGCATGCGGTAGCGCACGAGCGTGCGGCCGACGTGCTCGCGCGACTTCACGGTCTCCGGGCGCGCCTGCAGAATGTAGATGACGCCGGTCGCCCCATCCTTGCCCCACTCGATGTCCATCGGCCGACCATAGTGCTCCTCGATGCTGAGCGCATAGCGGGCGAGCGTCTCGACTTCGGCGTCGCTCAGCGAGAAGCGTTCGCGGTCGGCGGGGAGCACCTCTTCGATATGCGTCGACTTGCCTGCCTTGGCATCGGCGCCGAACACCATCTTCTGCTGCTTGCTCCCGAGCGTACGCCGAAGCACGGCGGGACGGCCCGCTCGAAGCGTCGGCTTGTGCACATAGAACTCATCGGGGTTGACCGCACCCTGCACGACCATCTCACCGAGGCCATAGCTCGAGGTCACGAACACCGCATCGCGATAGCCCGACTCGGTGTCGAGCGTGAACATGACGCCCGCCGCGCCACGATCGGAGCGCACCATCTGCTGAATGCCCGCCGACAGCGCCACCGGCAGGTCGGCGTAGCCGGTATGGACGCGATACGCGATCGCGCGGTCGTTGTACAGGCTCGCAAACACGCGGCGCACGGCATCGAGCACGGCGTCCACGCCGACGATGTTCAGGTAGGTTTCCTGCTGACCTGCGAAGCTCGCGTCATGCAGATCTTCCGCCGTTGCCGATGAGCGCACGGCCCAACTCACCGTGCCGCCGGCCTCGGCTTCGAGCACCGCGATGGCGTCCGCAATGCCGCGCTCGAGATCCTTCGGCAACGACGCCGCCGCGATCCAGGCGCGGATTTCGCTGCCCGCTGCGGCAAGTGCCGGCACATCATCGACATCGAGCCCGGCGAGGCGTTGCGCGATCCGCTCGGTCAGGTGATTTTCGGCGAGGAACTCGCGAAACGCCTGTGCGCTGGTGGCGACACCGCCAGGCACGCGGACCCCTTGGTCCGTGAGATGGCCGAGCAGTTCACCGAGCGACGCGTTCTTGCCCCCGTAGTCGGGCACATCGGACATCCGTAACTCGTCGAGCCAGGCAAGCAGCCGAGGATTGAGGGTTGCAGCGCGTCGCGACATGGTGCCTCCGTGGAATGTTGGAGGGGATTCTATCCAAGCCACGACCCGCAATGCTGCGCCGCACAAGCGGCGCGCGCGATCAGAAAACCGACGCCGAACCGCTTCCGACGTCGTCGGCCACGGCCTCCTTCAGCTTGGCGTAGAGATCCGGGTGCTTGCTGCGCAGAAACTCGATGATCTGGATGTCCTCGCGTCGAATGGCGCTGAGATCCACGCCCTCGAGATGCACCAGACGCAACAGTTCCGTCACCGGCCGCGGCATTTCACGGCCCGCCTCGTAGCGCGAGCCGCCGCTTTGGGTGACGCCGATCTTCTGCCAGAACTCCTCTTGATTGAGTCCGAGCTTCTGTCGGATTTCGCGCGGGTTGTTGATCTTTTGAAAGAGTCCCATTACTTCATCCTGTCTTCAAATGCTCGACACGACGATCGCGCATGTTTGCGGTAACACATCGAGCCGCGCTCATGGCCTTATGCCACGGTCATATGCCATTATATGATGCGTTCGACCAAATCCGATGCGATGCGTCGATTTCTATAATGAACTTCATGGCCATCGCAGATCTGCACTGCCACTCGCGCTTCTCCGATGGCACGCTCGGCGTCACCGAATTGATCGAACTGGCGCACAGCCGTGGTGTGCGCCTCATTGCGCTGACCGACCATGACGAGCTGGGCGGGCTCCCCGAGGCGCACCGCGTCGCGACGCGCCTTGGCATGGGATTCATCCCGGGCGTCGAGATTTCGAGCGAATGGAACGGCGTGTCGATACACATCGTGGGGCTCCGCGTCGCCCCGACCGCGCGCACCCTCGTCGACACCTTGGCTGGCATCCGGCGCGCACGCGACGAACGGGCACAGCGCATGGACACGGCATTTGCCGACATCGGAATCCCGGACATGCTGGCCGGTGCCGCGGCACACGCACCCAATCCCGCCCTCATTTCGCGCACGCATTTCGCGCGTCACCTGGTCGAGCGAGGCGTCTGTGCTTCGATGGGCGAAGTCTTCGCGCGCTTCATGAAGCCGGGCAAGCCGGGCTACGTCGCTCAGCGCTGGTTGCCGATGACGGACACCATCGACACCATTCACGCGGCCGGGGGGCGTGCCGTGCTCGCTCACCCGGCGCGCTACGACGTCGCGCCCTGGGGCGGCGCCGAGGCGCTGCTGCGCGCGTTCACCGATGCGGGCGGTGATGCCGTCGAAGTCGTATGTTCGGCGCATCAACCACCGCAATGGGCGCAGTATGCCGCGCTCGCGCGCAAGTTCGCGCTGCTCGCCTCGATCGGCAGCGATTTTCATTCACCCAGCGAGAGTCGCGTGCGTTTCGGCGACCTGCCTCGCCTGTCGCCCGCACTGACGCCAGTGTGGCACGACTGGCCCGAAGCGGAGCAGCTTCATGCCCAACCGACGTAGCGTTTTTTTCGTCTCCGATCGCACCGGCATCACGGCGGAGACGCTCGGCAACTCGCTGCTCACGCAGTTCGACGGATTCGAGTTTCGCAAGACGACGATTCCGTTCGTCGATTCCGACGACGCCGTGGCGCGCGCGCTGGCGCAGATCGACAACTGCCGCACCGCCGACGGCATGCGCCCGATCGTCATCTGCTCGATCGTCGACGAACGTCTCAGCAAGCGCATGCGCGAATGCGACGCCTGCGTGCTCGACTTCTTCCAGATCTTCATCGCGCCGCTCGAGCAGGAGCTCGGCACCAAGAGCTCGCACGCGGCGGGGCGCCTGCACGGTCTGCGCAACCACGGTGAATACTTCACGCGCATCGACGCCATCAACTATGTCCTGGCGCACGACGATGGCCAAAGCATCAAGGAACTCGATCGCGCGCAAGTCATTCTGGTCGGTGTGTCGCGCTGCGGAAAGACGCCAACCTCGCTCTACCTCGGACTGCAATGCGGCATCCGATGCGCCAACTTCCCGTTGACGCCTGATGATTTCGAGCGTGGCGTGCTGCCGGAATCGGTTGCGCGCCACCGCGACAAGCTTTTCGGCCTGACGATCACGCCCGATCGCCTTGCCGCCATCCGCGAAGAGCGCAAACCCAATTCGCGTTATGCGAGCCTGGAGCAGTGCCGCTATGAGGTCGCCTCGGCGGAGCGGATGCTGCGCGACGCGCGCGTGCCGGTCCTCAACACATCGACCAAATCGATCGAGGAGCTGGCCACGACGATCCTGCTCGAACGCGGCCTCGACCGCCACATTTTCTAAGTGGCCTCGGTACGCGCCCCCGCGGCAAGCGGGCGTTGCGGATCGGCTTCGGACGCAGGGCGTTGTGCCGTGGTTCCCTGAGGCTCGCGGACGGCGGTCACGGCGCTCGTTTCGACGCGCGACATTTCGACGGTCACGCGCAGCCCGGGGTGACCCGACCCCTCCGCCGGCTTTCGGTTGCGCACGGTGAGCCTCGCACCCACCGCGCGACAGATGTCGCGGCAAATGACGAGCCCCAGGCCGCTGCCTCGATTGGGGTCGCCTGAGGCGAAGGGTTCGAACAATCGCGCCTCGCGCTCGGCGTCGACACCCGGACCACTGTCCCACACCGCGAGCAGCACGGTGCGTCCGGCAAGCGCAATGTCGATGCCGATCGCGCCCGAAGGGGGCGTGTGGCGGATGGCATTGCTGAGCAGGTTGCGCAGCAGTTCGCGCAGCATCCATTCGTGCGCGGCGACGAGCACCGCCTCGTCCGGCGGTGCATCGAGCGCGAAATCGAGCGATTTCGCGGCGAGCAGCGGAGAGCATTCGACGGCAAGATCACGCGCCAGAGCGACCAACTCGGTCCGCTCGCCCGCGTGATCGCCTTCGCTTTCCATCTGCGCGACCTTGGCCAGCGCAAGCATCTGGTTGGCGAGCCGCGTGGCGCGATCGACCGATTGCGCAATGTCGTGCAGCGCCACCGACGCGGCGACATCACCGCGTTGCGCGTTCTGCACCTGGGCTTTCAAAACCGCCAACGGCGTGCGCAACTGATGCGATGCGTCGCGCACGAAGCGCTGACGATTTTCGAGAAACCCCTTGAGCCGGCCCATCACTTCGTTCAGCGCCTCGACGATCGGACGCAGTTCGCGCGGCGCCGGCGTCGTCAATGCCGCCAGGGAATCGGGCGGGCGCTTGCGCAGTTCATCGCCGAGCGCGGCCAGCGGTCGCAGACCGCGGCCGATCAACCACCAGATCAGCACCGAAAGCAGCATCAAGAAGATGATCTGCCGATCGAGCGTGGCGATCAGACCCTGCTTTGCCAGCGAGCGCCGCAGTTCGACGTTCTCCGCCACCTGCACCGTGACCATGCGATAGCCAGCGCCGTCGTAGACCGGATGCAGCAACGCCACGACACGCACCGCCTCGCCGTCGAACTGCGCGTCCTGGAAGGATGCGAGTGCGGCATAGGGCGAGCGCTTCGGAAACGCGCCGTCGTGGGCGGGCAGCTCCGCTGTGCCGGCCAGAAAGCGCCCGTCGGGATCGCTGACGCGATAGACGATTCGCCCGCGCATCACGGCTTCGAACACGTCGAGCGTCGCTGACGGCAGCCCGACGTCGAGGCGATCCCCTGAAAAACGGAGCGTCTCGCCAATCGCGCGGGCCGAGACCAGCAGCGTGCGATCGTGCGCCACGTTGATCGAGTCGAGCGTGCTGCGGTAGATGAGCGTGGTGTCGATCAGCAGGAAGGTCACCAGCGCCCCGAGGATGAGAACCGCGAGCCGTCGGCGGATCGATAGTACGGGGCCGGGCCAGAGGCGCATGGCAGGCACGCCGCTCAGCGGCGCTCGTCGCGGATCAGGTAGCCGACGCCGCGCAGCACCGCAATCTCCACCCCCAATCCGGCGAGCTTCTTGCGCAGCCGATAGGCAACCACTTCGATCGCGTCCGACTGCACCTCGCGGGCGTCGGCAAACACCGCATCCCACAGGCGCTCGCGGGTGACGGCATGTCGAGGTCGAGCGAGCAATGCGCAGAGCATGGCGCGTTCGCGCGACGAAAGCTCGATCGCGCGGCCCTGCGCGTAGCAGACGCCATCGGCCGTGTCCACGGCAAGCGGACCGAATTCCAGCCGCTCGGGAAGCGTCGCGCCGCCCGTCGGGCGCACACGACGGATCAGCGAATGCAGCCTCGCTTCCAGCTCATCGAGATCGAAGGGCTTGGGCAGGTAGTCGTCCGCCCCCTGACGCAGTCCGTGCACCCGATCGCCCACCGTGCCACGCGCCGTCAGCACCAGGATGGGCGTCGTCACGCCGCGTGCGCGCAGGCTGCGCAGCACGTCGAGCCCGTCGATGTCGGGTAGCGTCAGATCGAGCACGATCGCGGCGAACGACTCGACGGCCACCCGTTCGAGCGCATTCGCTCCGCCTCCCGCCTGCGCCACATCGAAGCCTCGCCGTGACAGGCCGAGTGCGAGTGCCTGCGCGAGCGCCGCGTCGTCTTCCACGAGCAGCAACCGTGGTCGGTCGGCGGCGGTCGTCACCGTGGCACCACGGGCCGCTTCGGACGCATGGCGTAGAGCGCGAGCGCACCCGCCGTGGCGACGTTCAGCGATTCGATGCCCGCCGCCATCGGGATGTGCAGCCCGCCATCGAGACACGGCAGCAGCGATTCGCTCAAACCATGCCCCTCATTGGAAAGCACCAAGGCCACATCCGTCTCGAAGCGCGCGTGGAACGGGTCACTCGACGGCAAACCACCCACATCGTGCGCGAGCAGCCCGTAGCGACGTCCGGCAAACTGCGCCAACGCCCGCGAGAGATCGATTCCCTCGACGACATCGATGTGGAAATGAGCGCCCTGTGCCGCGCGCAAGGTTTTGACGCTCCATGCGAACGCGCACCCCGGCGACAGCCACACCTGATCGACGCCAGCGGCGGCGGCCGTGCGGATCAAGGTGCCGACGTTGCCGGGGTCCTGCACCTCGTCGAGCGCGAGCACGAAGCCGCGCCTCACCGCGGGCGCCGCAACCGGTGTCAGCGCAATGGCGAGCACCCCACCGGGGCTGACCAGACTCGACAACGCATCGAACAGCGCTGGGGTCAGGCACACCGCTTCGCGCGCTTGCGCCAGAAGTCTGCGTTGCGACGGCGTCGGCGCGACGTCCCCCGGCGTCGCGCGCAGCGCCAGCAGTTCCAGCGGCCCGACGCGCGCTGCGTAACTCTCCGCCAGATGCTCACCTTCGAGCAGGCAGAAACCACCGCGCTTGCGCGCGGGCGCCGACCGCGAAAGCGCGGCAAATCGCTTGTAGAGCGCGTTGTCGCGCGAGGTGATGACGCGCGGCATCGTCGATCTCGCGGAAGTGGACGCTTCAGTCACGCCGGTTGCCGTGCGCCGATGCCGACACCTCAGCGACACCCCACCGAGCCGATGCTGCGCGAGCGGACCGACAATCGGGCACCGAAGGCTTCATGGTCGAAGATCTCGCCGAGTCACTTCGCCGGCGTGTCCGCTCGGGCAGGCGCGGCGGCCACGTTGGCCGCACGCGCTGGCGCTTCGCGCAACTGAATCAGCGTTTCGCCCTTTCGCACCATTCCGAGTTCGCTGCGCGCGCGCTCCTCGATCGCCTCGCCGGCGCGTTCGAGATCACGCACATCGGCCTCGAGCACGGCATTGCGCCGCTTCGCCTCCTCGTTCTTCGCATTGAGTTCGGTGAGGTCCTGCTCGAGCGCACGGGCGCGCGGGACCGAGCCGCGATCGAACCAGAGCTTGTACTGGAGACCGATGAAGATCACCAGCAACACCGCGAAGAGAACGCGCGCCATGTCGTTGCCGCCCCGCTGCGCAAGCCCGCCCGCCGCCACCCGGCGTCAGCGCCGGAAACGCGCGAACGCTTCGGCTCCCGCGTACTTCGCCACCTCACCGAGGTCTTCCTCGATGCGCAGCAACTGGTTGTACTTCGCCGTGCGATCCGAGCGCGACAGCGAGCCGGTCTTGATCTGCCCGGCGTTGCTGCCCACCGCGAGGTCGGCGATCAGTGAATCTTCCGTCTCGCCCGAGCGGTGCGAGATCACGTTGCTGTACGCCGCTCGCTTGGCCATCTCGATGGCGGCGAAGGTCTCGGAAAGCGTGCCGATCTGGTTGATCTTGATCAGGATGGAGTTGGCCACCCCCTTCTCGATGCCCTCCTTCAATATCTTGGTGTTGGTGACGAAGAGATCATCGCCGACCAGTTGCACCTTCTTGCCGAGCTTGTCGGTCAGCATCTTCCAGCCATCCCAGTCGCCCTCGGCCATGCCGTCTTCGATGCTCACGATCGGGTAGCGCGCGGCCCAGTCGGCCCACAACTCGGTCAGCTCGGCACTGCCGAGCGTGCGCCCCTCCCCTTCGAGCCGATACTTGCCGTCCTTGTAGAACTCGCTGGCCGCACAGTCCAGCCCCAGTGCAATCTGCTCGCCGGGCTTGTAGCCTGCCTTCTCGATCGCCTGCATCAAGAGCGTCAGCGCTTCTTCGTTCGACTTGAGATCGGGCGCAAAGCCACCCTCATCACCCACCTGCGTCGGCCAGCCCTTGCTGTCGATCAGCTTCTTGAGCGTGTGGAACACTTCGGCGCCCCAACGCAACGCTTCGCGGAAGCTCGGTGCACCAACCGGCAGAATCATGAATTCCTGCAAGTCGACCGAATTGTTGGCGTGCGCGCCGCCATTGATGACGTTCATCATCGGCACCGGCAGGCTCATCGGGCCTGCACCACCGAAATAGCGGTAGAGCGGCAGGCCGGCGTCCTCGGCCGAAGCCTTCGCCACCGCGCAGGAAACCGCCAGCATCGCGTTGGCGCCGAGGCGTGACTTGTTCTCGGTGCCATCGAGCTCGATCAGGATGTGATCGATGCGGGTTTGCTCCTCGCCGTCGAGGCCAAGCAATGCCTCGCAGATTTCGGTGTTGACGTATTCGACCGCCTTCAGCACGCCCTTGCCGAGGTAGCGCCCCTTGTCACCGTCGCGCAGTTCGATCGCCTCTCGCGAGCCGGTGGAGGCGCCGCTGGGCACTGCCGCGCGGCCCGTGGCACCGCTTTCGAGAACGACATCCGCCTCGACCGTGGGATTGCCGCGCGAATCAAGAATTTCGCGGGCGATGACATCGACGATTGCACTCATGACGCTTGTGGTTTCCCCTGGGGTTTCTGTGGTGCGCGGACCGCGCCGCGCCGTGATTTACGTTGGCGAGCCGACGCCATCGACGACGATCATGCTGAATTCGGCCGCGCCCTCGCGCAGGGCGCGCGCCTTGACGTACAGCGCTGATTCATAGAACGCCTCGGCCGCCGCGCGATCCGGGAACTCGGTGACGACGACGCGAGGCCGTGGCCACTCGCCCTCCATGACCTTCGGGTTGCCGCCGCGAACGAGGAAACGACCGCCTGCGGCCGCCACTGCGGCGTCCGATAGCGCCATGTAGGCGGCGTATTTTTCCGGGTCGGTCACGCGGATCGACACGATCGTGTAGGCACTCATAGCTTGTCCGCTCCCGTCAGTTGCGCTTCGAGATAGGGCGCGCTCTTCACCACGCGGTCGATCGCCACCAGTTGTTCGAGCAACGCCTTCATGCGTGGCAGCGGCCACGCGTTCGGCCCATCGGAGAGCGCGCGTTCGGGATGCGGGTGCGTTTCCATGAAGAGCCCCGCCACGCCGACGGCGGTGGCCGCCCGTGCCAGCACCGGCACGAACTCACGCTGGCCGCCGCTCGAGGTGCCCTGCCCGCCCGGCAGTTGCACCGAATGGGTGGCATCGAAGACGACCGGGCAGCCGGTGTCGCGCATGATGGCGAGCGAGCGCATGTCGCTCACCAGATTGTTGTAGCCAAAGCTCGCGCCGCGCTCGCACACCATGATGGTGTCGGCGCCCCCATTGGCCGCTTTCGCTTTCGCCACGACCTGCTTCATGTCACCGGGCGCCAAAAACTGGCCCTTCTTGATGTTGACCGGCTTTCCGCTCGCCGCCACGGCGTGGATGAAATCGGTTTGTCGGCACAGGAACGCCGGCGTCTGCAACACATCGACCACCGCGACGACGTCGGCGATTTCGTCGATCGCGTGCACGTCCGTCAGCACCGGAACGCCGATCTGGCGGCGCACTTCGGCGAGGATGCGCAGGCCCGCTTCGCGCCCCGGCCCACGAAAACTGCGGTCGCTCGAACGGTTCGCCTTGTCGTAACTCGACTTGAAGATGAAAGGGATGCCGAGCGAGCGCGTGATTTCCTTGAGCTGCCCGGCCGCGTCGAGTTGCAGCGCCTCGCTCTCGACGACGCAGGGGCCGGCGATCAGAAAAAACGGCTGTGTGCCGCCGATCTCGAATCCGCAGAGCTTCATGCCTGCTCCAGTTCGGCGGCGGAGCCCCCGCCTCCCGCGGTCGTGACCTCGCGTTGCTGCATGGCCGCCGCGACGAACGCCTTGAACAGCGGATGCCCGCCACGCGGCGTGGAATTGAACTCGGGGTGGAATTGCACGCCGAGGAACCATGGGTGCGCGCTTTGCGGATACTCCATCACTTCCACCAGATCCTGCACCGACGAACGGCCGGACACGACCAGCCCGTGCGCTTCGAACTGCGGCACGTAATGGCTGTTCACTTCGTAGCGATGACGATGGCGCTCGTTGATCTCGGTGGCGCCGTAGACCCGCGCGGCGAGCGAGCCTGCCAGGAGCGTGGCCTTCTGGGCGCCCAGGCGCATGGTGCCGCCCTTGTCCGAGCCGCGCGTGCGTGTTTGCCGACCGCCGGTGGCATCCTGCCATTCGGTGATGAGTCCGATCACCGGATCGGGCGTGTCGAGATCGAATTCGGTCGAATTGGCGCGCGCCAATCCGCACACGTTGCGGGCGAATTCGATGATCGCGATCTGCATGCCAAGACAGATGCCGAGGTAGGGCACGCGGTGCTCGCGCGCGTAGCGGGCGGCGAGAATCTTGCCGTCGGTGCCACGTTCGCCAAAGCCCGGACCGACCAGGATGGCATCCATGCCGGCGAACATGCGTTCGCCTTCGACCTCGATCTTCTCCGACTCGAGGTAGTGGATGTTGACCTTGCAGTCGTTGTGAATGCCGCCCGCCTTCAGCGCTTCGCTGATCGACTTGTAGGCGTCGATCAGCTCGACGTACTTGCCGACGAAGGCGATGTTCACCTCGAACTTCGGACGCAGCGTGCGCTGCACGATGTGCGTCCACGGCGCGAGGTTGGCCGGTCGCGCGAGCAGATCCAGCGTGTGGCAGACGATCTCGTCGAGCATCTGGTCGTGCAACAGCTGCGGCACCTTGAAAATGGTGTCCACGTCCGGCACCGAGATCACTGCGCGCTGCTCGACGTTGGTGAACAGAGCGATCTTTCGCTTCTCGTCCTCCGGCACCGGCCGGTCCGAGCGACACAGCAGCACATCCGGGAAGATGCCGATCTCGCGCAGCTTCTGCACGCTGTGCTGCGTGGGTTTGGTCTTCAGTTCGCCGGCACTGGCGATGAACGGCACCAAGGTCAGGTGGATGTAGCAGCGGTTGCGGCGTCCGACCTCGACGCCCATCTGGCGAATCGCCTCCATGAACGGCAGCGATTCGATGTCGCCCACGGTGCCGCCAATCTCCACCAAGAGCACGTCGAGCCCTTCTCCGGCGCTCTTGATCTGCGCCTTGATCTCGTCGGTGATGTGCGGAATGACCTGCACGGTGCCGCCGAGGTAGTCGCCGCGGCGCTCCTTGTTGATGACGTTCTGGTAGATCTTGCCCGACGTGAAACTGTTCTTCGCCGACATCTTGCGCGCGATGAAGCGTTCATAGTGGCCGAGATCGAGATCGGTCTCGGTGCCATCGTCGGTGACGTACACCTCGCCGTGCTGGTACGGGCTCATCGTGCCCGGATCGACGTTGATGTAGGGATCGAGCTTGACGAGGGAGACTTTGAGGCCGCGCGATTCAAGAATCGCGGCGAGAGAGGCGGCGGCGATGCCTTTACCAAGGGAAGACACCACCCCGCCGGTCACGAACACGTATTTGGTCATCGCAAAGACCTTGGCGGGAAAGCATGATTCTAGTGCAGTGTCCGGGGAGTGAAACGACACACCCCCGGCACGACGCGCTTTTGCCGATACTGTCGCCATTGCGCGCTGAACGGCGCGCGATGGCGCCGCCAAATGCACGACATTGGCTTGGCCAAAAAATCACGTTTCACCCTGGAGGTTAGATGAATCCGTATCGTTCCGCCCTTGCCACGCTCGCGCTCGGTGCGCTGTTCAGCGCCGCGCCGGCCACCCAGGCGCAGCAGCTCAACCTGCTGTGCAACCCGGCCATCGACTGGTGCGAACTGATGAAGAACAAGTTCGAGGCCGAGACGGGCATCAAGACCAACATGACGCGACGCAGCTCGGGCGAGTCCTACGCCCAGATCCGCGCCGAGGCGGCGAACCCGAAAATCGACGTCTGGTGGGGCGGCACGGGGGATCCGCACCTGCAAGCGGCGGCCGAAGGGCTGACCGAGGTCTACGTCTCGCCCACGCTGCCGAAGCTGCAACCGTGGGCCCGCAAGGTGGCGGACGTCTCCGGCCACCGCACCGTCGGCATCTACCTCGGCGCGCTTGGCTTCGGCTACAACGAAAAGACACTCGCCTCCAAGAAACTGGCGGCACCGAAATGCTGGGCCGACCTGATCGACCCGAAATACAAGGACGAGGTGCAGATGCCCGACCCGAACTCCTCGGGCACGGCCTACACCATGCTCGCCACGCTTGTGCAGTTGATGGGTGAGGAGAAAGCCTTCGCCTACATGAAGGCACTGCACAAAAACATCAACCAGTACACGAAGAGCGGCATCGCCCCCTCGCAGGCCGCGGCCCGTGGCGAGACGGCCATCGGCATCTCGTTCATGCATGATCTGGTCATCCCGAAACTCGCCGGCTTCCCGATCGTCGTCGTCGCCCCCTGCGAAGGCACCGGCTACGAGATTGGTTCGATGAGCATCGTCAAGGGCGCCCGCAACATGGCCGAGGCGAAGAAGTTCTACGAGTTCGCGCTGCGCCCGGACATCCAGGCCCTCGCGCCGCAGGCGAAGAGCTACCAGATCCCCTCGAACGTCGACGCCAAGGTGCCGGCCGAGGCGATCAAGCCGAGTGACGTCAAGCTGATCGACTACGACCAGGCGAAATACGGTTCCAGCGAAGTGCGCAAGCGTCTGCTCGCCCGCTGGACCAATGAAGTCTCGGGCGCCATGAAATAGGCGCTCGCCGCGCGCCAGAGCCTCGGGGCGCCGCGCGTCGGCGCCCCGCTCGGCGGCCTTCGCGGCGCCGTCGATCCCTCTCCACCTCCACCGGTCGCGGCACGCGCCGTGACCGCGTGCACCGTCTGCGCTCATGCCCTCCTCCATCCCCGACCCCGACATCGCGGCGCGCTACGCGTTCGCGCAAGCCCTCGCCCGCGTGGCCGGCGAGCACGCCATGGCCTGGTACCAACGGCTCGACACGCTGCGCGTCGAATCGAAAGGCGTGCAGGACGAAGTCAGCGAGGCCGATCGCGACACCGAACGCTTCATCAGGGCGCGCATCACGGAGGCCTTCCCTGACGACGGCATCCTCGGCGAAGAAGGCGGCGACAGCCGCAACGGTCAGCGCATCGTCTGGGTGATCGACCCGATCGACGGCACCTCGTGCTTTCTGAACGCCCTCACCTCGTGGTGCATCTCCATCGCGCTCGTCGTCGATGGCGTGCCCACGCTCGGCGCCGTGTATGACCCCAACGCGAAGGAACTCTTCCACGGCGCGAGCGGCCGTCATGCGGCGGTCTCCGGCGGCGGCTGGTTGAACGAGCGGCGCATCCACGTCAAACGCGCCGTCCACGTCGGCGATGGCCTGCTCGGCACCGGCTTTTCGCATCGCTCGAAGCCCGACGAATTCCTGCCGTTCCTCGGCCGTGTGCTCGACGCGGGCGGCATGTTCTACCGCAACGGCTCGGGCGCGCTGATGCTCTGCTACGTCGCCGCCGGCCGCCTGATCGGCTATTACGAACCGCACATCAACGCCTGGGACTGCCTCGCCGCCATCGCCATCATCGAAGCGGCGGGCGGTCGCTGCAACGACTTCCTCGCCGGCGACGGCATGGCAAGCGGCAACCCGATCCTCGCCGCCAGCCCCGCGCTCTATGGCGAGCTTGCAAACCTCTGCGGCAAGGCGATCGTCTAACCATTTCCCTATTCAGACGCATCAACTTTTTGCCAAAACCCGCATCCACAACGGGCTTGGCGCGATGAAATGGCGAAAGTCGACAATTGGCGAAATCTGGCGTGAAGCCCGTCATGGATGCGGATCAAACCATGAAGCTGTATCGTCGATCGGTCACAGCGATGCCGTGAGTTTCGCGTTGTTGAGCGGCGTCGGTCGCATTGCCGTGATTGCCATCTCACCCCACGCCGCGACGTAACATCGCGGTTCACCGTGATCGCGAACCCTCTTACGTCATGACCACCTCCGCCCTGCTCCAAAACCGGCAAATCCGTCTCGCCGCTCGCCCGCGCGGCGTGCCCACGCCCGACTGCTGGGCGCAGACGACCGAGACGATTACGCCGAACGTCGAGAACGGCGTGCTGGTGCAGACCCTGCTGCTGTCGCTCGACCCGGCGATGCGCGGCTGGATGAACGAAGGCAAGAGCTACATCCCCTCGGTCGCGCTCGGCGATGTGATGCGCGCGGGCGGCATCGGTCGCGTCGTCGCCTCCACGCTGCCGCAGTTTCGCGTCGGCGACCTCGTGAGCGGCGGCCTCGGAGTGCAGCAGTACGCGCGCTTCGATGCCGGCAGCGCCCGCCACGTCGGACTCACCTGCATCGACCCCGCGCTCGGCTCGCCGGCGCAGTGGCTCAATGTGCTCGGCATGCCGGGCATGACGGCCTATTTCGGACTCACCGAGATCGGGCAACCGAAGGCGGCCGAGACGCTGGTCGTCTCCGGTGCGGCGGGCGCCGTCGGTCAGAGCGTCGGGCAACTCGCCAAGCTGCGCGGCTGCCGCGTGGTGGGCATCGCCGGTGGCGCCGCCAAGTGCGACTTCGTCGTGCGCGAGCTCGGGTTCGATGCCTGCATCGACTACAAGCAGGGCGAAGGCGCCGTGCGCGATGGCCTGAAGACGCATTGCCCCGAGGGCGTCGATATCTACTTCGACAACGTCGGCGGCGACATCCTCGACCAGGTGCTTGCGCGCATTCGCCGCCACGCCCGCATCGTCATCTGCGGCGCCATCAGTCAATACAACGCCACCGCCGCCATGCAGGGGCCGAAGAACTACCTCGCGCTGCTCGTGCATCGCGCCCGCATGGAGGGCATGGTGGTGTTCGACTATGCCGATCGCTACCCGATGGCCGTCTCCGAACTGGCCGGGCACCTGCGGAGCGGTCGCATGAAGTCGCGCGAGGACATCGTCGAGGGCGGCATCGACGCCTTCCCCGAGGCGCTGCTGCGGCTCTTCCGTGGCGAGAACTTCGGCAAACTCGTGCTGCGCGTGGCCTCGGACTAGCTCAGCGTTCCACCGCTAAAATGCACGTATGCTCAGCCTCGAACAAATCCTCCTCTACCTGCCGGCGGTGGCCATCATCATCGGCATCCCCGGCCCCGACATGCTGCTCTCGCTGTCGCGCGGCCTGAGCCAGGGGCGCGCGGCAGGCTGCGCGCACGCCTGCGGCGCGGGCGTCGGCATCATGGGGCACTCGCTGCTCGCCGCGCTCGGCGTCAGCGCACTCTTGACGGCGAGCGAGACGGCGTTCTGGATCATGAAACTCGTCGGTGCCGCCTACCTGATCTATCTCGGCGTCCAGCAATGGCGCAGCGGCGCCGGCAGCATCGGTCTGGTGCCGGCGAAACCCGCCTCGTGGTGGCAGATCTTCATGCGTGGCGTGCTCAGCAATCTCCTGAACCCGAAGGTCGCGCTCTTCGTGCTGGCCTTCGTGCCGCAGTTCGTGCGCGCGGGCGAAGGCGCTGGGAGCCCGCTGGTGCAGATGCTGCTGCTCGGCGCCATCTTCTCGGTGCTGACGATCATCGCCTACAGCGCGCTCGGCGCCGCCGCGGGCAGCGTCAACCGCTGGCTCGCCACCCACCCCGGATGGCTGCGCGGCGTCAATCGCGGCAGCGCGGGCCTGTTCATGGCCTCGGGCACCGCCATCCTGCTGCTCGATCGACGCGCGTAGTGCAGTGTTTCGCGTAGATTGGTACAAAAAA
>JAFEDD010000076.1 GCA_018241765.1 Pseudomonadota bacterium | reverse complement strand
CGCATTCGCCGTCGAACATGATGGCGCGATCCGATAGCGTGAGATCCAGATAACGGTCCTGCTCGCTCGTGGCGGGTTTCAGCTCGGTTGGGGCGTCGCGCCAGTCGATGGCGTTGGCCGTCACCTTGGGCTTGGCACTGGTGCTGGCGCTGCGGTTGGCCGGGTACCACTCGCGAATCGAGTTGAGGCCCTGCATCGACACTTCGTAGCCGGGTTTCCAGATGGTGATCGCGGGAAACTTCCCGCGCCGCTCGCCGTGGATCGTGCGGTTGCCGCTATCCCAGGCGTCGAGCTGGAAGTAGCCCTGCGCATCGGTCTGGCTAGCGAAGCTTCTGACCAGTTCGCCGAACTGGCTGCCGCCGCCGAGTTTGCCGGTGGCGGAGGCATAGTGGCCGTAGATGAAAGCGCCGGCGATGGGCTGGCGGGTCTGGTGGTCGATCACCCGGCCGAGCAGTGTGGGCTCGCTGACGGGCCCGGCGCTCTGGGGGGCGGTGGCCCGCGGCGCCACGCAGGCAGTGATTGCCAGCGCGCACAGGGTGGCGGTGGCAAACAGTCTCAGTGATGCGTATTTCACGCGCATGGGTCGCGACGGGGGCTTCGCCTACATGGCGTCGACGCGCCAGTTTCCATCGAGCGTGCGAATGAAGGTGACGATGTGTACCAGCCGCTCGCCGGTGCCGCTGCCCAGCAGCGGGCGGCTGACCCAGTACTCGGCGTAATCGCCGCTGATCATGCGCGGGATGATCGGGCTGTAACTGGCGACGATTGCCGGAAGGTCGGCCACGATGGTCGCAAGTGCGGGGGTGTAACTGTCGACGGCGGTGTCGGTCATGTAGGTCTTGGCTTGGTCGATGCCAGCGCTGGTGCCGAGCGCGAGTTGCGCGTTCATTGCGTTCCACACGGCCATGCGTGGATCGGCGGGGTCATTGGCGCTGTTGCAGCCGCTGTCGATGTACTGCTGAAATGCGGCAGAGCCGTAGCGTTTGGCGAACTGTGGCGCGTCGAGGTCGCCGGCCAGCGCGGTGCCGCGAAATCCGAGCAGATAGCGGGCAATGATTTGTGCATCGAAGCGGGTGAATGCGCCGTCGCCATCGATGTCGAGAGCATTCGCATGGGCGCTCATGTGCGCGTCGATTTGCGCGCTGGTGAACGCGGGGTTCTCGGTGGCATTCGTGGCCGGCGGGCTCGCGCTTGGCAGGCTGAGCGCGTAGCGGATGAAGAGCAGGCCGTCGGTCGTGCCGCGGCGCGTGTCTGCCGCCGATTGATCGATGTTGAACGGGCAATCGGCAGCGGTGCCGGCGTAGCTCACGCTGGAGAGCAGGGCGAGGAGCGCTGCGGCCCACTTCGACGCTCCTTGTTCGCGCTTGGACATTTCGAATTCTCGCTCACGTTGCGGGACAAATGAATTGTCGCGAACAATAATATGACAACATGCTACCGTCAACGTGTGTTTTGAACGCGCTGCGGGATCGAAAGGGGGGCGTCGGCATGCGTTTCACACCTGTCGCGCGGGCGGGCAATGGTGTTCCGGTGCATGAGCGGCGACCGCGCCAGCATGGCGCGCTGCGCGCCGCAAGCCCCATTCGCTGCGTCAGGAAATCGCTGCGCTTGGCGCTTCGCCTGGGCGACGCCGCCGGCATTCGTCAAATGGCCCGCTTCCGCGGGACTTTTTTCCAAATCGGTATGCAACTAGCGAACAAGGGGGCGTCACCGTGGCACTGAAGGGCGCTCTTCAAAACGGCTGGTCGCGCCGTCGATGGAGCGCGCTTCGCACGCGTGTCGATGAGGTGACCGAGTCGCGCGGGCGACACGGACGGTCGAGCGCGTCGCTACACGCCCCGCGTCAGCACGGGCGGGGCGTTTTCCGTGAGTGGATCGTTGGGTGCCGGTTGAACGCAGGCAGATGGTCGGCCACCGCCGAAGCGATGGCCGCGATGTGTGTCAACCAAGATTGCCGTTGATCGCGACGACGCACGACGCCGAGGGTTGCATGGCGAGTCCCGCCGTGCAGGTCGTCGCGTTGGTGTCGAGTTGCAGTGTCGAGCCGTTGCGAGTGAAGGTCACGGTTCGCAGCGAAATCGGCTTGCCGGTGGCGTTCACGAACACGTAGGAACCGGGATCGGTCACGTTGACGGTGGTCGGGCTCGTGACCAGGTTGGTGCTTGGTACGACCGCGTCGACATTCGGTGCCATGCCCGCGAGGGCGAGCGCGACCGATGCCGCGAGGACGAGCAGCGACAGCGCGCGCGACGCGCCGCGGTGCTGCGTGCGCAGCCGCCATGCGGTGAACGCGGCGATGGCGAACGCGGCGAGCGCCACGCCCCAGGTGCCGACCGGCACGGAGCCGATGGCATCGAAGGTGATGGTGATGATCGGCGAGGTCTGCGCGAACGCGGTGGGCAGCAGCGCGACGCCGGCGGTCAGGGCGGCGATGCTTTTGTTTCGAAACGATGACATCATGGGCTCCTTCAGGGGTGGCCCGATCTCGTCAGGTGGCTGGTTCCTTGGCGCGGTCGGGACGAATGTCCGTGCCACAACATCGGCGCGGGCGGTGAAGCTGGCATTGTCGCGCCGCGTGCGTTCCGTGGGCGAGTGCCGCGCGCAGGTTGGGCGGTTTCGCGCGGCGTTGTCTGATCCGCGCAACGCGACCGGTACAAAAAAGCCCGCGCGTGGCGGGCTTTTTTCGTTGATGAACGTACGTCGCCGCTATTTCAGCTTCGTTTCCTTGTAGAGCACGTGCTTGCGGGCGACGGGGTCGAATTTCTTGATTTCGAATTTGCCGGTCATGGTCTTCTTGTTCTTGGTCGTCGTGTAGAAGTGGCCGGTGCCGGCAGACGATTCGAGTTTGATTTTTTCACGCATGATTCAAAACCTCCGGAGCTCTAGATCGTGCCTTTGGCGCGCAGGTCGGCGAGAACGGCGTCGATGCCTTTCTTGTCGATCAGGCGGATGGCGGCCGTGGTGAGGCGCAGGCTGACGAAGCGGTTTTCGCTCTCGACCCAGAACCGGCGCTGCTGCAGGTTGGGCAGGAAGCGGCGCTTGGTTTTGTTGTTGGCGTGGGAAACATTGTTGCCCACCATCGGCTTTTTGCCGGTGACTTGACATACGCGAGCCATGCTCGAACTCCTCTGGCCTCTCGCCTGCATGGGCATGGCGATTGCCGGTGCCTCAGACACGTCCCTGGGCGGCTGAAGGGTCTGGCGCGCCGCCAGCGTCGATGGGACAGCAGGCGCACCGGGGGTGTGGGTAATCAGGGAAAGCCGGCCATTATAGGCGAAATCGTCCGGGCGCGACGATGAGGCGCGGTGCCCCGCCCGGGGTCACCAAAGCCACGCCGCGCCGCGCACGCCGCTGGAGTCGCCGTGCACGTTGCGCACGAATCGTGTGGCGACGAATTCGCTGAAGACGTAGCGGCCGAGCAGTGGCGGCACGCGATCGAAAAAGCGCTCGATGTTCGATGCGCCGCCACCGAGCACGATGACATCGGGGTCGAGCACGTTGATGACGCTCGCGAAGGCGCGCGCCATGCGGTCCTCCACGCGTTGAAGGTAGGCGTCCGCCGCGTCGTCGCCGTCCGCTGCACGCTGCACGATTCGCGGCAACGGGATGTCGCCGTCGCCGAAATGAGCCTGCTGGCCCGGCCCTGAGAGCCACGTCTCGATGCATCCGTCCTTGCCGCAGTAGCAGCGATGTGCGCCGTTTCCCGGCATCTCGTCGGCCTGTGGCCAAGGCAAGGGGTTGTGGCCCCATTCGCCGGCGATGCCGTGCATGCCGATCAGCGCTTTGCCGTCGATGATGATGCCGCTGCCGACGCCGGTGCCGAGGATCGCGCCGAACACCACCCGTGCGCCGCGCCCGGCGCCATCGACGGCTTCGGATAGCGCAAAGCAGTTGGCGTCGTTCTCGATGCGCACCGCGCGCCCGAGTCGGCCCTCAAGCATTTGCTTGACCGGCAGTCCGTTGAGCACGACGGTATTGGAGCCGCGCAGCAACCCGCTGCGCGGCGACAGCGAGCCCGGCGTGCCGACGCCGACCGTGCAGCGCACGCCAACCTCCTCTTCAGCTCGCATGACGAGCGCGGCGATGCCATCGCAAATGCTTTCCGCGCTCGTCGATGCGGTGGGCACCCGCTCGCGCCAGAGTTCGCGCCCTGTCGCGTCGAGCACGATCGCCTCGGTCTTGGTGCCGCCGAGGTCGACCCCAAGGCGGTGGCTTGGCGGATTGGCGAGAGAGGGCTCGAAGGCGTTGCGTTGCGGCATGGGTTGGCGTGCAGGGTTGTACTGGCCGCCAATCTATCGCAGTCAGGCACCGTCAGCGCCTGTTCCGTTTCCGGATCAAAACACGACGCTGCGTTCGCCATGGCGCGCCTTCGCGCTGACGCCCCATGGACGACGCGTTACGTTGGATGCATGAGCGGAATCAAACGAAGCCGAGCGTGGGCGTCGCAAAGGCGCCGAGGTTGGGCAGCACGGTGGACAATTGAGCATCGCTGACCCCGAACCACTTGGCGAGCGTTGCAGCGTACTGATCAACCGCGACCGTCGGCACCCAGCGCCCCTCGCCCGTGGCATCGTCGGGGCCGCCCAGCGTGGTGTCGGGGAACGTGCCGTACATGGCGCCGCCCTTCACGGCGCCGCCCAGCACGAAGTGATGGTTGCCCCACGCGTGATCGGTGCCACCGCCGGCCGCGGGTTTGAAGGTGCGGCTGAAGTCCGACTGCGTGAACGTGGTGACGCGGTCGGCGACGCCCAGCGCGAGGGTGGCGTCGTAGAACGATCGCAACGCGGCGCCGAGTTGCCCGAGCAGCGCCTGCTGCGTGGCGAGTTGGTTGTTGTGGGTGTCGAAGCCGCCGAGGGCGACGAAGAACAGTTGGCGCTTCACGCCGAGGGTGTCGCGCGCGGCGATGAGTTTGGCGACCTGTTGCAGTTGCAAGGCAAGCGGGTTGCCGGTGGTGTCGAAGAGCGCCTGAACGGTGGCGTTGTTGGCGGTGATGATCGGGTTCACGGTGGCGGAGAGATCGATCGCGTTGACCAGGCCGTCCGCCGTTGTGGCGATCAGCGCCTGGTCGGCCGTGCCGGTGTTGAGCAGGCTTTGCAGCGCCTGCTGGCGTGCCCGGGCGGTGGCGCTGGTGCCGGTGTCGCTCAGCCCGAAGCCGCCACTTGGCGGCAGGGTCAGCGCCTTGCTGCGACTTCCTTGCAGAAACTGCGGGCTGCCGCTGATCGACGTGGCGAGCGGGACGCTTGCGGCGCCGTTCGCGGAGGTCATCACGTCGGCGAGGCGGCCGCCCCACCCGGTCAGCGTCGGCGCGCGCGAGGCGGTCGATTGCCATTGCGCCTGCTGGTCGGCGTGCGAGAACAACTGGTAGGGCAGGTCGGTGCCGGCCTGATAGGAGGCGCGCGTCGAAGGCCGGTTGAGCGGCCCGACGTTGCTGACGAGGGCGAGCTGCCCGCTGCCAAACAGCGGCTGGATTTTCAGTAGGGAGGGGTGCAGGCCAAACACGCGGCTGCTGCCCCGGGGCTGGAACTGCAGCAGGTCGCTCTGCGCGATGTTGATGCCACTGGTCGGTCCGCGCACGGCGGAGTAACTAGCGTAGCCCGCAGTGTCCGCCGCGATCACGGTGTTGTTGCCGTCGTTGCCACCGAACAGAAAGACGCAGACCAGCGCCTTGTAATCGCTCGGTGCGCTCTGCGCCCAGGCATTGCCGAGACCGAGACGTCCGAAGGTGGCGAGGGTGGCCGTCGCACTGAGCGCGTGCAGGAATTGGCGACGGGAGGAGTTGGGGTGGAGGGTCATGATGTGGGCTCCCGGCGCTTCAGCGCAAAACCTGGTTTTCCGGCGCGACGGCTGCGAGGTAGAGCGCCGTGCGGGCGCGTCCGACGACGTCGGCGGCGCTCACGGCGTCGATCGCGCCCTTCATGGCGGCACGCGAGGCCGCGCCGAGGCGACCGGCGAAGAGCAGCTCGTTGACGCGGTCGAGCAAGGCATTGCTGTCGCCGGCGACCGCCGTCCAAATCGACAGGTCGAACTGGGTCCCGGTGGCGCCGAACACGGTTGGGTCCGGCGTGACGCTGCCGAAGACGATGCCGTACGCGGCGTTCACGCGGCTCAGCGCGGAAGCGGTGTTGTAGATCGTGAATTCAGGGGCGTTGATGCCGCTGCCCGCGAGTTCGTAGTCGGGCGAGTAGTAGTTGAAGACCGAGGGGGCGGTGAAGACGGTCTGCCCAGCGCCGCCCGTCGTGTTGCGGAAGTACACGCCATCGCTCTGCGCCGACATGGCTCGGGCGAGTCGGGTGACGAGCAGCACCGGCTCGGCCTGGTGCCCGTAGTCGGGCGCCCATTTCGCGGCACCGCGAGCTTCGACGTCGGTGAGGATGGCGCGAATCACGG
>JAFEDD010000075.1 GCA_018241765.1 Pseudomonadota bacterium | reverse complement strand
GACGTCGCTCGCGCACGCCCGATCCTCGCAACATCGAAGACCACGAAGCGCGGTCGAGCCCGCGCCTACCGACCCGATGCCACGAAGCGCGGTCGAGCCCGCGCCTACCGTGATCGAAGCCTCGTCTGGATACAGCGTTCAAGCAACAAGCTGCCAGAACTTCGTCGCGCTCAGCGCCAATGGCCGGGCGTCCAGTAGTGCCCGCGCCCGTCACGACGCCAATAGCCAGGCTCCCACGTGCGATAGCCCGACGGCGGCAGCGACCAGTAGCCGCGATTCCAGACGTAGCGACCGCCGACCCAACCGTAGTAGCCGCCCAGCCATACGTAGTTGGCGCCAGGTGCGACGGGAATCGTCTCGACGTAGGGCGCTGGCGGCGGCGTGTCGACATAGACCACGGGGCCCGGCACACGCGCCGCAACGACGCAACCGGAGAGCAGCACGGCGGCGGCGATGCTGCCCATCGTGGAAGCCAGGGTGGAACGGCGAATGTTCATGGAAAACTCCTGCACGGCGTGACGGGGAATCCCGTCACCATGCGCCGTGAACGTCGTTGCGCTGCGTCGCGTTGACGAGCGCGTCGCCCGCGCAGCGCCGCGCCGTGACTTCGGTTACGTTTGCTTGCACATTCGACGGCGACGCAGCGGCTCAACGTGCCTTGCGCAGATTGGTCGACACCGTGAACGGTTGCCATTCGCGCACGCCGCTCACGCGGCACGCAGCGACCACCAGCGTCGACAACAGCAACGCCGCAAGCGCGTTGTGCGCGGTCGCCAGCGCGAGCGGCAGCGACAGCAACACGGCACCGATGCCCACCGCGATCTGCGCGATCAACGCGAGCACGATCAGCCACGCCTGTCGGGCGAGCGCCGGGTGCGCGCGGCCGAGCGCGATCGCCGTCCAGGCGATGACGATGGCGGCCACCAGGGCTCCCAGGCGATGCGCCCAATGGATGGCGCGCAACGCATCGATCGACAGGAAGCTGCCGTCCGCATTGCGGCCAAGCGCCCGGGCGAACGCAAACCCCTCGCCCCAATTGACCTCGGGCGCCAGGCTGCCGTTGCAGCCCGGAAAATCGGCGCAGGCGGTGACGGCGTAGTTCGTGCTGACCCAGCCGCCGAGAAAGATCTGCGCGGCCAGCACCGCGATGGCGACCCAAAGCAGCGTGCGCGTGGCCGTCGGCACGGCCACCGCCATCGCCCGCAGATCGCCCTCGCGCTGGCGCTGACGGGTCCAGAACCACACGAGAAGTGCGAGCAGCAGCATGCCCCCCATCAGATGCGTCGTCACCACGATCGGCATCAGCTTCAGCGTCACGGTCCACTTGCCGAACAGACCCTGCGCAATGACCACGATGAGCAGCAGCGCCGGCCACTGCCAACCGGCATTGGCGGCGACCGCCCCCGGCGCGGCGCCACGACGCTGGGCGAGCAGCGCCCGCACCAGCATGACGACGATCATGGCGCCAATGAACGAGGCGAGATAGCGATGCAGCATCTCGATCCACGCCTTGCCGTGACTGACCGGGCCGTGGGTGCCGCCCTGCTCGACGATGGCCTGCTCGATCTGCGGCTTCGCCTGCGCCGGCAGCAATTGGCCGTAGCATCCCGGCCAGTCCGGGCAACCCAAGCCACTGTCGGTGAGGCGCACGAAGCCGCCGAACACCACCAGATCGAACGTGAGAAAGGCGATCAGCGCGACCAGTCGCCCCCATCGCAGGCGCAACCCAAACCACAGCGCCAGCAGCAACAAGGCCGCCCACACGATCGCATTGACCGTGGAGAGCGAGAACTGCCAGATGATCGGTTCGGACGCAGGCATGCAGTGAAAATCGACGTGCGCGGGTGGAATTTCGCAGGGAGCGCGTCAGCGTGGATTGTAGGCGCCAACGACGCGCCAGCCTGCCACGCGCTCGGTCGCTCAGAAGCTCAACGCCGGCGATCGTCTTCGCGACGCATCTGATAGTGCGACCGCTTGGCCGCGAACATCGCGTCGTCGGCCGAACGCAACGCTGCATCGAGCTCACCCGCACGCGCACAGACGGCAGTGCCCACTGCCATCGACAGCGCCGGCCCTTGGTAATACTGATTGTTCAATGAGATCACCCGCTCGAGGCTTTCGAGCAGCACTTGCATTTCGGCCTCGGCATGACGCGGCAGCAGGGCGACGAACTCATCGCCACCCACCCGCGCCACCGGTGCTGCGTCACCAACGGCTTTCTTCAGCGCCTCACCGGCGCGACGCAGCAGAGCATCGCCGGCGGCGTGCCCCAACTCGTCATTGACGCCCTTGAGCCCGTTGAGATCGACGGCCAGAACGCCCACCGGAAACGGGCCACGTCGATTGAGACGCGTGATTTCGTCGTCGTAGAACGCCCGGTTGCGCAGCTTCGTCAACGCATCATGCTTGCCGAGGTACTCGAGGTACGCCTCCGCCTTCTTGCGCGCCGTGATGTCGGTCAGCGCCACCTGCACCAGATCCCATGGCTCTTCATGTCCGGGCAGCACCGCCCATTGCATGTGCAGATGAATCGCATCGCCCTGCAACCCATAGTTCAGCGTCTCGCGCGTCTGCAGCAATTTGCCCTGCCAGCAATCGATGAGTTGCTCGGTGAACGAACGGGCCATTTCGTCACGAAAGATGTCGGCCAGCCGCCCGAGCAATTCCTCTTTGCTGCGCGCACCGAACAGCGCGAGCGTCTGCCGGTTGACGTCGACGACGTGAATGCGCTCCATGCACGACAGCACAAATTCGGGGTGCACATCGACGAAGGTGCGAAAGTCCGTGATGCCGCGGGCGCGCACCTCGTCGAGCATCGCCTTGACCTCGCTGAAATCCTCCACCCACAGCGACACCGGCGAGAGTTCGAACAGGCCAAGGGCATACGCCTCGTTGCTGCGCGCGGCCTCCTGCGCCTGCCGCTCGGCGGTGAAATCCTCGATCGCCATCAGCATGCGATCCCACGGACGTGCCGCATCGGCCAGGCGATTGACGTTGAGCCGTATGTCGAGCCGCCGTCCATCGAGCGTGTGGTTGACGGTCTCGCTGCGATAGGCGGTCGCGCCCAGCCAGAGTTGCTCGATTTCCTGGATCGGTGCGGTCGCGTCGTCCGCGGCGAAGATTCGCGCGCCGGCCGCAAGCAGTTCGTCGAGGCTGCGCGCGCCGTACAGATCGAGCGTGCGCTGATTGACCTTCAGCACCCGGATGCACGAAAAATACTCGTCGATGGCCGCCGGTCGCGCTTCGAGGAATTTCCGGATATCGGTGACGCCCTCGCGCCGCCACCCTTGCAGCAGGTCGTGCACATCGGAGAAGTCCTCGAGCCAAAGCGACACCGGCGCCAGATCGAACAGCGGGTCGGGCGCATCCTCAGCGTTCTCGGCGGCAGTCATGCGAGCATTTTCGCCGCCGCAACGCGCGAAGGCAAGCCGCGACCGGCCTGCGCTGTGCCGCAATTCGGGGATGCTCTGCGCGCCCCTCTGCGCCGCAGGCCTCTGCGGTTTCTAGCGCTCAGGCAGCGCTTCCCTAGAATCGACCCATGCGTCTGTTCCGACTCGCGAAAATCGTCACCGTCTTCCATCGCTACGGGCTCGACGAGTTCGTCCTGAACGACGCCCCCAATCCGCTGTTGCGTGCGCTTGGCAAGCTGCTGGGTGCGCGCCGTCACGACATGCCACGCGGCGAGCGCCTGCGCCGCGCACTGGAGTCGCTCGGGCCGATCTTCGTCAAGTTCGGACAGGTGCTCTCGACGCGCCCCGACTTGATCCCGCCCGACATCGCCACCGAACTCGCGCGCCTGCAGGACCGCGTGCCGCCATTTCCGGCCACCGACGTCCGTCGCGTGCTCGAGAGCGCCTACGGGCGCCCGGTCGAGCAAGTGTTCGCGAACTTCGAATGGAACCCGGTGGCGAGCGCCAGCGTGGCGCAGGTGCACTTCGGCTCGATCCAGGTCAAGGTCGACGACACCTTCGAGACGCGCGACGTGGCCATCAAGGTGCTGCGTCCGAACATCCTGCCGGTCATCGAGAGCGACTTGAGCCTGATCCGCGTGCTCGCCGGTTGGGTCGAGCGCTTCAGCGCCGACGGCCGACGGCTGAAGCCACGCGAAGTCGTCGCCGAGTTCGACAAGTACCTGCATGACGAACTCGACCTCGTGCGCGAGGCGGCCAACTGCTCGCAACTGCGCCGCAACTTTGCCGGCTCGGCGCTACTCTACATGCCCGAGGTGCACTGGGACTGGTGCGAGCGCGACGTCATGGTGATGGAGCGGCTGCACGCCACGCCGATCAGCCAGGTCGATGCGTTGCGCGCGGCCGGCGTCGACATCAAGAAGCTGGCCCGCGACGGCGTGGAGATCTTCTTCACGCAGGTGTTTCGCGACGGCTTCTTCCACGCCGACATGCATCCCGGCAACATCGCCGTGCGTACCGACGCCGAACATCTCGGGCAATACGTCGGCATGGACTTCGGCATCGTCGGCACGCTGACCGACGTCGATCGCCGCTACCTCGCCGAGAATTTCCTCGCCTTCTTCCGCCGCGATTACCGGCGGGTGGCGGCGGCGCACATCGAATCGGGCTGGGTGCCGCCGGGCACGCGCGTCGATGAACTGGAGAATGCCGTGCGCAGCGTCTGCGAGCCGATCTTCGACCGGCCGCTCGCCGACATCTCCTTCGGCAAGGTGCTGCTGCGGCTCTTTCAGGTGTCGCGCCGCTTCAACGTCGAAATCCAGCCGCAACTGGTGCTCTTGCAAAAGACGCTGCTCAACGTCGAAGGACTCGGGCGCCAGCTCGACCCCTACCTCGATCTGTGGGCCACCGCCCAGCCCTTCCTCGAAAAATGGATGCGCGATCAGGTCGGGCCGGAAGCCATACTCAAGCGGCTGACCGAACAGGCGCCCTATCTCTCCTCGGCGCTGCCGCAATTGCCGCGCCTGATCCATCAGGCGTTGGAGCGACGCGGCGAAGCGCCTCCGCCCATCGTCATGCCGACGCCGTCGCGGTGGACCAACATCTGGCTCGCCCTCATCGCGCTGTGCCTGCTCGCCCTGCTCGGCACCTTATGGTTTCCCCTGCTGCTCGACTGAATCGACGCGGCGGAAGGGGCGTCGCGTGAACCCGCAATCGCTCGATCAACCCTGGGGGCGCGGCTTTCGTGTCGAGCATCGGCACGCCTTCGCCGACGGCGCGACGCTTCCGGCCGCGACGTTCCTGCCGCGCGGCCTCGGCCGCAGTTATGGCGACGTCTGCCTCAACGATGGTGGCACGCTCTTGCACACCTTCCGCCGCGACCGCCTGCTCGCTTTCGACGAGGCGAGCGGCGTGCTGCACTGCGAAAGCGGCGCCACGCTGGCCGACATCGCGCAAGTCATGCTGCCACGCGGATGGTTTCTGCCCGTCGTGCCGGGCACGCGCTACGTCACCGTGGGCGGCGCCATCGCCAACGACGTGCATGGAAAGAATCACCACATCGCGGGAACCTTCGGCCGCTTCGTCGATGCGATCACGCTCATGCGCAGCGATCGCGCAGCGCCGCTCGAACTGACCGCCACCGACCCCGCATTCGCCACGACGATCGCCGGACTCGGCTTGAGCGGCCTCATGCTCGACGTCCGGCTTCGCTTGATGCGCGTCCCCGGCCCCGGCATCGAGCAGGAAACACACCGCTTCGGCGGCCGCGACGGCAGCGGCATCGACGACAACCTCGAACTCGATGCCGACAGCAGCGGCTGGGCATACACCGTCGGCTGGATCGACACGCTCGATCGCGGGCTGCGCGGCGTGTTCTTCCGCGGTCGTCATGCCGAAGGTCCGGCATCGTGGTTCGCGCCGCAGCCGTCACGGCTGACGCTGCCCATCGATGCGCCGCCGTGGCTGCTCGGACACGGCAGCGCCAAGGCATTCAACGCGCTCTACTACCATCTGCAAAGCCGCCGCAAACCGCAGCGCAAGCAGGTGCCGATCTGGCCGTTCTTCTTTCCGCTCGATGCCATCGGCGGCTGGAACCGCGCCTATGGCCGCCGCGGGTTCATCCAATATCAATTCGTCGTGCCGACCACCGCCGCCCGCGAGACGGTGCCACGCATCCTCGCTCACCTGCGCGATGCGGGCGTCGCGAGCTACCTCGCCGTCATCAAGACCTTCGGTGAGATCGCCTCACCCGGCATCCTGAGTTTTCCGATGGCCGGCACCACGGTTGCGCTCGATATTCCAGCACCCGATGCGCGCGACCTGAGCGCGCTCGATCGAGCCGACGCCATGGTCGCCGACGCCGGTGGCCGCGTCTATCCGGCCAAGGACGCCCGCATGTCGCCCGCCATGTTCCGTCGCTTCTATCCGCGCTGGCACGAACTCGAAGCGGCGCGCGACCCGGCCATCTCCTCGTCGTTCTGGCGGCGCGTCACCGCCCGCGCCTGACCCCATCGGAGCCACGCCATGAGCGAACACCCGCCCCCATCCCGCACTCGCCCCATCGTCGTGGTCGGCGCGACCTCCGCCGTCGCCCAGGCGGCCATCCGCCTCTGGGCCGGACGCGGCGCGACACTCATGCTGATCGGGCGCAACGGCGCTGCGCTGGAACCCATCGCCGCCGACGCCCGCGTGCGCGGCGCTGGCGACGTGACGGTGCACGCGGGCGAACTCACCGATCTCGCCTTCATCGAAGCCTGCTGCACCGAACTCACACCCGCCATCGCGCTGGTCGCACACGGCAGCCTCACCGACTCGTCGCGCGCCGAAGCGAGCGCTGCCTATCTCGACGACGAACTGCGCCTCAATTTCGTCAGCACCGCGCAGTGGATGCAGCGCCTCGCACTCGCCTGCGAGCGCGGCGGTGGTGGCACCGTGGTCGCCCTCTCCTCGGTGGCCGGCGACCGTGGCCGCGGCAGCAACCATGCCTACGGCGCCGCCAAGGCCGGCCTCACGGCCTTCTGCTCGGGCCTGCGCGCCCGCATGGCCGCGCGCGGCGTGCACGTGCTGACTGTGAAACCCGGCTTCATCGATTCCCCGATGACCGCGCACATCACGAAGAAGGGCGCCCTCTGGGCCACGCCCGAACGCATCGCCGAAGGCACCCTGAACGCCATCGACCGACGACGCAACGTCGTCTATCTGCCCGGCTTCTGGGCGCTCATCATGCTCGTCATCAAGCACGTGCCGGAGCGCGTGTTCAAGCGGTTGAAGTTTTGAGGTTTGCAGTGATGGCGTCCCGGATGATGCGTCACCCGAGAACGCTATTCGTCTGCAACAGACTCGTTCCCGGCCCGGTAACGATTGCGAGAAGCGACGCCGTTGCGTTGAAACGCAATGGACGCTCTGAACGCCAGCCCGTGACGCCGGAATCGCTCGTCAAACCTGCCCCTCCGGCGTCCCCAGGTAGTGATGCACGTGCCCGCGGTGGTTTTCGATCCACTGCGGTGCGAGGGAGCCGATCAGCATGCCGGCGAGGAAGGCGAGCAAGCGTAGCCTCGATGCAACGTAGTGGAATCGAGGGAGCGCGTCAGGCATTTTGTGCGCGAGAAGTTGCCTCAGTCGGCAAGACAGCGAACCCCGAAAGCCCAAGCGGCGCTCGGAGCGTTGCCTGAAGGCGTGGCGTTGCAACGCAAGCGGGGCGGTCCACGACGCCCAACCCAACAACCATCCCGCCTTTGCCAATCGTTGCCGCAAGGCGGCGCCGACTTCTCCGCCATGACTCATCGCCTGCGGTCGTTGAGCGAGTCGCGGCCACGGCCTTGGGCGTATAGCGGCGGCCCTCGATTCCACTTCGTTGCATCGAGGCTACGGTTGCTACGGGTGCGGCAACGCGCCCTTGACCACTCGTCCGCGGAATGGACTGTGTGTGCGATACAGCTCGATGCTGAAAGGCGCATCCATAACGGGCTTGGAGCCCGAAATGCGGCCAAAGTCGACGTGAAATCATGAAGGAAGTGCGTCGCTGGTCCCGCAGACGAAATTGTGCATGTCAATCAATGTGTTGCGCGTAAATCAACGGACATCGCCAGCATGCAAGCGACGCGCAAACGGCGTCGGAACGTGAAAGTTGCCCTGCAAGCCGCGCCAGTCAACGAAAACAGCCAATGCATCCATGGCGAACATGGCCCCGCCTCCCGCGCCGAGAGCGCTGCGAGCAGCGAATCGGCCAAGGCGCCGGCGCAGCCAACGTAGCCTCGATGCAACGAAGTGGAATCGAGGGAGCACGTCAGGCATTTTGTGCGTGAGAAGTTGCCCCAGTCGGCAAGACAGTGAACCTCGAAACCCCAGGGCAACCCGGCAGTTCCCGCATCACGCGCTCTGACGCCGAAGTTTCGAAGTCCACGCCGACGACCCTGCGCGACCCAAACTGCCGTGGCAGCGGACGCACTCGTCAAACCTGCCCCTCCCGCGTCCCCAGGTAGTGATGCACGTGCCCGCGGTGGTTTTCGATCCACTGCGGTGCGAGGGAGCCGATCAGCATGCCGGCGAGGAAGGCGAGCAAGCGTAGCCTCGATGCAACGAAGTGGAATCGAGGGAGCACGTCAGGCATTTTGTGCGCGAGAAGTTGCCTCAGTCGGCAAGACAGCGAACCCGGAAAGCCCAAGCGGCGCGCGGAGCGTTGCCTGAAGGCGTGGCGTTGCAACGCAAGCGGGGCGTTCCACGACACCCAACCCGGCAACCATCCCGCCTTTGCCAATCGTTGCCGCAAGGCGGCGCCGACTTCTCCGCCATGACTCATCGCCTGCGGTCGTTGAGCGAGTCTCGGCCACGGCCTTGGGCGTATAGCGGCGGCCCTCGATTCCACTTCGTTGCATCGAGGCTACGGTTGCTACGGGTGCGGCAACGCGCCCTTGGCCACTCGTCCGCGGAATGGACTGTGTGTGCGATACAGCTCGATGCTGGAAGGCGCATCCATAACGGGCTTAGAGCCCGAAATGCGGCCAAAGTCGACGTGAAATCATGAAGAAAATGCGTCGCAGGTCTTGCATACAAAATTATTCTTGTCAATCAATGTGTTGCATGCACATCAATGGACATAGTCCGCATGCAAGAGACGCGCAAACGGCGTCGGAACGTGAAAGTTGCCCTGCAAGCCGCGCCAGTCAACGAAAACAACCAATTTACCCGTAGCGAACATGGTCCCGCCACCCGGGCCGAGAGCGCTGCGAGCAGCGAATCGGCCAAGGCGCCGGCGCAGCCAACGTAGCCTCGATGCAACGAAGTGGAATCGAGGGAGCACGTCAGGCATTTTGTGCCTGAGAAGTTGCCCCAGTCGGCAAGACAGTGAACCTCGAAACCCCAGGGCAACCCGGAGGGTTGCCGGAAGGCGGAGGTTGCAACGCAAGCGGCGGGACACACGCCGCCCAACCCAACAACGATCCCGCCTTTGCCAATCGCTGCCGCCAAACGGCTCCGGCTTCTCTGGCGTGACCAAGCGCCTGCGGTCGTGGAGCGAATCGCTGACACAGTCAATGGCGTGCCACAGAGCCCTCGATTCCACTTCGTTGCATCGAGGCTACATTTGCTGAGGTTTGCAGTGATGGCGGCCCGGATGATGGCGTCACCCAAGAACGCTATTCGCCTGCCACAGACTCGTTCCCGACCCGGTAACGATTGCGAGAAGCGACGTCGTTGCGTTGAGACGTAACGGACACTCTCAACGCCATCCCGTGACGCGGGAATCGCTCCTCAAACCTGCCCCTCCGGCGTCCCCAGGTAGTGATGCACGTGCCCGCGGTGGTTTTCGATCCACTGCGGGGCGAGGGAGCCGATCAGCATGCCGGCGAGGGAGGCGAGGATGCCGGCGAGTTGCTGCGGGAAGGCTTCGTCCCAGCCCGGCATGACCATGAACACGAGCCACATGGCGATGCCGCCGACGATGGCGGCAATCGCGCCCTGCGTCGTCGCGCGCTTCCAGTAGAGTCCGAACACGAGCGGCACGAAGGCGCCGACCAGCGTGACCTGATAGGCGCCCGAGACCATGTCGTAGATCTTCGTGCCACGCGAGGCGATCGCGTACAGCAGCACGCTGATGGAAAAAACGAACGTGGTGACGCGCATCGCCTTCAGCGTTTGCTGGTCGCTCATGCCGCGGCGAAAGTGTTTGTAGACGTTCTCGACGAAGGTCACGCTCGGGGCGAGCAGCGTTGCCGAGGCGGTGGATTTGATCGCCGACAACAGCGCACCGAAGAAGATGATCTGCGCGATGAACGGCATTTTCTGCATCACGAGGGTCGGCAGAATCCGTTGCGTGTCGCCCTTGAGCAGTTCGGCCGTCTGTTCGGGCAGGATGATGAGCGCGGCGACGACGAGGAACATCGGCACGAAGGCGAACAGCAGATAGCAGATGCCGCCGATCACCGGGCCGCGCGTGGCGGCGCGGACGTCCTTGGCCGACATCACGCGCTGGAAGACGTCCTGCTGCGGAATGGAGCCGAGCATCATCGTGATGCCGGCGGCGAAGAACGCCACCATGTCCTTCGTCGTCGGCTCCGGCAGAAAGCGCAACATGTCCCTGCTCTGCGCATAGTCGATGACATGGCTCGCGCCGCCCGCCATCTGCGCCGCCATGACGGCGATGATGGAGAGCCCGACGACCAGCACGATCATCTGGATGAAGTCGGTGATGGCCACGCTCCACATGCCGCCAAAAAGGGTGTAGACCAAGATCGATGCGACGCCGATCACCATGCCCCACTCGAAGCTGATGGCGCCGTTCGAGAGCAGGTTGAAAACCAGGCCAAGCGCCGTGACCTGCGCCGCGACCCAGCCGAGGTAGCTCACCATGATGATCAGCGAGCACAGAATTTCCACCGACTTGCCGAAACGCTGCCGGTAATAGTCGCTGATCGTCAGCAGCGTCTGCTTGTACAGCCGCGCCGCGAAAAACAGCCCGACCAGAATGAGACAGAACGACGCACCGAACGGGTCTTCCACCACGGTGCCGAGGTTGCCCTGCACGAACTTGGCGCCGATGCCGAGCACCGTCTCGCTGCCGAACCACGTCGCGAACGTCGTCGTGACGATCATGATGAGCGGAAGATGCCGCCCCGCCACCGCATAGTCGGCCGTGTTCTTCACCCGTCGCGCTGCCCATAGACCAATGCCGATCGTGACCAGCAAATAGAGAAAAACGAACGCGAGCAGCATCCCACCCCTCTTCGACCGTAGTGACGTGATTGCCCCACGCACCGGCGGCGCACCGGGTGGGGATTTTTTGACAGGCGCAAGTGTACGGTTTCGGGCTGGGTAGAATGCCAGCGTTCGCGCCAGATCGCGCGAATGAAACGCTAGGGGTGCTCGGTGCCATGCCACCGGGCTGAGATGACACCCTGGAACTTGATCAAGGTAATTCTTGCGCAGGGAAGCGTCGCAGTGATCCAACCCGCCGCGTGCGGGTCATCCATGCACTTCACCCTGCCGTCGATGAAAGGCATTCGATGGCATCTTCGTTCGTCCTCCGCCCCCGCGGCTTCGCCACCCGTGGCTGTGCGCGCCGCGTGGCATCAGCGCTCGCGCTTGCCGTGGCGATCGTCCTCGCTTCCGCCGCGCGAGCACAAGCCACGTCAGCAACCGTCGCGCCGCAGCGCGTGGAGCCAGTCACCGTCACCGCGAGGTCAGCCCCCGTGCTCGACACCGACGACGCCGACGTCGGCGGCTTCAGCGCGCCGCTCGCCAAAACGCCGCAGAGCGTGACGGTGATCGGCGCCGATCTGCTGGCCGGCACCGCGACGCACACGCTCTCGCAACTGCTGCGGCTCGACGCCTCGCTCGCCGACGCCTACAACACCAGCGGCTACATCGAGAGTCTCTCGGTGCGCGGCTTCCTGCTCGATCAGTCGAACAATTTCCAGCGCAACGGGCTGGCCACCAGCAACTACGTTCCGATCGCGCTCGAAAACAAGGAGCGCATCGAGGTGCTGAAGGGTGTCGCCGGCTTGCAGTCGGGCGTGGCCGCGCCCGGCGGCCTCGTGAACCTGGTGACCAAGTCGCCGCTGCGCGACCCGTTCACCACGGTGACGCTGGGGGGCAACGATTACGGCGGCGCCAAGGTGCATGTCGACACCAATGCCCGCCTCGGTGCGTTGGGCCTGCGCCTGAATGTCGCCGCCGAGCGGCTGCGCACGCCGTTCGACCGCGCGGACGGTTCGCGCCAGTTGGCGAGCCTCGCGCTGGCCGCACCGCTGGGCGCGCGCACCACGCTGGCGGTCGAGATGGAGTATCACCAGAAGCGGCAGCCGTCGGTGCCCGGCCTCGGCCTCATCGACAGCGACGGCGACGGCGTCGGCGACACGCTGCCCGCACGCATCGATGCGCGCCTGAACCTGAACGATCAGCCGTGGTCGCAGCCCTTCGTCGCAAAGGCGGGCGCTGCCAGCGCAACGCTGGAGCACCGCTTCGGGGGCGACTGGTCGGCCCGCGTGGCGGCGGCATGGCAGCGCTCCCGCATCGATGACCGGCTGGCCTTTCCCGATGGTTGCTCCACCGCGCCCACCTACGTCTATCCGGGGCTTTGTGCCAATGGCGACGTCGACCTCTACGATTTCCGCAGCGAGGGCGAGCGGCGCCAACTGACGAGCTGGGACGCGCAGTTGCGCGGCCGCTTCGACGCGATCGGCGCGCGGCACCACACGCGCCTGGGCGTGGCGGGGCACCGCATCGACAACGATCTGCCGCCGCTTCAGGCCTACAACTTCGTCGGCAGCACCAACATCTACGCGCCGGTCGCGTTGCCGGCCGACCCCGCGCTCACGACGCAGAACACCGACAGCCGCGAACGGGCCGTCGAGGCCTATGCCACGCTGCAAAGCGATCTCGGCGCGTCGCTGCAATCGTTCGCCGGGCTGCGCGTGTCGCGCCTGCACCGCGCGAGCGAACGCAGCGATGGGTCGCGTGCGGTGGCCTTGCGGCAAACGGTGGCCACGCCGTGGGCCGGACTCGCGTGGTCGCCGTCGGTGGCCACGATGCTCTATGCCTCGTGGGGCCAGGGTGCGGAGCTGGAGGTGGTCCCCAACCGGCCTTCGCGCTTCGCGAACTTCGGTGAGACGCTGCCGGCACTGAAGAGCCGACAACTCGAGATCGGCGGCAAGTGGCAGTGGAACCCTCGCCTGCTGCTGACGGCGGCGGCCTTCGACATCGTCAAGCCCTACGCCGACGATGTCGCCTCGCCCTCGGGGCCGCCACGGCGCATCGCGGGCGGCAAGGAAGCGCGCCACCGTGGCTTCGAGCTGGCGGCGACCGGCCGCGTCGATGCCGCGCTCTCCGTGCAGGCGAGCCTGATGCTGCTCGATGCCACCTTCATCCGCGCCATCGACCCGGCACTCGTCGGGCAGCGGGTGACCAACGTGCCACGCGTGAAAGCGTCGCTGTTCGCCGACTACAAGATCGCGGCGCTGCCGGGCCTTGCGCTCGATGTGCTGGCGACCCATGAATCGGGCAAGACGGCCACGGCGGACGGCCGCGTCGAACTGCCGAGCGCGTGGCAACTCGATGCCGGCGTGAGCTACGCCTCGCGCGTGGCCGGCAAGGCCGCGCTGTGGCGCCTCAACGTGGAGAACCTCGGCAATCGCATCTACTGGCGCGAAGCGCCCACCACCTACTGGGGCGGCATCTATCTGTTTCCGTCGACGCCGCGCACGTGGCGCGCGAGCGTGACGGTGGACTTCTA
>JAFEDD010000074.1 GCA_018241765.1 Pseudomonadota bacterium | reverse complement strand
TGCATTGTTGCGCTCTTCTTGGTACAAAAATGCGCGTCTTTTGTCCCGACTCTTCGTTGCGAATGCTCGCCATAGCTTGCTATGGCTGCGGTTTGCGCCTCGATTCGAACCCAAATCCGTTGCATTTTTTTGTACCAATCTACGCGAAACACGGCACTAGGTGGCGCGCCGCAGGGACACCCTGCGGCCGCCGCCGTACCGACCGAGGAGGGCTGGCGGCGTGACACGATCAAGTCTGGTGGCGCGGCTTGCCGCGCGATTTCCGCATCTGATGGGCCGCGACACCGAGCTCGCGGTGCGCCTCATTCTGGACGCCATCGGCGATGCGCTTGCCGAGGGCTCCCGTGTCGAGGTGCGCGGATTTGGCAGCTTCGCGCTGTCGTATCGGCCGCCACGGGTCGGGCGCAATCCGAAATCCGGAGATCAAGTCATCGTGCCCGCCAAGCGGGTGCCGCACTTCAAGGCAGGCAAGGAACTGCGCGAGCGCGTCGACCCATTGACCAGCGCCGTTGCGGGCTCCTCGCCCGACAACGCGCAGCGCTCGGTGGCGAATGCCTGACCGGTGGCGCGGCGCATGCGGTAACTCCGAAGCCTCGCGCGCCCGAAACCCATGATGGATTTTGATGCCTGGTGGTTGCTGATCCCGCTCGCCTGCTTCGCGCTCGGGTGGTTCGCCGCGCGGGTCGACATCCGCTACGTCCTGCGCGATGCCCGCGCGTTGCCCTCGGCCTATTTTCGCGGGCTCAATTTCCTGTTGCGTGAGGAGCACGACCGCGCCGTCGAGAGCTTTGTCGACGTCTCGCGCCGTGACCCGCACGCGCTCGATCTCCAGCTCGCGCTGGGCAGCCTGTTCCGGCGTCAGGGGCGAGTCGGGGAGGCGACCAGCATCCACCAAGGGCTGGTCGACCGCCACGATCTGCCGAAGGACAAGCGCGACTTCGCGCTCTTCGAACTGGCGCAGGACTTCCACGCGGCAGGGCTGTTCGACCGCGCCGAACACGTCTACGAACAATTGACCGGCACCGCCTTCGAGGCGGAAGCGGTCACGCGGCTCGCCTCGGTGCTGGAGCAGGAAAAGGCGTGGCCGCGCGCGATCGCTGCGCGCGAACGCATTGCGCGCCTGAAAGGCGAGCCGCAAGGGCGCTTCATCGCTCAATATCATTGCGAACTGGCCGATGCTGCGTTCGCCGCGGGTGACGATGTGGCACTGCAAGCGCATCTCGCTGCGGCGCACGAGGTCAATCGCAACAATGCACGCATTCCGCTGATCACTTTCGCGCTCGCCATGCGGCGGGGGGATCACGCCGTGGCGAAGGACGCGCTCAGCGATTTGCTGCGGCTTCGGCCCGACCTCACGACGCTCGCCGCCGACGGTATCGTCGAACTCTACAAGGCCGAGGGCACCCCCGCTCGCGCCGTGGAACAACTTGCCTACGCACAGTCGCTGGCCCCGACCTCGCTCGGGCTGTCGCGGCTGGTCGACGCGTCGCTCGCGATCGAGGGGGCGGATCGCGCCATCGACCGCTTGCGGGGCGCGCTCACCGCTCAGCCCTCGGCGCGACAGGCCAGCCGTCTGCTCGAACTCGAAAGCGCCCGCCACCCTGGTGCGGCGGGCACCGTCATGCATGACATCGCGCAACTGCTGTTGCGCGCCACCGAGCGCACGCCGGGGTTTCACTGCACCCACTGCGGGTTCCGCGCGCCGCGCCACTACTGGAAATGCCCCGGCTGCAACGAATGGGAGAGCTTCTGCGCCACGGCGCTCGGGCAATGACGTTCCACCCGCCTCGATTCATCCAACCCAAACTGTTTCGTTCATGAAGATTTCCGTTTTTGGTGCCGGCTACGTCGGCCTTGTGCAGGCGAGCGGTCTGGCACACGTCGGCCACGACGTCGTCTGCGCCGAACTCAGCGCCGCCCGCCTCGCCGCCTTGGCCGAGGGCAAGACGCCATTCTTCGAACCCGGCATCGACAAGTTGCTCTCCGAATGCCTCGCCAGCGGCCGCCTGCGCTTCACCTCCGATCCGGCCGTCGCCGCCGCGCACGGCGAAGTGCAGTTTCTTGCCGTCGGCACGCCACCGCTGGCCGACGGTTCGAGCGATCTCTCATGGCTGCTCGCCGCCGCCGAAACCATCGGCACGCACGCACCCGCCGACGCGCTCGTCGTCACCAAATCCACGGTACCGGTGGGCACGGCAAAAAAGGTCGGCGAACGCCTGCGAAGCGCGGCCGCCGCAGCCGGTCGCGATGCGCAGTTTCGTGTCGCGTCGAACCCGGAATTTCTGGCCGAAGGCCGTGCTCTCGCCGACTTCATGGAGCCTCAGCGCACCGTGTTCGGCGTCAGCGATGCGCGCGCCGAAGCGCAGTTGCGCGCGGTCTACGCGCCGCTCGCGCTCGGCCCGGAGCGCACGTTGGTGATGTCCGTCGAATCGGCCGAGTTGGCGAAATACGCCGCCAACGCCATGCTCGCCGTGCGAATCTCCTTCATGAACGAACTGGCAAACCTCGCCGACGCGACCGGCGCCTGCATCGACGCCGTGCGCGAAGCGATGTCGCTCGACGAACGCGTGGGCCGCAAATTCCTCAATTCGGGGTGCGGCTACGGCGGCTCCTGCTTCCCGAAAGACGTGACCTCGCTCGTCAAGCAGGGCGAGGCGGTCGGCCTGACCATGTACATCGCCCGTGCGGCCGATGAAATCAACGTGCGCCAACGCGGCGCGATGGCCGAACGCATCATTGCCCGATTCGCCACAACGGACCGAGCCGCGCGGCAACCGGTCGTCGCGCTGTGGGGCATGGCGTTCAAACCCGACACCGACGACGTTCGTGAAGCACCGGCCATCGTCATGGCGAAGCGTCTGCTGGAGGCCGGTTTCGCCGTGCGAGCCTTTGATCCGGAAGCGGGCGCCACCGGAGGCGCCGAGCTGGCGCGATACCCCGGCTTCTCGCTGGCCTCGTCGACCGCGACAGCGATCACCGGGGCCGATGCGCTCCTGATCGCCACCGAATGGAAGCTGTTCCGTGAGGTGCCGGTTGCGGAAATCGCGCGCCTGCTCCGACAACCGATCGTCTATGACGGGCGCAGCGTGCTCGATGCGGGCGAGGCACGAGCGGCAGGGCTGGAATACCACGCGTTTGGCCGCGAACACGGTTGACCGCACGCAGAGCGCCGTCGGTTTTCGTGATGTAATACACGAACAGCACACCGTAACCCATTGAAAATCAGGGATTAACCATCGCAAAGGCACGCTCCGAATTCGTCTGCCGCGAGTGCGCGACGGTGGCTGCCAAATGGCAGGGCCAATGCGCTGGCTGTGGCGCCTGGAATACGCTCGACGAGGTATTGGTGGAATCCACGCGGCGCCGCACGAGCGTGGGCGTCGCGCCAAATTCGAGCGTCGCCCGGCTCGCCGACGTGAAACCCGAAGCGCTGCTGCGGTGGAGCACGGGCCTGCTCGAATTCGACCGTGCGCTCGGTGGCGGGCTGGTTCCTGGTGGCGTGACGCTGATCGGTGGTGACCCCGGCATCGGCAAGTCGACGCTGACACTGCAGGCGATCGCCGCACTGGCGACCACGCACGGCACGTTGTACGTCTCTGGCGAAGAATCCGCCGCGCAAGTCGCCTCGCGCGCGGCTCGCCTGGGGCTCGATCTGGAACGCATCGTCATGCTGGCCGAAACCTCGCTCGAAGCGATCATCGGGCACATCGAGACATTACGGCCGCGAGTCGTCGTCATCGACTCCATCCAAACGCTTTTCAGCGCGGCGTTCAGTTCAGCACCCGGCTCCGTCGTCCAGGTGCGCGAGTGCGCCGCCGAACTCACTCGCCTCGCGAAACGTCAGGGCGTGGCCATGCTGTTGGTCGGTCACGTGACGAAAGAGGGCGCCATCGCCGGGCCGCGCGTGCTCGAACACCTGGTCGACACGGTCATCTATTTCGAGGGCGAACCGGGCTCCAATCTACGCATCATTCGCGCACTGAAAAACCGGTTCGGCGGCGCCAACGAAATCGGCGTGTTCGCCATGCTGGAGGACGGTCTGCGTGAGGTCGGCAACCCTTCGGCCATCTTTCTCGCCCGGGGCGGCGAACCCACGCCCGGTAACGCCGTGTTCGCCTCGATCGAGGGTTCGCGGCCGTTGCTCGTGCAGGTGCAGGCGCTGGTCGACCGCACGGCGGGCAACCCGCGGCGGGTCTGCACCGGTTTCGACGGCCAGCGGCTGGCCATGCTGCTGGCCGTCATGAACCGACATCTGGGCTGCCAGTTGGGCGGCTACGACGTCTTCATCAATGTTGTCGGCGGGCTGCGAATCGACGAGCCTGCAGCGGATCTCGCGATCGTGCTCGCCATCTGGTCTTCGTTATCCGGGGTTGTCATTCCGATCGACACGGCGATCTTTGGCGAGATCGGGCTCGGTGGTGAGGTGCGCCCGGTCGTCGGCAGCGCTCAGCGCGTCGGCGAGGCCGTCAAACTCGGATTCACCCGCGTCATCGGGCCGGTGGTCAATCGGCAGGCGCGCGCGCTCGCAGATCAACACGCGCTGGTATCGGTCGACAAGGTGGCGGCCGCCGTGCAGGCGGTGTCACCTCGAGCGAAATCTTGAGAGCTACTCGCGTTGCGCGTCGCGCCGTTCGCGCCTATCCGCTCGCCATCGTTGCAGCGCCCACACGGGCACCGCGATCATTACGAACGCAACAACGCCAACCGCCGCCACCAGTGCCGCCTCCGTCGCCGACGACGGCAACGTGTAGCCGCGCGCCATGCCCGCCACGACGACGACGCCAACCAGCGCCGCGACCTTCGCAACCGCGTTCATGTCACCCCCCTCGCGCCACGCCGGCGCACAACCCCGCCAAATCTACGCCGCGCCGCGCAACAGGCGGCCAGGCGCGTCACGCATGCCAGATTTGGCGTACCGGGATGCGCAACCAAGGCATGCCAACCTGTCGCTCCACATGAATCTCGCCTTCGACCAGGCGATACGTCAAGTAGCACTGCATCCGGGCGGACGTGAGCACGGCAGGGCGAAGCACGGCAAGGTTCTCGCCATGGTCGTGCCTGACCGAACCTGTCACCAGACCAGGATGGCCTTCGTTGTGCAATCGGCGGCCGATTGCCTGGCAGGACGCATAGTCGCGGGAAGAACGTAGCGAGGCGTTCGCGGCAAAGGCAGCGCGCAGATCAACCAACGCCGCCTCACAGCGCACCCGATAGACCTTGCGCTCGATGCTCATGCCGTCTCGAACCAGGCCCGCGTCAGCAAGCAAACCGTTCACCCAGTGGTAGGCTGTCTCGTAAACCGTCGTCTCCGCAGCGAGACTGCCGTACCAAACACCAAACGACCCATCGGAGAAACGACTTCGGCTCCAGTTGGGTTGCGCGAAGGGGTAGCCGATGGCGGTCATGAACTCCGCTTCCTCGAAAGGCCGATCAATCGTCGGCGTGTCGGAGCGGTATGCCGGTGGCGTCGCGGCAGCTTCTGCCGCTTGCGCGGTCTTCCAGTCGTTCGGGTGATCGCTCAGATCGTCGAACAGATCCTCGGAGACGCGCAATGACACGATATTGCGAAACACGTCCCGCTGAAAATCCACCAGCGACAGTGGCTGCGGCAAATCCAACGCTCAGGCGCCCCGCGCGCGATCGAGGTACGCGCGCACCTGGAGCAGGCCGGCAAAGCCCCATTGCCGGATCAGCTCGATCGGGGCGAGGTTGTCAAACGCGCGATTGCGTGTCGACATCCATGCGTAAGCCACCTCGCGGTGGTGAGGAAACAGCAGACGCAGATTCTTGTGGATCGCGAGGAGATGCCCGACGCGATCCATCTGATCGCGGCTGGTGCCGATCGGCTCGCCGCGGCGATAGCGAGCAAGCGCCGCCCGGTTGTTCGAGGCGAGCCCAAGCGATGCCAGCTGGTCGTCAGTACTGAGCTTCCAGTGGTCAAATAGCTGACAGACCATCTTCGCAAGGGCGCCTTTGTCGACGGCCGGTGCAGCCTCAATCCGTGCTTCTTGCATACGAACCTCCATCGGAGGTACGATTCTACGGACTCTATGTGGCGAACGCAACATAATCAGTAGCGAACGACACACGATGCCGAGTGCCGCGCCTTTAAAGAAAGCGTTTCACCATGAGGAATTGTTCGGGAATTTATATTATGTTAAGTATCCGCAAAAACCGGAAATACTGCGCCCGATGGGCCGCGTCGATGCCGGGCAGCCCCGCGAAACCTCCCCGCAACCGATCGCGCCAAGCAGGCGACGTCGGCACAAAGTGATGTAGAACGTCGCCTGTCCCGACATCGGCGAACCACGCTGCGGTCCGGCCTATTTCCGGCTTGCGGCAACTCGAATTAGCATCACGGAACGCCCACGCTCGCCGACCCCGCATCCAACATCAAGCATGACCGCGTCCAACGGCCCTGAAGAACTAGCGAAACCTCTGCGCGACGCCGTCATGGCGCTGTCGCCGGGCGATTTTGACGCCGCGACGCGCCTCTTGAGTCACCCGGTTTGGGAAACGCTCGAAGCTCACTACTGGAACGCGTCGCACCCGTTGCCTGTCGTGTCACGGCAAGCGCTCGATACCTATCTGCATCTGGCAAAGACGATCTGGCACCGCGCCGGACTCGGGCAGTCGCAACCCATCGCGCTCTACAAGACGACGCTGCTCTCGGCAGGCGCCATTCGCACGGCGCTGCGCATCCTCGGCCGCATGTACGCCGGCAGCAACCTGGGCTACCGCGCGCCGCCCAAAGGTTTCTGGCGCACCGTCTACGCCATCACCGGTTACATCGTCTCCGAGCGCTTCACCGACCGCGAATCGCGCCCCGCCCTGCTCGACCAATCATTGCAATTGTGGTTGATGGCGTGGCTCAACCCGCTCTCGCTGGCGCCAGGGCGCCTACCCATCGCCGTGCGTCTCGTGGGCATCCTGTCCAAGGCGTGCAGCTACACGCTGAGCTCGCCGACCCATGCGGGATCCGGGCTGGCTGCGGCCGACCTGCTGAGCGACACGGCGCCGATGCCCTTCGCACGCATCCCCGCCGTGTGGGAGCCGGCCGCTCCGCTCTACATCAACGCGCAGGATGCCGCCTTCACCATTCGGGAGCTGGCCACGCCGTCGACGCGCCGCGCACCCAACGATGTCTACGATTCGTTGTTGCAATCCGCCCTGCAGGTCGGGCTGACCAGCCAGGAGATGCAGGACTTCATTCGTCGCGCCATGCGCGAATTCGGCTACAGCAACGTGCGCAGCATTCCGCGCGTCGGCCGACGCGACCCGATCAATGTCGTCGCCGGGTTCATCGACTGCTGGGGTGCGCTGCAAAGCCAGTCCAAATCCGCCGGCAACGGGCCGCCGTTCAAGCGCCACGCGGCCACCGTCATTAACCATAGCGATGGCGGCTTTCTGCTCAAGCTTGAACTGGACGAACCTGCGCTTTGCGTCGGCAGCCTGCTGTGCCTGCGCGGCAACGACATGGAGCCGTGGACGGTGGCGGCCATTCGCTGGCTCGAAGACAGCGGCGACGCGATGCTCGTCGGGTGCGAATTTCTCTGCAACTTCGCCGAAGCGCACATCGCGCAGACCGAGCTCGGGCGCGGTCACAACCCCGTCATCACCTTCGAGAAGCAGGACATGACGCACGTGCTGTGTCCGTTCGGCCAGAACGAGGCGTTGGGCGTGTCGCAAATCTACGTCGACGGCGCGTGCTGGGTTTTGGCGACGGCCAGTGAAATCGGCGAGGATTGGCAGCTTCGCGCCACCCTCGACATCACGCCCGCGCCGGGGAGCGACGGCGCGCGTGCGCCTATCGCGCTTTGACTGCCGGTCGTCGCCTCGCGGCGACGACGCCCCATCGCATCGCTAGACTTCGTGTACCAGGGCATGGTGCTGCGCATCGCCCGCCCATTTCGCAGGATTTTCTCGATGCAGGCACGCCGTACCGCAGGGTTCACGCTCATCGAACTCATGATCACCGTGGCCGTTCTCGCCATACTGGCGACCATCGCCGCACCGTCGTTGCGCCAATTTCTGGTTCGCAACGCCTTCGAAAGCACCGCACTCGATCTGCGCGGCGCGATCAGCCGTGCCCGCGCCGAAGCCATTGCGCGCGGCGGTGTCGTCACCTTCGCGCCGCAAACCGCCGGTGACTGGACGTCGGGCTATCAGGTTTTTGTCGACCCGCTGCAAAAGGGCACCTTCGTGGCAGGCGACACCTTCGGCAGTGGCACCGATCTGCGCACGGCCGAGCGCTTGCTGGTCGGCACGACACCGGCGGGGCTGTCGTTGAGCTGGCCGACGACGTCCCCGAGCGTTTCCAACGCCGCCACCAGTTTCCTGTTCGACGCGCGGGGGCGCCCGATCACACCGACCGGCCAATCGGGCAACGGCAGCATCCTGCTTTGCGTCCCGAGCGCCGTTCTGCCCACCAACAACTGTCGCGAGCTCGTCGTCGACATCATCGGGCGCATACGTGTCACGCCCTACACCGCGTCGATCTAGGAGTCACCGATGCCACGGACATCCCGACAACACGGTTTTTCGCTGCTCGAGGTCCTCGTCAGCATCGTCATCATCGCCGTTGGCGCGCTTGGCGCCGCCGGCATGCAGATCAACGCGCTGAAGAACACCGGTAGCGCCAATGATCGCTACCGCGCGGCGAGCCTCGCCTCGGCCATGGTCGACACGCTGCGCGCCAATCGCACCGAAGCCGTAACGGGCAACGCCAACTTTGTCTCGGGCGTTGCGGCGGGAAGTTGCACCGGCACGCCCAGCGCCGGAGTCGCCGGCTGGCAGAACCAGATTGCCTGCGAACTGCCCAACGGCAAGGGCGGTGTCGCGATCAATGCCTTTACCAAGCGCGCGACGGTGACGGTCGAATGGAACGACGCACGTGGAAATGCCGGCAACACGGCGCAGCAATTCGTGTTGGAGTCCCGTCTATGAAGCGCGCTCCGAACCGCCTCGTCCGTCGCGCAAACCCGCGCGGCTTCACGCTCGTGGAACTGATGGTCGCCATGGTGCTGGCGCTTTTGTTGCTGGCCGCCATCGGCGCCATTTATGTGTCGTCCAAGCAGACGTTTCGCGTGCAGGACAACACCTCGGGCATCGATGAAGTGCTGCGCGCCATCGAAACCGACATGTCGAGCGAAATTCGCAAGGCCGGCTATTTCGGATGCTTTCGCTGGAAAGATGGCGTGACGGGCCCCGCTTATGCGTTGACGGCAAAAAAACCCCTGTCAAAGCTCGGCAAGTTTCCGATCCCCATGGATTCCGGGGCGCCGAAGCTTGGTCCAGCCTATGACGTGCGTGGCGGCACGGCGGATACGACGTCGATCAACCCCAACCCGCAGTCGGGTGTCACGATCCTGCCCGGCACGGAGTATCTGAGCATCTCCTACGGTCAGCCGCAGGCTTATCTGAAGACGGCGATGAAGACAGGTGTCGAGCCATTGGAGCTCAATCGGGCAATCACCGTCAAAGACGGGCAACCGCTGCTGCTCGCCAATTGCGACGCCATGACGCTGATGCGCGCGGATCAATCCGGAACGTTGAGCACCATCGCACATGACCCGAACGCTGGTGACAATGATTCACTGGGCGACCCGAAATGGGCCTACACGCTCTTCGCACAGGGCGCGACGTTGATGTCGTTGCAATCCAGCGTGTTTTTCCTGGCTCAAAAGGCTGGCGATCCACCGACGCTGTACCTTCTGACCCCTAACGACAGCACAAACCCCGCGCAGCCCCTTGCCTCGAACGTGGAGCAACTGAACTTCCTGTACGGCGTCGACAGCGGCGCCGGGCTTAGCTTCAAAACCGCCGCAGCGGTCGCCGCAGACGAGTGGCCGGTCGTTCGGGCGGTCAAGGTCGGCGTCGTCGTGCGCAGCAACGACGCCAACGTCTCGGGTACCGCCGCTGGTGCTGGCGTCAAGTACACCTGGAACAGTGCGGCCGGTCGCTACGACATGACCAACACCGCGAGCGACAACTACTTGCGCAAGGCGCACGTATTCACCGTCGCCATTCGTGGCCGCTCCCCCGCCATTTGATACATGCTCATTTGAACGAGAGTTTCTTCATGCCTTCGACAACGCCCCTCCCCCTGCATCGCGCCCGCCCACGCGGGTTCGTACTGGTTACCATCGCCTTGCTGCTCGTCGTCGTCGCCGGGCTGGGTGCCGCGGCAATGCGCTCGGCCAGCACGCAAGAGCGCATCGCCGGCGTGTTCTACGACCGCGCCCTCGCCCTCTCCGCGTCCGACTCGGCCTTGAGCGACGCCAAGGAATATCTGCTCGACCCCGCCTTCGACGCGAGCGACAGCAGCATGAAGGTGCGTGACGGCAGCCCGCTTTACTCGAACGCAAGCGGCGACGGTTTCACCATTTCCGACTGGATCAGCACCGGCACCAACTGGCTTACTGGAACGTTCGCCATGCTGCTCGGCCGCGCCGACGGCAACACCAACGCGCTCGCACGCGTCAAAAACGCGCCAGGCTACATCGTTGATCGTTTTCCGGACATGGGCATCACGCCGACCACCAAATTTCAAGTCTTTCGCGTAACGGCTCGCGGTGCCGGCGGACGCGATGAAAACGCCGCCTACACGCACGTCCTGTCGCGTGTGCCGGTCTCGACGGGGAGCTGACATGATGACCTCTTTCGCACTCGGTTCCCTGCGCGGAACAAGGCGCCCGCACCGCGTCGTCGCGGCCGTGGCGCTCGCGATGGCCGGCCTGTGGATGGCTGGCAATGCCGATGCCGTGTGGCCCGATTTGCCAAGCACACCGCTTGCCACGCAAGTGGTGGGCGACCCCAACATGTTGTTGACCATCGATGACTCGGGCAGCATGTCATGGGCGTATGCACCAGACTCCGTCAGTAATTACACAGGCCGGGTCTATTTCCTGTCGCCGCGCATCAATTCGATGGCGTACGACCCCTTCGCCGTGTATGAACTGCCGTTCGACGCAGCGACCGTCAACAACGCGACGCCAGGCCGGCTGAGCACCACGTTCAATAAGGCGTTTCACAACGGGTTCAATTCCACTCAGGGTTCGGTCAACCTCGCCACATCTTACAAACCGGTGTCCAGTCTCAACCCGGCGAATGGGAGCAAGGGATACGCCGCAGGTCCCGGCAACGCGTGGAACGCCGTCGCCCCAGCATTCATCTACGCGTTCTACAACGATCTCAGTTCCAGCAGCACCGTAAGCGCCGGCGTCGTCACCAATCCAATATTGCCAACGCCGGGCACGGACCCCGCAACGTTTTCACGTCTCACGACAAAGCCTTCGGGCTGCGTCGCCCCGGAGACCACCAACGCATCCTGCTATGTGAAAGTCGTCATCAGCGGCAACAGCACGCACGAACAGAACTTCGCCAACTGGTATTCGTTCTATAAAACGCGCGTACTCGC
>JAFEDD010000073.1 GCA_018241765.1 Pseudomonadota bacterium | reverse complement strand
ACGCCGCGACGCCGTCCTTCGGCCCAATCGAGGCCGCGCAGCGCGCCCATGAAAGCGATCGCTTCCTTCGCTTTCATCGACGGGTAAAGGCCGCGCTCTTCGGGAAGATAGCCGATGCGATCGCCGGCGTCGCGCGGATGCATGGCGCCCAGCACCTCGCGCTCGCCTGCATCGGGCTCGATAATGCCGAGCAGGATGCGCAGCGTCGTCGTCTTGCCTGCGCCATTGGGGCCGAGCACGCCGTAAATCGACCCGGCGGGCACCGCCAGATCGACCCCCGCCACGGCCTGTTTACGCCCGAACCTCTTCTGCAATCCGGTAGCGGTGAGAGCGAAATCCTGACGCACGAAATGCTCAAGGCCCTGATCCGGGCTTGGCGTCAAGCGCTGGCTTCGCCAGAACGCGGTTATGAATCCGCTAATCCGCCTGGGGACCGAAACTGATCTTCCCGCGCTCCATGCCCTTGTGCACAGCGCCTATCGCGGCGATTCCGCGCGCGGCGGCTGGACGCATGAGGCGGATCTGCTCGACGGCCAGCGCACCGATATGGCGGCGCTCGCCGCTATGCTGCACGACCCCGCGCAACGCATCCTGGTCGCGGAGGAGGGCGGTGCGCTGACCGGCTGCGTCGCCATCACCGATCGCGACGGCGGCATCGCCTATCTCGGCATGCTCTCCACCGATCCACTGCTCCAGGGCAAAGGGCTTGGGCGACAACTGATCGCGGCGGCGGAGCGGGCGGCGGCCGGGCAGTTTGGCGCGACGAGCATGGAAATGACCGTCATCCGCCAGCGCACCGAGCTGATCGCCTATTATGAACGGCGCGGCTATACCCTAACCGGCGAGGAGCGGCCCTTCCCGCTCGACGATCCGCGCTTCGGCATCCCGAAACGCCGCGACCTGAGCTTCGTCGTGCTGGCGAAGCCGATCAGCCGAGCCTGATCCCGACCTGTTGCAGCGTCTGGAAATAAGCGGTCATCGAGTCATAGGCCGCGTCCGACAGCTCGATGAAGATGCGCCGCCCGTCCTCCGGATCGGCGCTGCGGACAAACAAGCCGTGCTCCGTCAACGTCCTGATCCAGCGCAGAGCTGTCGTCGCCGGCACGGCCGCCGCGATACATAGGCTGGAAACAGCGACGCGGCTCCGCTCCAGCCGCGCCGCCAGCAGATCGAGCAACATGTCCCAGGCGGGATCGGCGAACAGCTCCTTCGAAAAGAATTGATCGCGCAGCCGCCGCACGCGAATGAGCCCGCGCACGACATTGGCATCGAGCGGGGCATCGCCGGCTGCCGCACCATTGGGCAAAGCTGTGTAGCTGGCGGAGCGCGCCGAGCTCGACAGCTCAGCCAGCGCGCCTGCGATGCGGGCGACTTCCTCGCTCAACCGGCGCAGCCGCTCGGCTTCCGCTTCGACGCCGTGATCGTGAAGCGCCTGCCCGCGGTGCGCGAGCAACAGACCGAGTGCCCCGGCACGCTGCTCGACCGACGGCTCGACCAGCAGCTGCAACCTGGATTCGTCGATCCGCGCGTAAACATCGTCCACCAGCGACTGGGGCAGCGAGATGAGCGGCGCGGTCGATCCGGCGCGGGCGGCATAGTCCGCCCAGTCGATCAGCCTGTCCCGGTGAATATTTTCCACTTCGTCCAGCTCGATCATGACCGCATCGACGGCGACCTGACGCGCGAGCCGGTCCATCGCCCGATCCAGCGGTTCAGTGCCGATCACCCGTGCGCCCACGCATTGGGCAGCGGCCAATGCGGCCGTCCGCCCGGATTCATCGTTGGCGAAAATCAGAACCGAGGGCTCATCGCCCCACCCCCCAGTATCGAGCGACATCCGTTCACCTTTTGTCTATCGCTTCTTCATGCCGTCAAAATGGGGGAAAGTCAGCCGCCGGAGGCTCCATTTCGGACAAATTATCGATACAGGTTCGGCGCCAATTGTTCGGCCTCGTGCAAGGCCTCCGAAATCCGCAAGTCGAGAAGCAGCATGCATGCATTGTCGGGTGAGGCGCGGATCACGTCGCGCGCTTCATCCAGCAGGGTGCGCAAATGCCGGACGGTCGCTTCGGTTCGGCGATCGAGTCTAATTTCAGCCATCGCTGTCATATTGGCTCGCGCCAGACTGACCGCGACCCTTCGACCCAAGCAATCCGATCCGTTATGGACTGATCATTCGATCGATTTGACGATTTCCTCGACCATCTTCTTGGCGTCCGCGAGCAGCATCATCGTGTTGTCGCGATAGAAGACCTCGTTATCGACCCCCGCATAGCCAACACCGCCCATCGACCGCTTTACGAATAACACCGTTTTGGCCTTTTCCACGTCCAGCACCGGCATGCCGTAGATCGGCGAGGTCTTGTCGGTCTTCGCGGCCGGGTTGGTGACATCGTTCGCGCCGATCACGAAGGCGACGTCCGCCTGCGCGAATTCGGAGTTGATGTCCTCCAGCTCGAACACTTCGTCATAGGGCACGTTCGCTTCGGCCAGCAGCACGTTCATATGGCCGGGCATGCGCCCCGCGACCGGGTGGATCGCATATTTGACCTTCACGCCCTTCTCTTTCAGCTTGTCGGCCATCTCGCGCAGCACGTGCTGCGCCTGCGCGACCGCCATGCCGTAGCCGGGGACGATGATCACCGTCTCCGCCTGCTCCATCAGGAACGCAGCGTCCTCGGCGGAGCCGCGCTTCCACGGCCGGTCGATCGCTGCCGCGCCGCCGCTCGTGTCCGCGACCGCGCCGAAGCCGCCCGCGATCACGCTGATGAAGCTGCGATTCATCGCGCGGCACATGATGTAGCTGAGGATCGCGCCGGACGACCCGACCAGCGCGCCGGTGATGATCATCGCGGTGTTGCCGAGCGTGAAGCCCATCGCCGCCGCCGCCCAGCCCGAATAGCTGTTCAGCATCGACACGACGACGGGCATGTCCGCGCCGCCGATCGGGATGATGAGCAGGAAGCCGATCAGGAAGCTGAGCGCGGTGACGGTCCAGAAAATCCATGGGCTCTGATCAGTCGTGAAATAGGCGATCAGGCCCAGGATCGCGGCGAGCGTACCGAGATTGATGACGTGCCGGCCCGGCAGCATGATCGGCGCGCCGGACATGTTGCCGTTCAATTTCAGGAACGCAATCACCGACCCTGAGAAAGTGATCGCGCCGATGGCGACGCCCAGCCCCATCTCGACCCGGCTGACCGGGAATATGTTGGCAAAGCTCGGCCCTGCGATCGGCGTGATGATCTGGGCGATATGGAATGCCTGCGGGTTCAGGAAAGCGGCGGCGGCGACCAGCACCGCGGCGAGGCCAACGAGCGAATGGAACGCGGCGACGAGCTGCGGCATCGCCGTCATCGCGATCTTGCGCGCGGTGACAAAGCCGATCACGCCGCCGATCGCGATCGCAACGCCGATCTCCGGCAGACTCGCCAGCTCATGCGTGAAGAGCGTGGTGCCAACCGCGAGCGCCATGCCGGCCATGCCGAAACGGTTGCCGCGCCGCGACGAGGCCGGGCTCGACAGCCCGCGCAGCGCGAGGATGAAGCAGACGCCCGCGACCAGATAGGCGAGCGCGACCCAGGGATTGACCGGTGGGGCTTCGTGCATGGTTATCTCCCCTCCCCTTCAGGGGAGGGGCCGGGGGTGAGGCGTATCCGATTAGGCAGCGCCTGGATTAAAGGCCCCACCCCAACCCCTCCCCTGAAGGGGAGGGGCTTTGCCCCCGCTGTCCGCATCACCGGTCCTTTTTCTTGTACATGGCGAGCATCCGCTCGGTGACGGCGAAACCGCCGAAGATATTGACGCTGGCCAGCACCACCGCGACCAGCCCCAGCCATTTGGCGACCGATCCGCCCAAAGCCGCCGCCGCCGCGATCAGCGCGCCGACAATGATCACCGAAGAGATCGCGTTCGTCACCGCCATCAGCGGCGTGTGCAGCGCCGGCGTCACCGACCACACGACGTAATAGCCGACGAACACTGCCAGCACGAAGATCGAGAGGATGGAGATAAAGGTCATTGATCCCCCCAGTCAGGCAGCTTCGCGCCGCGGCGAAGGCACCCTGCGCCCCATAGCTTGTGCAGCCTCTATCCAGCACGTAATCGCGTCATAGGCGTTGGTGAGCGCCTCGTGCGGCGTCTGGCCGTCCGAGCGGCAGCCGGGCAAGTCCGGCACGATCGCGGTAAAGCCGCCACCGTCTTCATCGCTGAGAGGCCGGATATCGACCTCATAATCCTCCGGCTTCATCACCCAAGCTCCCGAATTCTATCCACAAACCGAACCAGGTCGCGAACATAGACCGGCTTAATCGGGCGATGCGCCGGGATCGTCAAAATCATCGGCATGCTCGCGTGCGACACCTTATAATGTGACCCTTTGCGCGGCGGTGTGCAACTGATCCCATGCGCGGCGCAAAGTCGCTCAACATCCGCAATCCGCCAGTCACGCGGATTGGCCCGCATTGAGTCCAGCAGCTTGTCTGCATTCACGCGCTCAACAGCCTCGCGTTCACGACCTTGCCGTCTCGGGTCAGGCGGATGGCGTCGCCAATTTCTTCGTCGAGGACCGGCGCGTTCTTT
>JAFEDD010000072.1 GCA_018241765.1 Pseudomonadota bacterium | reverse complement strand
ATTTGGTGGCCAACGGCCGAGTTCTTGGAGATTAGCGTCGGCGTCGGTGATAGCGCCGTTCGCGTGCCCGTCGCGGCACCCGACGGGCAGTGACGCTACGGTTCCGGAGTCGTGTAACCGACGCACCTCTGCGCGATACAGCTTGATGCTGGAAGGCGCATCCATAACGGGCTTGCGGCGCGAAATGCGGCCAAAGTCGACCTTGAAATTGGAAAATTTGCATGCAAAGCGTTCAAAGATAAATATCGCTTTTTAATCAATGAATTGGATTGATTTTGTGCCGCATGGCAAGCAAACCCGCGACGCGCTGATCGCGTCGGGACGTGAAAGTTGCCCGGCAAGCCGCTCCAATCAAGGAAATGCTGCATTAAACCGCGCTCAGCACGAGCCCTCGAAACGGACGGCGGTTGTGGTGTGAGCGTTGTTTTGCGCGCAATCAACAGGTAGGCGCGGGCTTGACCGCGCTTGGCCGCATGCGAGGGCCGCTGGCGATGACCAACCCCACACAAGCGACGTCAAGCCGTCGCCTACAGCCGGTAGGCGCGGGCTTGACCGCGCTTGGCTGCATTCGACCACCGCTGGCGATGACCGACCTCACGCAAGCGACGTCAAGCCGTCGCCTACGGCCGGTAGGCGCGGGCTGGAGCGCGCTGGACCGCGCTTCGATGCATTGGGCGCACTCGCGGCACTTTCTCCATCACCGGCTTCGTGCCGCGGACTCAGCGCCGTTGCTGCGCGAGCGCGCGGCGCAGTCGATCAATCTCTTCCATCAAGTCCGCTGCCAGTGCGGCGAGCTGCGGGTCGGCGTCATAGATGTTCTCGACTTCGGCGAGGCGACGCGCGCGATGCAGTGTGGCGCCGGCAAAGCGCCATTCGTTGACGCTCTCGCCACGAAGCGGGCGCAGCGTTTCGGCGGCAACGCGCAGGCGAACCCACTCGATGGACATGCCACAGCCTCGGGCCAAGGCATCGGCGTCGAGCGCGGCGTCGTCGAGCAGTTCAAGCAGATCGTTCGGGATGGTGGTGCGGCTCATGATGGCAGGCGTTGTTCAGTGTCCCCGAGGGTCGAAGCCGGGATAGGCTGCGGCGAGCGCGCTCCATGCGGCCTTCTGGGCGTCGGTAATGGCGGAGGGCATCGCGATTTCGAGTTCGAGATAGAGTTCGCCGGGCGTGCTCGCCGGAATGCCGCGCCCCTTCAGGCGCAGCTTGCACCCGTTGCCCGAGCCCGGCGGGACGGTCACCGACAGCGTCGCACCGTCCGGCGTCGACACGGCGATACTCGCCCCGAGCGCCGCTTCCCACGGTGCAATGACGACACGCTGCGTCACGTCCGCTCCGTCGACGCGCCAACGCGCGTCTTCGGCGAACACGACTTCCAGAAACAAATCTCCCGCGGCGCCACCATGGAAGCCGGGGCTGCCCTGTCCTGCCAGGCGAATCAGTTGCCCCTGCTTCACGCCCTTGGGAATGGTGACGTTCAGCGTGCGCTCGTCGGCCACGATATGCCCTTCGGCATCGATCTTCGCGCCACGCAGCACGATGCTGCGCTCCGCCCCCCGGTAGGCGTCGACGAGTGCGAGTTCGATGCGGGCATGATGATCGTCGCCGCGCAGTGGCCCACTGCCGCCGGCGTGACGACGTCCCGCGCCCCGCTGCTGGCCGAACATCTGCTCGAAGAACTCGCTGAAGTCGCGTTCCTGGGCGCCCGCGCCGGAACCCGCGCCCGGTTTGGCGTCGCTCCACTCGTAGCCGGCGTTCCAGCCCGGCGGGGGCCGCACGTCGTCACCGCTGCGTGCGCCCTGTGCCCAGGCCTGCGCGCCGACGGTATCGTAGGCGGCGCGCTTTTCGGGGTCGGAGAGCACGGCGTTGGCCTCGTTGACGTCGGACATGCGCTGCGCGGCGTCGGCTTCCTTGCTGACGTCCGGGTGGTATTTGCGTGCCAGCCGCCGAAACGCCTTCTTGATGTCTTCCGCCGTGGCCTTCTTGTCGACACCCAGAATCTGGTAGTAGTCCTTGAACTGCATCGTGGATCATGGTCGGCTCCATGGCCGGGGTGGCCGGAGCGATTCAGCAAATATGCGGTCAATCTGCCGGCTTTGCAACGGTGGCGAGCGCGGCGTCCACGAGCGGTTCGACCTCGGTCACGGAGGGCGTTTGCCCGCGCGCGCCGATGCTCGCGACGTAACCGTCGCCCGTGAGGCCGACCAGGCCGGGTTCGTGATCGCAGTAGATGCCCACCGTCGGCACCGCAAAGGCCGCCGCGATGTGGCTGAACCCGGTGTCGAGCCCGACCACGACCGAGGCACGAGCGAGCACGGCGGCGGCGTCCGCCACCGTGAGGAACGGCGGCACCTCACCGCCTGCCGCATCGGCGAGGCGCTGGCTGCGCCGCGCTTCGTCCGCGCTGCCCCAGAGCCAAACGGGCATGTATCCGGCGGATTGCAAGCGTGCGGCGATGCGCCGCCAGGACGCTTCGGGCCAGAGCTTTTCGGGGCGACTCGCACCGCTGATCAGCACCGCGTAGCGCTCGGCCGAGGGGCGCCACGAACCCGCCGGCGGCACGAGAGAAAAACGCGGCGGCGCGCCCCCGAGGTCGTAGCCCAGAATCTGTGCAGCCAGACGGCGCGATCGCTCGACTGCGTGCAGCGATTTCGGGACCGTCGCGGTGCGTTGATAAGCCAGCGCCGCCAAGGGTTCGCGGGCACTGGCCCGATCGTAGCCCGCGCGTGGCCCGGCGGCCTGCATCGCCCAAAGCACGCTCTTCACGAGTCCCTGCAGATCGAGCACCAGATCGTAGCGCTCCGCCTTCAGCGCACGGCGGGCGTCGGCGATCGCGGCACGGGTGTCGGCGCGCCACAGCGAGCGCCGCCACTTGCGCCAGGCGATCGGAATCACACGGCGCACGGCCGGGTGCATCGCTGGCAGCGCGGCGAAGGGCTTTTCGACGACCCAGTCGATCGTCGCGCCGGGGAGGTGCGCGGCGATGTCGGTGATGGCCGGCATGGCGTGCACGACGTCGCCCATCGATGAGGTCTTGACGATGAGAATCTTCACGTCGTGAGCGGTGCGGGCCGTCGCGCTGCGCGGTGTGATCGACGCTGCCGCGGGTGTGCGCGCCGTGTCGGTGCGCTAAGGCTTGCGCGCGGCCGCCTGCGCCGCTTCCGCCACCAGCGCCGGATTGAAGCGAGGATCGTTGTACATCTTGAACTGGCGGTAGACCTTGAAGTAGGCGCGCCCGCCACGGCTGTCGGCGAGCAGCTGATCGAGACAGGCGCCGAGATCGTCACGCTGTTCCCGAAGGCGTGCGAGTTTCAGCCGCGAGCCGGCGCGGTGCGCTTCGTCGACGTCGTCGCGCAGGGTCTGCGCCGTCATGGCGCGGATCTTCAGCGCGAGGATCGACATGCGGTCGATGATGCTGCCCGCCGTTTCGCTGTTCAGGCGTGCGCCGGGCGCGACGCGGGCGAGCGGCCGATCGCTCGCCGCCGTCGCTGGTTCGACCAGCCCGAGCGAGAGCAGCAAAAACTCGTCGACGCGCTCGGTGGCGTCGTTGCGCGCCTGATTGAAGCCGTCGATCGCGCGCTTGTTGGCGGTGATTTCGGCATCGCTCGCGCGGGTGCGCCGTGCGAGGTCTTCCTCATCCCACAGGCGGCTGTTGTTGCGGTGATTGGTGGCGATCCAGTGCCACACGTCGTCGGTGGCGAAATCGGGCAGCCTGGCGGGCCATTCGCTCCACGCCAGACAGGCGTCGTGGAAGCGCTCGATGGCGCTGGCGTCGACGGCGTGCCGCGCGAACGGTGACGGAGACGAAACGGCGCTCATGGGCAATAGGGTGTTGTTAGCATGACGGGCCTGATTATCCGTGATCGCCGTCCGTGCCCGCCCTGCCCGAAGCCGCCCTCGCCTCTCCCAAGCCGCTCGTGGTGCGCATCCGCAATTTCATCGGCGACGTCGTGCTGCTGCTGCCGGCGCTGGAGCGCCTCAGGGCCGTCGGTTATGCGCTGCATCTGGTGGGCAAGCCGTGGGCGCGTTCGCTGCTCGAGGCACACGGCTGGCCCGTGCACCCCTATCCGAAGGGGTTCAACGCGCGACGCTCGCTGCTGCGCACGGTGTCCGCTGCGCTGCGCGCGGCGAACCCTGGCTTCGACGACGGCTGCAATGCCATCACCTTCGCCACGTCGTTTTCGAGCGCGATGGAGATGCGTTTGGCCGGGTTGCGACCGTTCGGCTACGCCGTCGAAGCGCGAAGCCTGTGGCTCAAGGGCCGCGCCCGCATCGTCTATGGCGAGCACGCGCTCGACTCCTACTGGCGGCTCGCCGGTGCCTTTCTGGGCGATACGACGCCGCCGCCTTCGCGCGCCGAATTGCGCATCAGCACGGCCGCCGAGGCGCTGGCGCGCGACGCGCTGGCTGCCGCGGGCGTGCGGCCCGGCTATGTCGTGCTCGTTCCGTTTGCCGGTGGCACCTTCGAGAAACTCGACAAGAAGTGGCCGCATTTCGCGGCGCTCGCCGAGCGGCTCTCGGCGAGCGGGCGCGACCTGGTGCTTGCCCCCGGCCCTGACGAGGTGGCCATGGCGCGCGCGCTCTGCCCTTCGGCCAAACGGCTCGAACGGCTCGCGCTGGGCCCCTACGCTGCGGTGCTGCGCGACGCAAGCCTGACCATCGCGAACGACACCGGGCCGGGGCATATGGCGGCCTCGGTCGGGGGCCGGTTGCTGAGCGTGCTCGGCCCCACCAAGGTCGAACAATGGGGCCCCCGTGGCCCCGGCGTCCATATCGTTCAGCGCTATCCGGACTGGCCGTCGGTCGACGAAGTCGCCGCGCTCGCCGCAGACTTGTTGCGCACATCGTCATAGGCCCCTGCCGCGAGGATGCCCAGCAGCAACGGGTACCACGTCCCTTCGGTGACGATGTAGAGCGGCGAGTCGAGCAGTGAATGCACGATCAGCGTCGCAAGCAACGCGAAACCGACCATCTGCTCGGGCAACGGCAGGCGCGCCATGGCACGCCCCGCGCTCACCAGCCACGCGAGCAGCGCCGCGAGCCCGAGCAGGCCGAACTGCACGGCGATGAACAGAAACTGATTGTGCGGGTTATAGGCGCCGAGGCGGCACCATTCGGCGGACTTTGCGATGCGGCAATATTCCATCGCGTAGCTGCCCGTTCCGAAGCCGAGCAGCGGACGCTTGGCGATCAGTTCGAGCGACTTGCTGGCGTATTCGATGCGCTGCCCGATCGAGGTCGTGATGCCGTGCTCCTGCGAGGATTCGACCTCGCTGATGGCGTTGTGGAATCGCTGCTCGACCGATTCGCTGCTGACGGCGGCGACGGTGGCAACCAACGCAAGCGCTGCCGTGACCAGCAACAGCCGTCGATCGCGCGCCGACACCATCGCCACGACCGGTAGCACCGCCAAATTGACGAGCAGCGTCAGATACCCGGCGCGACCGAGCACGAAAAACAGCACGTTGATGGCAGCGAGCACGGCCACCACGAGCCACGCCACACAGAGTCGCCGGCTGGTCGCATCCGGCTTCACCGCCAGCGTGAGCCGCAGCCGCCAGGCTTCCGCCAACGCGGCGATGACGAACACCGACATCATCACGTTTTGGGTGATGTGATGCTTGAAGATGTAGTGGTCGCCGAACTGAAGTTCGCGCGTTGCTCGCGCGAGCGGAAATGCCCATAGCACGTGCACGTACGACAACGCGAGAGTGAGGAGCATCGCCGCCATCCACGCCAGCAGCGCGCGCCGGCGCCACGTCGCGTCGGTCAGGCAGGCGATGGCGATCGGTGCGTAGAGCAGGCGCGCGTACTTGGTGAGCGAACGACGAATTTCGTCCGCCGGCGCGTGACTGTAGCTGACCCCGAGAAAGATGACCGCGCAGAGCACGAGTGTTGCGAGCGCGAATGGGTGGCGACGCCAGCGCTGCCAGTGCGCACGGTAGCCTCCGGCGGCGATCAGCGTCAACAGCAGGCACCCACCGAGCACGTTGGTCGCGGCGCTGCCGAGTGGCACCGAGGCCGCGACGGCCACCACCCAGATCGCGGACCAGCGTGCAAGCACGGGGTGCGGACGATCGAGAAAGTCGTGCCGCAGCAGCAAGCCGGCGTTCATCACCAAGACGGGCGCAGCGCGAAAACGATCATCGCGGCATTTTAGGGAACCTCAGCATGACTAGCGGCGCCCGTGCGGCCGGGGCGCCGCCAACGCCAGTCACTACAATCGGTGCATGACGACGCAAGCGTTTTTTGCCACCCCCGAAGACTGTTCGCGCGCCTTCTACGAGGCGTTCGCGCAGGCCGATGTCGACGCCTTGATGGCCGTGTGGGCCGAGGACGAAGACATCTGCTGCGTGCACCCTGCGGCGGCGCCGGTGTACGGCTACGCCGCGGTGCGCTCGGCGTGGGACAGCATCTTTCGCGATTCGGCCCGCATGCGCATCGAGCTTCGCGATGAATCCTGGCACAGCAGTGTCGGCATGGTCACGCAACACGCGATCGAGTGGATCTACGTCGGCGAAGAATCGCAGCCGCGCGGACCGGTGTTCATGACCAACGTGTTTCTGCGCGCCCCGCAAGGCTGGCGCCTCGTCGTCCACCACGCCTCACCCCTGCAAACGGGTCTGCCACCCGGCGCCGGTCAGGTCGTGCTGCACTGACGACGTGCGTTTCGAGGGACGCAAGCCGCCGTTTGAGTCAACAGCTTTTTCGTGAAAAGCGCATCCATGACAGGCTTGGCGCTGAAAATGGCCAAAACTCGACTTTGCGCAAAATTCGGCTGGAAGCCCGTTATGGATGCGCCTTTCGGCTAAAAGTTGTTCCGAAATTTCAGCGAGATGAGCGCGGCGTCGGTGCTCAAATCGGGTTTCGCGCCGCGAAGCAGGCAACGTCGCGCCCCTTGAACGTGGCGAGTTCGGGGCGCTCTCGGTCGCACGGCGCAAAGCGCTTCGGGCAACGCGGGTTGAAGGCGCAACCCGACGGCGGATTGAGCGGATTGGGCACTTCGCCGGCGACCGGCGTGCGCGCCTTGCCCGTCATCTGCAAGTCGGGGATGGCGTCGAGCAGCATGCGCGTGTAAGGGTGCTGCGGATCGCCGAACACGGCGCGCTTGTCGCCGAGTTCGACCAAGCGGCCGAGATACATCACGCCGACGCGGTCCGCGATGTGATGCACGACTTGCAGGTTGTGCGAGATGAAGAGATAGGTCAATCCCATCTCGCGCTGCAAATCCTTCATCAGGTTCAGCACCTGCGCCTGCACCGAGACGTCGAGCGCCGACGTGGGTTCGTCGCAGATCAGGAATTCCGGGTTGCTCGCCAGCGCCCGGGCGATCGAGATGCGCTGACGCTGCCCGCCGGAGAACTGGTGCGGATACTTTTCGCCGTCCTTGGCCGTGAGCTTGACGAAACCGAGCAGTTCGGCCACGCGCTTGTCGAGTGCGGCGCGGTCGGTGATGAGTTTGTGCGTGCGGATCGGCTCGGCGACGATGTCGGCCACGCGCCAGCGCGGGTTGAGGCTGGCGTAGGGGTCCTGGAAGATCATCTGGACCTTGCGCCGCAGGGCACGCGCCGCCTCATCGTTGCCCTTGACGGCCACCGCCATGTCCTGCCCGTCGACGCGAACGCTGCCGGCGCTGGGCGCGTAGAGGCCGACGATCAAGCGCGCGACGGTGGATTTGCCGCACCCCGATTCGCCGACCAGCGCCAGCGTCTCGCCGCGGGCGATGCTGAAACTCACGTCGCTGACGGCGTGCAGGTAGGTGGGTGGCTTGCGCTCGATGACGCGGTTCAGCCACGGCGGCGACACATCGAAGGTTTTGCTGACGTTGGCGAGTTCGACCAGTGCGCTCATGCCTAAGCCCTCCCCTCGTGCAGCCAACAGGCGGCAAGCGACGTTGCGGCCGGCATCAATTCGGGGCGCGCTTGCCGGCAACGGTCGAACACCCGTTCGCAGCGCGGATTGAAGGCGCAGCCTGGCGGGATGGCATCCAGCCGCGGCATGGCCCCGTCGATCTGGATCAGGCGCTCGCGTTCGCTGTCGAATTCGGGAATCGAGCCCATCAGCCCGACCGTGTAGGGGTGTTGCGGCTTGTGGATGACGTCGGCCACCGGCCCGATCTCGGCGATGCGGCCGGCGTACATGACGGCCACCCGGTCCGCCGTCTCGGCGATGACGCCCATGTCGTGCGTCACCAGCATGACGGAGGTGCCGTGCTCGCGGCACAGGCGCTTGAGGAGCGTGATGATCTGCGCCTGGATCGACACGTCGAGCGCGGTCGTCGGTTCGTCGGCGATGATCACCTTCGGTTCGGCGGCGAGCGCCAACGCGATGACGACGCGCTGGCGCATGCCACCCGAGAACTGATGCGGAAAGTGTCCGATGCGCTCACGCGCGGCGGGGATGCCCACCTCTTCGAGCAGTCGGATGGCACGGTCGCGCGCCGCGCCGTCGTCGAGGTCGAGGTGGGTCTGGATCGTCTCCACCAACTGCCGCCCGACGGTGTAGAGCGGATTCAGCGAGGTAAGCGGGTCCTGGAAGATGGCGCCGATCTGGCGGCCGCGAATCCGCCGCATCTGCTCGTAGGGCAGATTGTCGATGCGCTGCCCGTTGAGCAGAATCTGCCCGCTGGCGATGCGCCCCGGCGGTTCGAGCAAGCCGATGACGGCCGCTCCGGTCAGCGACTTGCCAGCGCCGGATTCACCGACCACGCCGAGCACTTCGCCTGGCGCGATGCTGAATGAAACCCCATCCACCGCTTTCAGCACGCCACGGCGCGTCGGAAATTCGATGTGCAGGTCCTTGACTTCGAGTACGGGAGATGGCGTCGACACGGCGTTCCGTTGGCGGTGGAGGGGATTGGCGCAGATGACCGTTCAGGGGCGCTTCGGCATCGGAATCGGTCGCGGCGGATCGATCTGACTCAGGTCACTGGGCAGCACGACGGCCTGCGCCGGTGCGCCGCTGGCCGGATTGCACCCCCCCATGACCTCGGCATGATCGATGACCAGCTCGAAATCGTGCGAAAACGCGTTCGCGCGTTGTGCGGCAAGCCAGTAGCGCACGCATTTCTCGACCTTGAAGGTGAATTCGCGCCGGTCGGGCAGATGGAAACCCGCCACCGGGGGCGCGTCGATGCTGAGCCGGTGCACGCCGGCATCGACGCGCACCGGAACGAACGCCGTCGACACGCCGTCGACGGCGGCAATGACGACCGGGTAGCGATGCATGTACGTGCGGGTGTAGAGCCGCCCGTCGAGGACACTGTCCCACTGCTGGGCGCAGCCGACGAGCCAGAGCGTGGCGGCCGCAGCCAGTGCGAGGCGAGTCGCGCGCGGCGCCTTCGAGCCTGTTCGTGTGAGCCGGTTCATGCAAACCTCCTATCAGCGGAGCTTCGGATTCAGCGCATCGCGCAGCCAGTCTCCGACCAGGTTGACGGAAATCACCATGACGATCAGCGCGATCCCGGGGAACACCGTGATCCACCATTCGCCGGAGAGCAGAAAGTTCTGCCCCTCGCTGATCAACGTGCCAAGGGACGGTTGCGTTGGCGGCATGCCCACGCCGAGGAACGAGAGCGTCGCCTCGGCGATGATCGCGTTGGCCACGTTCAGCGTGGCGATGACCAGCACCGGCCCGAGCACGTTGGGCAGCACATGGCGCACCATGATCGACGCCGGCGACACGCCGATCACCCGCGCCGCCTGCACGTATTCCTTGTTCTTCTCGACCAGCGTCGCGCCGCGCACCGTCCGCGCGTACTGAGGCCAGCCGGTGAGACCGATCGAGAAAATGATGACGTAGAGGGCCAGCGCATCCTGCAGGTCGCGCGGCACGAACTGGCGTCCGATGCCGCTGATCAGAAGCGCGACGAGAATGGCCGGGAACGTGAGCTGGATATCCGCCAGACGCATGATCACGCTGTCGGTGCGACCACCGGCATACCCAGCCACCAGTCCGAGCCCGACGCCGAGCGCAATCGACATCAGCACCGCCGCCACCGCCACCAGCAGCGAGACGCGACTGCCGTACATGATCGTCGACAGAATGTCGCGGCCTTGCTGATCGGTTCCGAGTTTGAAACCCGGGTTGCCGCCGTCGAGCCACGTTGGCGGCAGGTTCGAGTCGAGCAGCGAGATCTGCGCGAGATCGTAGGGGTTGTGCGGCGCCAGCACGGGCGCCAGCGCGGCGCCGAGAATGCAGATCAGGGCGAGCACCGCCGCCGTCACGGTGAGCGGAGAGCGCTTGAAGCTCCACCAGATATCGCTGTCGAAAAAACGTTTGACGGCGTCCAAGGTACGGTTCCGTTTCGTGGGGTCAGCGTTCAGACGGGCAGACCACGCTCGACCAGGCGCGAGAAATAGCGCACGCCGCTCGGGATGATCGCATCGCAGAAGTCGTAGCGCGTGTTGTGCAGCGGCACCACCGGAGCGCCCGGCGTGCCTTGCCCGATGACCGAGTAGCAACCCGGTCGCTCGAGCAGCATGTAGGAGAAGTCTTCGCCGCCCATCGAGGGCACGTAGTTGGCGTCGGCGTTGTCTTCGCCCCAGACTTCCGCCGCGACGCTGCGCGCGAACTCGACTTCGGCTGCCGTATTGACGACCGGTGGATAACCGCGCTCGTAGCGCAGAACGCCCTGCGCGCGATGCGCCGCGCAGACGCCCGCCACCATCTCGCCCAGCCGCGCTTCGATCAGGTCTTGCACGGCACGGTCGTACGTACGAACGGTGCCCGTGAGCACCACCTTGTCGGGCACCACGTTCGATGCCGGAAGATTACCGCCCTCGACGGCACTGACGCCGACCACCGCCGTGTCGAGCGGGCTCACGTTGCGTGAGACGATGGTCTGCGCGGCGAGGATCACGTTGGCCGCCACCACCATCGGATCACACAGCAGATGCGGTCGTGCCGCGTGCCCGCCACGGCCATTGATTTCGATGGTGAAACTGTCGGCCGCGGCCATGAACGGCCCCACCCGCGTGCCCCATTTGCCAAGCGCGAGCTCGGGCCGGTTGTGCACGGCAAAGATACGCTCGCAGTCGAAGCGCTTGAAGAGCCCCTCTTCGCACATGACGCGGCCGCCGCCGCCGCCCTCCTCGGCCGGCTGGAAGATCAGATGCACGGTGCCGGCGAAATTGCGCGTCTCGGCCAGATAGCGTGCCGCACCCAGCACCATCGTCGTGTGCCCATCGTGACCACAGGCGTGCATCACCTTGTTCGCCTGCGAGGCGTGGAGAAAGGTGTTTTTCTCGGGCATCGGCAGCGCATCCATGTCCGCGCGCAACCCGATGCTGCCGCCACTGCGCGTGCCGCGGATGACGCCGACGACCCCGGTCTTGGCGATGCCGGTGTGGACCTCGTCGACGCCAAAGGCGCGCAGCCGCTCGGCCACGAGCTTCGAGGTGCGCACCTCGTTGAAGCCGAGCTCCGGATTGGCGTGGATGTCCCGCCGGATGGCGACCAGATCGTCGACGAAGGTGGTGGGAAGGTCGTTCAGTTTCATGGTTTGCGTCGCTGTTCCTTCAGTTCATCCTGCAACTGTTTGAAGCCGGGAGGATCGTCGCCAAAAATCATCCAATTGGCGTCGCGCGCTCCGCGCGCAATCATCCAGCGCTGCACGCGCGGCCAGATGAGCGCGTACGCCACCGCGACTACCGCGACGACGACATAGATCGTCAACATGATTTTCAGTGCCAGCATGGTTGGCTCCCAGTGGTTGAGTTGTCATTCGGCCGCAAGCTCCCGCTCGGCGATCGCAGCCAAGAGGCCGGCGCCGTTCGGAATCACGCGGTCATCGAAGTCGTAACCGGGGTGATGCAGCGGACAACTCGTGTCCGTGCCCTGCCCGATCCAGATGTAGGCACCGGGCACTTGTTGCAGGAAGAACGCGAAGTCTTCGCCACCGGTGTTCGGAAACAGTTCGGTCAGGACGTTCTCTGCGCCGAAGATGCCGCGGCCGACTTCGGCGGCAAGGCTCGCTTCGCGCGGCGTATTGACGGTGGCGGGATAGCCTTCGACGAACTCGGCCTTGCCCACCGCGTCGAAGGCGGCCGCGGTGTTGGCGACGATTGCTGCCAGACGCTCGGCCACCAGCGTCCGCGTATCCGTCCGATAGGTGCGCACGGTGCCCACCATGCGCACCCGCGGCGGAATCACGTTCGATGCGTTCATGTTTCCGGCCTCGATGGCGCAGATCGAAACGACGGCGGTGTCGGCCGGATCGACGTTGCGCGAGGCAATCGACTGGATGGCGGTGATGACATGCGACGCGGCGAGGATCGGATCGGCCACGAACTGCGGCATGCCGCCATGCCCGGCCTTGCCCTCGACGATGATCTCGATGCGATCGGCCGCTGCCATCATCGCGCCATTGCGCACGGCCATCTGCCCGTAGGGCACCCACGGCGCATTGTGGAGCGCGTAGAAGGCATCGATCGGAAAGCGCTCGAAGAGACCGTCTTCGATCATCGCTCGGGCGCCCGCCTGCCCTTCTTCGGCCGGCTGGAACACGCAGTAGACGGTGCCAGCGAAGTTGCGCGTGGCGGCCAGATAGCGCGCCGCGCCGAGCGCCATCGTGGTGTGGCCATCGTGGCCGCAGGCGTGCATGTAGCCCGCATGGCGCGACGCGTAGGGCAGGCGTGTCTGTTCGGTCATCGCGAGGCAGTCCATGTCGGCGCGCAGCCCGACGGCGCGCTTGCCCGGACGTGCACCGCGAATGACGCCCACGACGCCGGTCGTGCCGATGCCGGTGTGCACCTCATCGACACCAAAGGCGCGCAGCCGCTCGGCGACGAGCGCTGCGGTGCGTGTCTCCTTGTAGGCATGCTCCGGGTTGGCGTGGATGTCGCGCCGAAGATCGGTGAGTTCGGCGTGAAAGTCGCGGATGTGCTGGGTCGCCTTGTTGGGGTTGTACATATCGCCTCCTCGCGATGATTCGTCCGCGTTCAGTGCGCGCCGGCCGTGCGCTCGATGCGCAGGCGCGGGTCGACCACGTAGTAGAGCAGGTCGACGATCAGGTTGATGGTGACGAACACCAGGGAAATCAACACCAGATACGCCGCCATGACCGGAATGTCGGCGAACTGCACCGACTGGATGAAGAGGAAGCCCATGCCCGGCCACTGAAACACGGTTTCGGTGACGATGGCGAACGCGATGATCGAGCCCAGTTGCAAACCGGTGATCGTCATCACCGGCACCATCGTGTTTTTCAGGGCGTGCCCGAAATGCACGGCACGATCGGTGAGTCCGCGCGCGCGGGCAAACTTGATGTAGTCCGTGCGCAGCACCTCGAGCATTTCGCTGCGCACGAGCCGCATGATCAGCGTCATCGGATAGAGCGACAGCGTGACCGCCGGGAGCACCAGCGCGCGCCATCCGCTCGTCGTCAGGAAGCCCGTCGTCCACCAGCCCAGCGAAGTGACCTCGCCGCGCCCGTACGAGGGGAGCCACGGCAGCGTCACGGCGAACAGCAGAATCAGCAGGATGCCGATCAGAAAGTTGGGCAGCGACACGCCGATCAGCGACACGGTCAGCAGGAACTGCGACAGCCAGCCATCGCGGCGCAGCGCCGTGTACACGCCCATCAAGAGGCCGCCGAGAAGCGCCAGCGCGCCGGCCACGAACGCCAGTTCCAGCGTCGCCGGCATCCGCTCCTTGATCAGCGTGGACACCAGCCGCCCCTGCTTCAGTGACAGCCCGAAATCACCGTGCAGCGCGTTCTTCACGAACACCGCAAACTGCACATATTGAGGTTTGTCGAGGCCGAGGCTCTCGCGCAGTTCCTGCTTCTGTTCGGGTGTGGCGTCCTGCCCGACCATCATGTTGACCGGATCGCCCACGTAGTTGAACAACGAAAACGCGACGAAGGCGACGGCCAGCATCACCAGGGCGGCCTGAAAGAGACGTCGGAGTACGAAGGCAAGCATGCGCAACCGGATCGTGTCGGGATGGCAATAGTACCCCGCCCGTCAAACGCAACGCGACGCGCCGTCGGTCAGCGCGCCGCGGTGGCCGCGCGTTTCGCCCTCGCCGCCTGCGTGGCGTAGAGGCACACCGCGGCCGCCGTCGACACGTTCAGACTCTCCACCGCGCCTTGCATCGGAATCGCCACCAAGGCGTCGCAGCGCTCGCGCGTCAAGCGGCGCAGGCCGCGCCCCTCGTTGCCCATGACCCACGCGATCGGCCCGTCGAGCGAGGCATCGAAGAGCGTCGCCTCGCCTTCCATCTCGGCGCCGAGCACCCAGATGCCTGCGCCTTGCAGCGTTTCGATGCACTGCGCGAGGTTGTTCACATAACACACGGGCGTCGTCTCGCTGGCGCCGCTCGCGGCCTTCAAGGCGACGGCCGACAACGGCGCCGAACCATGCTTGGGCACGATCACGGCGTTGGCACCAAAGGCGTCGGCGCTACGAATGCAGGCGCCCAGATTGTGCGGGTCCTGCACCTGATCGAGGAGCAGAAAGAGCGGTGGCGTGGGGCGGCCGAGGCTTGCCGCCAACACGGCGTCGAAATCAGCGCTGCCGCCGGCCTCGTCATCGCGTTCGATCAGCGCGACGACGCCCTGATGCTCATCGGACTGTGCGAGCGCCACGAGGCGAGCGGGTTCGACGTGTTTTGCCTCGACGCCAGAGGCTTCGGCCAGTGCAAGCAGGCGACGCGTCCGCTCATCGTCGCGCGCGTTCGACACGAACAATTCGACGATCGAATCCGGGCGCCGCTGCAGGCGGGCGACGACGGCGTGGAAGCCCATGATGCGCGAGAGTTTCATTCGAGGAGCGACGCGTCGCAAAAAAATCGTGGCATAATTATCGGCTACGTCGCGTCGTGCCTCACAGCAAGGGTTCGCCCCTGCCACCGAGCGCATTGATGCGACAACCTGGACACTCGCCGCGTCAGGCGTGCGAGGCAAAGCCGGAATAGCTCAGTTGGTAGAGCAGCGCATTCGTAATG
>JAFEDD010000071.1 GCA_018241765.1 Pseudomonadota bacterium | reverse complement strand
GACGCATGCGCGCCGCTCAGCTCGGTGAAGACCTTGCGCTCGAATTTGCCCGGCAGATACGGGCAGGGATTGGGACTGGTCACGAAGAATCGTGGAAACCGGAATGGTGCGCTCACGACAGTCCCTCTCGCGGCGGGAATCGCGTCCCGCCTGACCAAAACGCTTATTCGCTACCCGCGCTTCAATGAAAAGCGCGTTTACGTTCTTTCTTGTGAGGCTTAGCCGAGTTCGACCATGCTGGTTTCGTAATTGGCCTCGCGCAGCGCCGCGATCAGCCGGTCGAGATGGGCGCGGTCGCGTGTCTCGCACTCGATATCGGTGATCAGGCCCTTGGCCGGCAGCGTCGTGAACACGCGCTGATGGTAGACTTCGATGATGTTGACCTGCTGCTCGTGGAAAACGCGAGCGACGTGGAACAAGGCGCCGGGCCGGTCCTGCAGGCGGATGCGCAAGCGGGCGAGGCGGCCCGAACGGGCGAGATCGCGCAGCAGCACGTTGGCGAGCAGGCGCGTGTCGATATTGCCGCCGCACAGCACGATGCCGACCTCGCGGCCCTTGAACCGTTCCGGATGGGCGAGGAGCGCGGCGAGTCCCGCGGCGCCTGCGCCCTCGACCACCGTCTTTTCGATCTGGACGAGCAGGCTGACCGAACGCTCCAGATCGGCTTCCGAGACGAGCAGCACATCGTCGGCCAGCGCCTCGACGAAGCGGCGCGTGAGGTCGCCGGGGCGCTTCACCGCGATGCCTTCGGCGAGCGTATCGCCCTCGCAGGGCAGCTCGACATGCTTCACCGCCGCGTACATGGACGGATAAAGCTCGGCCTGGACGCCGACCAGTTCGATGCCGGGTTTCAGGCCGCGCGCGGCTGTGCCCATGCCGGAAAACAGGCCGCCGCCACCGATCGGGATGACCAAAGTGTCGATCGCCGGCGCATCGGCCAGCATTTCGAGCGCGACCGTACCCTGGCCCGCGATGATCGTCGGCTGGTCGAACGGATGGACGAAGGTCAGGCCGCGCTCGACTTCCAGTTCGCGCGCATGGGCATAGGCGGCGTCGAACGTCTCGCCTTCCAGAATCACCGTGGCGCCATGGCCTTCGGTCTGCGTGACTTTCACCGTCGGCGTCGGCTTGGGCATCACGATCGTGACCGGAATGCCGAGTCGGTTGCCGTGATAGGCAAGACCCTGCGCATGGTTGCCGGCCGAGGCGGCGATCACGCCTTTGGCGCGCGCCGCCGGATCCATCTGCAGCAAGGTGTTGAGCGCACCGCGCTCCTTATACGCGGCGGTGAATTGGTGATTTTCGAACTTCAGCCAGACGCTGGCGCCGATCAGCTGCGATAGGGTTTGCGAATGGAGTGTCGGCGTGCGCACGATCGAGCCGGCAATGCGGGCCGCCACCGCCTGAATATCGGCGAGGGTGACCGGCAAAGTATCCGGAGCGAGCGTTTGAGCGGTAGCCATGCGCGGCTCCTTAGCGGCCCCGGCCGCCGCTGTCATTCCCGCGCTGGCGACGGGCCGCCCCTTGGGTTAGGTTCCGCTCCCTGGACATGGCCCCGATCGTCGATCCCCGGCCCGACTGGGCCCCCGCCGACAATGAGGCGGAACTGGCCGCGATCTTCGCGCAGACCGCGGCGGGGCTTGCGCAAGTGGACTTGTCCGGCACCTTCACCCTTGTCAACGACCGGTTCTGCGAGATGGTCGGACGCAGCCGCGCCGAGTTGCTGACGCTTCGGATGCAGGACATCACGCATCCGGACCATCTGACAGAGAATGTGCCGCTGTTCGAAGCGGCGGTCCGCGACGGCACGCCCTATCGGATCGAGAAGCGCTATGTCCGCCCCGACGGCTCGATCATCTGGGTCGACAATTCGGTGAATCTCATCCGCAAGCCAGATGGCTCCCCCTTCGGCGTCCTGGCGGCGAGCATCGACGTGACCCGGCGCCACGAAACGGAAGCGGCGCTGCGCGCCAGCGAGCTGCGCCTGCGCCTGGCGATGGACGCCGGGCGCATGGCGGTCTGGGAATATGATGTGCGCGCGGGCCGCGTCCTCCATTCGAGCGAACTCAATCGTCTGTTCGGCTTCATCGAGACGCGCGACGTTTCCTACGACGAAATCCGCGGCCGCATCGAGCCCGAAGATATGGAGCGGCTGCGCAAGGCCGCGGGCGCGTCGCTGGCTACCGGCAAGCCGCATTTCCAGAGCGAGGCCCGCTATCGCCTCAGCAGCGGGCAGATACGCTGGCTGCTGATCAGCGCCGATTTCGTGCTGCTGCCCGAAGGCGGCCTCGACCGGGTGATCGGCGTCGCGCTCGACATCACCGAGCGCAAGCAGCAGGAAGAGCATCAGCGGCTGCTGATTCACGAGCTCAATCATCGGGTGAAGAACACGCTCGCGATCGTCCAATCTCTGGCGCATCAGACATTTGGCGGCGGCGATCCCGCGCTGCGCACGGCATTCGAGGCGCGGCTGGTGGCGCTGGCCGATGCGCATAATCTGCTGACTCGCGAGAATTGGGAATCTGCATCACTCGGCGACGTGATCGCCGCGGCGGCCGCGCCCTGCGATCCGGGCAATCGCGTGGAGATGACGGGGCCGGACCTGCGCGTGCCGCCCAAGGTCGCGGTGGCACTGGCGCTGGCGATCCACGAACTTTGCACCAACGCCGTCAAATATGGCGCGTTGTCGAACAATGACGGCCGGATCTCGATCGAATGGTCGGTCGACGGCGATCGATTCCGCCTGCATTGGCGGGAAGCCGGAGGGCCGGCCGTGGCGCCGCCCGTGCGGCGCGGGTTCGGTTCGCGAATGCTGGAGCGGGCTTTGGCGGCTGAGCTGGACGGCACGGTGCGGCTCGATTTCGCTCCGTCGGGCCTGTGCTGCACGATCGAGGCGCCGGCCGCGCAAACATGGATAACGCCCCACTAAAACGCGGGTATGTCGATTCTGTCCTATCCGAATCCGATGGGGATTCGGTAATTACGGTGTGCGACCCGAAGGGCTCCTGAGATTCTTGGGGGTTCTTTACCTTTACAGGCTCGGCCGAAGCTATTTCGGCCGAGCCTACTTTTTTCGTGCGCGATCGGCTATGCTGTCCCCAAAAGGGAAAGCCCTAGGGACGCAGATTATGGTGGCGGTTTCGCTCGACTATGCCGCGCCCGATGCGGCGCTGAGGGACTTCGTGTCCGTCTTCTACGATTTTCAGGTCGGCAACGGGCGTTTCGCCGATAACGACCGCGCCGATCTCGCCCAGATCCGCTTCATGCTGAGCGGACGCGGCCGTTACCGCTTTGCCGACGGGCACGAGCAGGAAGGGCCGCAAATCCAGATCGTCGGTCCCACGACAGGCATCACGCACATCACGGTCGATGGCCCTTCGGAGACATTCGGCGCCGGGCTGCTTCCCGCCGGTTGGGGCGCGATGATCGCGATCGACGCTTCCACGCTCAGCAATAGGGTCATCGACGCGACCGAATTGTTCGGCCGCGAGCTCCGTCAGGTTGCCGACCGGCTGCGCGCGGCCGGTTCGCTCGATGAGAAAGTCGCGATCGGCAACGCACTGATCCGCGACCTCGTCGCGCGCGGCCATGAGCAGCCGCGCTGGTTCACGCGCACGGTCGATCAGTGGCTGCAGAGCGGGCTCAGCCCGGGCGTCGACGATCTCGTCTCCGCGACGGGCCTGTCGCGCCGGCAGGTCGAACGGCTGTGCAAACGGCTCTACGGCTCTCCGCCCAAGCTGCTTGCCCGCAAGTACCGGGCGCTCAGGGCAGCGGTGGTCCTGGCAAAAGGCGAAGCGTGTACGGCCGAGCTGCTCGACCAGGGTTTCTACGATCAGTCGCACTGCATCCGCGAGATCAAGCGATTCACCGGCATCACGCCGACGCGCATTCAGGGCGACCTCAACGAGCTGGCGCGCCTCACGATGAAACGCACCGAATTCGCCGGCAAGGTCGCCCCGTTGGTGGCCGAAGCCTAGGCGGCCGCGCGGGCGGCACCCGCCGCCTTGATGAATGCCCAGACCTGCATGGAAAAGGGCGGTTTCTGTTCGTGCTGCCATTCGCCCATATTGTCGTAGAGCCGGTTGGCGCCCGCCATCATTGCCGGCGTCGCCACGTCCGTGAAGGGCTTCAGCAGCGCTTTCCATTCGTCGAGAAAGGCCTGGGCCCGATCGCTGGCGGGATCGAGCGGCAGAGCGTTTTCAATGCGTCCGCCGAGATCGGTCCATTGGCGACTATATTCGGCCTGGTCGAAATCGGCCGGCACGTTCGACATCTGCGCCGACCATTCGGGCTT
>JAFEDD010000070.1 GCA_018241765.1 Pseudomonadota bacterium | reverse complement strand
GCGCAAAGCGCAGCAATAGCAAGCTATGGCGAGCATTGGCAACGAAGAGTTGAGCCAAAAGACGCGCATTTTTGTGCCAAGAAGAGCGAAACACTGCACTAGACTCGGGTCATGGCGAATGCAAACCCCGAACTGTTGAAATGGCTGAACGAGTGCCTCGCACGCGGGCACTCGGCGGAAAACCTCTCACGCTCGGCGCTGGCCAGCGGCTGGCACGCCGACGTGGTGCGCGTCACGGTGGCCGAGGCGCTCGGCGAGCAATTGGTCGCCGAGCGGCCGGGCGCGCCCGTCAGCCGCAGCGGCAACCTGCCCGAACCCGAGCTCGATCGGTCGGCCAATTACGTCGATACGCCCGACCGGCGCGTTGCCGTCTGGAGCGTGATGCAGCATCCGCGCGTCGTCGTGTTTGGCAACGTGCTCAGCGAGGGCGAATGCGACGAGCTCATCGCGCTCGCGCAGCCCAAGCTCGCCCGCTCGCTGACGGTCGACAACCGCACCGGCGGCGACGAGGTGAACAGCGCGCGCACCAGTGACGGCATGTTCTTCAACCGTGGCGAAAACCCGCTATGCGAACGCATCGAGCGGCGCCTGGCAGCGCTCGTGCGCTGGCCCTACGAAAACGGCGAAGGCTTGCAGGTGCTGCGCTACCGCCACGGCGCGCAATACGTGCCGCACCACGACTATTTCGACCCGGCGCAACCGGGCACGCCGCGCATCCTCGCCCGTGGCGGGCAGCGCGTTGGCACCATCGTCATGTATCTCAAGGCGCCGGAACAGGGCGGCGCGACCACCTTCCCCGATGTCGGCTTCGAAGTCGCACCGGTCAAGGGTTCAGCCGTTTTCTTCAGTTATGCACGGCCACATCCCGACACCAGGACGCTGCACGGTGGGGCGCCGGTGCTCGCCGGCGAGAAATACGTCGCGACCAAGTGGCTGCGCGAGCGCGAGTTCGTCTGAACCCGCGCCCACCCGGTGCGTCGCGCAGCGGCGAGCCGATCAGGGATACAGGCCGCGCTGTTCGCGCGCTGCAAGCACGCGGCTGCACGCGATGATGAACGCCGCCGTGCGCAGCGACACCTTGTGCTCTTCGGCCGTATGCACGACCGCCTTCAGCGCGTCGACCATGATGCGTTCGAGGCGACTATTGATCTCGGCCTCGGTCCAGAAGAAGCTCGAGAAGTCCTGCACCCACTCGAAGTAGCTCACCGTCACGCCACCAGCGTTGGCGATGACGTCGGGCACGACGAGGATGCCGCGGTCGTGCAGCACATCGTCGGCCGCTGGCGTCGTCGGGCCGTTGGCGCCCTCGACAACCAGTCGCGTCGACAGATGGCGGGCGCGCTCCGCCGTAAGCTGGTTCTCCAGCGCGGCCGGCACGAAGATGTCGCTCTTCAGCGCCCAGAAATCGCTCTCGCTGATCGCGGTCACGCCCTTGAACTCGATCAGGCTGCCACCCTTGGCGACGTAGTCGCGCGCCGCGTTGACGTCGATGCCCGCCTCGTTCATGGCCGAGCCGCTGACGTCCTGGACGCCGACCACCTTGGCGCCCGCCTCGTGGAAGAGCTGCGCCGCGACACCGCCGACGTTGCCGAAGCCCTGCACCACCACACGCGCACCCTCGATCGGCATTTTCATGCCGTGCGCCGTCTCACGAGCGGTGATGTACACGCCGCGGCCGGTTGCCTCGCGGCGGCCCAGCGAGCCGCCCAGCGCGATCGGTTTGCCGGTGACGACGCCGGTCGCCGTGGCGCCGACGTTCATCGAGTAGGTGTCCATCATCCACGCCATGATCTGCGCGTCGGTGTTGACGTCGGGCGCCGGAATGTCCTTGTCGGGGCCGATGATGAGCCCGATCTCGCTCGTGTAGCGCCGTGTCAGACGCTCCAGTTCCGGTCGTGTCAACGTCTTCGGGTCGACGCGGATGCCGCCCTTGGCGCCGCCATAGGGCAGGTTGACCGCCGCGTTCTTCACCGTCATCCAGGCCGACAGCGCCATTACCTCGTCGATCGTGACATCGGGGTGATAGCGCACGCCGCCCTTGCCGGGGCCGCGCGACAGATTGTGCTGAGCCCGGAAGCCCTCGAAATGCGCCACCGTGCCATCGTCGCGATTGATCGGGATGTCCACCGCCAGCACACGCTTGCAGTGCTTCAGCGTTTCCACCCAACGCGCGAGGTGTCCGAGGTAGGGAGCCACGCGATCGACCTGTTGCAGATACATCTGCCACGGGCTGTTCGGGTTGTTCGGGACGTAGGAGAGGCCGGCAGCGGTGGGGCGGGGTGTCGCCATGACGAAAATCCTGGGTAAGGAGAGAGAGCGCGAATGTAGTTGCCCGGGGCGGGGTTACGCAATGCTTGGCGATGCCTTTTGCGGCACAGGCGATGCATGATTTCGATGAACCCCGATCGGATCGCCGTTTTTCGCTATGCTTGTGGCATCGGAGAAATCCGTGCCATGCGGGCGATCGAAGACGGTTCCGGCCTCCGCAAGCGCCGGCCACGCGAGCGCCGGCGATTCCTGCAAATTCACGTCGATCGAAAGGGGGAGGGCGCCATGGTGCCGAAGCAGCATTGGTGGGTGGTCATGGGGGCGTTGGTTGCGCTCGGATCGATGGCGACCGCTCACGCCGACACGCTGTCCGACATCCGCGAGCACGGTGAATTTCGCCTCGGTCATCGCGAAAGTTCGGCGCCGTTCTCGTTCGTCGATGGCGACGGGCAAGCGCGCGGCTACTCGGTCGACATCTGCCTCAAGGTCTACGCAGCGGTGAAGGCCGAGCTCAAGCGGCCCGACCTCGCGCTGCGCTACGTCATGGTGAAGCCGGCCGACCGCATCACGGCCGTCAAGGACGGGCGCATCGACGTCGAATGCGGCTCCACGACCAACACCGTCGGCCGCCAGAAGGACGTTGCGTTCAGCTTCACCACGTTCGTCGTCGGCGCGCGCTTTCTCGCGAAGAAGACTTCCAACCTCAAAGATCTCGCCGACCTGCGCGGCAAGCCGGTCGCCGTCACCGAGAAAACGACCACCGAGACACTCGTGCGCCAGACCAGCGCCGAGCGCAACCTCGCTCTGAAGCTCGTGCTGGTGAAGGATCACGCCGAGGGCTTCGCGAAGATGGATTCCGGCGAGGTTGCCGCGGTCGCCAACGACGACGCGTTGCTGTTTGGCCTTGCGAGCAAGGCGAAGGATCCCTCGCAGTACGACTTCGTCGGCAAATACCTCTCGGTCGAACCGTACGGCATCATGTACCGCAAGGACGACCCGGGCTTCGCGCGGCTCATGGACAATGTCATCGGCGGCCTGTTCGCCTCGGGCGAGATCCGCGCGATTCACGCCAAATGGTTCGAGAGCGGCGCCTTCCGCCTGCCGATGAGCCAGTACATGAAAGAAAACATCAAGTTGCCCAACAAGTACGGCGTGCCTTGAGCGCCGCGCCTGCTGTCCGTTCAGAAGCGCTTCCGGCCTGCTCTGACGGCTAAAATCGCGCTTTCCGCTGCCCTTCGACGGGCGCATCGGTGCCCCCACCGCCGCGCTACAACTCGATGCGGGAGAGATCCGACTTGCGACAAGAAACGTGATTGCGCCTATCCTTGGTGCGTACACGAAAGGTTGCTCCATGCGCGCAATGAGTCTCGTTGCCTTGCCGTGCATGTTTCTCTTGTCAGAGCTTGTCCATGCTGCTCCCGACATTGTCGTTCACGTTCAAACAGAGCGGGAAATGTACGAAGAATGCAGCGCCTTCTCTCAGGCGGGAATGCGGGATTGTCTGGCGACAAAAGCCAAAAGCAGCCGAAAGGCATTGCAGCAAGCAGAGGCGAATGCGGCGAAAGCCCTCTCCCAATGGGACGAGGACAGCAAATACGCAAACCAAGCCAAGGCAAAACTTGCCGAGTCCAATCGGGCGTTCTCCAAGTACCGCGAGACCCAATGCAGGTTTTCGGCTTCGTTGAGCGGCGGTGGTGCGGGAAACGCGCATGAGATCGGTCGTTTGGCCTGTGAAGCGGAACTCAACCACAGGCGAGCCGAGCAATTGCGCAACGCGGTCTCTCATTTGCCTCTCAAATAGTCGGTTCTGCAAAATTCACGCAGCATCCAGTTTGAGCGAACGACCTTTGTCGCTCCCAGCGCTCAACGGAGCGCTGCCCCAGCGTGGCAAGGCTTGTTCTTTTCCTTGGGGCGCCGGCTGCTCAGTGCCATGGCGAATGCATCGGCTACCTGTTCGCTCTTGCGTCCCACCTCGCGCAGCACGATGCCCAGGGCAAGCGGCTGGCCAGCACCGCCAGTGAGTGGTCAAGATCGATCATCTCGGCCAGCGGCTGGCGAAAGAAATCGGCGGTGCGAGGGGGATCGGGCACCGGCAAGCCTCCCGGCAATTGGATTCCAATGCGGTGATCGTCGAGGGATTGCGCTTCACCTGGAATCGGCAAAAACCCAGTGTCCATGCGGTTTGGCGGGGATTGGCGGGGCGGACTCGTGACGCGGGGCTCCTCGATTCCACTTCGTTGCATCGAGGCTACGCTTGCTCGGTCGAACCGTACGGCATCATGTACCGCAAGGACGACCCGGGCTTCGCGCGGCTCATGGACAACGTCATCGGCGGCCTGTTCGCCTCGGGCGAGATCCGCGCGATTCACGCCAAATGGTTCGAGAGCGGCGCCTTCCGCCTGCCGATGAGCCAGTACATGAAAGAAAACATCAAGTTGCCCAACAAGTACGGCGTGCCTTGAGCGCCGCGCCTGCTGTCCGTTCAGAAGCGCTTCCGGCCTGCTCTGACGGCTAAAATCGCGCTTTCCGCTGCCCTTCGACGGGCGCATCGGTGCCCCCACCGCCGCACTCGTTCTCCCGCCTGCGCATGTCAGCCACCTTTCTTTCGCTTCGCGGTTGCGCCGCGCTTTCGTCGTTTCGTCAACACAAGCTCGTCGCCGCGCTGGCGGACGAGCGGGTCACGGCCGTGCGCGCCGAGTTCCATCACTTCGTGGCCTTGCATCGGGCGCTCGATCGCCGCGAGCACGCGCGGCTCGATGCCTTGCTTGCCTACGGCCCCGAACTCGACGACGATGACGATGCGCGTCACCAGCACGCTTTCGTCGTGGTGCCGCGCCTGGGCACGCTGTCGCCGTGGTCCTCGAAGGCGACCGACATTGCGCACAACTGCGGGCTCGACGCCGTGGTGCGCGTCGAGCGCGGCATCGCATTTCGCGTGACGACGCCGCGTGCGCCGAGCGCCGCCTCGAAGCGCGCGATCGAAGCGCTCTGCCACGACCGCATGACCGAATCCGTGCTGCCCGACCTCGCGGCAGCGCAGGCGATCTTCGAGGCGCAAGCGCCCAAGCCACTGGCCAGCGTGCCGCGCGATGCCGCATCACTCGCGCGGGCCAACACCGCGCTGGGCCTTGCGCTGTCGGACGATGAGATCGATTACCTCGCCGCCGCGTTTGCCGAACTGGGGCGCGACCCAACCGATGTCGAACTCTTGATGTTCGCGCAGGCCAATTCCGAGCACTGCCGACACAAGGTGTTCAACGCGCGCTGGACGATCGACGGCGAGGCGATGCCGCAGTCGTTGTTCGCGATGATTCGCAACACCCATGCCGCGTCGCCCGCAGGCACCGAAGTGGCGTATTCCGACAATGCCGCCATCCTGACCGGCGGCGACGCGCGGCGTTTCCATCCCGACGGCGAGGGGCGCTACGGTGTTCATGCTGGCCGCACGCACTATCTGGCGAAAGTCGAGACGCACAACCACCCGACCGCCATCGCGCCCTTTGCTGGCGCGGCGACCGGCGCTGGTGGCGAAATCCGTGACGAAGGGGCGACCGGACGCGGCGCCATGCCGAAGGCGGGGCTGACCGGCTTCACCACGTCGCATCTGCGTCTGCCGGGTCTGCCGCAGCCGTGGGAGCTGGCGACTGCTGACGTCGGCAAGCCCGGTCGCATCGCCTCCGCGCTCGACATCATGATCCAGGGCCCGATCGGTGGCGCCGCGTTCAACGACGAGTTCGGCCGTCCGAACCTCGCGGGCTATTTCCGCACCTTCGAAGCGCGCGTCGATGACGCCGTGCTCGGCTATCACAAGCCGATCATGATCGCCGGCGGCGTCGGTGCCGTGGCCGATGCCCACGTCCGGAAAATCGCGTTTCCGGCCGGCACCTTGCTCTTGCAACTGGGTGGCGAGGGCATGCGCATCGGCATGGGTGGCGGCGCCGCCTCGTCGATGACCACCGGCCAGAACACGGCCGACCTCGATTTCGATTCCGTCCAGCGCGGCAACCCCGAGATGCAGCGCCGCGCGCAGGAAGTCATCAACGCCTGCTGGCGACAGGGCGAGGCGAACCCGATCCTCGCCATCCACGACGTCGGCGCCGGCGGCCTGTCGAATGCGCTGCCGGAACTGGTTCACGATGCCGGCAGCGAAGACGACCCGCGCGGGGCGCTCTTCGATCTGCGCAAGGTGCTGACGCTGGAGCCCGGCATGAGCCCCGCCGAGATCTGGTGCAACGAATCGCAGGAGCGCTACGTGCTTGCCATTGCGCCCGATCGTCTGGCCGCGTTCCGCGCGCTGTGCGAGCGCGAGCGCTGCCCGTTCTCCGTGCTCGGCGTGGCCGATGGCTCGGGGCGCCTCACCGTGGCGGATGCGAAGTTCGACAACCGGCCGGTCGACATGCCGCTCGCCGTGCTCTTGGGCAAGCCGCCCAAGATGGAGCGGGTGACGCGGCGGCTGCCGCGCCGTGGGCTGCCGCTCGAGGCGCGCGGCGTGTCGCTGCGCGATGCCGCCTATCGCGTGCTGCAACACCCGACGGTGGCCGACAAGACCTTTCTCGTCACCATCGGCGACCGCTTCGTCGGCGGCTCGACGGCGCGCGAACAGATGGTCGGGCCGTGGCAGGTGCCGGTGGCCGATTGCGCCGTCACGCTGCGCGACTTCACCGGCATCGCGGGCGAAGCGATGGCGATGGGCGAACGCACGCCGCTCGCCGCGCTCGACGCCGCCGCCAGCGCCCGCATGGCGGTGGCCGAGGCGATCACCAACATCGCCGCCGCGCGCATCGAGGCCATCGGCGACATCAAGCTCTCGGCCAACTGGATGGCCGCCGTCGATGTGGCGGGTGAAGACGCCGCGCTCTACGACGCCGTGCGCGCGGTGGGCATGGAGCTTTGCCCCGCGCTCGGCATCGCCATTCCGGTCGGCAAGGACTCGATGAGCATGCGCACGGCCTGGGGCGAGGGCGCCGAGCGTCGCTCGGTGCACGCGCCGGTGTCGCTGATCGTCAGCGCGTTCGCCAACGTGAGCGACGTGCGGCGCACGCTGACGCCGCTGATCGCCGACGGCGAGGACACCGTGCTGGCGCTGGTCGACATCGCCCGCGGCCGCATGCGGCTGGGCGGCTCGATCTACGCGCAGGTGCTCGGGCAGATGGGCGAGAGCGTGCCCGACTGCGACGCGGCGGAGGACCTGCGCCGCTTCTTCGCCGGCATGCAACGGCTCAACGCTTCCGGCATCGCGCTCGCCTACCACGACCGCGCCGACGGCGGGCTGCTCGCCACGCTGGTCGAGATGATGATCGCCTCGCGCTGCGGGCTCGACGTGCGCCTCGATGACGCGCTGGCGGTGGCGCACCCGGGCGCGGGCGCGGAGGCGCTCCTCTTCAACGAGGAACTCGGCGCCGTGGTGCAACTTCGCCGCGCCGACCTCGATGTCGCACGCGCGGCCTTCGACGGCCTGCCGGTGCACGCGATCGCCACCGTGCGTGCCGATGGCCGCCTCGTCGTGCGTCACGGCGAGCGCACGTTGCTCGATGAAGCGCGCCAGGCGCTGCACGCTGCGTGGAGCGCCACCAGCATCGAAATCCAGCGTCTGCGCGACAACCCCGACTGCGCCGATGCCGAATTCGACCGCGTGTTCGACGACGAGGCGCGGCTGGCGCCAGTGCTCGGCTTCGACGCCACGGTCAACATCGCCGCGCCGATGATCGGGCGCGGCGCCCGCCCGAAGATCGCGGTGCTGCGCGAGCAGGGCGTCAATTCGCAGATCGAGACGGCGTTCGCCTTCACCGAGGCCGGTTTCGAGGCCTGGGACGTGCACATGACCGACTTGCAGAGCGGTCGCCACACGCTCGACGAATTCAAGGGGCTCGTCGCCTGCGGCGGCTTCAGCTATGGCGACGTGCTCGGTGCCGGTGCCGGCTGGGCGAAATCGATCCTCCTGAACCCCGCGCTGCGCGAGCCGTTCGAGGCCTTCTTCCAGGCCGACGACACCTTCGCGCTCGGCATCTGCAACGGCTGCCAGATGCTCGCCCAGATGGCGCCGATCATCCGCGGTGCCGAGCACTGGCCGAAGTTCGTGCGCAACGTCAGCGAGCAGTTCGAGTGCCGCACCGCGCTGGTCGAACTGATGCCTTCACCGTCGATCCTCTTTCGAGGCATGGAAGGCTCACGCCTGCCGATCGTCGTCGCCCACGGCGAAGGCTTCGCGCAGTTCCGCGACGAAGCGCAGTTCGACGCTGCGCAGCCGTTGGTCACGCTGCGTTTCGTCGACGCCCGGGGCGAGCCGAGCGAAACCTACCCGATCAACCCCAACGGCTCGCCCGGCGGCATCACCGGCCTGACCACCGCCGACGGTCGCTTCAATGTGCTGATGCCGCACCCTGAACGCACGCACCGTGTCGAGAATTTCTCGTGGCACCCTCCCGGGTGGACGCGCTCGCCCTGGCTGCGCATGTTCGAAAACGCGCGGCTGTGGCTCGGTTGAGCGCGCCGGTGCACGAAACAGGCACAATGGCTTTTGCCTGAAATGGCGTCCATGACGGGCTTGGAACGAAAAAATGCCAAAAGTCGACTTTAGCCAAATCCAGGCGCTAAGCCCGTCATGGATGCGCCTTCCAGCGAAAAGCCGTATGCCTCGCAGCGGCGTGTTTGGGCGGCCAACGCGCGCTCAGAGCGCCGCCGCCGCGCGCCGCGAGCGCAGCGCCAGCGCGACCGCCGCCACGAGCGCGATGGCAATGAACGGCGCCGCCGTGTAGTTGACGATTTCCCAGCCTTCCGCATTCACCAGCACGCCGGCGCTGGACGATGAGATCGCCATCGTCGTGAACACCACGGTGTCGTTGAAGCCCTGCACGCGCGTGCGCTCCGACGGCCGGTAGGTTTCGGTGAGCAGCGTGGTGCCACCGATGTACATGAAGTTCCAGCCGACGCCGAGCACGAAGAGCCCGAACCAGAAATGCGCGACCGTCGTTCCCGAGAGGTCGATCGCGATCGTGGCGAAATTCAGCAGACAACCGAAGACGATGATCGGCAGCGCCCCGAAGCGCTTGATCAGGCTGCCGGTGAAGAAACTCGGCGCAAACATGCCGAACACGTGCCATTCGAGCACGAAGACGCCTTCCTTGAAGGGATGCCCGCAAAAGCTCATCGCCAGCGGCGTGGCCACCATCAAGAGGTTCATCACGCCATAGCCGAACGCCGCCGCCACCACGGCGACGATCAATTTCGGCTGGCGGATGATTTCGCGCAACGGCCGTGCCGGCGCGTCGTTGTGATCGACGCTGACAGCAGGCAACGTGAGGCGCGACTGCAACGCCAGTGCGGCAATCGCAAACCCGACCAGCGAGAGGTAGGTGCCGGCGTAGGTCACCGGCAGCCAATCCTTGGTGAGCTTGGAACTCTCCGGGCCGATCAGGCCGCCGACGATGCCGCCGGCCAGCACCAGCGAAATCGCGCGCGCCTTGTCCGCCCCGGCCACGGCGTCGGCGGCCGCGAAGCGATAGAACCCGCCGCTGGCGTTGTAGCAACCGATGAAGAACGTGCCGAGGCACACGCCCCAGAACGACTTCGCCATCACTGCCAGCGCGCAGATCACCGCGCCCACCATCGCCAGCAGGCTGCCGAGCATGAAGCCGCGCCGACGACCGCGCTCGCGCATGTAGGCCGCCGCCGGCATCGCCGACATGGCACCGCCGATCACGTAGGTCATCGCCGGCAGCGTGGCCAGAAACTTGTTGTCGGCCAGCATGAAGCCGGTCAGCGCGTTCACCGCCATCAGGATCACCGAATTGGTGAGCAGCAGGGCCTGGCAGAACGCGAGCAGGGTGACGGAGCGTCGCTGGTCGACGGTGAAACTCATGATGAAGCGGGTGGGTGAAGCGAAGAGGAGGGGAGAGGAGGGCGGGCGCGACGGCGCACTCGGCGCGGACGTGACTCAATCCTTGATTTCGAACACCTGCTTGAGATAGGTGAGGTAGGACGGATCGTCGCACATCGTCTTCGCCGGCGTGTCCGAGAGTTTCGCCACGGGTTGTCCCTCGCAGCGAACCATCTTGATGACGATCTGCAGCGGCGTGTAGCCGAGGTCGTTGGTCAGGTTGGTGCCGATACCGAAGGCGGTCTTCGCGCGGCCCTCGAAATGGCGGGCAATCTCGATCGCGCGCGGAAAGGTCAGCGCGTCGCTGAACACCAGCGACTTCGTCTTCGGGTCGACGCGGTTCGCGCCGTAGTGAGCGAGCAGCGCTTCGCCCCACGCGATCGGGTCGCCGCTGTCGTGCCGCGCCCCGTCGAAGAGCTTGCAGAAATACATGTCGAAATCACGCATGAAGGCATGCAGCCCGGCCACGTCGGACAACGCGATGCCGAGGTCGCCCCGGTATTCATCCGCCCACTTCTGGAACGCCCAGCGCTGCGAGTCGCGCAGCCTCGGGCCGAGCGCCTGCGCCGCCTGCAACCACTCGTGCGCCATCGTGCCCACGGCCAGCAACCCGAGGTCCTTCGCGAAATAGGCGTTGCTGGTGCCGACCAGTCGCGTCGGCGCCTGCGCGTGAATCGTCGTCAGCACCTCGCGCTGCCAGGTGTGCGAGAAGCGCCGCCGCGTGCCGTAATCGGCAAAGGCGAAGCCCAGCGCGGGTGGCTGCTCGGCCACCAGCGCGAGCTTTGCCGCGAGCCGGCGGCGACCCTCGGCATGGTCGGGTGCCGGCTGTGTGGCGCGGAAGTACACCTCGTTGACGATGGCCAGCACCGGAATCTCGAAGAGGATCGTGTGCAGCCACGGCCCCTTGATCGAAATCGCCAGGTCGTCGCCATCGGCCCGGACATCGATGTGCCGACGATTGAAATGAAAGAGCGCGAGGAAGTCCACGAAGTCGCTCTTCACATAGCGCAGCGAACGCAGCCACTCCAGCTCATCCTCGGCGAAGCGCAGCGCGCAGAGCGCATCCACCTCGCGGTTCACCGCCGCCGCATACGGCGCCAGCGCCACCCCCTCGTTGCGGCACTTGAAGCGGTACTCCACCTGCGCGCCCGGAAATTGATGCAACACCGCCTGCATCATCGTGAACTTGTAGACGTCGGTGTCGAGCAGAGACTGAATGATCACGGGCGAAACCCCAAACCGAAAGCCGTCGCAGTGTAGCCGCCGGGTTCGCTCGACGGGACGGTGATGCCGTGGCAAAGGGCACACGTAGCGGGACACGGCAACCGCTCGTCGGTTTGAGGCGCGCAACGCCCACCGTCGTGCCATGACGAAATTACACTCATCAACATCTCGTGGATTTTGGCGATGGAGCCAGTGTGAGGCGCGGTATGCCGGGGCGACACAAGCACACCGCGATGGAGCGCGGTGTAACGCAGTTCATCGCCGCTGTGGGTGCCGTATTGGGGTTCATCGGTGCGCCGTGCGGCGCACCACTGCACACCACGGACACGCTCGCGGCAGAAAGCCCCGAGGCGCAACGCCCCGACCCCCCTTCGAGCAACGACTTTTTCGTAACGACGAAGGCCATCGCGGGCGAGCGGTCGAAGTTCATCACCTATGGGTGGATCGGATTCGCGGGTGGCATCGTCCACTGGCGCTACAACGATGCCAATCGTCCGGTAGGCATCGTTGCCAGCGCGACCGAAGCGCTTCAGCGCATTCAGGCCGGGATGGACAAGTGGAGCGCCGCGTGCAACGTGCACTTCGTGTACGACGGTACGACAACCCAAAATCCCGATCTCGTGCCACCCACCCGCATATTTGACGGTGTCAACGTGATCGGATGGACGGCGCAAGGATACTCAGGGCAGACAGGGGTAGCCGGCGTCGGCGCCGTCGGCCCTCCTTGGCAAATGGTCGAAGCCGACATCGCGCTCAACTATCAATACAACCCTGCGCTCGACAAGACGATCCTGCACGAACTTGGTCACATGCTGGGTCTCGACCATTCGGATGTGTACAACGTCGTCATGTCCGGGCCGCCGTCTTCAAGTTATGGCACGCAGAGCACGCTTCAACCGGACGACATCAACGGTTGCCTTTCGCTCTACCCGTTCCCCACCATCTCCGGCACCATCAGCAACGGTGCGACACCGGTCAGTGGCGTCAGCTTCTGCGCGCAACCCTCGGCGGGGGTGAGTTGCACGGCGTCGAATGCGTCGGGGGCGTACAGCTGCACGGTGCCCAATGGATGGGGCGGTGTGCTGCACTCGCCGATGGTGGGCGGGCAGCGCATTCCGGCGCAGGTGTTTGCCAATGTGACCGGAGCGGTCACGCGCAACGTGGCGGCGACGACGGGGGTGCCGAGCTGCGATCTCGACGTCGACGACAACGGGCTCTTCGAGGCGGCCACCGATGGCGTCGCCATCCTGCGCCGCGCGCTGGGTTTCGGGCAGGCCTCGTTTGCCGGCCTGTCGGGCGCCTGCGCGGCCAACACCACGGCGGCGTCGATTTACGCGGCGACAGACGCGAGCTTCAATGCCGGTGGCTACAACGTGACCGGTGGCAGCGCCACCCTGGCGACGACGGACGCGCTGGTCATCATGCGCACGCTGCTCGGGCTGAGCGGCAACGCGGTAGTCGACGGGCTCGGGCTTTCGAGCAAGCCCGGCGTCGTGCGCACGTCGTGGAATGACGTGAAGACGTGGATGAACAGCAACTGTCGTGCGGGGTTGTGAGAGTGAAGCGCGGTCGAGCCCGCGCCTACCGGGCG
>JAFEDD010000006.1 GCA_018241765.1 Pseudomonadota bacterium | reverse complement strand
ACAGGCAGGCGCGGGTCTCTCCACGCTCACGCGCCCCGTAGGCGCGGGCTTGACCGCGCTTCGTCGCCGTCGACGCAGGTTGCGACGACCAACCGCCAGCGAGCGACGTCAAGCCGTCGCCTACAACAGGCAGCCGCGGGCTTGACCACGCTCGCCTGCAAGCGACGCACGAGAAGCGACGTCAAGCCGTCGCCTGCAACAGGCAGGCGCTCTCTACAATGCCGTGATGGACCCGACCCTCGTCTTCGACATCGAATCGATCCCGGATGTCGACGGCATCCGCCGCCTGCACGACCTGCCCGCGAGCCTGAGCGACGATGAGGTCGGTCTGTGGGCGTTGGCGCAGCAGCGACAGAAGAACGGCAGCGAATTTCTGCCGCATTACCTGCAACGGGTCTGCGCGATCTCCTGCGTGTGGCGCGAAGGGCCCGAAAAAATCGCCGTGTGGTCGCTCGGTGAGACGAGCGACGACGAACCGACCTTGATCCAGAAGTTCTTCGATCTGATCGAGCGCCGCACGCCGCGACTGGTGAGCTGGAACGGCGGCGGCTTCGACCTGCCGGTGTTGATGCAGCGCGGCCTGATCACCGGCGTCACGGCGTCGCGCTTTCTGGAGACCGGCGCGCACGACCGCGCGTTCAGCTTCGATCACTACCTGAACCGCTACAAGGAGCGCCATCTCGACTTGATGGACTTTCTGGCGATGTATCAGGCACGCGCCAACGCACCGCTCGATACGATGGCGAAACTCTGCGGTTTCCCCGGCAAGCTCGGCATGGACGGCAGCCAGGTCTGGCCGGCCTTCCAGCGCGGAGAGATCGCGACGATCCGCGCCTATTGCGAGACCGACGCCGCGAACACCTACCTGCTGTTGCTGCGCTTCCTCGCCATGCGCGGCGAATTGACGCACGACGAATACGACGCCGAACTGAAGCGGCTGCGCGAGAAGCTGGCCGCCACACCGGGCGAGCACTGGCGCGAGTATCTGACCGCGTGGTCCCCGCCCCCTCGCGAAGAGGGCTAGGGTGAGCGAAGAGCGCGCCGCGTCCGAGGTGGACTGGCTCACGCCCGCCGCACGCATGCCGTGGCCGGTGCAGGTGCCTTTTCGCATGCGCCCCAACCTCGAACGTCTGGACGCCGAGGCACCGGCCTTGCTGCTGCGCGATGGTCTGGCCGAGGTCTATCGACGCGAGCGCACGAAAGTCATGACGGCGCATCCCGATCGCGCCGCGGTGGGCGCGGCGAACGCGGCGGTGCTGTCCGCCATCGGACGGTTGGCGCCCGATCTGCAAGAGGATTTCGTCGTGCTCAAGCTCGATGGGGATGCGCTTCGCACTGAGTACCTCGCCGTCTGCTTCCCCTCGCGCTGGGACCCGCGCGAGAAACTCGGGCTCGACTTCATGGCCATCCACCAGCCCGTGGCGGACAACGAGATGTTGCAGGCGGCCGGGCCGAACCTGATGGCGATGGCCTTCATGAAGCAGCCGATGCTGCGCCACGTCTGGCTGATCGTGCCCAACCCGGGGCTCGACCAGCATCCCGACCGCAACGTCGGATGGTGGCGCGAAGCGCTGGCCGATCCGTCGCCGCTCTTGCCCCGGCTCTACTTCCGCGTCGAACGACAGACGACCTGGCCGTTGCCGCAACAGGGGCGCGCGGTGTTCTTCATCCGCTTGCTGATGAGCCCGCTGCTCGATGTGTTGCGCGCAGCAACGGGTCGCCCCGCAGAGCTGGCCGCGTCGTTGCGCTCGATGACGCCCGCCATCGTCGCCTATCGCGGCATGACCGACGCGCTCGCGCGCATGCTGAGCGAACTGGACGCGCTGACGTGAGCGAAATCGACCGGCCCGACGCGCCCCACCGTGCGCGCAAACGCTTCGGGCAAAACTTTCTCGTCGATCGCCACTACATCGAGCGCATCGTGGAGAGCATCGACCCGCGGCCCGAGCAGCGCATCGTCGAGATCGGCCCCGGGCAGGCCGCGCTGACGCGCGAACTGCTGACGGCGATGGACGCGCACGCGGCGAAAGGACGAGCGGCAAGCCTCGACGTCATCGAGATCGATCGCGATCTCGTCGCCCGTCTGCGCGCCGAGTTCCCGCCCGAGCGCCTGCGCGTGCACGAGGCCGATGCGCTCAGCTTCGATTTTGCCCCGCTCGCCGCGAGCGCGAAGCTGCGCGTCGTCGGCAATCTGCCCTACAACATCTCCACGCCGATCCTGTTTCGGCTGTGCGAATTCGAAGATCGCATCGCCGACATGACCTTCATGCTGCAAAGGGAAGTGGTCGATCGCATGGCCGCGCGCGAGGGCGACGCCGAGCGCGGACGGCTCTCGGTGATGCTGCAATACCGCTATCGCGTGGCGAAGTGCTTCGACGTGCCGCCGGGGGCGTTCCGCCCGATTCCGGCGGTGGATTCGTCGATCGTGCGGCTGACACCACTGGGTAGCGAAAGGCTGCGTCCCATGAGCGAAACCCGTTTCGCGCAGATCGTCACCGCCGCCTTCACCCAGCGCCGCAAGATGATCCGAAAAAGCCTGGCCGCGTGGGTCGATGCCGACACCTGGGCGACACTGGGCATCGAGCCCACCGCCCGCGCCGAGGATTTGTCCGTGGCGCAGTGGGTTGCGATCAGCGATGGCGCGCGCCCACGGAGCACGGCACACGGCAGCCCGAAGGCGCCCGCCGCGTAGTCGCCGCCGTGCCGCTGCCCGTCCTCAGCGCCGCTCCCGCACGGCCTGCGCCACCGTTGCTGCGTCGACGTATTCGAGTTCCGAGCCGATCGGAATGCCGCGGGCGAGGCGCGAGACTTTCACGCCCTGCCCTTCGAGCAGCTCGGTGATGACGTGCGCGGTGACCTCGCCTTCGTTGGTGAAGTTGGTGGCGAGGATCACTTCGCGCACGGTGCCGTCGGTCGCGCGCTGCACGAGGCGTTCGAGATGAATCTGCGCCGGGCCGACGCCGTCGAGCGGTGACAGTCGGCCGAGCAGCACGAAGTAGAGGCCGCTGAAGGCGCCGCTCTGCTCGAGCGTGATCTGGTCGGCCGGCGTTTCCACCACGCACAGCAGCGAGGCGTCGCGACGTGGCGAGGCGCACACGGCGCACAGCGGCGTCTCCGAGAGCGTGTTGCAGCGCTCGCAGTGACCGAGCTTGTCGAGCGCACCCTCGATGGCCCGGGCGAGCCCGAGCGCGGCGTCGCGCTTGTGTTGCACGAGATCGAACGCGATGCGTTGCGCCGCCCGCGGGCCGATGCCGGGCAATTGTTTCAGCGCGTCGATCAGCGCCTTGAAGGAAACCGGGGTACTCATCGCGCCACACGCGCCGCGCGTTGCGGGCGCCGTGCGAGCGCGAATACCCGCCTCAAGACGCCATCATCTTTTTGACGAAAGGCGCATCCACAACGGGCTTGGCGCCTCAAAACGGCAAAAGTCGACTTATCGTTTTTGTTCGCTGCAAGCCCATTGTGGATGCGGTTTGCAAGAAAAAGTTGATGGGTCTTCAATCGCCTGGTCCGGCGCTCAGAACGGCATTTTGAAGCCGGGTGGCAGGCCCATGCCACCGGCGAGCGAACCCATTTTTTCCGACGAGACTTGCTCGATCTTCTTGGCGGCGTCGTTGATGGCGGCGGTGATCAGGTCTTCCAGCATGTCCTTGTCGTCCATCACGCCGGTGTCGATCTGCACGCGCCGACACTCGTGCTTGCCGGTCATCGTGACCTTGACCATGCCGGCGCCGGCCTGTCCTTCGACTTCCATGCGCTGGATTTCGTCCTGCGCCTTCTTCAGGTTCTCCTGCATGCGCTGCGCCTGCTGCATGAGGCCCGCCATTCCGCCTTTGCCGAGCATGGGCTGTCTCTCCGTGGGTTTGCGTGACTGGTCCGTGGTGAGTGGTGACGCTCGCGAGCGCCGCTTGGGCGCGCCGTGCCGCGTCACTCCGATGAATGAATGCTACCCGGCTGCACCTGCCCGTCGCCGTCGCGCAGCAACACCTGCACGGCCGGGTCGGCCATGAACGCGGCCACGGCGGCCGATTGCCGCTCGTCCCTGCGCTGCGCGTCGCGCGCGGCGAGCGAATCGCCGGCGTCGTCGGCCAACTGCAACTCGAGCTTGATCTTGCGCCCGAAGTAATCGGCGAGCGTCGATGCAAGCCGATCTTTCTGCGTGGTGAGCGGTCGCTTGTCGGCCGGCAGTGCCAGCGTCATCGCATCGTCCTGCCAACGGATCAAGGTGCAATGACGGGCCAGTTCGCGCGCAAGCGCTGCGAGCGGCAGCGCGGCCACGAGCGCCGGCCAATCGCCATCGAAGCTCGGCGCCCCGCGCTCGGCGCGCGGTGCCGGTGGTGGTGGTGATGGCGGTGGCGCGGGTCGCGCGGCCGCAGCGGGCGGGCGCGGTGCCGGCGCCTGGGCGGCCGACGGGCGACGCGCCGCCACCGGGGTGGCCGGCGGTTGCGCCGCGCTGGCCGCGTCGACCGTGCCCTCGCCGCCGTCGGGCGCGAACGCGAGCAGCCGCAGAAAAGTCATCGTCAGCGCGGTCGGCTCGTCGGGGGCGAGGCGCAGGTCGTCGCGGCCATGCAGCGCGATCTGATAGTAGAGCTGCACGGTTGGCGCATCCAGCGCGGCGGCAAGACGCGTCAGCGCCGCATGGTCAGGATCGTCGCCATCGAGACTGCCCGGCACGACCTTCACGAGCGCGATGCGTTGCAGCGCGCGGGCCAGCTGCGCCAGCGCGTCGTCGGCGCTCAGCGCGTGCTCGAAGCAGCGCTCGACCTCGGCCGTGAGCGCGGTGGCATCGGCCGCGACGACGGCGTCGAGCACGCGCCAGACGAAGTCGCGGTCGACGCTGCCGAGCATCTCGCGCACCTGCGCTTCGTCGACCCGACCGTGACCAAAGGCGATGGCCTGATCGGTGATCGAGAGCGCATCGCGCATCGAACCCTGGGCCGCCTCGCCGATGAGGCGCAGCGCCGTCGCGTCGAAGGGCACCTGCTCGGCCGTGAGCACCTTCTGCAGCTGTTCGGCCACCCGCTCGGGCGGGAACTGCTTCAGCGCAAATTGCAAACAGCGCGACAGCACCGTCACCGGAATTTTTTGCGGGTCGGTCGTCGCCAGCACGAATTTGACGTGCTCGGGCGGCTCCTCCAGCGTCTTCAGCATCGAGTTGAAGGCGCTCTTCGAGAGCATGTGCACCTCGTCGATCAGGTACACCTTGTAGCGGCCGGAGGTCGGCGCGTAGCGCGCGTTGTCGATGATCTCGCGCATGTTGTCGACGCCGGTGTTCGACGCGGCATCGAGTTCGATCAGGTCCGGGAAGCGGCCCGCGTCGATGTCCTGGCAACTGCGGCAGACACCACAGGGCGTGGCGGTGACGCCCGTCTCGCAATTGAGCGTCTTCGCCAGGATGCGCGCGATCGTGGTCTTGCCGATGCCGCGGGTGCCGGTGAGCAGATACGCCTGATGCAGCCGCCCGGTCTCGAGCGCATGCGAGAGCGCGCGAACGACGTGCTCCTGCCCCATCAGTTCGGAAAAATTGCGGGGACGGTATTTGCGGGCTAGGGCGAGAGAGGCGGCAGACACGAGACGGAAAGCTCCATCGGTACGGGGAGCGGCAACCAAACCCGCTGGCAGCGCGGCGAGACGGGATGAAGCGCAACGCGAACTTTCCGCGCGAAACGAGGCCTGTCCCGATCGACAGGCGAGTGCGGCGCGGAAAATTCAACGCGGCGATTCGCCCCTATCGCCGCGCCGGAGAATAAGTGGTGAGCCGTTCCCCCGGCACTGCTTGGCCTGCTGTGGCTGCTTCCTTCCGGACCTGACCCGATTCACAGATTGGACATGCGGGGCGACCCACCACCTGCCATTATAGGCGGCACGCTCCACCCGGCACCCCTATACTGCGACACCCCGTCATCGAGACGTGGCGCGCCGTCGGCAGCGCCGCGCAAGCCATGTCCGTCCTGCGCGTGATTCTGGCCGTGCTCGGCGCCTGCGCGGCGCTGGCGCTGCCGTGGCAACTCGCCCAACTCAGCGAAACCGGTGTGCCGCGTCTGCTGCCCGGCAACGCAACGCCGACCCCGGCCAACGCGCTTCGCGTGGGCGTCATGGTGCATCCCACCGTCTACTACATCGCCCCCGACGGCGAAGCGGTCGGTCTCGAGTACGACCTCGTCCGCGCCTTCGCCATCACCGAAAACCGGCCGCTCGCGGTCCGCGTCTACCCCGGCCCGGCCGCAGCCCATCGGGCACTCGCCGACGGGGAAGTGGACCTGCTCGCGCTCGGCACCCCGAGTGACGGCGCCGCCCCCGACGAAACCGCCACCCGCACCCGCTACGCCGAGAGCGGCTGGATTCTTCTCAATGCGCCCGATCAGCCGATCCCGCGCTCCCTCGCCGATCTGTCCCCGAAGCGCGTCGTCGTCAGCGCGCGCATCTTCGGGTTGCCGCGCATCGCGCAGCTTCAGCGCGAATACCCGAATGTGCGCTTCGAAGTCGACGAACGCAACGACGATGAAACCTTGATCGCCGCCATCGGCGACGATCACGTCCCCTACGCCATCGTCGAGGAGGACACGTTCAACGCCAGCCGACACTTTCACTATGACGCGCAGCGCGCCTTCAGCGTGCAGGCACCACTGGCCCGCGCCTGGCTGTTCGCCCGACGCGATGGCGCGCTGCGCGAGCGTGCCGATGCCTTTCTCGGGCGCATCGCGCGCGACGGCCAGGTCGCGCGCGTCATCGACCGCTATTTCGGGTTTCCGCAGCGCGTGACGCCGATCGACGTCGATGTCTTTCGCGAACGCGTGTTCTCGGTGCTGCCGCATTACCGCCGCTGGTTCGAGGAAGCGCAGGAAGCGTACGGGGTCGAATGGCGGCTGCTCGCAGCCGTCGCCTATCAGGAATCGCATTGGGAGCCCGATGCCATCTCACCGACCGGAGCCCGCGGCATCATGCAGTTCACCGAGGATGCCGCGCAACGCTACGACGTCACGCCGCTCGACCCCCGCTCAGCCATCCTCGGTGGCGCTCATTACGTCGCCGATCTGAAACGCAACGCGCTGCCGGCGCGCATTCAGGAACCCGACAAGACCTGGCTCGCGCTGGCCGCCTACAACATCGGTCTCGGCCACGTCGAAAACGCCCGCATCCTCACCCAGCGCGCCAGGAAAAACCCTGATTCGTGGTCCGATGTGCGGCGCCATCTGCCGCTTCTCACCAAGCCCGAAATCGCGGCGCAGTTTCAGCTTGGTTCCTGCCGCTGCAACATGCCGGTCGAATACGTCGAAGCCATCCGTGCGTACTACGACGTGCTGCTGCGCCTCGAACCCCCGTACCAGCCAAGGCTCCGGGTCGGCACCTGACCGAGGCAGCGAGCCGTCCTTTGTGTCGGCGACCGCTGGTAGTGCAGTGTTTCGCGAAGATTGGTACAAAAAAATGCGATAACTTTGGTTCGAATCGAGGCGCAAAGCGCAGCCATAGCAAACTATGGCGAGCCTTTGCAACGAAGAGTCGAGCCAAAGGACGCGGATTTTTGTACCAAGAAGAGCGAAACACGGCACTAGTGTCTCAACCCATAAGTTTCGCTATGTTCGACGCGCCCCGCATCGCCGATTGCTTTGTCGCTCATCCTCGCCATAGCGATGGCTATGGCTGCGGTTCGCTTCGCACACTCGGCGCGCGGATGCGCGTCTCGGCATGTACGCAAACTTATGGGCTGAGACACTAGACTCGACGGCGAGACACAGCGCAGGAGCAGACTGACTGAGCTTGGCGATGACCGCGACCGAAACCGCTCCGACCGTGGGCGCCGCCGCAGCCGCCGCGGCGGGCCTCACCAGCACCGAGGCAGCACGACGCCTCGTCGCGGAGGGGTCCAACGCGCTGCCCGGAGGGGAACGACGCACCTTGCTGTCGATCGCCCTCGAGACCATGCGCGAGCCGATGTTCCTGCTGCTCTTGGCGGCGGGAACGATTTACCTGGTCTTCGGCGACCTGCACGAGGGCCTGACGCTATTCGGATTCGTGCTCGTCACACTGGCCTTGACCTTGTTCCAGGAGGGTCGCACCGAACGCGCCATCGAGGCGCTGCGCGACCTCACCAGCCCGCGCGCCCTGGTGATCCGGGACGGGCAGCCGATGCGCATCGCCGGGCGCGACGTGGTGCGCGGCGACCTGCTGAAGCTCAGCGAGGGCGACCGCGTTCCGGCGGATGCACTGCTGGTCGAGGCGGACGACGTCCGCGCCGACGAGTCGCTGCTGACGGGTGAGTCGGTGCCCGTCGGCAAGCGCCTGGCGAGCCGCGATGAACTCGACGGCGTCGCCGCAGGTGGCGACGGGCGCGGCGCGACCCCTGGTGGCGACGACCAGCCGAAGGTCTACGCCGGCACTCTGATCGTGCAGGGGCATGCGCTCGCGCAGGTCACCGCCACCGGGGGGCGCAGCGAGATCGGGCGCATCGGCACGGCGCCCGGCACGGTCACGACGGAACACTCGCCGCTGCGGCGCCAGACGGCCCATCTGGTGCGCAATCTCGCGCTGCTGGCCCTGGTGCTGAGTCTTGCGCTGGTGCTCGTGCACGGCATGCTGAAGGGCGACTGGATGCAGGCGCTGCTCGCCGGCATCGCACTGGCGATGGCGATGCTGCCCGAGGAGTACCCGGTCGTGCTCACGGTCTTCCCGGCACTGGGCGCGCGCCGGCTGTCGAGGGAGGGCGTGCTCACGCGCCGCATCAGCTCAATCGAGGCGCTCGGCGCCACCACGATCCTGTGCTCGGACAAAACCGGAACGCTGACCGAGAACCGCATGACGGTCACGCAACTCATCGCCGGCGGCACTGCGGTCAATGAACGGTTCGTGGTGCCGTCCGGTTCCGGTGGGGAATTGCCGGAGCCGTTCCACACCCTCGTGGAGGTCGCCATTCTGGCCAGCGTAGTCGACCCTTTCGATCCGATGGAGAAGGCCTTCCATCAACTCGGCCAGCGCTTCCTGACCGAGACCGAGCACCTGCACCGCGAGTGGCGGCTGGTGAAGACCTACGCGCTGTCGCCCGCACTGCGCGCGGTGTCGCACGTGTGGATCGCCGACACCGATGGCGTGCAGACGGTCGCGGCCAAGGGCGCGCCGGAGGCCGTGATCGATCTGTGCCATCTGGAGGACGCCGAGCGCGCACGGATCGCCGCGGCGGTGGACGATCTGGCGGCCCAGGGCCTGCGTGTGCTCGGTGCCGCGTGCGGCCGGTTCGAAGGGCAGGACTGGCCCGCCGACGAGCACGGCTTCGACTTCGAGTTCATCGGGCTGCTCGGACTGGCCGACCCGGTGCGCACGGAGGTTCCGAACGCTGTCGCGGAATGCCGCGCCGCCGGGATCCGGGTCATGATGATCACCGGCGACTACCCGGCCACCGCGCGCGCCATCGCCCGACAGGCCGGCCTGGCTGATGGCGAGGTCGATGTGCTGTCGGGCGACGCGATGGCGGCGCTCGGCGACGAAGCCCTGCGTCAGCGACTGGCAGCCGTGAACGTCTGCGCCCGCATCGCGCCCGACCAGAAGCTGCGCATCGTGCAGGCGCTGAAAGCCCGCGGCGAGATCGTCGCGATGACCGGCGACGGCGTGAACGACGCGCCGGCCCTGCGTGCCGCGCACGTGGGCGTGGCGATGGGGCGGCGCGGCACCGACGTCGCGCGCGAGTCGTCGTCTCTGGTGCTGGTCGACGACAACTTCGCGTCCATCGTACGCGCGGTGCGACTCGGCCGGCGTATCTTCGACAATCTGCGCAAGGCGATGTCGTACATCCTCGCCGTGCACGTGCCGATCGCCGGCATGGCGCTGCTGCCGGTGTTGCTGGGCTGGCCACCGCTGCTGTTCCCGATGCACATCGCGCTGCTGGAACTGATCATCGACCCGACGTGTTCCGTCGTCTTCGAGAACGAGCCGGCAGAGCGTGATGTCATGCAGCGGCCGCCGCGCGATGCCGCCGCACCGCTGTTCGGCGGCGCAACGCTGTGGTTGGCGCTGCTGCAGGGCGCGGGTGTACTGGTGGTGGTCCTGCTGGCGTACGCATCGGCCAGCTCGCGCATCTCCGAGGCCGAGGCTCGCGCCTTCGCCTTCGCGACGCTGGTGACCGGCAACCTCGCGCTCATCCTGTCCAATCGCTCCAACACCGCTTCGCTGTTGACCACGCTGCGCACGCCCAACGCAATCCTCTGGTGGGTCATCGGCGGCGCGCTGCTCCTGCTCGCCGCGACGCTCTACCTTCCGTGGGCCGTCGAATTGCTTCGCTTCGCGCCCCTTCCGGCCCACGAACTCGGCGCGGCAGCAGGGCTCGGTCTCGCCAGCGTGCTGTGGTTCGAGATGATCAAGTTCCTTCGTCGCCGAAGGGCCAAGCAGGGCTGAACGTCAAGCGCAAGCAAGCATCAAGCGCCCAGTCTCGGCTCTGGCCGGACGCACCTTGATTTCGATGTCGTAGCCGAGCCGGGTGAGGCAGTCCATCAGCTTGCGTTCGGACAAGTTGGTGAAGTCACCACGCATCATGTCGGAGACCTTCGGTTGGGTGATGCCCATGAGCTTGGCCGCTTCCTGTTGGGTCAGGCTACGCGCTTTCATGGCCTTGCGGATTTCGATCACCAAGCCGGTTTTGATCTTGAGCTCTTCGGCGTCCGCTAGGCCAAGGTTTTTTCTTTCGGGCGCAGTTTGCGCAGTTCTGTGTCGGTGAGCATGGCGGCTTTCCTTGTAAAACTTTACCGTCAAGACCCTTGTCGGTAAAGGAAAGCAGCGCCCTAGAGATTCACAGATTTACCATCACAGCTACCGTCGAAAACTTTGGCTTTGGCTGCATCCCGCTGGGCACCTTGGGATGCATAAGCTGTTGATTATCAATGTAATTTTGTGAAATTCAAGACGCTGCTGAACGTCTTGAAATCACTGTACATTATTCCCACTCGATCATCAACGAGTCACGCAAGTCCGCGTGATTAAAGGGATTGGCTTTGATCGACATGGGCCTCTACCGTCGCTTTTACCGTCAGAAAAACACGTCCTTTGCTGACGCGGGTTTGCGCGGCATCGGCTCATCATCAATCAGCTTCAATCATACCGAACTGGCGACCGCACTTCAGCTCCATCAAGCCGATGCACTCCTACGTGCTCCACGATTGGCGGCCTCACGGGATGTTCGGTCGGATAGCCATTTTTACTGCACAGTGAATCATGGCCGTTGCTGCGGTCGGCCTGCCGCGAGCCATCGGTGATTTTGAATTGTTGATCCAGTCGTAGCTAGCCTACGACAACGACAACTTATCAAAGTGTCCCGTGTGGCCTGCAACACTGACCCGACACTACCGAGAAGAATCCGACCCCCCTCCCCCGCCTTGCTTCCTCGTTGTCACCCAAGGCCTTGCAGAAGCGTTGGATGGCCTCGTTCGCGCAATTCGGCGACCGCCTTGCCGGTCAACTTCCACGGATCGCCCCTGAGCCGGGATATCAGCTCGACCCAAACGCGCTCGAAAGCACGCAGCGCATCGGTGTCGTCGAACCGCACCCCAGCCGGCAACAAGGGCGCGATGTCTTCCGTCAGGCTGCGCGTGAGTTTCTGCAACATACGCTGCTCGGCTTCCGCACGTGTAATCGACGTGTCTTCAAGAGCAAGGTAGTGGTCGAAGCAGGCCACCAACTTGTCCACGTCCATGCCCAACTGCTCCAGCCCTTGGGCCAAGTCGAACAGGTCACGGTTCTTGCGTCGTTGCAGCAGTGCGCGCAGCTTGGTGCCGAACAGTTCCTCCGGCTCGAAGGATGCGATCTCGGCCTGCCCCCGATACCAGTCGTTCTCCACCGAGAAGGGATACTGGCGGATGCCGAACAGGTTTTCGTGCTCACGAGTGTTGATCTCGACCTTGAGCTTCAGTGTCGATTGCAGGTCGGCCTCGGGGGCGAAGCGGAACACCAAGTGCATCGAGTGTCCAGCCTGATTCCGATTGAATCCTCCGAGCCAGGCCAGCGCATCGCGGATCGCATCGACGGTCGTGCCGATCGGTTCCGGCTGCGTCTGCACCAGGTCGATGTCTTCGGAGTAGCGCAGCGGTCGTTGGAACAGCAGCTTGTTGATCGCCGTGCCACCGCGGAACGCGATCTTGCCGCGCAACGCCGGCGCGTTGAACAGGTCGCACAGCGCGCGACTGATGATCAGATCCTGCTCGATCTGGCGGAAATCGGGCCACGGCGCCGTGGCGCTCCAGGCTTGAAGGAAGGATTGAGGAATCAAAAGTCCACCTCCACCTGCTCATTGATGACGAGAAGCCAATCGGGCGCCTTCTCGTGCAGGTCGGACAAGCCTTCCATCAGCGGCTTCACGGATGGGTCCAACAGCACCATTGCCTTGGCTTTTCTGGCGAACGGCCTCAACGCATCGGCCTGCTGCAAGTGCCCCGTGCGCTCCAACAGATACCCCAAGCGTCGCACCGAGGAATTTTCGTAGTGCGCCGCGATCGAGGCGAGCACGTTGGCACTCGCCTGCCCGCCCAAATCCTGGGCGATCTGCGCAAGGCCATTGATGCCCGCCGCTTTGTGGAAATAGCGCGCGCAGTCCAGCAGCGTCAGTTCCAGGCCCGCGACTTTCGCAAAGCCGGCCTCGCTCTTGATCGAACCCAACCAGTCGGAACGATTGACCTGACGAAATGCGGAGGGACTCTGATAGATGAAATCCACGCGCTGACGACCGACCTCGAACCCGCGTACCTGCCTGGGCACAATGACTTGGAACACCATCGCCGCCTGATGCGATGAACCGTGGAAAGCGGCCGCGCGCAGCAAGGCCACGCGGTAGTTCAGTTTCAGGCTCTGCATCAACGGGTCGATCCAGCGCACCGGATCGGGTGCGCCGAGCGTCCGATCTTCCGGGCGCAAGATCAGGTAAAAGCCTCGCCGGGGATTGGCCAAGCGCGCTTTCTTGACCTGCCGCAGCAAGGCGACGCTCAGCGGGTGCGGCGCCAAGCCGAGCGCAGCCTGCGCCTCCTCCCGCGTGAAGTAGGCACGCCCGCGAGCCAAGTGCTCATCAAGGTACTGGTCGATCGCCGCCATTCCCGAATCATATGCGCTAGTTGACAATTTTCGTATATTAACGCATACGATCTGGGAATCAATCGGACAGCCGCACCCTCCCGGCGGGACCACCGCTGCTCCATCCACGGCGTGCCGACGGCTATCCAGCAATCTTCGCCCCTCCACCGCCTTTCCTGAATCCCCGATCCCCCGCCATGAAGGCTTCAAGCATGTGCGGGATCAGCGTCGCCGCATCGACCATCTCGCCGTAGGTCTGCGCATGCAGCGCGGCGTAGCGGTCGAGATCAGCCCGCAGGCTGGCCGGACACGCGAAGGTCAGCTTCGTGGATTCCAGTTTCGGCAGCGGCCCAAGCCGCAGTTTCTTGCCCGTGGTCATCGCATCGCTCCCCCCTGGAAGGACATCGGCTGGTAAGGCAGCACCAAATCGCGGTTGACGATGATCCGCACCGGCAGGCCCGGCCGCTCGGTCAGCGTTGGCTGGATGTTCATGTTGCGCCGGGTCAGTTCCTGACCGACCTGATTGATGCTGTCCTGCGCACTGTCGCGCCCCGCGATCACGATGCGGTTGCCGTCTTGGCGGTTTTCGGGTGCGGCCAACTCGGCGCCCACGCCCAGTAGCGTCGTCAGCGCCGCACCAGCGACGATGCGGCCCCAGTGGTAGTCCACGCCGTCTTCGAGGCCCGCATAGCCCGCTGGATCGGTGCCCACGAGGCTGTCGAGCGTCAGCGAGGATGTGTCCGGCAGGATGATCCGGTTCCAGACCACTTGAACCCGGCTCTGCCCGTAGCTGACTTGGCTGTTGTATTTGCCGAGGATGCGCGATCCCTGCCGCCAGGCGATACCGTCACGAACATTCCATCTCGGTCAGAAGCCTTATGAATCTTGGACTTAGGCGTCAAGGACCTGGAGACCTGCTGATGCCCGGAAAGCCGCATAAAACAAGCATCCCCGAGAAGGCTTTTACCGTCAAAGACGGTAAAAGTCTGAATAGTGAACGAGAGCGTCTTAATCCGGCCTCGATTTTTACCGTCAGCTCTACCGCCAACTTTTTCTGCTGGCCGGCGATAGCTACCGATTGCCTCCGTGACGTATTTCTTTCTAAATCAACACGTTACGGATGTTTTTCGATAGCTGGCGATAGTCCTCGAAGGACGTCAATTCACTCCCACTCGATCGTTGCTGGCGGTTTGCCGCTGATGTCGTAGACGACGCGATTGAAGCCGCGCACTTCATTGATGATGCGGTTGGAGACCTTGGCGAGCAGCGAATGCGGCAATTCCGCCCAATGCGCGGTCATGAAGTCGGTCGTCTGCACGGCGCGCAGCGCGACGACGTTTTCATACGTACGCCCGTCACCCATGACACCGACGCTCTTCACCGGGAGAAACACGGCAAAGGCCTGCGCCGTCAGGTCATACCAGCTTCGCCCCTGCGCGTCCTTCGCAGCGCGCAGCTCTTCGATGAAGATGTGGTCGGCGCGGCGCAGCAGGTCAGCGGCCTCGCGCGTCACTTCGCCGAGGATGCGCACACCGAGTCCGGGGCCGGGGAATGGGTGGCGATACACCATTTCACGCGGCAATCCCAACGCGACGCCGAGCTCGCGGACTTCGTCCTTGAAGAGCTCGCGCAGCGGTTCGAGAAGCTTGAGATTCAGCGTCTCCGGCAACCCGCCGACGTTGTGATGGGATTTGATCGTGTGCGCCTTCTTGGTCTTGGCGCTCGCGCTTTCGATCACGTCGGGATAGATGGTGCCCTGCGCCAGCCACTTCGCGCGCGGCAATTGCTTCGCCTGCGCCTGAAAGACTTCGACGAAATCACGACCGATGATCTTGCGCTTGTGTTCGGGGTCACTGACGCCTTTCAGGTCGGCCAGAAATTGCGCACTGGCGTCAACGGAGATGACCTTGACGCCGAGGTTGCGTGCGAACATGTCGCGCACCATGTCGCCTTCGTTCTGCCGCAGCAAGCCGTGGTCGACGAACACGCAGGTCAGTTGCGCGCCGATCGCACGATGGATCAAGGCCGCAGCAACGCTCGAGTCGACGCCACCGGAGAGCCCGAGGATGACCTCCTCGCCACCGACCTGTTCGCGGATTCGGGCCACGGCGGTTTCGATGTAATTGGGCATCGACCAATCGGGCTTGGCGCCGCAGATGTCGAGCACGAAGCGACGCAGCAAGGCGCTACCTTGCTTGGTGTGCGTGACTTCGGGGTGAAACTGCACAGCGTAGAACCGGCGAACCTCGTCCGCCATGCCGGCGATCGGGCAACTCGCCGTCGAAGCCATCAGCTTGAAGCCGGTCGGCAGCGCAGTGACCTTGTCGCCGTGGCTCATCCAGACGTGCAGCAAACCGTGCCCTTCGGGAGAACGGACATCCTCGATCCCATCGAGCAGGCGCGTGTGACCACGCGCCCGCAATTCGGCGTGGCCAAACTCGCGATGCTCGCTGGCCTCCACGCTGCCGCCCAATTGCACGGCCATCGTGAACATGCCGTAGCAAATGCCCAGGACTGGCACGCCTTGCGTGAACACGGACTCCGGGGCGCGCAAATCGTGCGCCTCATAGGTGCTTGCGTGGCTGCCGGAGAGGATGATGCCCTCGGGTGCGTAGTCCCGAATGAACTCGTCAGACACGTCATTCGGGTGCAATTCGCAGTACACGCCCATTTCGCGCACGCGACGGGCGATCAATTGCGTGACCTGGGAGCCGAAGTCGAGAATCAGAATGCCACGGGCCATAGGGGAACCTGGGTCGGTTAGGTTGTGACGGGCGCATCGTGCGTGTCGTAACCACGGCACGCCTGCCGGTGAATGCACAAGGGGCCTCACGGCCCCTTGTTGCTCGTCGTGTTACTTCTTCGCGGGCGGCTGTGCAGCCGAAGGCGCTGGCGCGGCGCCCGAGGCCGCTTTCGGCGGCTCCGGCAACTTGAGCCCCTCTTTCTTCAGCGCGGCATCGACACGTTGATCGATCTCGCCGGACAGTGAATCGGCCCATTTCATGGCGGTCTGGAACGTCTCGGCGTTGACCTTCGGCTGGTTCGCCAGCAGTTTCTTGCCGATCGGGCTCTGGTAGAACTTGACGAGTTCCGCCACTTCCGTGCCGGTGAAGGCATTGTGATAGACGAGGGTGACCTGCTCGGTGAGGCCGCCGGCCGCGTCGGCCTTGGCGTTCAAGGCGGCGAGCATCGCGTCGCGCGCGAGCGTGAAGCCCTTGTCCGGAAACTTCGGATCGAGTTGTCGTACGCCGGGGACCCAACTTTGTACCGTGTTGTTGGCGATCTGCTCGGGAATGGCCTTGATGTTGACCAGATCAAGCAGCGTCTTGATATTGGCGCGCTTCGCTGCGGTCAGTTCATCGGCATGTACGGCCGCGCCAAACGCAAGCGCGACAACGGTGGCAAATACGGGAAGAAGCTTCATGGTGTGATGGGTTCAGTCGATGTGGTAGTTGGGCGCTTCCTTCGTGATCTGCACATCATGAACGTGCGATTCGCGAATACCAGCACCGGTGATTTGCACGAATTCGGCGCGAGCGTGCAACTCGCCAATGGTTGCGCAGCCGCAGTAGCCCATGCCGGAGCGAATGCCACCCTCGAGCTGATGCACGACCCAGCCCACCGGCCCTTTGTACGGCACGCGTCCTTCGATGCCCTCAGGGACGAGCTTCTCGGCAATGTGCTCCGCGTCTTGAAAATAGCGATCCTTGGAGCCTGCCTGCATCGCCGCGATGGAGCCCATGCCTCGGTACGATTTGTACGAGCGCCCCTGGAAGAGAACCGCCTCGCCCGGCGCCTCCTCGGTGCCCGCGAAGAGGCCGCCAAGCATCACACAGTCAGCACCGGCCGCGAGCGCCTTGATGATGTCACCGGAATAGCGGATGCCGCCGTCGGCGATGACGCCGACCCCCGAGCCGTGGATGGCGTTGGCCACGAAGTCGACCGCCGTAATCTGCGGCACGCCGACGCCGGCGACCATGCGGGTCGTGCAGATGGAGCCGGGGCCGATGCCAACCTTGACGGCGTCGGCTCCGGCGTCGACCAATGCCTTCGCTGCCTCGGCGCTCGCGATGTTGCCGGCAATCACCTGAGCGTCGCCGTAGTGGCGCTTGATCCAGCGAACGCGTTCGATGACACCCTGAGAATGACCGTGCGCCGTATCGACGACGATGACATCGGCACCGGCGGCGATCAATAGTTCGACGCGCTCCTCCGTGCCGTCACCGACGCCAACCGCTGCGCCGACGCGAAGGCGGCCTTGCTCGTCCTTGCAGGCGTTCGGATGATCGGTCGACTTCTGGATGTCCTTGACGGTGATCAGCCCACGCAACTCGAACGCGTCATTCACCACGACGACACGCTCGAGACGATGCTTGTGCATCAACGCCTTGGCGTCCTCGATGCTGGCGCCTTCACGGACGGTGACAAGCCGCTCAGCCGGCGTCATGACGGCGGTGATCGGTTGATCGAGCTGGGTTTCGAAGCGCAGGTCACGATTGGTCACGATGCCCACCACGCGCTTTCCCTGAAGCACGGGTACACCGGAAATCCTGTTTTCAGTCGTGATTGCGACCACGTCGCGTACCGACACGTCAGGCGTCACCGTGATCGGATCCTTCAACACACCCGACTCGTGACGCTTGACGAGCGCGACCTCGCGCGCCTGATCACGCGCTGCGAGGTTCTTGTGGACGATACCCATGCCACCCGCCTGCGCCATAGCAATCGCCATGCGCGCTTCGGTGACCGTATCCATCGGGGCCGACAGCATGGGCAGGCGCAAACGCACCCGGCGCGTCAGGCGCGTGCCGAGATCAACGTCGCGGGGGAGGACTTCGGAGTAGCCGGGGACGAGCAGAACGTCGTCGAAAGTGAGGGCTTGGGCGCGAATGCGCATGTGAAATTCCCAAAAACAGCATTCTACCGACTCGCTCGCCCAAGGCCCGCAGAGCCTTGATCGAGGCTCACTTGCGATCCGTCGGCGCCGCGTCCGCTTTCTCCGCTCCGCCGATTTTCTCGGCGACGGCGCCTTTCTTGATCTCGACCTTGATGCGATCCTTCAGGGCGCCGAGATACGCCATGACCAACTCGCCGCTCTCCTGGTTCGCGAGGCGCTGCTCCAATGCCTTCATTTTGTCGGGTGTCGATGCATCGGGTTCGACCACCTTCAGCACCTTGACGACACTGTATCCGCCCGCGTCATTGGTCCCGCCGACGGCTACGGCGCCCTTGCCGAGATCCGCCGCGAAGACTTCTTTCACGAGCGCCGCATTGAGGTTCGGAAGCTGCGCCTGCCGCAACAGTTTCTGCACCGCTCCGAACGCGAGCCCCGCGTCCTTGCCCGCGTTCAGCGCAGCGAGCTTTTCCGCGCCCGCCTTGGCCGCCAGCTCACTCGCGAGCTTGCGTTGCAGTTGTGCCGCGATCTGCGCCTTCACTTCATCGAACGGGCGCACGGCGGAGGGTTTGTGCTCGATCACCCGCGCCGAAATCAGGCTGTTGTTGCCAAGGTCGATGGCATCGCTGTTTTTCTTGCCAGAGAGACTCGCTGGTGAAAACACGGTCTGCACGAATTTCTGGTTGCCGCCCGCGATGGCCTGAACCTGCGCGCGTGTCAGCCAGTCGGTCTTTTTCACGTCGAGGTGCAACTCTTCCGCGAGCTTGCCGTAACTGTCGCTTTGTTCATAGACACGATTCTGGAACTTCTCGGCACTTTCGCCGAACAGACGCGCGGCCTTCTGCTGCTTCAGTTCGTTTTCGATCTGCGCACGCACTTCGTCGAAGGGACGCGTACGCTCGGGCTTGATCTCGTTGAGGCGAATGATGTGCACACCAAAGTCCGATTCGATCGGGCCGCGCACTTCGCCCGGCTTCATCGCAAACACCGCGTCTTCGAACGGCTTCACCATCTGGCCGCGACCGAAGAAACCAAGGTCTCCGCCCTGGGCCGCCGAGCCCGGATCTTTCGACTGCTGTTTGGCGAGTTCGGCGAATTTCTCGGCAGAAGCGCCGGCCTGCTTCATCAGCGCTTCCGCTTCGGTCTTGGCCGCGGCAAGTGCGTCGGCCTTGGGTTTGCCGCTCGCGTCCTTCTCCACCGAGAGCAGGATGTGGCTGGCACGCCGCTCCTCGGGTGCCGAGAACTCCTTGCTGCGCTTGTCGTATTCGGCTTTCAGCTCGTCCGGGCCGATTTTGACCTGATTGGCCAACGCGGCCTGCGACATCAACAGGTACTCGAGCTTGACCTGCTCTGGCGCCCGATACGCATCGGGGTTTTTGTCGTATTCGGCCTTGATCTGCGCGTCGTCGACCTTCGCCTGCGCGACATAGGCAGCGGGATCGATCGTTGCGACCTGCACATCGCGACCTTGCTCGGTCAGGGTGCGAAACAGCGACGCCTGGGCGAGACCGACGAACTGCGTTCGCGCGAGCACATCCTGCAGCGGTTGCTGCGCCAGATCGCCACGCAGACGCGCCTCGTAACCCAGTCGGCTAAGCCCGTTGCTGCGCAGAATCTCGTCGTAGCGCGCTTCGGAGAACTTGCCATCGACCTTAAATTCGGGGACCTCGAGAATGGTCTTGCGCAGTTCGGCGTCCGGTGTCGTCAGCTTGAGGTTCTGGCCAAGCGTTTGCAGCAGGCGCTGATTGATCACGCCGTCGAGCACCTGCTGGCGCACTTCCGGGTTGTCGAACATGCTTGGGTCGTAGCTCTGCCCCAGCACGCGGCGCATCTGCTCCTGCTGATTGCGCATCGCATTTTCGAACTCCTGCGGCGAGACTGGCTGACCGCCGACCGACGCAACGTCGCTGTCGCCGGACATGTTGCGCACATAGCTGTCGACGCCGACGAACGCGAACGGCAACACCAGCAACGCAAGGATGAGTTGGACGAGACGCTTGTTCTTGTGGACAAAATCAAACATGGGACGCTTCGAGAAAACGCGCGGAACCGCGCTTGACCGGACGAGGGGCCCGCCACAGCAAACGACGCCGCCGTCGTCACGAGATCGGCAGCAAGGCGGATACAAAAAAGGCGAACTTCCGTTCGCCTCTTTCATGCAATGCGTTGGCGGAGTGGACGGGGCTCGAACCCGCGACCCCCGGCGTGACAGGCCGGTATTCTAACCAACTGAACTACCACTCCACTGCGATCGGTCGGCGCCGAGGCGCCTATCGGTCTGGTGGGTGCTGAGGGGATCGAACCCCCGACATTCGCCTTGTAAGGGCGACGCTCTACCAGCTGAGCTAAGCACCCGCGCGCAGCGCCTTGTCATCGGCGCTGGCACCTCGCTGGGTTCGATTTCGATCCAGCGAAGCCTGCTAGTTTATCGCATCTTTCAGAGATTTGCCAGCGCGGAATTTCGGCACCTTGGCCGCCTTGATCTTGATGGCCTGACCCGTGCGCGGGTTGCGACCCGTACGCGCGGTGCGCTTGCCGACGTAGAAACTGCCGAAGCCTACCAGCGTGACAACGTCACCCTTTTTCAGCGCCACCGAGATCGCTTTGATGGCGCCATCGAGCGCGCGCGTGGCGGCGGCCTTCGATACGTCAGCGCTTTTGGCGATGCTCTCGATGAGTTCTGCCTTGTTCATCTTGGATGTCCCCTTTCACGAATGGTTTGGACTTGATCGATCTGGCGATCCCGTTGCAGGTGACACCGAGCAGCGAGACCGCGGTTGAATTGTTGAAGGATGAGTCTACTACGAAAGCCGCAGCACACCGACGTTTGCGGGGCGTACCGCTACTTTGATCAATGCGTCACGACGCTTCCGCCAGCGGTCGGTGTGGCCTCCGCCGGCGCGGCTGCCACGGCAGGCGTCACATCGTCGGGCAACGCGACGGGTACGCGCTCGAGCGCGATGGAAAGAACCTCGTCAATCCACTTGACCGGCCGAATGTCGAGCACATTCTTGACGCTATCCGGTATTTCGGCGAGGTCTTTCACGTTCTGGTCCGGTATCAGTACGGTCGTCAGTCCGCCGCGCTGAGCCGCGAGCAGTTTTTCTTTCAAGCCACCGATCGGAAGCACCTCCCCGCGCAGCGTGATCTCGCCGGTCATGCCGACTGTCGCCTGAACCGGGATGCCGGTCAGCGTCGACACGATGGCCGTTGCGATGGCGATGCCCGCACTCGGCCCGTCCTTCGGCACGGCGCCTTCCGGAAAATGCAGATGCAGGTCGTGCTTCTCATAGAAGTCGGGTTTGATGCCGAGCTTTCGGGCACGAGCACGAACGACCGACACCGCCGCCGCAACCGACTCCTGCATGACGTCGCCGAGCTTGCCGGTGTGACGAACGGTGCCCTTGCCAGGCAACGCCACCGCTTCGACCGTCAACAGATCGCCGCCCACTTCGGTCCATGCAAGTCCGTTGACCTGGCCGATCTGATTGACCTTTTCGGCGATGCCAAAGGTGTACTTGCGGACGCCGAGATAGTCGGCGAGGTTTTCAGCGGTGATGACAGCCGACGTCTGCGCGGGGTCGGTCAGGGCGCGTTTGATCGTCTTGCGGCACAGCTTGGAGATTTCCCGTTCGAGCGAGCGCACACCAGCCTCACGCGTGTAGTAGCGCACGATGTCGCGCAGCGCGTCCTCGCGGACGTCGATTTCGCCGGCTTTGACGCCGTTGTTCTTGATCTGCTTGGGCAGCAGGTACTTCTGCGCGATATTGACCTTTTCGTCTTCGGTGTACCCAGACAGTCGAATGATCTCCATGCGATCGAGCAGCGCCGGAGGAAGGTTGAAGCTGTTTGCCGTCGCGACGAACATGACGTCGGAGAGGTCGAAGTCGACTTCGACGTAGTGGTCGGCGAAGGTGTGGTTTTGTTCGGGGTCGAGCACCTCAAGCAACGCCGACGCCGGATCACCGCGAAAATCCTGTCCCATCTTGTCGATCTCGTCGAGCAGAAAGAGCGGATTGCGCACGCCGACCTTCGACAGATTGGTCAGCACCTTGCCCGGCAATGAACCGATATACGTGCGGCGGTGGCCCCGGATTTCCGACTCGTCGCGGACACCACCAAGCGACATGCGCACGAACTTGCGGTTCGTCGCCCGCGCGATGGATTGACCGAGTGAGGTTTTGCCAACGCCAGGCGGCCCCACCAAGCACAGGATGGGCGCCTTGACCTTGTCCATGCGCTGGTGCACGGCGAGATATTCGGTGATCCGTTCCTTGACGCGCTCAAGCCCGTAGTGATCGGCCTCGAGCACATCGATCGCGCGCTTGAGGTCTTTCGAAACCTTGCTCTTTTTCTTCCACGGCAACCCAACCAGAACGTCGAGATAGTTGCGCACGACGGTCGCCTCGGCCGACATCGGCGACATCATCTTCAGCTTCTTGAGCTCGGCCTCGGCCTTCTCGAGGGCCGCCTTCGGCATGCCGGAGGCCTTGATTTTCTTTGAAAGTTCATCGATCTCGGCCTGATCTTCACCTTCACCCAGTTCCTTCTGGATCGCCTTGACCTGCTCGTTGAGGTAATACTCCCGCTGACTCTTCTCCATCTGGCGTTTGACACGGCCGCGGATCCGCTTCTCGACCTGAAGGATGTCGATCTCTGCCTCGATCAGCCCCATGAGGTGTTCGATTCGCTTTGCCACCGACGGCAGTTCGAGAATTTCCTGCTTTTGCTCGAGTTTCAGCGGCAGATGGGCCGCGATCGAATCGGCCAGACGGCCACCATCGTCGATGCCTGCCATCGACGTCAGAATCTCGGCAGGGATTTTCTTGTTCAGTTTCACGAACTGATCGAAGTTCGCCAGCAACGCGCGTCGCAGCGCCTCGATTTCGGCGGGAGCCTCATCGAGCGCAGCGATGGCGCGCGCCTCTCCAGAGAAGAACTCGCCGTTGTTGCTGAGCGCCGTGAGGAGCGCGCGATGCAGACCCTCGACCAGCACCTTGACGGTGCCATCGGGCAACTTCAGCATTTGCAGCACCGTGACGACGCAGCCCGTTTCATAAAGGTCTTCCGGCGACGGGTCGTCCTTGGCGGCCGACTTCTGAGCGACCAGAAGGATGTGTTTGCCACTCTCCATGGCCACTTCGAGCGCCTTGATCGATTTCGGGCGACCAACGAAGAGCGGGATCACCATGTGCGGGAACACGACGACGTCGCGCAACGGGAGCAACGGGTAGCTCAACGGTTCATCGCTGTCGTGGCTGGGATGATGGATATCAGACATGGCGGTTTCTCACTTCCTGCGCGCTGCTGGTTGGGGCCATTGCCCCGATGTTCGTGCTTGGGAGCTCATTCTGAACGAGCCGGGGACGGTCGATCCGACGCGCCCTCTTCTCGTCATCGCCCGGCCGCAGCGACAGGCGGGGCGCCGTGTTTGCAACGCCCGCGGCGATGCTCTTTCTCGCGGATTGAAGGACAAGCTCTAAGCCACCTTGCTCGGTTCGGCGTAGATCAGAAGCGGCTGCGCTTCGTTTTCGACCGTACTTTCATCGACGACCACACGCTCCAGGTTATGGATCGATGGCAGGTCATACATGATGTCGAGCAGCAGAGATTCAACAATGGAGCGCAAACCACGCGCCCCGGTCTTTCGCTTGATCGCGCGGCGCGCAATCGCGCTTAGCGCGGTATCACGCACTTCGAGCTCCACGTTTTCGAGTCGGAACAGCTTCTGGTATTGCTTGATCAGCGCGTTCTTGGGGCGAACGAGTATGTCGACCAACGCTGCCTCGTTCAGTTCGTCGAGCGTTGCGAGGACAGGCAGCCGCCCGACCAGTTCAGGAATCAGACCGAAACGGATCAAATCGTCGGGTTCGGTGTCCTGCAGCATCGCGCTGATGGCACCGCGATCATCGGGAGACATGACTTCGGCGCCGAAGCCGATTCCGGTCTTCACCGAGCGTTGGCGAATGATCCGGTCCAGACCTTCGAAGGCGCCACCGACGATGAAGAGGATGTTCGCCGTATTGACGGTGACGAATTCCTGATTCGGATGCTTGCGGCCGCCCTGCGGCGGCACCGATGCGTTGGTGCCTTCGATCAGCTTGAGCAACGCCTGCTGCACGCCTTCTCCCGACACGTCACGGGTGATCGAGGGGTTCTCGCCCTTGCGCGAAATCTTGTCGATTTCGTCGATGTAGACGATGCCACGCTGCGCCCGTTCGACATCGTATTCGCAGGTCTGAAGCAGCTTCTGGATGATGTTCTCGACATCCTCGCCAACGTAACCCGCTTCGGTCAACGTCGTCGCGTCCGCAATGACGAATGGCACGTCCAGCAGTCGAGCGAGGGTCTGCGCGAGCAGCGTCTTGCCGGAACCGGTTGGCCCCACCAGGAGAATGTTGCTCTTCGCGAGCTCGACGTCGTTGTCCTTGACGTTTGCGTCGATGCGTTTGAAGTGGTTGTAGACCGCAACCGACAGAATTTTTTTCGCGCGCTCCTGCCCGATGACGTACTGATCGAGCTTGTCGCGGATTTCGTGCGGTGTCGGCAGCTTCTTGCCGCCCGATCGCTCGCCCGCCTCGGCTTGAACCTCTTCCCGGATGATGTCGTTGCACAGATCGATGCACTCGTCGCAGATGAATACCGAGGGCCCGGCGATCAGCTTGCGAACCTCATGCTGGCTCTTGCCGCAAAACGAGCAATAGAGCAGTTTGTCGTTGGTAGATTTCTCGGCCATAAATCGATCACTCACTCGTGCGGCAAGGCGCCGTCGGCAGATCAAAGCAGTTTAGCGCTTTGCCGAAGCGTGGGGCGCGCAGCGAATCACCAAGACGGCGCCTCCTGTTTCGTCCGGGTCAACGATTTGCTTCAGCAGCACGGCGACGCCAGGTTGCTGCGCCGCAGTGCGGCAGACGGCGGGCGCCGCGTCGACGTTGCGCCCGACTCAGGCCGGCTGCGTTCGGCTCTCGAGAACGCGGTCGACCATGCCGAACGCCAGCGCCTCCTCGGCGGTCATGAAATTGTCGCGATCTGAGGCACGATCAACCTCCTCGAGGTTCTGGCCGGTGAACTCGGCCATGTGCTTGTTGTAACGCTGCTTCAGCCGGACGATGTAGTTGGCGTGGCGCTCGATATCGGACACTTGCCCCGAAAATCCACCCGAGGGTTGGTGAATCATCACGGTGGAATTGGGCAGCGCAAAGCGCTTGCCGCGCGTACCGGCAGCAAGCAGGAACGCTCCCATCGACGCCGCCATGCCAATGCAAAGCGTGCTGACGTCGGGCTTGATGAAGCGCATCGTATCGAAGATGGCCATTCCGGCCGACACCGATCCGCCCGGTGAATTGATATAGAAGCTGATGTCTTTCTCGGGGTTTTCGGACTCGAGGAACAGCAGTTGCGCGACGATCAGGTTCGCCGTCTCATCGGTGACCGGCCCGACCAGAAAGATCACTCGCTCTTTGAGCAGCCGCGAGTAGATATCGAACGCGCGTTCACCTCGCCCACTCTGCTCGATGACCATCGGCACCAAGCCCAGCCCCTGCGGCGCCGCCGACGTCGCGAACGGTGCGGCTGCAATGACGTGCGATGGTGTGCAGAAACTCATGATGTCTTTCCTCGAAGGCTCGGCAATGGATTCGCCGCGGCGAACGCTACGGTTGTGCTCGTTCGTCGCGTTTCAAGGGCGGGTGCGCGGTGAGGCTCAGGCGGCCTGCCCGATGAGCTCCGCAAAGGCGACCGGCTTTTCGGTCACTTTGGCGGCCTTCACCACATGGTCGACCACGTTGTGTTCGAGCGCGATGGCTTCAAACTCCGACAGCCGACTCGGGTCCTGGTAATACCACGCCACGACCTGCTCCGGTTTTTCGTAGCTCTGCGCCTGCTCGTCAAGCAGCGCACGCACCTGCTGCGAAGTCGCCTGAAGCTGGTTGGCGCGTACGAGTTCGCCCACGATGAGCCCCATCGCGACGCGTTCGCTCGCTGCGGGCTCGAACGTCTCTGGCGACATCTGCGCATCGGCCCCTTTGGCACCGCGCGCCTTCATGTCGTCCGTCGCAGCCTGCGCCATGCGTGACGCCTCTTCGTTGACGAGCGCCTTGGGAACCGTCAGGGTCGTGTGGCTGCGCAGCCCCTTGAAAACCTGCTCGCGCACGCTCTGGAACACTCGACGCTTGCGTTCGAGATCGAGATTGCCGCGCACCTCCGCACGCAACGCATCGATGTCGCCGCTGGCAACGCCGAAGGCTCGCACGAACTCGGCGTCGATCGTTGGCAACAGCGCCTTCGATACGTCCTTGACTGTGAGTTTGAAGGTGGCCGTCTTGCCGGCGACGTCGCGACCGAAATAGTCCTCGGGGAACGTCAAATCGAACGTCTTGTGCTCACCCTTGGCCATGCCCGTGGCCGCAGCCTCGAACTCGGGCAGCATACGGCGCTCGCCGAGCACGATCGCGAAATCCTTGGCCGAACCGCCACTGAATACGACGCCGTCGATCGTGCCCTCGAAGTCGACGATCAGACGGTCGCCTTCGGCAGCGGCGCCATCCTTCGCTTCGAAATGCACGCGTTGTTTGCGCAACGTCTCGATCGTGCGATCGACGTCGGCATCCGTCACTTCGACGACCGGCCGCTCGATGGCCAGTGAGGCGAGATCACCAATGACGACCTCGGGAAATACCTCGAAGGTCGCCGTAAAGTGAAAGTTCGACGTGTCGCCAGCGTCCGCCTTCGGTTCAATGCGAGGATAGCCGGCAACACGCAGCTGGTGCTCGTCCACGGCCTCGCCGAATCGCTTGTTCAGTGCGTCTCCGAGCACCTCCGAGCGAACCTGCGCCCCGTACGTGGACGCCACCATCTTCAGGGGCACCTTCCCGGGGCGGAAACCGGACATCTTCACCGTCCGCGCCAGCCGCTTGATGCGACTCTCGGTCTCGGACTCGATCGTCGCGACCGGGATACTCATCGTGAATCGGCGCTCAAGCGCGCCCAGCTGCTCGATCTGCGTGGACATGTTGTTCTTTCCATCGGAGCGCCGCAGGCGCCCACTCCAAGTGTGTTCGATAAAGGGTCTGGCGGCAGCAATGGCGGCGCGCTTTCGCGCCCGCACGACCGTCGAGACGGACGGTGACTGCCGGTGTCTTGGTGCGAATGGAGGGACTCGAACCCACACGCCTTGCGGCGCTGGAACCTAAATCCAGTGCGTCTACCAATTCCGCCACATTCGCATAACCTTCTATTATAACGGTGGTTCCGTCACACACGACGAAGTTTTTCCCACCGATGGCGGTCGACGCCCACTACGAGAATTTTCCAGTCGCGTCGTTGCTGCTACCGCGATCGTTGCGGCCGCACGTCACTGCCATTTACCGCTTCGCCCGTCACGCCGACGATGTGGCCGACGAAGGCGACGCGACGCCGGCCGCACGGCGCACGGCGCTGCAGGCGCTGGCCACGGACGTCGAGGCGCTCTTCGCCGGCGCCGCACCCGAACACGTCGCGGCGCCGACCGTTCGCGGCCTGGCGGCACTTCGCGACGCAGCGATTCCCGGCATCGACGCGCAACCGTTCCTGGACCTGCTCTCCGCGTTCATGCAGGACACCGATACGCTCCGCTACGCGACGCACGCCGCGCTGCTCGACTACTGCCGCCGTTCGGCGAACCCGGTCGGAAGACTGCTGCTCGCTCTCGTGGGCGTCGGCGACGCCGCCTCGCTCGCGGCGAGCGACCAGATCTGCAGCGCGCTGCAATTGATCAATTTTTGGCAGGACGCCGCCATCGATGCGACGCGCGGAAGACTCTATGTCCCGCTGGAGGATTTCGCGCACCACCGGGCCAATCCCGATGACTTCCCCTCGCATCCACGCCATCGCGCGCTGATGCGTGCACAGTGTGCGCGCGCCGAAGCCATGATGGCGGCGGGAAGCCGCCTGCTGCCCGCGTTACGCGGGCGCTTCCGTCTTGAAATCGCGTTCACCATCGCGGGTGGCCAGCGCATCCTGCAAAAGATTGCCGCCAACGACTACGATGTGCGCATCCGGCCACGGCTGCGCTGGTACGATGCACCGTGGCTCATCGCGCTTGCCTGGCGAGCGTGGCGCCGCTCCCAAACCCTGACGCCATGACCCCCGACCAATACTGCCAGGACAAGGCCTCGCGTTCCGGCTCGAGCTTTTACTACGCGTTTCGCTTGCTGCCGCCCGATCGTCGGCGCGCGATCACCGCGTTCTACGCGTTCTGCCGCGAGGTCGACAACATCGTCGATGAGGTGAGCGACCCCGGCGTCGCCGCCACCAAGCTGTCGTGGTGGCGTGGCGAGATCGATCGCCTGTTCGTCGGGCACGCCGAACACCCCGTCACGCTTGCGCTTGCACCGCACCTCACGCCGCTGCAACTGCCGCGCAGCGCGTTCGTGACCGTCATCGACGGGATGGAGCAGGATCTCGAGCGGTTCCAATACCGCGACTTCGAACAGCTCGCTCAGTATTGCTATCGCGTGGCCGGTGTCGTCGGTGAAGTCAGCGCGCGCATCTTCGGCATGAGCCACGCGGAAGATCCCGCCACCCTGGCCTACGCCCGCACGCTCGGCGAAGCGCTGCAGTTGACCAACATCATCCGCGATGTTGGCGAAGACGCGCGACGCGGCCGTATCTATCTCCCGCTCGATGATCTCGCTCGCTTTGGTGTCACGACGGCCGCATTGCTCGATGCCCGAGCCGACGGGCGCTTCACGGAGTTGATGCAGTTTCAGTACGAACGCGCGATCGCCACCTACGAGCGGGCGTGGGCCATGCTGCCGCCTGCGGATCGCCGCGCGCAGCGCCCGGGACTTGCCATGGCCGCCATCTATCGCGCGTTGCTCGACGAACTGCGCCGGGATGGATTTCGCGTGCTCGACCATCGCATTGCACTGACCCCGATCCGAAAGCTTTGGATCGCGTGGAAGACTTACACCTTCGCATGAGCGTCAACGTTGCCGTCGTCGGGGGCGGTTGGGCCGGGTGCGCGGCGGCGCTGACGCTCGCTCGCAGCGGCGTACGGGTGACACTCTTCGAGGCGGCCCCGGTACTCGGCGGACGCGCCCGTCGCATCACGCGCGGATCGCGCTGCATCGACAACGGCCAACACCTCCTGCTCGGCGCCTATGAGCGTTCGCTCGCGCTGATCGCCAGCGTGCACGGCGGCGATGCCGCGCTGTCCATGCTGCGCTTGCCGCTTTCGCTGCACGCAGCACCCGGCATGATGGATGACTTCTCTCTGGCCGTTTCAGCGCTGCCGGCGCCGCTGCACCTGCTCGGCGCCCTGGTCGGCGCGCGCGGATTGTCGGCGGGCGACAAAGCGGCGACGCTGCGATGGGTCGCATCAAAACTGCTTCGACGCGACAGCCCTGCGGGAACCGTCGCCGAGTTGCTCGCACGGCAACCTTCGTCGGCGCGCGAGCGGCTGTGGGAGCCGCTTTGCGTGGCGGCACTCAACACGCCGGCGGCAGATGCGTCCGCAGCAGTCTTTCTGGAGGTGCTGCGGCGAGCGTTCTCCGGCGCCCGCGGGAACAGCGACCTCGTGATCCCACGGGTCGACCTGAGTGCGGCGTTCCCCGATCCCTGCATGAAGGAAGTCGTCGCGCGCGGCGGCGAACTGTGTCTTGCCACGCCGGTGCTGCGCCTCGACCCGCCCGCCGACGGTGGCGTCATCGTGGTCACGCGTTCGACCGAACGACGCTTCCATGCGGCCGTGATCGCGACGGGTCCGCAACATGTCGCGCGGCTTCTGCCCTCGGATCGATGCGGCATCACGCAGACGCTGAGCGCGTTGAGCTTCGAGCCCATCACGACGCTGCATCTCGATTTCCCGTTCGTTCCCGCCTCCGTCGTCGACGGGGCGCGGATGCTGCTGCTCGACGGTCAGCCGGGTCAGTGGCTGTTCTGGCACGCACTGAGCAACGGCCAGTGGCGTGCCAGCGTCGTCATCAGCGCGGATCATGATGATGGTGACGAGGCCGCGCTCACGGCTCGGGTGCTCTCACAACTCGCGCGCAGCTACGCGCTTCCGAACCCGATCTGGTCGCTCGCCATCACGGAAAAGAGGGCGACGTGGGCGTGTACGCCCGCGCAGTGCGCCTCATTGCAGGCGCTGCCGCACTCGTCGGGCGACCTTCACTTCGCCGGCGATTGGAGCGTAGCGGAGCTTCCCGCCACGCTCGAAGCCGCCGTCTTGTCGGGCGAGCGCGCAGCCCACGCCATACTTGCATCTCACCGAGGAGACGACCACCGTGCCTGAGCGACAGTCAAGCGATGCGCCACGCCACATCTTCACCTATGGCTCGCTGATGTTCCCGGCCGTCTGGAACGGCGTCGTGCGAGGACGCTACCGTTCGGCAGGCGGCACCGTGCACGGGTTTCGGCGTCTTGCCGTGCGCGGCGAGGAGCACCCGGCTCTGGTCATTGCGCCTGGCGCGCCCCCCATTCGCGGCGTCGTCTATTTCGACATAGGCAGCGATGATGTCGCACGGCTCGATCACTTCGAGACGACGGAGTACGCGCGGGTTGCGGTGGCGGTGACGATCGACGGTACGGCGATCGCCGCCGACGCCTACCTCGCCCTGAACGTCGACGCTCTGCTCGATCAGGACTGGGACGTCGCGGCGTTCGAACGCGATGGCTTGCAGCGCTTTCTGGCGCGCTACGCCGTCGTCAACGCACCCGATGCGTGATTGCATTCGCTTTCGATCAAAACGCCCTTTGGCGCCGCCGGCTCGTCATGCATTCGAACGGTCGGCAGTTCGCCTTCGCGGCCGCCTCTGACAGGGCACCAGAATCAGTCCATGACGAGCGCGACGGAATTTGACCGACTGCTGCGGCAGGTGCGCGCCTGCACCGTATGCGAAGCGCACCTTCCGCTCGGGCCGCGTCCCGTTCTGCAGGTGCACCCGAACGCACGCCTCCTGATCGTGGGGCAGGCACCGGGCACGAAGGTGCACGCAAGCGGCATTCCGTGGGCCGATGCCAGTGGCGAGCGGCTTCGCGCGTGGCTCGGGATCGATGACTCCCTGTTCTATGACGCAACGCAAGTCGCCATCATGCCGATCGGGTTTTGCTATCCGGGGCGCGGCACGAGCGGCGACCTGCCACCGCGGCCGGAATGCGCGCCACGCTGGTTCCCACCGCTGCTCGCGCATCTGCGGCGCGTCGAGCTGACGCTGCCGATCGGCACCTGGGCTCAGCGCTACCTTCTCGGCGCCTCGCGAAAAGACACACTCGCGGAGACGGTGCGTAGCTACGCCGACTATCAGCCACGCTACTTTCCGCTTCCGCATCCATCGCCACGCAACACGGCCTGGCTGCAGCGACATCCGTGGTTCGAACGCGATGTTTTGCCCTCGCTGCGCCAACGCGTGCAGGCGCTATTTGCCGAGCCCGCATCGACGCGCGATACTACGGGCGCCACGACACGCGGGAGAGCATCCATGCGAAAACCGTCGCAACCCAGCATTGCATTGCAACGCGCTTACGATGAGCCTGGCCCGCACGACGGTTACCGCGTGCTGGTCGATCACTTCTGGCCGCGCGGCCGCAAGAAGGAGGCGCTGCGCCTCGACCAGTGGGCGCGAGAACTCGCGCCGAGCGCCGAACTGATCCACTGGTACGGACACGCGCCGGAGCGCTGGGAGGGTTTTCGCACACGCTACCTTGCCGAACTGGCCACGAGCGAGCAACAGGAGCGTCTACACGCTCTGCTGCACGCCGCGCAAGGCAAGCCCATCACGCTGGTCTACGGCGCCCGCACCGAGACCGGAAATCAGGCGATCGTGTTGCGCGAGGCCCTGCTGGCGTGCGCCGGCCGTGACGGTTGACGCAACGCGGGACACGCCGCCCCGGTCAATCGAACGGCACGATGACAGCGACACGGCGATTGCGTGCCCGCCCGTCGGCCGTGGCGTTGTCGACCAATGGCCGCTCGAAGCCAAAGCCGCGGCGCTCCATGCCTGCGACGGGAAAACCGGCGTCGATCATCACGGCGGCCACCGCCTCGGCGCGGCGAAGCGACAGCGCAGCATTGAACTCGGCCGTGCCGACGTTATCGGTATGGCCAAAGAGCCGCAGGCGGGTGATGCCGAGCGCTCGCAAGTCGCTCACCAAGCGCTGCAAGCGCAGCTTGGCGTCGGCGCTGACGACGTCGCTTCCGGTCTCGAACAAAAGCGCCCCCGGCAGGTTGAGCACGTAGCCATCGTCCGTTCGCTCGAACCCAAGTTTGGCAAGGCTCGCGGCAAGTGTCGGAGCCGGCGTGCTGGTCGGCTGTCCGGCGCATCCGGCCAGCGCGACCGCCGCGATGATGGCAAACACGGCGGCGCGCACCGCGCGTCGCAGGAAATCGAAAGAGGGCATCATGGGGTTCATGTTTTTGTTGAGTGGGACTTGCGTTCCTGCGCGACGAGAGCGATGACGTTGCCGGTTGATGACGCCATCGGCGCGCAGGCAGGCGCGGCGGCACCGACAACCCGAATCGCCTCGTCGTTCGCCATGGCCTTGGCGCGATACATCGCCTGATCGGCGGATTGCACCAACGCCGCAACCGTGGCGCCATGGTCGGGAAAAACGGCGACCCCGATGCTTGCCCGCAGCGGCTGCTCCCAAGCGTCGTTGGGCACCGCAATACCCAGCCATACCGAAAGCCGCTCGGCAAGTCGGGTCGCATCGGCCGGTGAGGCGACGTCCGCCGTGAGCAGAACGAATTCGTCGCCGCCGAGCCGCGCAAGGAAATCGCCATCACGCATCGCGCGCCACATGCGTGCCGCCGCCGCACGCAACGCCGCGTCGCCAGCCGCGTGACCGTGTTGGTCATTGATGCTCTTCATCTGATCGAGGTCGATGAACAACAACGCAAACATGCGCCCGCCGGCATTGGCGCGTTCGATACGCGTGGCGAGCGTGGCTTCGAATCGAGTCCGATTGGGCAGCCCGGTGAGGCCATCGGAAAAGGCAAGATTTTCCAGCTTGGAGTTCGAGTGCTTCAGTTCACGCTGGCGTCGCCGCAACTTGCGGTTCTGCGCCGCGATCTGCGACAACAGACTCTCGAAACTGTCAATCAGGCGGTTGACCTCGATCGCCCCGCCGCGCGGCGCCGCCGGCAGCGTGGCACCAACCTGCGCCGCCGCGACCTGTTCCGCCCACCCGGTCAGGCCGGCGATCGGCCCCACGATGGCGCGGACCAGGCGCTGCGCGAGCCACAACGCGACGCCTGCGGCCAAGGCGAGCGTGACCGCCAGGATGCTCAGCGTCCGCTCGATGGACGCCGCGAGCGCTTGCTGATTGGGCGTGACGACCAGCGTCGCGAGCGCCGTCCCCGGAGCGCGACCGCCAACGTCATCGATGAGCGGGTAGTGGATCGGCCGCGCGCTCACGAAGCCGCCACCCGCAGCCCCCAACGCCGAAAGCGTGGTCGGGAAGCGCTGCTCCCCTCCGGCGACGATTTGCGCGAGCAAGCGCCCGTGGCGATCGAACACCGCAGCCGAATCATGGGTCGGACCGGTATCAAAGACCCGCAACGCGTCCGAAATGACGTCGTAGCCACCGAAGCGGACAGCGGCCGTGAGTGTGCTCGCCGCAACGTTCGCCTGCGTCAGCGCCCCGATGCGGCTTTGTTCGATCTGCGTTCGCAGAAAGGCCGTGGCCAGAGCGAGTCCGGCAACGAACAGAACGAGCACGATGCCGACGACGGAGCCGACGACGGCGCGCCGCGCCAGCGAATAGGGCGCCGTGAGCGCAGCGGGCTTCGCCATCATGGCACACGCTCCGCACCGTGCGACTTGGGCTTTTGGCTCAGTCGCAGCGCGACGGCGGCGATGTTGAGCCGCGCCCGCTGCAATGCTTCCAGATTGATCTCGAAGCGCCAATCTTCGCCGTTTCGCCAAGCGCCAATGATGCCGCCATCGGCCGTGAAATCGGCGTAGTTGCTGATGGTCAGCACCGGCTTCGTGGCGACGGCAACCACCCAGTCACGGGGCGCGGGCCACACGTCGGCATTCAGGAAAAGCACGGCGCAGTCGCCGAGTTGCGAGCGATCTTGCACCTGCCGCCACTGCACGGTCATGCCGCGCAGCGTCGTGGTGTCCGACGTATCGATGGCCGCGGGCGCAAGATCGCCGCCCTGCGCGTAGCACACGGTCAGGTGCGTGCGGTTCGCTGTCGTGGGCCAGTTCGTGTAGCGTGCGAGGTTGATGATGAGGTCCGACAACGCGCCACTGCGTGCAGACGCCTGCGCGCCGAGCCCGTTCGAGAACGCCACCACTGCCGACAGCAGCAGCGCGCGCGCGCACCTCTGGCGACAGCGTTCGGTGCGCGTACGGGCTCCCACGAACGTCGTCGCCGCGTCGCCTCAGAGACCGAGAGGTTCTTGTTCGTGCCCGAACGGCGCAGCAAAACGCGGCCGATCCGGGCGCAAAGCACGGGCATGGCCCGGGCTATGGCGAGCCTTGGCAACGATGGGCAGCGGGGTCTTGGCGCGCGAGGCGGGCATGGACATAGGACTCTCAGCTTCTCAATGCGAGACGCGCGACGCCGCGGACGACGAGGTGGTCGCGGTGCCGGTCGCCTCGCTGCCGCTCGCGTCGCCGGCGGACGCGGCCGCGCCCGGCGTCGAATCGCCACCGCCGCCCGGCGTGTTGTAGGTTTTGATGGCGCGCACCGGACGGCCGGCCATGATGTCGGAGATCTGGTCGGCGTCGATCGTTTCGTACTCCATCAGCGCGGCGGTCATGGCTTCGACCTTGTCGGCGTTGTCCTTCAGGATCTTGGTCGACACGGCGTACTGCTCGTCGATGATGCGCCGGATTTCGAGGTCCACCTTTTGCAGCGTCTCTTCCGATACGTTGCGGGTTTGCGTGACGCTGCGTCCGAGGAACACTTCGCCCTCGTTTTCTGCGTAGACCATCGGCCCGAGCAGCTCGCTCATGCCGTAGCGGGTGACCATGTCACGGGCGATTTTGGTCGCGCGCTCGAAGTCGTTCGACGCGCCGGTGGAGATGTTCTTGACGAAGAGCTCCTCGGCGATGCGCCCGCCGAAGAGCACGGCGATCTCGGTGAGCATCTGATCCTTGTACATCGAGATGCGGTCGCGTTCGGGCAGTTGCCACGTCACCCCGAGTGCGCGGCCGCGCGGGATGATGGTGACCTTGTGCACCGGGTCGGCCTTGGGCAGGCTCGATGCGACGATGGCATGACCGGATTCGTGATAAGCCGTGGCGCGCTTCTCCTCCTCGGTCAGCACCATGGACTTGCGCTCGGCGCCCATGTAGATCTTGTCCTTGGCGCGCTCGAAGTCTTCCATATCGACCAGTCGCTTGTTCGAGCGTGCGGCGAAGAGTGCGGCTTCGTTGACGAGGTTGGCGAGGTCGGCACCCGAGAAACCCGGCGTGCCGCGTGCGATCACCTGCGCCTTGACGTCGGCGGCGATCGGAACCTTGCGCATGTGCACACCGAGGATCTGCTCACGACCACGGATGTCGGGCAGCGGCACGACGACCTGGCGATCGAAGCGGCCCGGCCGCAGCAGCGCCGGGTCGAGCACGTCGGGGCGGTTGGTCGCCGCGATGACGATGACGCCTTGCGAGCCTTCGAAGCCGTCCATCTCGACGAGCATCTGGTTCAGCGTCTGCTCGCGCTCGTCGTTGCCACCACCGAGTCCGGCGCCGCGCTGGCGACCGACAGCGTCGATCTCGTCGATAAAGATGATGCATGGAGCGTTCTTCTTGGCCTGCTCGAACATGTCACGCACCCGCGCCGCGCCGACGCCGACGAACATTTCGACGAAATCCGAGCCGGAGATCGAGAAGAAGGGCACCTTCGCTTCGCCGGCGATGGCCTTGGCAAGCAGCGTCTTGCCGGTACCGGGCGAGCCGACCAGGAGCACGCCGCGCGGAATGCGTCCGCCGAGTTTCTGGAACTTGCTCGGATCTTTCAGGAAGTCGACGATCTCGGTGACTTCCTCCTTCGCTTCGTCACAGCCGGCAACGTCGGCGAAGGTGATGGAATTGTTGTTCTCGTCGAGCATGCGGGCGCGGCTCTTGCCGAAGCTGAACGCCCCGCCCTTGCCGCCACCCTGCATCTGCCGCATCATGAAAATCCAGGCGCCGATCAGCAGCAGAATGGGGCCGAACGAGAAGAGGATGGAGGTGAGCAGCGACTGCTGTTCTTCGGGCTTGCCGGAGAACTTGACGTTGTACTTGAGCAGGTCGTTGATCAGATCCTTGTCGTAGCCGCCCGGAATGTAGGTCTGCTTGCGGCCGTCGGCCGTGCGGTAGTCGACGCTGCGCCCTTCGATGGTCGCCTCCGACACGCGGCCACCGCGAAGATCTTCGATGAAGGTCGAGTAGGCCAAGGTGTCGTTCTTGCGGCTCGACTTGTCGAACTGCTGCACGACGGTCAGCACGACGATGCCGATGACGACCCAAATTCCGATGTTCTTGAGCATGTTGTTCACGCGACGCACTCCGGTGGCCGCGATCCCGCAACGAGTGGCGGAAAAATGGCGGCAACACTACCCGTTGATTTTAAGGGCGATACGCGTTTTTCAAGGCCCGCCTCCCTCGGTCAGACCGCCCGAAAAGTGCCCGGAAATGCACCACCCCTACCATTAACTTTTCGCTGCAAACCGCATCCACAACGGGCTTGGCGCGCAATATTGGCAAAACTCGACTTTCGCGGAAAATAGCGCGCAAGCCCGTAATGGATGCGCCTTGCAGAAAAAAGTTGTTGCCGCCGTCACACCCCGTCCGCCCACAGCGCGCGCATGGCGTCGGCGAACTCGCGGCGGATGCGGGTTTCGTCGGCGTGCATGCCGTCGCGGATCACCCAGCGCCCGGCCACCATCACATCACGAAACGGCCGCGCCGGGCTGCTGAACACCAGCGCATCGAGCGTGCGCGCGGCCGGCATGCCGCCGAGCGTCTCGTCATCAGAGTCGGCGAGCACGGCGTCGGCACGGGCGCCGACGCGCAAGCCCCATGATGCCTCGCCCGCCGCCGCGGCACTGCCCTGCTGAATCCGGGCAAAAAGCCGCTCGGCCGTGGCCGGCAATCCTTCCGACGGCGCGGCGGCGAGGTTGCGCGCCCGCCGCGCGAGCCGCTGACCATATTCGAGCAGGCGCAGCTCCTCGCGCCAGTCGCGCGTGACGTGACTGTCGGAGCCGATCGCCAGCGCCGTGCCGCGAGCGAGCCAGCGCGGCACGTCGGTCAAGCCGTCGCCGAGGTTCGCCTCGGTGCTGGGGCAGATCACGGCGCAGGCGCCGCTCGCCGCAACGCCGTCGATCTCGGCATCCGTGACGTGGGTGGCATGCACCAGTTGCCAGCGCGCATCGAGCCGGTGTTGCGCGAGCAACCATTCGACCGGCCGCCGCCCCGTCGCTCGCAGGCAGTCCTCGACCTCCGCGGTCTGCTCGGCCACGTGGATGTGGAGCGGCCCCTGGGCGGCCGCCACCACGCGAGCGATCGACTCCGGCGTCGCCGCCCGCAGCGAGTGAATGGCCACGCCCGCGTTCAGCGGCGCCGCACGGTGCTGACGGGCGAACTCGTTGACGCGCCGCTCGGCGTTCAGAACCCACGGAGCATCGGTGGCGAAGCGGCGCTGATCGTCACGCAGCGCGGGTGACTCGAACCCGGCCCGCTCATAGAGCACCGGCAGCATCGTCAAGCCGATGCCGGCGTCAGCCGCCGCCTCGGCGAGCATCCAGCTCATCGTCAGCGGGTCGGACCATGCGCGCCCCGCACGATCATGTTGCACGTAATGAAATTCGCAAACCTGCGTGTAGCCGCCACGCAGCAATTCGACGTAGAGCGCGGCCGCGATGGCACGCAGCGCCTGCGGCTCCACGGCGAGCGCCACGCGGTACATGCGGTCGCGCCAGCTCCAGAAATCATCGTGCTCATGCTCGCGCCGTTCGGCGAGGCCCGCGAAGGCCCGCTGAAAGGCGTGACTGTGGGCATCGACGACACCGGGCAGCAGCGCGCGGCCGACGTTCAGCGCGCCGCGTTGCGACGCGACCGCCGCCGGCACGCCGACGTCGATGCGTGACCAGCGCCCGTCGCTGCCGATCTCGCAGAGCACGTCGCGCGCCATGCCCTGACCCTGCCCGATCGCCTCGTGCGCGGCAAGCCAGGCGAAGGGCGCCCACAGCGCCGCCGGTTTGCCTTCGCGCTCGTTCATTGCGGCCTCCACGCGAGCATCGTTGCCAGAAGTTCGCGCAGCAGCGGTTGCACGCGCGTCGCCAGTTCGGTGCGGTAGGCGAACGGCGGCACCTCGTCCATGTAGAGCAGCTGGCACATTTCCATCTGCACGGCGTGCACGCCAGCCTGCGGCGCGCCGTAGTGGCGCGTGATGTAGCCGCCCTTGAAGCGGCCATCGACGACATGCCTGAACGCCCCGGCGCGCAGCACCGCGTGCAACCGCTCGCGCAGTGCCGGCGCGCAGGACAAGCCACTCGCCGTCCCGAGGTTCAGGTCGGGCAGACGCCCCTCGAACAGCCAGGGAATTTCGGAGCGGATGCTGTGGCCGTCCCACAACAACGCGTAACCGTGCCGTGCGCGCGCCGCTGCAAGCGCCGAGCGCAGCGCATCGTGGTAGGGGCGCCAGAACACGTCGCGGCGCCGCGCCACCTCCGTCGCGTCGGGCGCGCAGCCAGCACGATAGAGCGCGTCACCCTGAAAAAAATGCGTCGGACACAGCTCGGTGTTCGACGCGCCCGGATACATCGGCGTGTCGTCCGGAGGGCGATTGAGATCGATGACGTAACGCGAACAAGTCGGCACCAGCACCGTGGCATCCAGCGAACGAGCGAAGTCGTAGAGCCGTTCGAGGTGCCAGTCGGTGTCCTCGGTGCCGAGCGCGCGTTCGACGTAAGCGGCGCGAAGCTCGTCGGGAATACGGGTGCCGACGTGCGGCAGACTGAGCACGAGCGCACTCGCGCCCGGATGAACGGTCACGATCTCAGTGGGTGACATCGACACGTCGACCTCCGCGAATGAGTTGCAGCAGCGGACGCTGCCCGAAGCCATAGACGAGCTCGCGCGGATGCCCGGCATCCCACGCTGCGAAATCCGCACGCGCGCCGGCGGCCAGACAACCATGGCCCTGCGCGGAAAGACCGAGGGCGCGTGCCGCATTCACGGTGAAGCCGCGCCACGCTTCCTCCGGTGTCAGCCGAAAGAGCGTGCACGCCATGTTCATCATCAACAGCGGCGACAGCGTGGGTGATGAACCGGGATTGTGATCGGTCGCCAGCGCCAGCGGGACACCCGCAGCGCGCAACGCGGCAACCGGCGGCAGCTTGCTCTCGCGCAAAAAATAGAACGCCCCCGGCAGCAGCACCGCGACGCTGCCGGCGCGCGCCATCGCCGCCACGCCGTCGTCACCCAGATATTCCAGATGGTCGCAACTCAGCGCACCAAACTCGGCCGCGAGCACGGCGCCATGCTGATCACTCAACTGTTCGGCATGCAGCTTGACCGGCAAACCCAGCGCCCGCGCCGCCTCGAACACGCGGCGCGTCTGTGCCGGCGAAAATCCGATGCCCTCGCAGAACGCGTCCACGGCGTCGACCAGCCCCAAGCCCGCGAGGCGCGGCATCCACGCGCAGACGGCATCGACGTAGGCGTCCGCGCGACCCTCGAATTCCGGGGGCAACGCATGGGCGCCCAGAAACGTCGTGCGCACCGTGATCGGCAGCACTTCGGCCACCCGTCGCGCGACAGCGAGACAACGCGCCTCGTCGCGCTCGCTGAGCCCGTAGCCCGACTTGATTTCCAGCGTCGTGACGCCTTCCGCCATCAGCGTGCGCGCCCGCCCAAGCGCCCCCTGCAGCAGCGTCGACTCGTCGGCGGCGCGCGTTGCCGCCACCGTCGAACGGATGCCACCTCCGGCACGCGCGATCTCCTCATAGCTCGCGCCCTGCAGGCGCAGTTCGAATTCACGCGCCCGGTCGCCGGCGTAGACCAGATGCGTATGGCAATCGATGAGGCCCGGCGTCACGCAGGCGCCGCCAAGATCGATTTCATCCACTGCCCGCGCTGCAAGCGGCGCCGGCAACGCTCTATCCGCGCCAAGCCAGAGCAGCCGCTCGCCTTCGGTGACGAGCGCGGCGTCCTCATGCCAACCCCAACCCGACGCCTCCGAAAAACTCGCCACGTTGCCATGGCGCCACAACCGTACCTCCATCACACCCCTCCCTGCGGCACACCGCGCCAGGTCATCGCGAAATCACCGCCGCCCGGCGCCGTCGCCCGAAAGTGCCAGCCCTCGGCCGGACGCTCGCACCAGGCCAGCGCCATCGGCGGCAGCGCGAGCGCCTCATCCGTCGGTCCGAGCAACGTACCACCGCGCACGCTGAACACGGCCAGGCCATCGCAGTTCGCTCGCCCGAGCGCACCGCCATCATCCAGTCGGTTCAGTGGCCCGCGCAACGCGCGCATGTCACCTCGCATGGCATCTCGCCGCAACATCAGATTGAGGTCGCGCGTCGCACCCTGCAACAGCCGGCACGGCGGAGCCAATTCGCCAGCGAAGGCGAACACCTCACCGTTGGCGCTCAGCGATCGCGGCGGGTCGCCCAACGCGACACCTGCCCCCGACAGCACGGCAAACCAGCGGTCGATACCGGGATAGGCCGAGAACGGCCCATCGGCCGCGATGTCCGCGACCGAGAGCCGCACCGTCCACGCAGCGAGCGTCGGCCACGCCAACAGCTCACGCGTCACCCCGCCCCCGTTGCGCCACGGCTGCGCCGCAACCTCCGCGACGTTGACGATCGTCCAGCTCATGGTTGAAACGCCCCTTCGATCTGATAGCGGCCTGCCGGATGCACGAGGCGCGCCTGGGTGATCACGCCATCGCGGTTGCTGGTTCGGCGGTCGACGATGAGACACGGGTCGGTGGTCTTCAAGCCAAGCAATTTCGCTTCGCGCGCTGCCGGAAGCCCCGCCTGCACCGAGAAATGCGCCGACAGCAACGGAGCGACTTCGAGCAGATAGTGCGTCGGCGTCGTCTGCGTGAAGTCGGCGCTGAGGTAATCCGGCGCACAGCGCGGATTGACGTAGCGGTCCTCGCATTGCAGCGCAACGTCGTTCTCGTAATGCACGATCAGCGTGTGAAACACGCGCGCTCCTGGCGCGACGCCGAGGCGTTGCGCCACTGCGGCCGTGGCGGCCTCCTCGCGCGCAAGATGCACCGTCGCATGATGCCGATGCCCGCGGCCGACGATCTCTTCGTGAATGTCGCGAATCGTGAACGTCGAGGACACACGATGCAACGGCGCGGCGAAGGTGCCCACGCCCTGCACCCGATCGACCAACCCCTCGTTCTGCAATTCGCGCAGCGCGCGGTTCACCGTCATGCGGCTGACACCGAACTCACGCACGAGTTCGGCCTCCGACGGCATCAGCGCTCCGGGTGGCCAAACACCCTCGGTCAGTCGGCGCAACAGATAGTGCTTGACGCGCTCGAACGGCGCCAGAGCACCGCTCGCTCGCGAGCCGGGCAGGCGCGCCGATGCGCTTGGGCGCACCCGTCCCGCATTGGTACGTGGCGGCGCGGGCGTGGCGGATCGTCGAGCTTTCATGCACGCATGTTAACGCCATTCGTGCCACTTGCATCAACTTGTCTATACAAGTATAGTTCGCACCTCAGGCGGCCCACGGTGCTGCCCGATCCGCACCCGACCATCGCATTTCATCCAGCAAGGGAGCCACGCTCATGACGCACCCCGATCATCCCCCGATTCATGCCCTGCCCCGCCCGGTTCGCGCACCGCGCGGCACGATGCTCAGCTGCAAGAACTGGCTCATCGAGGCCGCCTACCGCATGCTGCAAAACAACCTCGACCCCGAAGTCGCGGAAAACCCCGATGCGCTGGTCGTCTACGGCGGCATCGGCAAGGCGGCGCGCAACTGGGACGCGTTCGACGCGATCCTGAAATCGCTGCGCGAGCTGAACGAGGACGAATCCCTGCTGATCCAGTCGGGCAAACCGGTCGGCGTGTTCAAGACGCACGCGGACGCCCCGCGCGTGCTGATCGCCAACTCCAACCTCGTGCCCAAGTGGGCCACGTGGGAGCACTTCAACGAGCTCGATCAGAAGGGCCTCATGATGTATGGCCAGATGACGGCGGGCTCCTGGATCTACATCGGTAGCCAGGGCATCGTGCAGGGCACCTACGAGACGTTCGTCGAAGCCGGCCGGCAGCACTATGGCGGCAGCCTCGCCGGTCGGTGGATCCTCACCGCGGGCTTGGGCGGCATGGGCGGCGCGCAACCGCTCGCCGCGACGTTTGCCGGCGCCTGCTCGCTCAACATCGAATGCCAGCAATCGCGTCTCGAGTTCCGCCTGCGCACGCGCTACCTCGACGAGCAAGCCCGCGACCTCGACGATGCGTTGGCGCGCATCGCCAAATACACCGCCGAGAAGCGGGCCGTGTCGATCGGGCTCCTCGGCAACGCCGCCGACATCCTGCCCGAACTCGTGCGGCGCGCTCGGGCAGGCGGCATCAAGCCCGATCTCGTCACCGATCAAACCTCGGCGCACGACCTCGTCAACGGCTATCTGCCGAGCGGCTGGACGCTGGACGCGTGGCAGACAGCGCGCGCCGATAGCTCACAGCACGCGCGGCTGCGCGACGACGCAGCCGCGTCGTGCGCCGTGCACGTGCAGGCGATGCTCGATTTCGCCGCCATGGGCATCCCGACGGTCGACTACGGCAATAACCTCCGTCAGGTCGCGCATGACCGCGGCGTCACCAACGCCTTCGACTTTCCGGGCTTCGTGCCCGCCTACATCCGGCCGCTCTTCTGCCGGGGCAAGGGGCCGTTCCGTTGGGTGGCACTTTCGGGTGACCCGCAAGACATCGCGAAGACCGATGCCAAGATGAAAGAGCTTTTTCCCGACGACGGCCATCTGCACCGCTGGCTCGACATGGCTGGCGAGCGCATCGCGTTTCAGGGCCTGCCGGCGCGCATCTGCTGGATCGGGCTCGGCGAGCGTCATCGCGCGGGGCTCGCCTTCAACGAAATGGTCAAGCGCGGCGAACTGAAGGCGCCGATCGTCATCGGACGCGATCACCTCGACTCGGGCTCCGTCGCTTCACCGAACCGCGAGACGGAAGCCATGCGCGACGGCTCCGATGCCGTATCCGATTGGCCGCTGCTCAACGCCCTGCTCAACACGGCGGGCGGCGCGACCTGGGTTTCGCTGCATCACGGTGGCGGTGTGGGCATGGGCTATTCGCAGCACTCCGGCGTGGTCATCGTCTGCGACGGCACGGACGCGGCGGCCAAGCGCATCGAGCGCGTACTGTGGAACGACCCCGCCACGGGCGTGATGCGCCACGCCGATGCCGGCTACGACATCGCCAGGCAATGCGCACGGCAATGGGAACTGAAGTTGCCAATGTTCACCGCCTGAACCCAGTCAATCTCACTCGCAATCACTCGCAAACGATCCGTGAATCCCACCACCCATACGCTCAACGTCGGCGCTCTCACGCTCGCCGATCTGCACACACTGCACGCTGGCGGCGTCACGCTGACGCTGCCATCCCGCGCGCGCGAGGCGATCGCCCGCAGCCACGCCGTGGTCGCCCGCGCAGCGGCTGGCACGGCGCCGGTCTACGGCGTCAACACCGGTTTCGGCAAGCTGGCCAATCAACGCATCGGCGAGGCCGATCTCGACACGCTGCAACTCAACCTGATTCGCTCGCACTCGGTGGGCGTCGGTGAGCCGCTGTCGCCACCGGTCGTGCGCCTGATGCTCGCGCTGAAGGCGGCCAGCCTCTCGCGCGGCCACTCCGGCGTCCGTCAAGAGGTCGTCGACACGCTGCTCGCCGTCTACAACGCCGGCCTCGTGCCGTACGTGCCGAGCCAGGGTTCGGTGGGCGCGTCCGGCGACCTCGCTCCGCTGTCGCACATGACGCTGGCGTTGCTTGGCGAAGGCGAAATGCTCGTCGAAGGCAAGCGCGTGCCGGCCGCTCCGGAGCTCTCGCGCGCGGGCATCGCTGCGCTGCGCCTGGCCGCGAAGGAAGGGCTCGCCCTGATCAACGGCACGCAGACGTCGACGGCGCTTGCGCTGCACGCCCTCTTGTCGTTCGAACCGGTGCTCGAAGCCGCGCTGGTGATCGGCGCCCTCACCGTCGACGCCGCTCGCGGCAGCGACGGGCCGTTCGATCCACGCATTCACGAGGCGCGCGGGCAGCCCGGACAAATCGACGTCGCCCGCTACTACCGGGCGTTGCTCGCGGGCAGCGCGATTCGCCATTCGCACGAGGAGAACGACGACCGCGTGCAAGACCCCTACAGCCTGCGCTGTCAGCCGCAAGTGGTCGGCGCCTGCCTCGATCAGCTCCGCCACGCCGCGTTGGTGCTGCTGCGCGAAGCCAATGCCGTCACCGACAACCCGCTCGTGTTCACCGACACCGGGCAGATGATTTCCGGGGGCAACTTCCACGCCGAGCCGGTTGCGCTGGCCTGCGACGCGATGGCGGTGGCGATCGCCGAAGTCGGTGCCATCGCCGAGCGGCGCATCGCCATGTTGATCGACAGCGGCGTGTCGCGCCTGCCGGCGTTTCTGACTGCCGACGCCGGTCTCAATTCGGGTTTCATGATCGCGCACGTCACCGCGGCGGCACTCGCCAGCGAGAACAAATCGCTCGCCCACCCGGCGAGCGTCGACAGCCTGCCGACCTCGGCCAATCAGGAGGATCACGTCTCGATGGCCACCTTTGCGGCGCGCCGGTTGCAGGCGATGATCGCCAACACGGCGCACATTCTCGCCATCGAACTGCTCGCTGCCGCACAGGGCATCGAGTTTCTGCGCCCGCTGCGCTCCTCCGGCGCGCTGGAGGAGGCGCACGCGCTGCTGCGCGCCCAGTGTCGTTCCATCGAACGCGATCGCTACCTTGCTCCGGAAATCGAACGTGCGACACTTCTGGTGCGCAACGGTGCGCTGTCACGCGTGTTCCGTTCGCTGCCGGCGCAGGCAGAGCTGCCCGCGTTGTGGGTCGCTGCCTGAATCGCACGACCACAGCGCCGCCCCCCACACACCTACGAAAGGATGACACCGTGAAAAAGACGCTGCTTGCGCTCACCCTCACCGCGCTCGCCACCGTACCGGCGATGGCTCAGGACACCAAGGTCGCCATCGCGATCTCCGGCTGGACGGGTTTCGCTCCGCTGGTGCTCGCCAAGGAAGCCGGCCTCTTCAAGAAGCACGGCCTCGACGTCACGATCAAGAAGATTCCGCAAAAGGACCGTCACCTCGCCATCGCTTCGGGTGATGTGCAATGTGCCGCCACGACCGTCGAGACGTGGATCGGCTGGAACGCCGCTGGCGTCGCCACAACGCAAATTTTCCAGTTGGACAAGAGCTACGGCGCCGACGGTCTGGTCGTCAAGCCCGGCATCAACAAGATCGCCGAGCTGAAGGGCAAGACGATCGCCGTGAGCGCGCCGGGGACGTCGCCCTACTTCGGCGTTGCATGGATTCTGCGCAAGAACGGTCTGACCATGAAGGACGTCAAGGTACTGCCGCTCGAACCGCAACCCGCGGCCAACGCCATCCTCTCCGGCAACGCCGACGTCGACGCCGCGATGACCTACGAACCCTATCTCTCGGGCGTGCGCAACGCTCCGGACAAGGGCAAGATCATCGCCACCACGCTCGACTACCCGATGGTGATGGACACCTTCGGTTGTTCGCCGAAGTTCCTCGCCGACAACCCGAAGGCGGCTCAGGCACTGGCCGACGGCTATTTCGATGCGCTCGCCATGATCAAGGCCGAGCCGAAGAAGAGCTTCGAAATCATGGGCGCGGACGTCAAGCAGTCGGGCGAAGCCTTCGAGAAGAGCCAGTCGTACCTGCGCTGGCAGGATCGCGCGGCGAACCAGAAATTCTTCGCGGGCGAGTTCGCGCAGTTCAACAAGGAAGCGGCTGAAGTGCTGCTGGCGGCGGGCGTCATCAAGTCGATTCCCGACCTCACGAAACTCGCCGACACGCGCTTCATCAAGTAGCCCGCTCCGTGCGTCCTCTCGTTCCCGTCTCGCCGGGCGCGCGCATCGCGCTCGGCGCGTCCTTTTTCGTCCTCTTCGTTGCCTTCTGGTCGCTCATCACGTTCGGTGGCTTCGTCCCGAAGACGTTTCTCGCCGACCCCGTGGCGATGCTGAAGAGCGGCTACGTGCTGATCGCCGAGATGGGCTTCGGGCACGACATCGGGATGACGGTGTGGCGCGTCGTCGGCGGCTTCGTCATCGCCGCGGCGCTCGCGCTGCCGCTGGGCGTGCTGATGGGCGCCTACAAGCCGATCGAGGCGTTTCTGGAGCCTTTCGTGTCGTTCTCGCGCTATCTGCCCGCCTCGGCGTTCATTCCGCTGCTCATTCTCTGGGCCGGGATCGGTGAAGCACAGAAGCTCGCCGTCATCTTCATCGGTTCGTTCTTCCAATTGGTGCTGATGATTGCGGTGGCCGTCGGCAACGCGCGGCGCGATCTGGTCGAGGCCGCCTACACCCTGGGCGCAACCGACGGCACGCTGGTGCGACGCGTGCTGATTCCGGGTGCGGCGCCCGAGATCGCCGAGATCCTGCGCATGGTGCTCGGCTGGGCGTGGACCTACATCATCGTCGCCGAACTGATCGGTGCGTCGAGCGGCATCGGCCACATGATCGTCGACAGCCAGGCGCTGTTGGCCACCGACCAGATCATCTTCGGCATCATCGTGATCGGCGTGATCGGCCTCATCAGCGACTTCATCTTCAAGTGGGCCAACCGCCGCCTGTTCCCCTGGGCCGCACTCGGCAAATAGCGCCATGAGCATCCTCTCCGTGCGCGGCGTCTCGCGTGTCTTCACGTCCCGCGACGCAAAGGCAACCGTTGCCCTGCAGGCGACCGATCTCGAAGTCGCCGAGAACGACTTCATCACCATCCTCGGGCCCTCCGGTTGCGGCAAGAGCACGCTGCTGCGCATCGTCGCTGGGCTCGACACCCAGTCGTCCGGGTCCGTACTGCTCGACGGCAAGCCGGTCGCCGGACCCGGCGCCGACCGCGGCATGGTGTTTCAGAGCTACACGCTGTTCCCGTGGCTCACCGTTCGCGACAACGTGTGCTTCGGGCTGCGCGAGCGCGGTCTGCCGCGCGACGAACAGCGCGCGATCGCCGACACCTTCATCCACAAGGTTGGCCTGCGCGGTTTCGAGCAGCACTATCCAAAGCAACTCTCCGGCGGCATGCAACAGCGCACGGCGCTGGCCCGCGCGCTGGCCAACAGCCCACGCATGCTGTTGATGGACGAGCCCTTCGGTGCGCTCGACCATCAAACGCGTGAGCTGATGCAGGAACTGCTGCTCGGCATCTGGGAGCGCGAGCGAAAGACGGTGCTTTTCGTCACCCACGACATCGACGAGGCGGTCTTCATGGGCACCCGCGTCGTGGTCATGAGCGCGCGGCCAGGACGCATCAAGCTCGACCGTGCCGTGCCCATCGCGCATCCACGGCACTATTCGGTCAAGACGACCACTGACTTCGCGACGCTGAAAGCGGAACTGACCGAGCAGGTGCGCGCCGAGGTCATCGCCAGTCAGAACGCGGCCCCGTGATCGCCGCGCGGCAGGCCGGTCAGTCGCGCGACGGCGGCGCACGCAGGGCGGTGGTGACGGCGATCAGTTCTGGCGAGGCATAGTCGGGCGGATACGCGCGCAGCGCATCCCCCATCGCGGGGCGGCCGGTCAGAAAACCCTGGATCAGATCGAAGCCCATGGCCACGCAGCAGGCCGCCTCCGCGGCTGTCTCCACACCTTCGGCAAGCGCGGTGGCGCCGACGTCGTGCACGATATGGACCAGTTGCCCCACCAGTTGCCGCTTGGCATGGGTGGCTCGATCGATGCCACGGATCAACGCCATGTCGAACTTGACGAAATGTGGCGGTGCCTCGGCCAGTTCAAGCAGGCGCGCCTGGCCGGCGCCGAAGTCGTCGTAGGCGAACTGTACGTCCCACGCCGCCAGTCGCGTCGCCATCGTGCGCATGTCCGCGACGCGGGTCACCGCGCTTTCATGAACTTCGACGACCAGGCTTGCGCTCGGCAGCATCGCCCGCAGCAACGCAATCGACCGATAGAACGGCTCCTTGAACATCTCGTTGGGATGCGCGTTGACGAAGAGCGTGGTCGACGGCGCAAAACTCGCCGCCGCACTCACGCCGGCCCAACGAAAGAGCTCGCTGAGTTCGGCCTCGCGGCCTAGCCGCATCGCCAGCGCGAACAACGCGACAGGACCGTCCGGCAGCCCGGCAACGCAACCACGCCCGAGCACTTCGAACGCTCGCAGACAGCCGTCGCTGACCCGCACGATGGGCTGCATGGCAACCGCCACCTCGCGCGATTGCAGCATGCGTGTGAACGCACGCTCCTCGACCAGGAAGTGTTCGCTCAACGCCGAGGTGCGCCCGACCAGCACCGTCTTCAGGTCGTTCGTCGGCGCCATCAGCGCCAGCATGCGCGCATCGGCATGCCGCAGCCGGTATTCCGTGACGCCGAAGTGAAGCACATCGCCATCGTCGAGCAGCGTCGACCCTTGAATCGGCACACGGTTGACGAAGGTTCCATTGCCGCTGTCGAGATCGGTCAGCCGCAGCCGACCACCGACGTCCTGTTCGAAGCGCGCGTGGTGGCGCGACGTCTCGACCGATGCGATGGCGAGATCACACGTCGGATCACGCCCCACCACAAACGGAAAACGCAGCAGCGGCAGCATGACGCTGTCGCCATTCGCGCCAACCCCCTCGAGACACCAACCGTCCATAGCGTCCCCTCCGATCGTGTGCGACGAGGTCGCGCCATTGGGCACGCCTACGCACGCCTCCTCGCCTGCTTTCCCTTCATTTTAGAAACGAACCGTCAGTGCCGCGCCTCGATCGGATTGCCATACATCGGGGTCGCACCGAAGCGCGTGCTGATGGCGTGAGCCACGCCACAGGCGAGCATCACCGGCACCGTGAATTGAAACTGGCTGGTCATTTCAAGCACCATGACGATCGCCATCAGCGGTGCATGGGTCACGGCGCTCAGCATCGCGGCCATCCCGATGATCGCCAGCGTGCGCGGATCGGTCACCCACTGCGCCGGCAGCCACGCGGCCGAATAGCCCGCGATGGCGAAGCCAACCGTCGCGCCGACAAACAACGTCGGCGTGAACATGCCCCCAATCGCGCCCGAGCCGGTGCTCAACAACGTGGCGATGAACTTCGCCGCGAGAATGACCAACACCCAGCGCAACACGATCTCGCCTTGCAGCAGGTGTGAGATCGTGCTGTAGCCATTGCCCCAGACTTCCGGCACGAAGGCCGACAGGATACCCACCAGCAGACCGCCCACACCCAAACGCAATGGCAACGAGGCAATGCGCGAAAACGTGCTTCGGAGGCGATCGACGAGGTCGAGCATGAACCAGCCGAGCGCACCGCAGAGCACACCAACCACCAGCGCCATCCCCAAGCCCGCCGGCGCGAGCCGGATCGCAGGTGCCGCGTAGAGCGGCGCGGGGTCGATGCCGTAGTTCACGAGTTCCGCGGTCGCGGCGGCAATCATCACGGGCGCGACCATCGGCGCTGACAAGAATCCGAGTGCCAGTTCCAGCACGAAGATGACGCCCGCCACGGGCGCGTGATAGGCGGCCCCGATACCTGCCGCGATGCCCGACACCAAAATGACGTTTCGCTGCTCCAGCGACAGCGGCGCCCAGCGCGCGAGCAACGTGCTGAACCACGCCGCCAACTGCACCATCGCGCCTTCGCGTCCGATCGATGCGCCGGTGGCGACCGAAAGCAGCGCTGAGGCGCTGCGCGTGATCGTCGTGCGGTCGTTCAGTTCAGCGCGCCCGCGCCGCGCCGCCTCGATGTAGTCGACGTGATGGGCGCCGCTCCTGCCACGCGCCGCCCAGCGGCCGCCCCACCAAAGCACGCAACCCGCGAGCACCCCGCCCACGGTGCCGACCAGCATCCGCTGCCAGGGAGGCAAATGCCGCGCCGCCTCGACCAGGCTTCCCGTGTGCCCCGTGCCGAGCCACTCGACGCCGGTGATCAACCACCGAAAGCCGGTCGTGGCCAGCGCCGCGAGCAGCCCGACGACCAGCGCAAATGCCCACAGCACGGGGGTGCGGACTCCTCCCTCCGCGGTTTCCGGCGTGCGCATCGTCAGTGCGCTTTCGTGCTCCCCGTTCACCGCGCGTCGAGCCTGGGCGTCAGATCGAGGACGGTGACGTTGGCACCACGGCGCGGGCGTTCGCGCCAACGGGCGTGCTCGAAACTCAGGTCAGCGTCGGCAGCGCCCGCCGCCCACCGCTCGAGCATCGACTGACGCGAGAACTCGTAATCCTTCGACTGGCTCTCATGATGCTTGCTGCGGTAGATGAGGTGCAAAATGGTCAGCGCCGCCGGTGACCCGGCAGCCAGCAGCAACTTCAGGTCCGGGTCGTCCGAGAACGACGCAGGCAAGCGTGCCGCCAGCCGCCGAGCGGCAGCGCCCAGCGCGTGCGCCTCGATGGCGTGCGTCGTGTTTGCGCGGGTGCGACTGGCGAAGCGAATGTCCTTTTGGCGCTCAGCCACTTCCATCAGGTTTTCCGGCAGCGGCCCACGGGCATGGAACAGATCGACCTGGATGACCAGCGTATCGCGGATGCGCGGCTGATCGATCACATATTGCAGCGGCGTGTTGGAAACAACGCCGCCGTCCCAATAGAACTCACCGTCGATTTCCACCGGCGGGAAGCCGGGTGGCAGCGCCCCGCTCGCCATCACGTGACGGGCGTCGAGCGCACCACCACAGCTTTCACGGTCGTCGGAATCGAAGTAGCGGTAGTTACCCGTGCGCACATCCACGGCGCCTACCGAAAGTCGAACGTGGTGCGGCGAGCGCAAATCGTTGATCAGGTCGAAATCGACCAGTTCATCGAGCGTCGCCGCGAGCGGCGTCGTGTCGTAGATGCTGAGCGCCGCCAGCGTGCCCGGCCGTTGCAGCAGCGCCGACGGGATGCGCGGCGTGAAAAATCCGGGCACACCGAAACTCGCGGCAAACGCGGCGCGCGTCTCGTTCAGAATCTCGCGCGCTTCATCGCCAACGCCGCTGGGCCACGTCAGCACGGAAAGCTGAGATGTCACGCGCTCCCAGAACTCGCGAAGGCGCGCCAAGCGCCGCTCGGGCGGGTTGCCCGCGACCAGCGCCGCGTTGATCGCGCCGATCGACACGCCAGCCACCCAGTGCGGCTGAATGCTCCTCGCCGCCATACGCTCGAACACGCCGGCCTGATATGACCCCAGCGCGCCACCGCCCTGCAGCACCAACACACACGTCTCATTGGCATCGACGGGTGCCGGCGCCCGTCGCATCGTTTCGCGCGAACGCGCACCTCGTGTTTTCTCACCGCCCGCTGTCGAGACCGTTTCCGCTTTCTTCCGTATCGCCACGTCGATGCACTCCCTGCCCTTCAAGTCTCGGCATCGTAAAGCATCGAGTGCGGCGCGACGGCGCACGGGCTCGCGTCGGACGGCAGCCCTTCAGACTCAGGGGCCCATCGTTACCAATGAGCAGCAGCATCGGCTCCTTCAGACGCCTCAACTCGTATCAACCGGAGCGCAAGAGACGCTACCAGTCCTTGAGGAAAGCCCTGGTGCATCGCCCACTCCGGGTGGCCTTGCCCGCCGGTTGCTGACTGGTTCTTTCGAGGTTATCGATCAGGGCGTCGGCACACTACCACACGAAGATTTCGCCGCGTCACTTCAGCCCGTACCACACACCGCGTCCGCTGCCGTGCTGTTCCAGATGGTTGCGCTCGGTCAGGTCGCGGAAGTGCTGCTTCAGGGTGTTGCGACTGGCTCCGGTCAGTTTGATGGCATCCATCATCGTGACGCGCCCGTGCTCTCGGGCGAATTCCACGATCCGCAGTGACAACTCGGGCAGTGCGGCCAGCACGATCCTTTCGCGCTCAACCTTCTTCTCCAGGCGCCGGACTTGCTCGGCCAGCGAGCGCAAGAAGAACACCAGCCAAGGTTGCCAGTTGGGCGCCTCCGCGCGGATCGTGCCTTGCGTCTGGCGCAGCGCTAGGTAATAGGTTTCCTTGTTCATCTCCATCACGCTTTCCAGCGAGCCGTACGGCACATAGGCGTACCCAGCCTGAATCAGCACCCTTGGAGCAAGGCAATGCGTTCGCATTGACTAGACAAGGCGATTGCATTACCATACAGGGCGTCTTAGTTCCTGATCGGAGATGTGCCATGTCCGCCACCCTCGAAGTCGAATCTACGCTGACCGACCGTTACCAGACCACAGTGCCGGAAACCGTGCGTCGTGCGCTTCGCCTCGGCAAGCGCGACAAGATCCACTACACGATCCGCCCTGGTGGCGAAGTTGTGCTGACGCGCGTCGATGCCGCCGAAGTTGACGACCCGGTGCTCGGTCAGTTCTTGGGCTTCCTGGCGCGCGACATCGCCAGCGATCCGGAGCGCCTGCAGGCCATCGACGCCGACTTCGTTCAGCGCCTCCAATCCCTGACCGGTGGCATCGAAGTCGATCTCGACGCCCCCTTGTCGGCGGACGATGAATGAGCAGCAGCAAGTCTGCGCCCTTGGTCATTCACGGCTGGACGGTTTTCGCCCACCCGCTGTTCCTCGCACAGATTGAAGCACTGGTGCAGCAAGTCGAGGCCTTCAAGCAGAAAAACCCGGCCGGGTACGTGAAGAAGAACGCCAGCAAGCGACTGGCGGCAATCACCAAGCTGGCGTTTGACGTCATCCCACAAGACCCAACGCGGCCGGAGTACCGCCAAGGCAACACGCTCGGCGACGACTACAAGCATTGGTTTCGCGCCAAGTTCTTCCAGCAGTACCGCTTGTTCTTTCGCTATCACGCGCGAAGCAAGGTGATCGTGTTGGCGTGGGTGAACGATGACGACACGAAACGCGCCTACGAGAGCGGCGACGACGCCTACCGAGTGTTTCGCAAGATGTTGGGAAGCGGCCATCCTCCGGACGACTGGAATGAGTTGCTGGCCGCGGCCCGCGCCGAAGGGCAACGCCTCCAGCGATTCGCCGCTGGCATCGCGCCGTAAGGTTGGCTTCGGTGACGAACAGCGTTGTCATGGGGGCATCAGCTTTGGAGAAGAAAAGATGCGCTACCCCGTGATGACCGAAATGCACCTGGCCGAGCGCTGGCAGATCACCCCCACCCGCCATCATCCAGAGCATCCTGGCCGGGCAGCAGCCACGGTGCATGAGCTTGCTGTGGTTCCAGCGCAATCCGCTGCCGACCGACTGGATGGCGCAGCGGGACGTGGTGGCGGGGTTTGATGCCTGAAATCAGGCCATCACGATCTGGGTGCGTACCTCGACGTTCAGTGCGCGCTTGATGGCCGCAAACACCGCCGAGATGTTGTGCATGGTCGGATTGCCCGACTTGGACAGCATCCGGTGCACACTCTTGGCGGGTTTGTGAATCTCTTCGGCCAGCGCCTCGAAACCCACGGTGGCGTTCACCAGATCGCGCAGGATCAGCTTGGCCGATTCCGGCTCGCCACTGACGAACAGGGTGATGGCTTCGTCCAGCAGTGCTTGCGCAAAGGCCGGATCGTTCTGAACGCGCGCGGCCACGGTTTCTTTGAAATCACGGGTCAGTGCCATGTTCACTTTCCTTGTCTAATCGATGCCTTGCGGCGCTTGTAGTCTTCCCACAGCGCCACCGCTTGGTCGATATCCTGCTGCTGGCGTTTCTTGGTGCCGCCACCGATCAGGATGATGATCTTCGGACCATCCTTGGCCAGGTAGATGCGCAGTCCTGGACCCCAATCGATCTTGTACTCACCAATGCCACGGAACCACTCGACGTTGGAGAGGTTGCCCTGTTCCATCCGGCTCACCGCCACGCGCACCTTGGCGGCGGCGACAGCCTCCAGTGATCCGAACCACCCCGCGAAGGGGCTATTGCCATCGGCCAGTAGCAGTTCTTTGATCTGGAAGCTCACAGACCACAATGGTAACGTATAAGTTTCCATTGCGCCAGTGCGATGACCAGATGGCCGGTTCGATGCTTGACCACTGGCCTTGGTTGACGCTGAACCAGCACGCGTAAGTGGTTGATTTGGCGAGAGCGCCATCTGCGCCTACCCGCAGGCCAAACGGAGAAAAAAGAGACGGCTCTGGCGGAGAAAATGGCCGATTCCGGGAGTTTTGGCAGATAGCCACCCGAAGCATTGATGGCCGGAACCTCGCATGGTGCGGGGATTTGGGGTAAGAAAAAGGGCCCGGAGAGTATCCGAGCCCTTGTGGATGGTGGCGGACGGTTGACCCGTTCAATTCCGGCTTTGTCACTCGAATAGCAATGCAGCGGGCGTGAGCGGCAATGGGCGGGTCGCCCGCTGAATTCAGGCCGGACTGCCATCGGGATGCGCCTCCAGCCAGCGCCGCCCGGAGGCCGTCAGGCGGTAGCGTTGCTTGCTGCTGCGGGGTGTGTCAGGCAGGGTCATTTCCACCAGTCCCGATCCGAGAGCTGGCAGCAGGTAGGCTTTGCGGAAATGATCCTCGCCCTTGAGGCCAAGCGCAGACTGTATTTGCTGCCGAGACATCTCCCCAGCCACGGCACGGAGCAGTCGTTCGACTTCCCCTGTGACTTCCCCTGTGACTTCCCCTGTGACTTCCCTTGTCGGGACGAGTGACAAGGGATGGCGCGGCAGCCGGATCACGAACGAAAGCCGATCGTCATCCGTCTCGAACAATGGTGCAGGTGAACCATTGGCGGCCATTTCCTTCAGGATTTTCGGGATGCCGGTGGAGCGGCCCTCGGTCATCTCCAGCTCTTTCAGAAACTCGCCAATGCGCCGGTTGCGGTAACGACGGCTGACGGCGCGGCCCGCCTTCAGGTCTTCCATGCGAATGGATCTGTCCGGGCCCGGGAAGCTGAGGACGGTCAGTTCATCGTGGCTGATGCGCACCTCGATGGGTTCGCGTTCCTCGTAGGAGCGGTGATAGACGGCGTTGACCACCGCCTCCTCAATGGCGGCGTAGGGAAAGTTCCAGAGCCGCGTGGCCTCGGCGCGGTCGGGATGCTTGATGACGGTTTCGTGTAGAAAGTTGCGCTCGATGTAGCCCAGCGCCTCGCGCGTCATCCGCGCCAGCGGCCCCTTGAAGATTTTTTCGTCGAAGCGGTCGCCGCCCGCGCCTTCGGGAAACCAGACCACGTCGATCTGCACACCGGGGAAGAACCGCTCCGGCGTTTCGTTGAAAAACAGCAGGCCCACGTTCTTCGGCCACGGCGATTCGGTGGGGCCGCCCGCCACATTCATCTGCCGCCCCAATGCCTCAGCGGAAAGCCCCGGCGCATCATCTGCCAGCGCGCTGCCAACTTCCTTCAGAAAGTCTTGCATCAAGGGCTTGGAAAGCTCATCGACGCGTGCAAACTGGTTGAAACGGTCATCGAAGGGCACCTTGGCCGTCAGGCTCAACAACTCCTGTTCGGCGTCGCCCTTGGCCTCCACCGTGCTGCTGTAGCGCCGGATGAAATATTTCCAAACCTTATTCTTCGCTGTGACCGCCTCCGGCGCTTTGTAGGGCCGCGTCTGCCCGCCCGGCGCTTGCAGCACGATCAGATTACGCCCTTCGACCACTTCCAGGCTCAACGCCGGAAAGTACGGCGGCTGGATCAACTGGCAGTGCGCCAGCAGTTCGCGCTGGATCTTGTCGAGCTGATTGGTGGGCAGGCCGACCGGCGGAAATACCGGCCTGCCATCGGCGTCGCAGTCCTGCCCGATCACCACGTAGCCACCACCCAGATTCTCAAAATCGTTGGCGAAAGCGCACAGCGTGCGGATGATGGCATCCGGATTCCAGCCGGTTTTGTACTCGATGCGCTCGCCCTCGACCGTGCGCTGACGCAGCAGGTCGTTGAGGTTGATCGGAAGCTTGTGGCTCATCACGCCGACGACCTCGCTCCTAGCCGAGTGCGGGATTCGACCGAAGTGGCGCATTGGCACAGCGGGTCATTGGATGGTCGCTTGCAGAATGAGCAGGGTTGGTAGTACAGATATTCTTCCACCTGCACTTGTGGCGGATGTCTCGCAGGGTCGAAGTAATACGGTTCGATGCGCTTGACCACTTCGCCCGGCACCAGCTTGATGTCCTCGCGGTTGGCCAAGTTCGACCGCATCACCAAATCACCGGGCGCGTTCGTCGTGGCGCCTTGTGCGTCACGGGTCAGCACGGCTGACTTCGACCAACCGCCCCGAGTGCCTGGCGTAGCCAATGCAAACTCCAAATCGTGAATCTCAGCTTCGGCACGACCTTGCTGATTGGTGGACCAAGCCTTTGCCGTAAGCACCAAGTCTTCGTTGACCACGATGTCCAACTCAATCCGCTCTCGGAATGGTAGAGCCTTGGCATCCACCTTGAGCACCATATTTGCCAATGCTCTGCGCTTGTCGTCCGGCAACACACGCGGGCCAGCCCGATGAGGACTCACTAATGCGAATTTGCCGGACCCGTCGCTGGGGTCAACACAATACAAGGAATAGTGAACCTGGCGATGCTCGCGCTCGCTGGGCATTTCAGTGCCAGCTTCAATCAGCGGCATATAGGAGTTGCGTGCCAGCATCAGTTCCACGTTCTTGGCCAGGTGTAGCCGCGCCTGGTCGTGCGCGACCCATGCCGCGCCCTCGGCGATGGCCGATGCGCTGCGCGGTGAGACATGCACGCGTCCAGGGCCAAACAGTTCGTCCAGCCGGTTTCTCACCAGCGGCATGTTCACCATCCCACCGGTGGCGAGACACAACTCGACTGAGGCGGTGGAATAGCCGTGGTTCTCCAACAGAGTCTCGATGAGTTTCACACCCTTGCGCACGAGATAGCCCACGATGTCCTGCATGTCGTCGCGCGACAGGTTCACCTGCAGCTCGGACTTCGTGTCGCTCTGGTAGTACGGATCGACGTAAACGTCCCAGGTGTTGCGCTCGCTCAAGCGAATCTTGGCCTTCTCGCACTCGTGCAGCAGGCGCTTGCGCGCCTCGGGCAGAATCTCCACATCCGAACCAAGCCCCTGGGCTGCACGGGAACGCTTCTCCACCTCGTGTTGCAAAGCCTCGTCGAACACGTCACCGCCCACATCCTCGGTGCCGAAATTGGCGACCTGCACCAACAGCCCGTCGAGCACGCGGCAGAGGGTGAGATCCAGCGTGCCGCCGCCCCAGTCGAAAACCAGCAGCAGCTTGCCGTTGTAGCGTCTGATCGGGTCGTGTGCGCCGTCGGCCGAGCGCAGAAAACCGTAGAGTGCCGCCAGCGGCTCGTGCACGAACTGCACGACGCTCATGCCCGCTTGCCGGAAGGCCTGCCGAAGCAAAGCGCGGCGCTCGCCGTTCATGTTGATGGGAATCGTCGCCACCACCAGGTCCATCTTCAGGTCGCGGCCAACGCGCGTGCCCAAGACGAACTGGCGGACGTGGTCGAGCACCAGTTCGACCATCTTGACCGGATCCCGGCGCACACCCTCAACGAACACTTCCTCGCGTCCCAGTAAGGACTTTGGCGAGCGCACCGTGCTGCCCTGCACACCCAACCCCGCACTGGTGAGCTTGTCGTGCGCCTTGCGGCCCACTTCTACCTTACCGCCCTCGAAGCTCACCACCGAAGGAATCGGCTGCCCGTTGTCGAGAAAGGTGATGGCCTCATCGCCTACCACTACCGACGCCATGCTGTTGGTCGTCCCGAAGTCAAAGCCCACCACGACTTTATCCACTGCCATTGCTTCAACCCTTCTTCAAGTTGATCAGTTCGCTGCGCAAGGCGTCGAGCACTACTTCCGCCCGCTGGGTCATGACTGACACGCGCGGCGTCGGCGCCTCCTTGCGCAACGCATTCAAGCCGGTATCCAGCATCTCAATGCACTCTTCCAGACGCTGAATCAACCGGCCGCGCAGACTCTCAAACTCGTGACCCTGCTGCATACGGCCCGTGTTGTGGGCGTCGCGTAGCGCGGCAAGCTCCTGCGCCGAACTGACACGCAGAGCCTCCAGTTCCGCTGTGCGCTCTTCCACTTGGGCATGCGCCAGGTCGCGTTGAGACTGTAGACCCGCCACTTGCTGCTTGAGCGCGGCGGTTTCGCGCAGCGCTGACTCGCGATCCCGGCGCGCATCCGCCAGCTGTTGCCGAAAACGCTGTGCCGCCACACCCGTGCCGGCCAGATCTTCGATGTCGGTCAGTGCGCGCAGCCGCTCCGTGTCATCGTCCAGTTCCCGCTGCGCCGGCTCCCAGAGCACATGGAACAGCAGGTTGGCCAAGTCGTCCAGCCCCAGGCCGCGATGCAGAGCGAACCACACCGCCAGCAACTGGACTGCGTTGCGCCGCAACTCCTTTAGCTCGGTCGGCTTCAACGGCTCTTTACTTTCGACTGCGGCAGGTTCGTAGCCGGCCACCGCCACCATGGCCTCGGCCGGTTGCGAGCCCGGCAGGTTTTGCATCGCCGCCTTCACGCCTGCGGGTTCGAACGCCGGGTGGTGCAGCATCGCCGTCTTTACCACCTCGACCAGCGCGCCGCGCAGTTTGGGCAAGCCCGTGATTTCCTTGCTGGCCAGCAGGAGTTGCCGAGGTACCCGAAGCATGGTGTCGCCGTTGATCAGCCTCAGAAGCCTCCCCATGACAGCCTCGTCCAGCTCCGGCTGCTTGGCGAGAGTGTCCTGTAACCTGCGCTCCAGCTTCACAGGCTGGCCGCGGCGGTTGCTGTAGGCGTGCTCAATGAACTGCTCGAAGCTCTCGATCACCAGCTTGGGTTTGGACGGCTTCGGTGCCTTGGCCGGCTTGTTGAGCTCGCTCGCTGTGGCTACCTCGGGCATCGCGGCAGGTGCAGCAGGGGGCTCGGCAATGGGCAAGAGCACCGGCGCTGCCTCGACTGGCACTGCGGTCTCCACCAACACGGTGTCGGCCGGACTCGCGTTGCCAGCCTGTTGATTCGGCGACTGCACGGGCATCGGCTCGGACAACCGCACCTCGCCTGTCGTGCGACTGACGATCCGGACCTGGCGCTTCTCTGGTTCGGTGCTCATGGCTTCATTCTCTTCAGCAGTGCCTCGGCCCAGGCGCCGGCGTCGGCCTGACCGACCAGTTCGCGAGCCAGCTTACGGGCCTCGACATTCGAGGTTTCGTCGTCGCATGCTGCCAGCGCCTCGCCGGCCAATAGGAGGCGCTTCAGGCGGTCGTAGCCGGTGCTCATGCGTTTGGCCTGTGCCAGCAGTTCAGGGGCATGGGCCTTCAGATACAGCAGCCCCCGGCTCGCATCGTCCAGCACTTGCAGCGTTTCCTGGTCGGTAAGCAAGTCCTCGACAGCGCCGCTGGTCTCGGGCGAATAGGCCTCGGTCAAATGCCAGGGCAGGCCTTCCAAGAGTGTGGCGAAGGCGCCTGCCGTGTGGTGCAGCGCGCCCTCGGACGCCAGCAGCTCGGCTTCGTGGAAATGGTTAAAGTGGAATGCCACCAGTGCCCGAATGCTACGTGCCAGCCGGCGGTCAAAACCCGCCAGCGCGTCGCTCGCGCGCTGGTAGCGCTCGGTGTATTGCTTGAAGGGCAGGCCGCTGTCGGGCGCGCGTTCCTTAGCCATCACGCCATACAGATAGTGGCAGATGCCGTCGTGGTACAGGTCAGCGCCAGTCAGCACGCGGCACTCCTTGTTGAAACGCGACACCGCCTCCAGGTTCAGTGTCTTGTTCTGCGCCATGCGCCAGAATGCCGTTTCCACGCCGACCAGTTGCGCTTCGTCGGCGACGCGAAAATCCAAAACGTAGCGCGTTATCACGCCGTTGTGGGAAAAAAGATCCAGTTCGACATACTCGCGCCGCATCGCCGCCAAGCGCACGCCCAGCGCCTCCAGTACCAACGCATCGCCATTGAGCCGGCAACTCGTCGCGTCTTGCACCTCCACGTCCTCGGCCGCCAACGGCGTCATCAATTGCAAGGGCAGTGCGCCGACTGGCCGCCCTCGCAGAAGCAGCACAGGATGGCGCCTTGGGTGCTCCTCAAAGCGGTGACGGCGCAGATCTTCCAGATTGACGAAGTCCTTCGTGCAGTGCTCGCAGGCGTAGCGTACGGGTTGGAAAACAAAGCCGCTTGAATCACCCAAGCCTGTAGGCTCGTGAAACTCGATATAACCGGTATGCCAAAAGCCCATCGTCAGTTCCTCGTTTCGAAGTTCGGTATGGATTTATTGGGCCGAGAGGAACGGGTGACCAGGGCGGCAGAACACGTCGATGTTGGTCTGACGTACCCTGCGGTTGGCCAAGCGGTGTACGCCCAGACCGGTGGCAGGCTTGTAGATGTCTAGGCCGCGACCCAGCGTGAACAGGACGCCGTGGTCCAGCATGACGAAGCGGTCGTGCAGACTGGTGTCGCGGTGCATCGTCAGCGTGACGCCGTAGGTGGCGAACAGGTCGCGTGCGGCCTCGTTGAAGGCACGATCTTGGTGCGCGGCACTCTCGATGGGGGCGAAGCCGGTGACGATTTCGATCTCTTTGGGATGCACGGTCTCCGCCACGTGCAGCAGGAAGGCACCGAGGTTGCGCACTTGGTGCGGCAGGTGCAAGTAAGGGTCCACCAGCCGGACCTTGAGCGCGCCCTTCAGGTAGCGGGCGGCGAAGATCTTGTCGAACGGCCAGCCGGTGCTACCGTCGGCTAGGCGCAGGCGGTCTAGGGTGACGATGGCTTGCTGCTGCACTTGCTCCGCCCAGTCGCCGCCGGGCTCAGGTTCGGTCAGTGGGGTGCGCTCGACGACGATCTGGGTCGCAAACTGCGGCGCGGTGACCACGGTTTGCGTGTTGGATGACGCCACGGCGGGCTCTGACACGGGCGCGCTGCCCAGCACCGCGCCCAGCTTGGTGGACCCGTCGTCGGTGCTGACGATGTCTTGCAGCATTTGGCCGGCGCGCGCGATCACTTCCTCGTTGCCGGATTCGATGTCAGCCACCAGTTTTTCGGTGGCGCCCTTCTGACCGGCCACTGCGGCGGTGGCGGCTGCTCGGATGTTGTCGGCGGCTTGCTCCAGCAGCACCTGCACTTCTTCCATCGCATCGCGCGGTGCGGCTGTGGCCTCGCCGACCAGGAAGTCGCCGAAGCTTTGCGCGCGCTCGCGTACGTGGTGCGTCAGGGCGTCCGAGAGTAGTTGCTTCACTTCGCGGTAGAAGGCCTGCACCTCGGCGGACTGGTTGCGCGTGGTGCCTTTGCCCCAGATGTCGCTGACCTTGGTGCGCGCTTCGTCGATGCGCTCCGACACCTGGTCATCGACGAAGTCGTCCAGCAGCGAGGTGACGTGCAGCTCTTCTCCTGTGATGAGCTCTTGGGCGTTCTGCATGGAGCGTTCGAGTGAGTCCCTGAGTTTTTGGGTCACGTCGAAGGGAAGCGTGGCGCCGAGGTCCAGCGATTCGGAGATTGCGGCGCCTTCCTTCGACAAGGTATTGAGGTAGGTCTCGAAGGCGCGCGCGAAGCTAGCGAAGGCTTCGGTGTAGTCGCCCAGCATCTGTTGCACCTTGGGGAAGATGCGGTTCGCCACCCGGGCCTGGAAGCCGATCATGTAGCCCCAGTAGCCGGAGCGGCGGGTCTTCCAGTGGCGGCCCACGTCATTGGTCTCGAAGGCAGCCAACTCGCTCTCGGCCAGCAGCGCGATGTTCTCGTGCAGCGTGGCATGCTGGGCACGGCGCTCTTGTAGGCGTCGGCCCAGCAGTTCTACTTGGTGGGCGACGGCACCTTCAAACCGTTGGCCAGCCTCGCCAAACTCGAGACGAAAGCTCTCGAGCTTCTGCTCGGCCACCTCCTTGTCCTTGATGTCGCGTAGGGCGACCAGCTTGGCGGCCAGGACGGCTTGCAGTTCCAGCAAGGCGGTGCGCGAGTCGGCCGCAATGCGCTGGGCCACAATGGCCAGGCGCGATTCTGTGGAGAGCATGCGCAGCAGTTGGCTGTAGAGCTTCTCGACGCCGCCGGGGTCGTCTTCGGCGATGGCTGCGGCGATGGACTTCTTGGCCTTCCAGTCGCGGTGCAGCTTGGCCGAGGTGAAGGCCACTTCCACGTCGCCCAGTTGCTCGCGGTAGCGGCGCATGGCGGGCGAGTCGTCCTGGCCCAGTTCGTCGAGCGTGGCACCCAGTTCCTTGGCCAGGCGCAGGCGTTCGCGTTCAATGCGAAGCGCCAGCGGTTCGGGGTCTTCGTCGTTGTCCTCGGCGTTGGCCAAGTGTTGCTGGTAAGTGACGTCGATCTGCGTGACTACGACGATGAGTTGCTTGACCGTGCCCTTGCGCAGCAGGGTCAGCAGAAAATCCTTGTCACTCTGGCTGTAGGACTCGCCGGACTTTGTGAGGAAGAGGATGGCATCGACGTCTTCCACTGCCTTCTCGGTCAGGCTGACGCGGAATCGTTCGGTGTCGTCCAGGCCGGGGGTGTCGATGAGCAGAACCCCTTCATCCAGGATGGGCGCGGGCGAGGCGATGTCGATGCTCTGCACCAGACAATGGTGGGGCTTGGCGCCGGAGGTGAATTCCTTGAGCTTGCGGCGGAACTCCGTCTCGGACTTCTTGTTGCCGTCATCGGCCAGGTCGATCTCGATGCTGTGGCCGCCGGGCTTCAGGAATTGGCGTTCGAGTGCGGGCAGGTCGAAGCTCTCTTCAGCGTCGCCGTCCTTGCCCTTCTTCAGTTTGGCAAAACTCTGCCACATCTTCACCCGGTGGGCGTCGATGTGCTTGGGGTCTTCGGCGTACAGTGCCTGGAGCTTGATCCATTCTTCGCGCGAAACGAAGCGGACGATGGCCTTGACGCGCGGGCCGTGGCGGAAGGTCGTGATGGCCGCCGTCTCGGGGTTGGTGTCTTCACTGGCCAGGCGCGCGGAGAGCAGTTCGTTGACGAAGCTGGACTTGCCGGTCTTGAAGCGGCCGACGACGGCGACCTTGTAGCTTTCCGGCAGTTGCTGAGTCTTGAGCAGATCGGCCAGCACCTCGGCGGTGCGCTTGCACTCCTTGCCGATTTGAGCGACCGCCACGTCGGACTTCTTCAGCAGCGCGTCGCGCACCTGGCCGACGTGGATGGCCAGGGTCCGGATGTCGCTTCGAATTTGTCGTGGGGACTTCATTTGTTAGTCAAGCCTTCAGTCAATCAGAATCTTGAAACTGGTCGCCAGCGCCACGGGTGCCACGCCATGCACATCGCGCTTGAGCCTGACCAGTCCGTAGCCCTCCATCATCCGCAGCGAGCGCGACAGGTTGGGCACACGCCGCCCGGTGAGTTCGGCGAGCGCCGTCAACGACTTGGGCCGCTGGTCGCGGATCACGCGCAGCAAGGCCCGGTTGTCCTCGGACAGCACCGCCGCCATCGTTGCCATCGACGGAAACCAGACCGAAGGCTGGCCCCGTCCAGCGGCAGGACGGCTCTGTTCCCCGGGGTGGCGAATGCCAACGGTGCAGCGCTTCATGGTCAGGCTGTCTGGCGGATGTTGAGATGATCAGCAGTTTATCAGGCTGACATACAGGAAGGAGCATTTCAGGCCATCATTTTTCGCTTGGCTTCCACCTCGAACAGCGCGTTCATCGTGCTCCCAATCACCATCCTGGAAGGAGCACGCTATGAGCAGCATTTCCCTGACCCCGACCCAACAGGCCATCCTGGCCCACGCGATCACCCACACCGCAGGCCGGATCGAATGGTTCCCTGACCACATCAAGGGCGGCGCACGCCAGAAGGTGCTGGACGGCCTCGCCAAACGCGAGTTCATCCGGCAGGTTGGCAAGCAGTGGCGGGTCGCCGTCGCAGGCTACGACGCATTGGACGTCCCGCGCCCCGGCATCAGCAAGAAGCGCATCGGCAAGTTCGAGGCCCAGCTCGACCGGATCATCGCCAATGCCGAAGCTGCGCCGCCCGTGCCTGCCGACCCGGAACTGGAGGCAGCCGTTGCCGCCGCCGAGGCCAGTTTCGCGCCGCTTGCCAAACCACGCACGCGGGCGAACAGCAAGCAGGCCGAGGTGGTGCGGATGCTCCAGCGTCCCGAAGGTGCGACCGTCCGCCAGATTTGCGACGCCACCGGCTGGCAGGCGCACACAGTGCGCGGCGCGTTTTCCGGAGCGTTCAAGAAGAAGCTGGGCCTGACGCTGGTGTCCGACAAGCAGCGCGGCGGCGAGCGCATCTACCGCGTGGCGTGACGAAAGATGGAGCCGGGGGCCAGAAACAGCTTGGCTTCCGGTTCCGTCAGCGCGTTACTTCCATCATCGCCACACGCCACGGAGAACACCATGAGCAACACCGCCATCCCTGCCACCCACAACAAGGGCTGGGGTTTCTGGGGCACGATGGGCGGGCATGCCTGCATCGCGTGGCCTCTGGCCATCAGCGCCGTTGCCGATGCCACGGACGCAGACCTCGATACCGTCCGCGCGTTCCTCGACAGCCGTCACGGACGCCACTTTGCGGACGACGTGCAGAACGGGCTGTACGAGGGCAAAGCCCTGCCGGATGCGATCCACGCCGCCACCGGACGCTGGATGGACTGGACAATTGGCCGCCAGATCAGCAAGGACTACGGCATCCCGCGCGGTCTGCCTTACCTGACCGGGTTCGTGATTCACTGCGAAATCGTCGAGTCTGGCACCGACGAGTCACTCGCCGCCTGATCGAACGCCACGCCATCCGCCTCGCGGATAGCCTGCTTGCCGGTGAACTCCTCCCACCGGCGCACGATCACATCCACGTACTTCGGATCGAGTTCAATCAGCCGCGCGATGCGGCCTGACTTCTCTGCTGCAATCAGCGTCGTTCCAGAGCCACCGAAGGGATCGAGCACCACGTTGCCGGGTCGGCTCGAATTGCGGATCGCGCGCTCGACCAACTCCACCGGCTTCATGGTCGGGTGCAGATCGTTCTTCTGCGGCTTCTTGATGTTCCACACGTCGCCCTGATCGCGGTCGCCGCACCAGTGGCGTGTCGCGCCCTCGCGCCAACCGTAGAGGATCGGCTCGTACTGGCGCTGGTAGTCGGCGCGACCCAGCGTGAAGGTGTTCTTGGCCCAGATGATGAAGGTCGACCACTTGCCACCGGCTGCGCGGAAGGCGGCCTGCAGCACATCGAGTTCGCTCGACGACATCGCCACGTAGATCCCGCCCCGGCAATGCGCCACGGTGGGTGTCAGCGCAGCCAGCAGGAAATCGTAGAACCCGTCGCCCAAGTTGTCGTTCAGGATCGCACGATCCTTGCCGCGCATCTTGTCCTTGGCACTGTTGGCGTAGTTCACGTTGTACGGCGGGTCGGTGAAAACCATGTCCGCCACGCCGTCCTGCATCACTCGGTCGTAGCTCTCTGCCACGGTGGCGTCACCGCACAGCAGCCGGTGCTGGCCCATGATCCAGACGTCACCCGGACGGGAGATCGGCGTCTCGCTGGCCTCCGGCACCGCATCCTCATCGGTCTGGCCCTCGTTGTCCGGCTCGTCGCCTGCGATCAGTTCGGCCAGCGCGTCGGCGTCGAAGCCGGTGATGTCGAGGTCGAAGCCGTCCAACTGCAAGGCTTCCAGTTCGATGCGCAGCATCGCGTCGTCCCAGCCTGCGTTCTCGGCGATGCGGTTGTCCGCGATGACCAGGGCGCGGCGCTGCGTTGGCGTCAGGTGATCCAGCACGACCACCGGTACGATCTCCAGCCCGAGCTTCTGGGCGGCGGCGAGCCGACCGTGGCCCGCGACGATGATGCCGTCGCTGCCCGCGAGGATCGGATTGGTGAACCCGAACTCGGCGATGCTGGCGGCGATCTGCGCCACCTGCTCCTCGGAGTGGGTGCGCGCGTTGCGGGCGTAGGGCAGCAACGTGGCAGTCGGCCACTGTTCGATCTTGTCGGCGAGCCAGTTCATGCCAGCACCTCATCATCAACGCCGGTGGCGCGCTCGGCAGCGACCTGCTCGAAGGACTGGCCGGTGGCGATCAGCGTGACCGGCACGCCGGGGTGGTTCTGTTGGAAGCGCTTGATGGCGACGTCCACGTACTCCGGCGCGATTTCCACGCTGCGGCAGACGCGGCCCGTGCGCTCGGCCGCCAACATCGTGGTTCCGCTGCCGCCGAAGGGTTCGAACACGATGTCGCCAGCGTCGCAGTAGGCCTCGATCACGAACTCCGGCAGCGCCACCGGGAACACGGCGGGGTGGTCGATGTCCTGACCGATCTTGCCCTTGTGGCGCATCACGCGGATCACGCTGTCGGGGATGCGCGTGTCCTGCGTGGGCAGGCCCTTGTGCGTCCAGCCGCCGACCTCGCCATCCTTGCCACGCATCGCGGTGGACGAGCCATCGGCGCGCAGGTGCGATTCCTGCCCCGCGTGCTTGCAAGGCACGATCTTGTTGGGCTTGCGGCTCTCGCGGTTGAAGTGAAAAACGAACTCGAAGCTCGGAGCCAGTCGGCCCTGCCAGTCGCCGGGCATCCCCGGCCCCTGATCCCAGACGTACCACGCAAAGCGCCGCCAACCCTGCTGGCGCATCCACCCCAGCCACGCATCCCAATACGGGATCACTTCGTTGTCGCGGTGGATGAGGCCAAGGTTGACCAGCACCTGACCGTCGTCCGCCATCGGCAGGTGCACGAAAACGCCGCGCATCAGGCCATCCCAATCGGTGATGCCGCCCGAGGTGTAGTCGCGCTGGTTGCCGTAGGGCGGCGAGGTGAAGCACAGGCGTGCGGTATCACCAAGCATCAGCGCAGCGACCACGGCCCGGTCGGCGGCGTCGCCACAGATCAGACGGTGCTGGCCGAGAGTCCAGACATCACCGGGGCGGGACACCGCCACGTCGGGCGCGTCCGGCACCTCGTCCACAGCATCCGGCTCGTCAGCGTCTGATTCTGCATCGGCTTCGGTATCAGCATCGGTGTCGGTCATGTCACCGTTGAGCAGCGCCTCGATCTCGGCATCCTCGAAACCGGTCAGGGCAAGGTCGTACCCGGCCTCTGACAGGTCGGCCAGCTCCAGCGCCAGCATCTCCTCGTCCCAGCCTGCATCCAGTGCCAGCCGGTTGTCGGCAATCACCAGTGCCCGCTTCTGCGCGACGGTGAGATGCGCCAGTTCGATCACCGGCACCTGATCCAGCCCCAGCTTGCGCGCTGCGGCCAGACGCCCGTGCCCGGCGATGATGCCGTTGTCGCCATCGACCAGGATCGGGTTTGTCCAGCCGTACTCGATGATGCTGGCCGCGATCTTGGCGATCTGGCCTTCGGCGTGCGTGCGCGGATTGCGGGCGTAGGGAATCAGCGCCTCGACCTTGCGGTACTCGACGTTGAGCGTGTTCAAAGTGGAAGCCCCAAAAGCAAAACCCGCCGAGCGTTGCCGCCGGGCGGGTTGAGTGAATGAAGGTTCTGGAGGGGTGGTAACCGTGCCATGGGGTGGTAACCGGAGCCGGTAACCTGCCGACTGGTAACCTTGCCCGCGCCCTGACGCTAAAAAAGCGTCGCGCTCGCGCCCCCCGCATGGGATATCGGCCAGGAAGGGCCCGTTTCCCCCCCCGCAGAGGAAACTGTTCGCGGCGGTGTGATCTCCAGAATCTGGAGGGCATCGGCGATGGCCTACCGAATCGTGACCCCATCGGCATCGATGGCGTGGTGAATCGCCACCCCATCACCACAGTCGCCCGCAGCAGGCCATTTCTATAAAATTGCATCCACGCCTGCGAAACCTGCGAATCTGTGAAACCCCTTGTCGCCATTGGCTTTTGCGGTTCGCAGCCCGTGCGCAGCCTGCGAACCGATCCCTGTGCGGTTCGCAGCCTTCGCATGGCGTGCGCAAGCGCAAATCCTTGCCGTGCTTGGGCTTTCGCGGCATTCGCACGATTCTCAACGGCAGGAGCGCAACCCTCGCAATGGCAGCACAACCGGCAGTCGATCCGCCCTTCAACCCGCTGACCGGTGACGTCAATGACCTGATCTTGCGGCACCAGTCCTGCTGGCTCTGGCCGGAGATCACGGTCGAGCTGCAGGCGTTGGCGATGCTGATTGCCCACGCCGGTGATCTGCTGACCCCGCTGCACCACCCCACTGTTGCAGACGCGGCCAGCCACGCTGCCATCGGCATCGTCCGCACGATGCCGTCGATCCACCAGTACGCCGAACGCTTCGGCAGTTTTGCCACTGCCGCGCGCAGGCTCATCGCGAGCACCGATCCTGCGCTGACCGACGCACAGATTTACGCGCTGCTGGCCATCGCCGAAGCCCGCACCTCGGCGGAAGGCTACTGTGAACTCGCCACGGGCATCGAGGAGGAACTGGCGCGCAACGCCATCGGCCCGGACGAAACCGACGAAATCCGATGGCTGCGTGGTGAACTCGCGCAATGGGAGCGGGAACAGTGGCGCTGGTCGGACGCCATGCGGGAATCAGCGGAGCGCTTCCTGCTGCTGGCGCAATTCGCATCGACATCCACGTCGTCCGACGCGCTCCAACGGGCCGAGCAGCAAATCGTCAAGTTGACAGCGACGGTCGGCAAATTCCACGGCGGCAGGCCCAAGGGCGCTGTCACCAAGTTCACCCGCGCTCTGATGCACTTGGCGCAGCGCGCAGGCAGCACCGATTTCGACGCCGTGATGTCGCTGGTCGAGAAGGCCATCCACGATGACCCCATCGAAGGTATCCAGTTCCAGGATCAGAACGACTACTTCGTCTGGTATCTGGATGTCGTGACCGGACGCGAGCGTCAGACCACGATTGCGAATTTGCGCCGCGCCTTGAGCCGCCTGCCTGCCAAATAGCGGTATCCATACATCACCCCTGTCTACGCTGACTCACAACGACATCGAACGGTGTCGTGCGATGAAAGGCGAGACAGATGGATTCCCGACACGATGATGGTGCAGCCGTTGCGCTGCTGACCGAGGACGAAGCGGCCGCGCGGCTGAACGTGCAACCGTCCACGCTGGCAGCGTGGCGTCTGCGCGGCCACCCCGATCTGCCCTTCGTGCGTGTGGGCCGCTGCGTGCGCTACCGTCCGCAGGACATCGCCGTCTTCATCGCCAGCCACCTGCGCCGCTCCACCGGCAAGGGGCGGGTATGACCGTGAGCATTCCCGCCAACAAGGTTCCGGCCTGGGCCCAGCCCCACGAGCCGATGCCACTGGCCCGTGAACTGGAGCCACCGACCCCGTTCCCGGTCGAGGCGCTGGGCGCAACTGGCGCTGCCGTGGCGGAGGCCATGCACGCCGTCATCCAAGCACCGCTGGCGCTCATCGGCCAATCCATTCTGGCGGCGATGAATCAGGTGGCGCAGCCCTACGCCAACGTCATCATCGACGGGCGTTTGTCGCCGCTGTCGGAGTTCTTCCTGACCTTGGGCGAGTCCGGTGAACGCAAATCAGCGGTGGATGCGTGGGCCCTGATGCAGGTACGCGAGCGCCAGCGTGCGCTGATGACGAAGTACCGCACCGACCGCGATGACTACGAACAAGCCGCCCTGGTGTACGAGGCCAGCGCCAAGCGCGTCATCGGCGACAAGAAGCTCTCGCCTGAAGGTCGCAAGGCCAAACTCGCCGAACTGGGCAAACCCATCGCTCCGGTGATGCCGATGTTCATCGTCTCGGAGCCGACCTCCGAGGCGCTGCAACGGCAGCTGGCCCACGGCCTGCCGTCCATCGGGCTGGTCAACGACGAGGCCGGACAACTGCTCGGCGGCTTTGCGATGTCCAGCGAGAAGAAGCTCGGCACGCTCACAACGTTGTCGCGCCTGTGGGATCGCGGCGAATTCGACCGTGTGCGCGTGGGCGACGGCTCCGGAAGTTACTACGGTCGCCGCCTGTCCTTGCACCTGATGGCACAGCCGGTCGTGGCCGCGATGCTACTGGCGGATCCGCTGGCGCGCGAGCAGGGATTCTTGGCGCGCTGCCTCGTCAGCTATCCGCGCTCGACGGCAGGCCAGCGCCGCTACGCGGAGCAAGACCTGAGCCAGACGCAGGCCTACCGTGACTACAGCGCGCGGATGCTGGCCCTGCTCGACCGCGCGTGGCCGCTGACCGAAGACAACGAACTCGAACCGCCTTGCATCACGCTCGACCCCGCCGCCAAGACCGTGTGGGTTGCGCTCTACAACGACATCGAGCGCAGCCTCGGCGCGCAAGGCCGTCTTGCGCCGGTGCGCGCGCTGGCCTCGAAGGCTCCGGAACACGTCGCCCGGCTGGCGGGCACCTTCGCGGTGTTCGATGGCGACGCCAGCATCACGGCCCTTCACATCGAGCGCGCCGCTGCTCTGATGCGCCACTACCTCGACGAAGCCCTGCGCCTGTGGGGTGCCGGGCAGGTGTCCGCTGAATTGAAGCTGGCGCAGGAAGTCCTGAACTGGCTGCGCGACAAGATGGGGCCGGGCCGAATCATCCCGATGGCGGACATCTACCGCAAGGGCCCGTCGGCCATCCGCAGCGCCAGCGCCGCACGCAAGGTCTTGCAGGTGCTGGTGCAGCACGGCTGGGTCGAGGCCGCGCCGCATCCCAAGGCGCGTGAAGCCTTCCAACTGGTGGCGGTGTGATGAAAAAACGCATTCCACACGTTGCCCCTGCGAATCCTGCGAAGAACGCGAAACCCCGCGTCAGCACTGGCTTTGCGCGCTTCGCACGCGATGAGACCCCTGCGAATTCCATTTCTTTCCCTGCCACGCCGTCCGGCATCGAGGGCGGCATTTCGATACGGAGAACACCGTGAGTAATTCCAATCTGCATCCGGTCTGGCGCAAGGCGCTGGGCCTTCAAGAACCCGATGCCGTCCAGTCGCTGGACGCCATTTCACCGTGGGCCAGAACGGATTTGGCGCAGGCCATCGCGGTCATGACCGCCGCATCCGCCGCCCCGTCCGGCACGCGCCACGGCTGGCAGGCCACGAACCGCCCGCACCGCGCCGGTGCGCCTGTGGGCATCAAAAAACAGCTCGGCCCCGGCCTGTGGGCAAGCACTGCGGCCAGACCCGGCGATGCCCGCTATCCCGTCGAGTTCATCACCCATTCCTGATCCCCAAGCACCGGAGCCCAAGACCATGAAACTCAACCCCTTCAGCAAGAAAACCACCACCGGCTACTACGAGCGCGTTAAGGTCGAATTCGCTGAGACCCAACAGCTTCTCGAAGAAGCACAGACCGCTGCCGACGAAGCGAAGGCCGATGCCGAAGCCAAGACGAAATACGCTTTCGAACTGGAGCAGCGCGGCAACATCAATTTTCTCTCCGAGCCGGAGCGCCGGGCGCGACTCGCAGCCAGCGCAGCCAAGAACCACGCCGACAACTTGGAGCGCAAGGCCCGCACGTTGACGGCCAAGTTCAATGATCTGCGCTCCATCGTCGAAGCGCCGGGCAAGCTGGAACAGCACCGCGCGGCCCTGATCGACCTGCGTCGGCGCAAGGGCACAGTCCAGTCCGAGCGCGAACAACAGCTGAAGCTCATCGCCAAGATCGAGGCGCGCATCGACGAACTGGAGCGGCGCATCGCCGCCGAAACGCAATCCGCCAGCGAGGCGATGGCGGCCGACCAGGACGAGTTCACCCTGCCCGAGGCGCTGATGCAGCTCGACGTGGAACTGCGTGTGGCCCGTGCCACGCGCGAGCGCCTGGGCAGCACGGTGCAGGCCTTGGATGCCGAGATCGCCACCATTCCCGCCCAGATCAGTGACGCGGAGCGGGCCTTCAAAAATCGCCAGGCCAGCGTCGCGCAAATCGAGCTTAACGAACAGTTGCCACACCTCTACGACGTGCTGGCCCGCGCTTCGGTCGCGGCGCGTATCGCCGGATTCCGCACGAGCGGAGAGCACCTGATCGAGATCGAGATTCCGCACGAGTACCTGGAAGCCGCCCGCGCGAAGTTGGTGGCGGAGCGACCGGTTTCGTGACTCATGGGGCAGGCGGCGTGCAGTCGTGGCATATCCGCCGTCCGCCTCGGACTGGAGCTTGATCGTATCCGCCAGTCCGACTCCGCCCATGCCACGTGAGGCCCGCCGGTGCCAAACGCGAAAGGCATCGCGCAAACCGGCATTCCTTTCCTGCTGATCCCATTATGAAACTGGAGTTCATCCGATGAGCCATCGCATCATTCAACCTATCGGCCTGCACGCCTTCGATATGCAGGCGGAAATCCTGCTGTGGTTCGCAGCCGGTCACGACGTGCTGTGGATTCCCATCGTCGAGGTCGGCGACGGGCCCGACGCCATTGCACGGGCCCAGGCCGAAGCCGACGCGCTCGGTAAACCCTACCTGCTGCGAAGCCTTGAGGAGTTCGCCCGCATTCCAGACGGTGTGCGGGGCTGGGTGTTTCCGGCGCATCTGGATGACACCTACGCCGTTGCCCTGCGCATCGGCAGTGAAGTGACGTTCGGCACGCTGCGCCATCCGGTCACGGGCGATGCCATCAGCTTTCGCACCGATACCGAATCCGCTGTCGGTTTCGCGCCACCGTCCTTGGCGGCACAGCCACAGAGCACGGTTTGACTTGGCTTGTGCCCACCACAGCGCCTGAATGCACCTGTCTCAACAACAGGAGATCCACACCCATGGACACACAACACACGGGCAGCGTGCGCGCGCAACTGGCGGCGCTGCCGTCCCTGCCGATGGCCGAACTCTGGGCGCTGTGGGATCAGCATTTTGCTCGGCGGCCCAATCACCGCAATCGCAATTACGTGGAGTCGCGTTTGGCCTACCGCATTCAGGAGCAGGCCTACGGGGCGCTACCCGGCAATCTGCGCAAGATGCTGGTCGAGGCTGGAGCCAAGCATTCCAGGATCAAGACCGCCACCGGGCGCGGCACGCAAACCCTGCTGATGCCCGGTACCACGCTGATCCGCGAATGGGATGAGCGCCAGTGGCGCGTGACGGTCACGCCGGAGGGGTTGTTTGAGCTCAACGGCCAGCGGTTCAAGAGCTTGTCAGCAGTAGCGCGCCACATCACTGGCACGCAGTGGAACGGGCCGAGGTTCTTTGGCCTGCGCGGCGGCAAAGGAGCGGGGCAATGAATCGCCCTTTGATTTCTCCAGCAGCACCGCCCAAACGCTGCGCGGTGTATTGCCGTGTCTCCAGTGATGAACGACTCGATCAGTCCTTTAACTCCATCGACGCCCAGAAGGAGGCCGGGCACGCCTTCATCAAAAGCCAGGGCCACGAGGGTTGGATTGCCGTGGCCGATGATTACGACGACGCGGGCTACTCCGGCGGCAATATGGATCGGCCTGCCTTGAAGCGCCTGCTGGGCGACATCCAGATGGGCAAGGTGGATATTGTGGTGGTCTACAAGATCGACCGGCTGTCACGCTCGTTGGCGGATTTTGCGCTCATGGTGGATGTGTTTGACCGGCATCGCGTGAGCTTCAGCGCCGTCACGCAGCAGATCAACTCGGCCACCTCGATGGGGCGGCTGATGCTCAATGTGCTGCTGTCGTTTGCGCAGTTCGAACGCGAGGTCACGGGCGAGCGCATTCGCGACAAGATCGCTGCCAGCAAGGCCAAGGGGATGTGGATGGGTGGGCCGCTGCCGCTGGGCTACGACGTGGCCAATCGGCTGTTGGTGATCAACGAACGCGAAGCAGCCTTGGTGCGCCGCATCTTCGATAACTTCGTGACGATGCGCTCGGCCACGCTGATGGCCAAGGCCTACGCCGCAGAAGGCGTGGTCACCAAAGGCGGCAAACCCTTCACCAAGCAGACTATCTACAAGATGCTGCACAACCGGATGTATCTGGGCGAGATCGTGCACAAGGGCCAGCACTTCCCCGGCCAGCATCGGGCCATCATCACGCAGACGCAGTGGGATGCGGTGCACGCCCTGATTGCCACCGATGGCATCGAGCGGCGGCGCGAGACCCTCGACCGCCAAAGTGAACCTGTGTTGCGGCGGGGCCTGCTGTTCACGTCTGATGGCGAGAGGCTGGTGCCAAGTTACACCAAGAAGAAGGGTAAGACCTACCGGTATTACAGCCCGATCAAACACCGGCGGCTGGGTGCCTGGGCCAGCCAGCACGGGGCACTACCCGCTGCGCCGATAGAAGCACTGGTCACGCAGCAGATCGTGGCGGCACTGTCGGCCCCGCATCTGGTGCAAGCCGTATGGAACCGGATGCAGCACATCCGGCCTGACCTCACCGAGCCACAAGTTGTATTGCCGATGCGCAATCTGGCGGGGCTTTGGCGGGAGTTGTTCCCTGCCGAGCAGTGCCGACTGGCGCAATTGCTGATCGAGCGCGTGGTGATTGCCGACGGCGGGCTGGAAATCATCTGGCGCGATCAGGGCTGGCAGGAACTGGCCGGGGAACTGCTGCCGGGCAGCATCGGCGCGGAATTGCAGGAATGGGAGCAGCAGGAGGAAACGGTATGAAGCCGAAAGTGCAGACCTTGGGTGCTGCCGTCGCCCGCGAACGACGGGAGGGCAGCGGGCAGGTGAAATTGTCCACCTTCATCCCGCTCAAGATCCGCAAGCGCGGTGGCAGCAAGGTAGTGATTCGCCCCGACGACCAACTGGATGCGCCGGGGAAAATTGCCACGCAGATCGACCAGCCCCTGCTGGTGGCGCTGTCGCGGGCTTTCTACTGGCAGCAACTGCTCGATGACGGCATGGTTGGCAGCGGCAGCGAAATCGCCCAGCGCGAAGGGCTGCACCACTCGACGGTCAACGAACTGCTGCGGCTGACGCTGCTCGAGCCTGCCATCATCCAGAACATCCTGGCCGGGCAGCAACCCCGCTGCATGAGTCTGCTGTGGTTCCAGCGCAACCCGCTGCCAACCGACTGGGTGGCGCAGCAGGAGGTGGTGGCGGGGTTTGATGCGTAACCCGGGCAGATGGTAGTCAACTCATTCAGTTGATGCAGGCAGCCATTTGATGCCCGCTACACCCAGGTTTTTCTGGCTGATGTGGGCGCTGAAGATGGGTACGAGGGTCTGTACGTTGGCCTCGAAGCTGTCTTGCCACATCACCTGCAACTTCTTCAATGCGTTTTCATTCCGGTAGATGCTGCCGTCCCAGTCGATGACCATCATCGCCACGTCACCGTCGTCGGCCAGCACGCACAGCAGGGCGTCATCGGCGTCCTTGTCCAGCGAGGCTTTCAGTTCATCCTCATAGTCGGCTAGCACTTCAACGTACAGGTCGATGCTCAATGGGTGCTGCCCGGATAAGGCTGACTGCAGGTCGGCAGCGATTTTTTTTTTGCTTGTCATCGTCGACATTTTCGCTGCAAGGGCCCTGCTTGCCCACTGCCGACCGAATGGGCTCGCCAGTGGGAGGTGGTATCAACGTTCGATGCTTGACCGCTGGCCTTGGTTGACCATGAACCGGCGCGCGTAAATTGTTGATTTTGCTAGACCACCATCTGCGCCTACCCGCAGGCCAAACAGAGAAAAGAGACGGCTCTGACAGAGAAAATGGCCGATTTCGGGAGTTTTGGCAGGTAGCCACCCGCAGCACTGCCGGCCAGAACCCCGCGTGGTGCGGGGATTTGTGGCAAGAAAAAGGGCCCGGAGACTATCCGAGCCCTTGTATATGGTGGACCCGGCGGGAATTGAACCCGCGTCCGAAAGCCGTTGATGGTCAGGACTACATGCTTAGCTCAGTGATTTGATCTCGCCGTCGACGCGGGCATGAGCACCCTCGTCAGCGGCCAGCCCACTGGATTTCGGTCGTCGCGTCATGGGCAGCCGCGCGGCCTGAGCGTGTGAGAATGACCTTGCTGCTGCCCGCCTTGCGGCGTTCAGCCCGAACCACACGCGGCTCGGTGCAAGGCTCACGGCATCAAGCCGCGAGAGCGTAGGTATCGTCGTTCGCAGTTAAGTTTGCGACGCAGCGGATTAACGAGGAGCTACCCCTCGGCATGCCCCGAACGACATCTCAGTACTCCCGTCGAAACCAGGTCGGGCCCGGTAATCGTTGGTGAGCGCGATTCGCGTTCAGCAGAGACGAATTTTAGTCCCGTTGCGGGGTTTTCAATCGGGCAACGCGACGGTGAGCGCGCGCGGGTGTGATGGGTGCGCGCAGCGACATCAGCTTTTCTCTGCGATGACGTCCATGACGGGCTTGCAACGCTATTTCGCGCTATGTCGACTTGTTGCGATTATTGGCCACAAGCCAGGAACCAACGTGCTTTCCGCGAAAAGCTGATGACCGTCCGAGCGATGGTTCGATGAGCGCGGATGCCAACGCCGGGCATGCGCCGCATCCTCGGGCTATAATTTCTGGCTCTGCTCCACGGCAAATACGTCTTGTGTGCGGCTTCGGCCGTCAGCGAGGCGCCAACAACAAACGCCGGGGGTCAGTTCGAGCGGCGCGCGCCGTGCGGTGCGCGCCATCCACTGTCCACAGACTGAAAGGGAAATGACCGATGCGTCATTACGAAATCGTCTTTATCGTCCATCCGGACCAAAGCGAGCAAGTGCCCACGATGGTCGAGCGTTATCGCTCCCTCGTGACCGGCAAGGCGGGCAAGATCCATCGCCTCGAAGATTGGGGCCGCCGCCAGTTGGCCTACCCGATCAACAAGATCTACAAGGCGCACTACGTGTGCATGAACATCGAGTGCGATCGCGACACGCTCATCGAGCTCGAAACCGCCTTCAAGTTCAACGATGCCGTGCTGCGCCACCTGACGGTGCAGAAGGATGGCGCCGAAGTGGCCCCGTCGCCGATGATGTCTGGCGAGAAGGCGAAGAACCTCAACACGTCCGAGGCGGCCGAGCCCGCCGCGGCGCAATAACCGGGAGCGCACACCATGGCATTCGGCAAACCCAAGTTCGGCCAACGTCCCAAGCGCGACCGTCAACCGAGCCTCTTCAAGCGCAAGAAGTTCTGTCGCTTCACCGCCGCTGGCGTGAAGGAGATCGACTACAAGGACATCGACACGCTGAAGGATTTCATCCAGGAAAGCGGCAAGATCATGCCGGGGCGCGTGACCGGCACGAAGGCACGCTACCAGCGTCAACTGACGACCGCGATCAAGCGTGCGCGCTTCCTTGCGCTGCTCCCGTACTGCGATCAGCACGAGTAATCGACGGAAGGACTGCCCATCATGCAAATCATCCTGCTTGAAAAAGTACTCAACGTCGGTCACCTTGGCGACATCGTCAAGGTGAAGGACGGCTACGCGCGCAACTTCCTGATCCCGCAGGGCAAGGCGAAGCGCGCCACCGAGAAGAACATCGCCGATCTCGCCGCGCGCCGCGCGGAACTCGAGAAGATCGCCGCCGACAAGCTCGCCGTGCAGAGCGCGCTGAGCGAGAAGCTCAACGGCGTCGAACTGAAGATGACGCAAAAGGCTGGCGTCGACGGTCGCCTGTTCGGCTCGGTCACCAACGTCGACGTCGCCGAGGCGCTGCGCGCCCAAGGCTACGAGATCACCAAGGCCATGGTGCAGATGCCCACCGGCCCGATCAAGACGATTGGCGAAAGTACCGTGACACTGCAACTGCACACGGACGTCTCGTGCGAAATCAAGGTGCTCGTGATCGCCGAGAAGGAATAGCGCGCGCCGTCGCCGCCCAACCCGCCACGCGCAAGCCTGGCGGGTTTTTTATTGCCCGCGTCGCTGCGGGCGCGCTGCATCGGGTTTGGAGGATCGACTCCAGAAATTCCGACTACGCTTCGTTCCACGTTTTCTTCTTTGGCGCAACGCGCACCCGGTGCCGCGCGGACCACGGTTTCGCCACGGGCCGGTTGCCATCGGGAAGGACGCGGAGTCTCGTGACAGACCGAGCCAGGACACGGCAAGGCGACGACGACGCGGCATTCTTGATTGGGCCATGCAATCCCTCGCGGCGGCGGCCGCCTCATGCCTGCTCTCGATCGCATGAATGATCCTCTGCACATCTCGTTCTTTCACGCCAACGGCTATCCCTCGGGGGTGTATCGACAATTTTTCGACGCGCTGAGCAAGGCCGCCGACGTCGCCGCCCCCGCGCTGCTCGACGCCGCGCTCGAATGCTCGCCAGAGCAACGCTGGCCGGCCATGCGCGATCAGGCGCTCGCACACCTGCGAAGCCAGGCGCGCCAGCGCGGCAGCGCCCGCCGCGCATTGGTCGGCCACTCGATGGGCGGCTATCTCGCGCTGCAAGTCGCTGCGGCCGAGCCCGCTTCGGTCGCGGCGGTGGTGCTGCTCGATTCACCGATTCCGCTCGGCTGGCGCAGCGGCGCCTTGAGCCTCGCGCAGGCAACGGGCTTGCATTACCGCACCGGACCCGCGCCCATCGCGGCACGACGACGTGATCGCTGGCCAAGCCGTGCCGCGGCGCGCGAATTCTTCGCCGGCAAGGCGTTCGTCAAACGCTGGGCGCCGGGCGTGCTCGACGACTTCATCGCGCACGCCCTCATCGACACCCCGGAGGGTGAGGTGACGCTGCGCGTGCCGCGCGACGCCGAGCGCGACATCTACGCGAACATCGTGCATCGTTCGGCGCAGCGCGCGCTGCGCGAAGCCACGCGGGCCGGCGTGCCGGTCCACTTCATCGCCGGCACCGAGTCCGAAGAGACGCGGATGGCCGGGTGGAGCGCCAATCGAAAGCTCTTCGGTGAGCGCTTCGTCACGCTGCCCACCGGGCACCTCATTCCACTGGAAGCGCCCGCCGACTGCGCGGCGCTCGCGCTCGATCGCCTGCGCTCGCACTGAGAGGCTGAGAGCGGGGCAGGGGCATCGCGCCGCCCGCCTAAAATTGGAGCGTTGCCGCGCCCGCGGCGCCACCGGCCCGTCGTGGCCACGCTGCCTCATGTTTCCCGAGTTGGGCCACTTCGCGCTCGTCCTTGCCTTTTTCGTCTGCCTGACCTGCGCTGGCGTCGCCGGCGTCGCCAACGTGCGCCGCGGCGTGGCGTTGGTCGCATTCACGCGCAACGCTGCGGTGCTGGTGTTTGCGTTGGTGCTGTTCGCCTTCTTCACGCTGATGCAGGCGTTCGCGAGCGGCGACTTCAGTGTGGCCAACGTCGTCACCAACTCCAACTCGCTGTTGCCGATGCGCTACCGGCTGTCGGCGACGTGGGGTTCACACGAAGGCTCGATGCTGCTGTGGGCGCTGATGATGACGGGCTGGAGCGCAGCGGTCGCCCTCTTCTCGCGCCAGCTCCCCGACGTGCTGATCACCCGCGTGCTGGTCGTGCTGACCGCCATCACCGCCGTGTTTCTCGCCTTTCTGCTGCTCACCTCGAACCCGTTCGAGCGCGTGATTCCGGCGGCCGCCGAAGGCCGTGACCTGAACCCGCTCTTGCAGGACCCCGGCATGATCTTCCATCCGCCGCTCCTCTACATGGGCTACGTCGGCATGTCGGTCGCGTTCGCCTTCGCCATCGCGGCGCTGTGGGGCGGGCGCCTCGACGCGACGTGGGCGCGCTGGAGCCGCCCGTGGACCATCGCGGCGTGGATCTTTCTCACCTGCGGCATCGCGCTGGGCAGTTTCTGGGCGTACTACGAACTGGGTTGGGGTGGCTGGTGGTTCTGGGACCCGGTCGAAAACGCCTCGTTCATGCCGTGGCTGGTCGGCACCGCGCTCGTGCATTCGCTGGCCGTCACCGAAAAGCGCGGCGCCTTCAAGGCGTGGACGGTGCTGCTCGCCATCGCGGCGTTCTCGCTGTCGCTGCTTGGCACCTTCCTCGTGCGCTCGGGCGTGCTGACCAGCGTCCACGCCTTCGCCACCGACCCGCGTCGCGGCGTGTTCATCCTCGCCTTCCTCGTGGCCATCGTCGGCGGCTCGCTCACGCTCTACGCCTTTCGCGCCCCCAAGGTCAACGACGGCGGCCGCTTCGGGTTGCTCTCGCGCGAGGCGTTCCTGCTCGGCAACAACCTGCTGTTGATCGTCGCCGCCGGCGCCGTGCTGCTCGGCACGCTCTACCCGCTGGTCGCCGATTCCTTCGGCCTCGGCAAGGTGAGCGTCGGCCCGCCCTACTTCGAACTCGTCTTCGTGCCGTTGATGTTGCCGCTCGTCGTGTTGATGGGCATCGGCCCGAACATGCGCTGGAAGGACGACGACGGCGCCAGCCTCGTGCACCGTCTGCGCGCGCCGGCCATCGGCGCCGCAGCCGCCTTCATCGCCTGCGCCGTGTTCGGACCGCACTTTTCGTGGCTCGCCTGCACCGGCATGGCGGTCGCCGCGTGGCTCGCCTTCGGCATCATCGATGGCTACCGCGACCGCTTGCGCCACGCCTCGGGGCTCGCCAGCACCGCCGCCCGCTGGCGGCAGATTCCGATCGCCTTTCACGGCATGCAGCTCGCGCACCTCGGCGTGGTCGCCTTCATCGTTGGCGTCACCGCCGTGAAGACCTTCGAGCATGAGCAGGACATCGCCCTCGCCGTCGGCCAGAGCAAGGTGATTGCCGGCGTCGACGTCAAGCTGACCGGCATCACCGACGTCAGCGGCCCGAACTATCAGGCCAAGCAGGGCCGCTTCGAGCTCTCGCGCGATGGCAAGCTGCTTGCCGTGCTGACGCCGGAGCGTCGTCTCTACGCCTCCTCGCGCTCGATGCCGATGACCGAGGCGGCCATCGACCGCTCGCTGCTGCGCGACCGCTATGTCTCGCTCGGCGACGAACTCGGTGGCGGTGCCTGGACCGTGCGCGTGCACTTCAAGCCGCTGGTCAACTGGATCTGGCTCGGTTGCCTGATCATGGCCTTCGGCGGGCTGCTCGGCGCGCTCGACCCGCGCTATCGGCGCGCCCGTCGCAGCGCCACGGTCACCGCCGCCATCGCCGCCCACGGGCAGGCGTCATGACGGCCCCGGCCTCGCCGACCCGCGTTGCGCGAGCGCCCTCTGCCGCCGCGCTCGGCGTCGTCATCGCCATCGCCCTGCTCGCCGCCACGCATGCGCAGCAGCCCGCCGCAACAGCCAACGCGGCCGCCAACGCGCCGAGCGCCGACCCCGCGCTCGAAGCGCGCGTCAAGGCGCTGTCGGCGGAGCTTCGCTGCCTCGTCTGCCAGAACCAGACCGTGGCCGACAGCGATGCGCCGGTGGCGGCCGACCTGCGCGCGCAGGTCCGCACGCAACTCGCAGCCGGCAAGAGCGAAGACGAGGTCAAGCAATACATGACCGATCGCTTTGGCGACTTCGTGCTCTACCGCCCGCCGCTCAAGGCCGGCACGCTGCTGCTTTGGTTCGGCCCGCCGCTCGCGCTGATCGTGGCGGGCCTCATGCTGCTGCGGCGGCTGCGCCGCGCGAATGACGCCCCCGCCGTCGCGGCGCTCAGTGACGCCGAGCGCGCCCGCGCACGCGCGCTGCTCGGCGAGGACGACGACGGCGACCGCGCCACCCACGACGAGCGGAGCCGCGCATGAACCCGGCGCTGACGCTGATCATCGTCATGCTCGTCATGACGGCCGGCGTGCTGTGGTTGCTGCTGCGCCCGCTCTTGCGACGTGCACCCGCCGCGACCGCGAACACCGACTCCGAGGAGCCGGGCCGCACCAACGTGCAGGCGCTTCGCATCGAACTGATGGAGGCGCGGCGCGATCGCGACCTCGGGCTGCTCACCAACGAGGGGCTCGCCGAGACCGAGCGCGAGCTCGAATCGCGCGTATTGAAGGAAGCGCACGGCGAAACGGTGCACGCGGCGGCTCGCTATCCGCGCACCGTGGCGGCACTCGCGGCGCTGCTGCCGATTCTCGCCATCGGCGCCTACTTCGTGACCGGCGCACCGGTGGCCGTCATTCCCGACATCGTGCACCCGCAGGCGGCTGCCGACAGCGGCGCGGGCCAACTCGAAGAAGTCTTCCGCGCCGCCGAGGAGCGGCTGCGCGCGCAGCCCGATGATCTCACCGGCTGGTTGCTGCTGGCGCGAGCCAAGGCCTCGGTCGGTCGTTTTGCCGAGGCGATGAGCGCCTACGAGCGCGCGCTCGCCCTCGCCCCGGACGACGCCAACGCCTGGGCCGACTACGCCGACGCGGCTGCCGGCGCCACCGAAGGCAAGATGGACGGCAAGCCGATCTCGCTCGCCCAGCGCGCGCTCGCCATCGATGGCCGCAACCCGAAAGCGCTCCTGCTGAAGGGCACGTGGGAGATCCAGCAAAACCGCCTCGCCGATGCCGAAAAGACCTTCACGCTCGCGCGCTCCGTGGTGGATGCCGATTCGGGCTTCGCGCGCATCGCCGACAACGCGCTGGCCGACCTCAAGAGCCGCGGCGTCGCCGGCGCCTCCGGCACCACCGCGCCCGCCGCCAGCGCGACGCCATTGGCGACGGTCAACGTCGAAGTCGGCACCGCCGCCCGCAAGGCGGCCACCGCGCAATCGGCCGTCTTCCTGATCGTGCGCGCGGCCGGCGTCGAGCACGGCCCGCCGCTCGCCGCAAAGCGGCTGACCCTCGACGCCATCGCGCAACCGGTGTCACTTGCCGCGAGCGACGCCATGATCGGCGGCGCCGGCCTGAAGGAAGGCGCCGAGGTCACGGTCACCGCGCGGCTGTCGCTCAATGGACAACCGACCGCGCAGGATGGCGACTGGCAGAGCGAGCCCACGACGCTGCGCCTTCCGGGCCGCGCCACCTTGAAGATCGATCGCGCCGTGGCACGGTAGGCACACTCAGCGGTGGCGGGAACGCCACGCCCACCACCTGCATCCAACGATAGAAGCACGACATCGAGGGATTGACCATGAGCCTCTACAAGACACGCATCCTTGCCCGCGACGAAGTTGCCAACGGCACGATGGCCTTTCATCTGGAAAAACCGGCGGGCTTCGAATTCAAGCCCGGACAGGCGATGGATGTCATCCTTCCAGGGGCGGCGGCGCCGGATTCGCCCGACGCGCGGCATGCGTTCTCCATCGTCACCGCGCCGCACGAGAATGAACTGATGTTTGCCACGCGCATGCGTGACAGCGCGTTCAAGCGCGCGCTGCGGGCGCTGCCGATCGGCGCCGAGCTCGAGATCGACGGGCCGTTCGGGTCGCTGACGCTGCACAAGAACGTCGGCCGGGCGGGCGTGCTGATTGCCGGTGGCATCGGCATCACGCCGTTCATGAGCATGCTGCGGCACGCGGCGGCAAACCCCTCCACGCAGCCGCTGACACTGCTCTATTCCAACCGCCGCCCGGAGGACACCGCGTTCCTCGCCGAATTGCAGGGCTACGCGGCAAAGAATCCGAGCTTCCGCCTGGTGGCGACGATGACGAACATGGATCAATCGGCCAAGCCCTGGGACGGTCCCACGCAGATGATCGACGCTGCCTTCGTGCAACGCGCCGTCGAAGGCCTGCCATCGCCAATCTTCTACATGTCGGGCCCGCCGGGCATGGTCGAAGCGATGGCGAAGACTCTGGTGGCCGCCGGCGTCGATGACGACGACGTGCGCAGCGAGACGTTCTACGGTTATTGATCCGGACGGCACCCGGCGTGCCGTCTCCGTCAGTAGCATCACTTTACCCGTTCGTATCGTCCGGCATCGATTCCATGCGTCTATCCGCTCCCAACCTGGCTCCCGAGATGGAGCTCACCGACATCCACGGCCGCATCGTCAACGTCGGCGCCAACGGCCGGCGCACGTTGCTGTGTTTCTTCCGCGATCCGGCGTGCCCGTTCTGCAATCTCCGCATCTACGAACTGACCGCGCATCAGGGCGCGCTGGCGAAACTCGGACTCGACATCGTGGCGGTGTTCGCGGCCACGCCGGAAGAGGTCTATCGCTTCGTGGCGAGCAAGCCGCGCCCGTTTCCGGTGGTGGCGGAACCGACGGGCGCCGCCCACAAGGCGTATTTCATCGAGACGTCGCGCTGGGGCAAGATCAAGGGCATCCTCACTCGCCTGCCCACGGCGCTCAAGGGGCTGCGCATCGTCGGCCTCGCTGGCCTGAAGACCAGCAACCTGATGCCGGCCGATTTCCTGATCGACGAGCACGGCCGCATCGCCGAGGCGTGGTACGGCCGCGACGCGGGTGACCGCATCCCGTTCGAGCGCGTGGAAGCGTTCCTCGCCCGCGGGCTCCTCGATCGCACGGCGGCGGCGAGCGCCTGAGGTCGCGTCACGGCGCACCGCGTGCCGCCGCGCATCGGTGACAACTTTTGCTGAAAATGACGTTCACAACGGGCTTGCAAGCGAATATCGCGTCAAGTCGACTTCCACACTAATCCGGCGCCAAGCCCGTTATGGATGCGGCTTTTGAAAAAAAGTTGTATCCCGAATACACCGCTCGCGCCTCCTCGCCGACGCGCCAAAACGATGCACCGCACCGAGTTGGGTCAAAATTGCGCCGTATCGGTGCGCTGACGCGGAGCACGCTGACGCGCATCGCGGCGCACCGCGAACCGTGGAGGCCGTGACGCACCCGCCGCCGTGACGCCGAGAGCGCCAGCGCGTTCCTTGCCAAGCGTTCTCGTTCGGCGGGCAACCGCATCGCGCGGTGGCACGTTTGCTGCAATACCGATGCGTACCGCGCGGCCCGCACCTCAAGCCCGACGCGCCTTCACCCTTTCACACCGCAGGAGCTTCTCTCATGGCCACCGCCACCCCCGCCGACGTCCTTCGCCGCATCAAGGACGACGATGTCAAGTTCGTCGACCTTCGCCTCACCGACCTGCGCGGCAAGGAGCAGCACGTGCAGGTGCCCGCCGCGATCTTCGACGAAGACAAGTTCACCGAAGGACACGCCTTCGACGGCTCCTCGATGGCCGGCTGGAAGGGCATCGAAGCCTCTGACATGCTCTTGATGCCCGACGCCAGCACGGCCGTCATCGACCCCTTCGTCGAGGAAACCACGCTCAACATCACCTGCGACGTCATCGAGCCGGCCACCGGCAAGGGCTACGACCGCGACCCGCGCTCGATCGCCCGACGCGCCGAGGCCTACCTCAAGGCCTCCGGCATCGGCGACGCCGCGTACTTCGGCCCCGAGCCCGAATTCTTCGTCTTCGACTCGGTCGAGTGGAAGGTCGACATGTCGGGCAGCTACAGCAAGATCTTCTCGGAGGAGGCAGCCTGGGAGACCGACACCAAGCACGAGGGTGGCAACAAGGGCCATCGCCCGACCGTGAAGGGCGGCTACTTCCCGGTGGCGCCGGTCGATCAGTTGCAGGACCTGCGCAACGCGATGGTGCTCGCCATCGAGGAGATGGGCGTGCCGGTCGAGGTGTTCCACCACGAGGTCGGCAACGCCGGCCAATGCGAGATCGGCACCCGCTTCAGCACGCTCGTGCAGCGCGCCGACTGGACGCAGCGGATGAAGTACGCCGTCTGGAACACGGCGGCCGTCTACGGCAAGACGGTGACCTTCATGCCCAAGCCCATCGTCGGCGACAACGGCTCGGGCATGCACGTGCACCAGTCGGTATGGAAGGACGGCCGGAACCTCTTCAGTGGCAACGGCTACGCCGGCCTCTCCGAGTTCGCGCTCTTCTACATCGGCGGCATCATCAAGCACGCGCGCGCGCTGAACGCCATCACCAACCCCGGCACCAACAGCTACAAGCGTCTGGTGCCCGGTTTCGAGGCGCCGGTGAAGCTCGCCTACTCGGCGCGCAACCGCTCGGCCTCCATCCGCATCCCGTTCGTGCAGTCGGACAAGGCGCGCCGCGTCGAAGTGCGCTTCCCCGACCCGATGGCCAACAGCTACCTCGCCTTCGCCGCGCTGATGATGGCCGGGCTCGACGGCGTGCAAAACCGCATCCACCCCGGCGAACCGGCCGACAAGAACCTCTACGACCTCTCGCCCGAAGAAGACGCGAAGATCCCCACCGTCTGCTCCTCGCTCGACCAGGCGCTGGAATACCTCGACCGCGACCGCGAGTTCCTCACCCGCGGCGGCGTGTTCACCAACGACATGATCGACGCCTACATCGGCGTCAAGATGGAAGAGGTCACCCGATTCCGCATGACGACACATCCGCTCGAGTTCGACATGTACTACTCCATGTAAGCACTCGCGCACCGCCGCGCGGCGCAGCGGCGCCCGCGCGGGCCAACGGCGCGGCGGCGGAACCAATCGCCGCCACGATGACTCGAACAAGGGCAGGGCGACCTGCCCTTTTTCTTTCAGTTCTTGTTCCAAACGTCTGTTTTGACTACACTTTCACCATGAAGACCACCGCCGCCGCTGGCCTCGTCGGCCTGCTCGTCGTGACCGCCGCCCTCGCGCCGGGCGGCGTTGCGCGCGCCGACGGTTTTCTGAAGTGCGTCGATCCGGCCACCGGCCACACGACCTACACCAACCAGGCGCCCCCCAAGGGCGCGCAGTGCACCCGCACCGACGGCTCACCGATCTCGGTCGTGGGCACCGGCAACAAAGGGGCGCGCGCCAACGTCGTGAAGACCTCGAGCCCGGCCAACGCCAACGCGGGCACCGCCGTCGCGAGCGTCGACGCCAGCACCCAGAAAACGCGCGACGGCACGCGCCGACAGGTGCTCTCCGATGAGCTCGCCTCCGAAGAAAAGCTGCTCGCCGATGCCCGCACCGCGTTCAACAACGGCAAGCCGCTGCCGCTGGCCGACGAAGGCATGGGTTCGCCCAAGTACATCGACCGCGTGAAGCAGATCGAGCAGACCATGCGCCTGCACGAGCGCAACGTCGCCTCCCTGAAGCAGGAACTGGCGAACCTGAAGCTCTGACGCCGCGCACGGCGCGCGCTGGCTTCCTTCTTGCATTCCTCTTCGCATCGCGAGCGAACGCGACGTCGAACCGCAAGCCGTGCGCCGCACGGCGAGGCCGAGGCGACCCCGGACGTTTTGATGGGAACATGGACAGCAACGACGCGATGACCCACATCGCCGGCCTCGACCTGCTCAGCACGGCGATCGTGCTCCTCGACGGCGACGGCCGTGTCACCTGGGCCAACGGCGCCGCCGAAACGCTGCTCGCGCGATCGCGGCGCACGCTGCTCGGCGCGACGCTGACGCGCCTCTTCGATGACGGCCGCGCGCTCGGTGCGCTGCTCGCTCTCGCTCAGGGCACGCGCGCCAGTTGCGGCGAACAGGCGATCGCGCTGCGCCTGCGCGACGGCCACGCGGCCCCCGATGGCGGCGCGCTGCTGCTCGATTGCTCGGTGAGCCCGATCGACGCCGCAGGCACCGACGCCAGTCACTGCGTCGTCGAGATGCGCGCCACCGGAGCGCAGTGGAAGATCACCCGCGAAGCCCGCCTCGGCGAACAACAGGCCGCGCAGCAACGCCTGCTGCGCAACCTCGCGCACGAAATCAAGAACCCGCTCGGCGGCATCCGGGGCGCCGCGCAATTGCTGGAAGGCGAACTCGGGCGCGCCACCGTGGGCGAATACACCCGCGTCATCATCGACGAGTGCGATCGCCTGCGCCGGCTGGTCGATCGACTGCTCGCACCGAACACGCCACGCCCCTTCGTCAGCACCGACATTCACGCGCTGCTCGATCGCGTTGCACAACTGCTCGGCGCCGAATTCGGCAGCACCCACGCGCTGCGCACCGACTTCGACGTGAGCCTGCCGGAGCTCCTGTGCGATCGCGAGCAGATCACGCAAGTGCTGCTCAACATCGGCCGCAACGCCTGTCAGGCCGCCGCCGTGGCCCGCGCACCGCAGGTCGCGCTGCGCAGCCGCATCGCACGGCAGCGCGTGCTGGCCGGCCGCGCGCAGCGCATGGCGCTCGAAGTCGCCATCATCGACAATGGCGAGGGCATCGCGCCGGAGCACATCGAACGCATCTTCCAGCCGCTCTTCACGACGCGCAGCGATGGCTCGGGCCTCGGGCTGTCGATCGCGCAGACCCTGGTGGCGCACCACCACGGCGCCATCGAAGTCGACAGCGAGCGCGGCCGCACCGAGTTTCGCGTGCTGCTGCCGTTCGCGCCGCCCCAAGTCTGTGGCAACCCGGCCCCTTCCCCATGAACGAAATCTGGATCCTCGACGACGATCGCTCCATCCGCTGGGTGCTGGAAAAGGCGCTCACCCGCGAAGGGCTGCCGTGGCGCAGCTTCGAGCGAGCGCAGGCCGTGCGCGATGCGCTCGCCGAGGCCACGCCCGCCGTGCTCTTGTGCGATGTGCGCATGCCGGGCGAATCGGGGCTCGAGCTGCTCGCCGCCATCAAGCGCGAGCACCCTGCGCTACCGGTCATCGTGATGACGGCGTTCTCCGATCTCGGCACCGCCGTGCAGGCGTTGCAGGGCGGCGCCTTCGAATACGTCGCCAAGCCCTTCGACATCGACGAACTGCTCGCCCTCGTGCGCCGGGCCGCGCAAAGCGTGTCGGCCGCCGCGCCGACGCCCAATGAACCGCTCTCCCGTCGTGACCTGCTCGGCAACGCGCCCGCCATGCAGCTGCTCTTTCGCAGCATCGGCCGTCTCGCGCAAACGCCAGTGAGCGTGCTGATCACCGGCGAGACGGGCACCGGCAAGGAGCTCGTCGCCCGCGCGCTGCACGAACACAGCCCGCGCCACGCGCAACCCTTCATCGCCATCAACACGGCTGCCATCCCGAAAGACCTGCTCGAAAGCGAACTCTTCGGCCACGAGCGCGGCGCCTTCACCGGGGCCACCACCACGCGCCAGGGTCGCTTCCAGCAGGCCGAAGGCGGCACGCTGTTCCTCGACGAAATCGGCGACATGCCGCCCGATCTGCAAGTGCGTCTGCTGCGCGTGCTGCAGGATGGCGAATACTTCCGCGTCGGCGGCCAGACGCCGCTGCGCGCCAACGTGCGCATCATCGCCGCGACCCATCAGAACCTCGCCGAGCGCGTGCGCGCCGGCCTCTTCCGCGAGGACCTGCTGCATCGGCTCGATGTCGTGCGGCTGCATTTGCCGCCCCTGCGCGAACGGCGCGAGGACATCGCGCTGCTCGCCGCACACTTCCTCGCGCGCTCGGCGCGGCTCCTCGGCAGCGAGCCCAAAGAGCTCACGCCCGCCGCGCTCGCTGCGCTGCGCGCCTTCGACTTTCCGGGCAACGTGCGGCAATTGGAAAACCTTTGCCACGGCATCAGCGTCATGGCGCCCGACCGGCGCATCGACGTCGGCGACCTGCCGCCGGAAGTGCGCGCCGCCGCCCGACCCGCACCGCCCACCGCGCCGGTCGCGACGGCTGCGACGGCGGCGTCCGCACCGCTGCCCGCAGCGCTGCCCGCAGCGCATCGAGGCATCGGCCACGGTCCCGCCGCCGACACGGCGGGGGCGGCATGGACGCGAACGCTCATCGACGCCTTCGACGCCGCCATGCGCAACGGCGAATCCGCCCCCGGCGCGCGCCTCACCCGCGAGTTCGAAATCGCGCTGATCCGCACCGCCCTCGCCCACACCCGAGGCCGCCGCATCGAAGCCAGCCACTGGCTCGGCTGGGGCCGCAACACGCTGACCCGGAAGATTCACGAGTATGGGTTGGACGACGAGGTTTGAGCCACCCGCGATGCGTCTGGGCGGCGGCTTCCCCCGCAGCCGTCCGCTCCCGCTGACGCGCAACCGCACCGACCGGCAACGCAAGGCGAAGCGCCGCCGCAGCGTCGCGGGCTGCATGTCGGAAACCGGACGCTGCCTAAGGTCTTTCCGACGCCGATCTGCTACGATTGAGGGGCGAAATTTTGATCAATCAATGTAAGGGGGCATATGAACAAGATCGCACGCGCAGTCCTTTGCGCATCCGTGGCTGCCATGGCTTTTCCGGCTGCCGCCATCTTCCAGAACGGCGGCTTCGAGAGCGGCAATTTCTCCAACTGGACGACCGGGTCGGGCGTCAACAACGGCCTCACCGGGTCGCAACCGTTTACGGGTAGCAGCCTTAACATCGCCGCCGGTGGCACCTTTCGTGGCGCCGTGGTGACCGCAGGCCCTGATCTCAAGGGAGCACCGCTGACGCTGCCGTACGCCGGTACCGCCACCGCGCGCGTCAACAACATCGCGACCGGCGGCATTGCCAACTTCATCAGTCAGGCCGACACCATCACGAATGCTGACCGCGACAGTAGCGACAACAAATTGCACGTCCGGTTCTCGTATGCCGTGGTGCTCAACGATGGCGGGCACGCCGCCAACAATCAGCCGTTTTTCTACCTGCGCGTGCGAAATGTGACGAAGAACACCACGCTGTACGAGGATTTCTCGTTCGCTGCACAAACGGGTACGCAGTTTCAACCGGTGCCGAGCCAAAGCGGATGGAGTTATCTGCCGTGGAAAGCGGCTGACGTGGTCGTGCCCGACGCCGATCTGGGTGACTCGATCGAGGTCTACCTGTTGGCGTCGGATTGCCAGCCCACCGCACACGCTGGCTACGCTTATCTCGACGGCTTCGGGTCTTCCGTCGTCACACCAGGCGCGACGGCGGCAACGCCTGTTCCCACCATGAACGAATACGCGCTCGGTGCACTGGGCCTGTTGCTGCTGGGCGGTGCATGGTGGTCGCGCCGTCGCGTCTGACCGGCCGCAACCGTCTCCGTGCCTATGATCACCGCCGCGCAGGCGGTGATTTTTTTTCGTCCTCCGCAAATCGACACTCGCCTGCCGACGCCGCCATGCCGATGATCACACGCACAGGAATCCTCGTCGCACTCGGCGCTATCGCCCTCAGCGCCGCGCTCGCGCCCAGCGCGCTTCGCGCATGGCAGCAACACCGCGAAGTGCAGCGGCTGGAGGCGGCGCGCGCCGCGCTGGCCAACGAAACGGCAGCGCAAAAAGCCGCGCTGGCCGAACGGCGCGATGCGGTACTGGCCGAGCTTCGCGCTATGCAGGGCGCGGGCAAGCACGACGAGGTCATGCGCCTCGCGTCGCGCTATCGTCTGGCGGACGACGCCGACATTCAGTCGATCTTCCGGCTGTCGGCGGCCGCCGTGTCACAACGACAAACGCTGGAGCGCATGCGCGCCCTGGCGGCGACGCAATGCACCGCCGACGCCGCGATCGCCGCCGTCCAGGCGCTCGATGCCGTGCCGGCGCCAGCCCCGTCGACCACGACCGCAACCTGGTCGGCCACGGCGCTGCCGCTGCGCGATTCGCTGGCGGCCATTCGCGCGCAGATTCGACGCGCCCTCGAAACGCCACGCCACGAAGGCGAAGGCGAACACGCGCCCCACGGCGAACACGCGCCGCGCCTGCATCCGTTCGTCATCCAGTCACTGTTGAACGAGCAAGAGACCGGCGTCGTGCCAGCGTGCGTCTGGCGCGTAGCGCATCAAGCCAGCGCCACCGCACCGACGCCAACGGATGCCTGGACAATCTGGCTGGCACCGTCCGCGAACGAGCGCACGCTCGACTTCGGCGTGCTCGCGGCACCCAAGCCCCCCTGACGGGCAACCCGGCGCCAACGCACTGGCGAAGGGGCAAGCAAAAGCGCCGGCAAAAGCGCGGGCGAAGGCGGCGCGCCCCCAGCACGACGATCAGTCACGAAACCGCCACACCCCGGCGTTCTCGGGCGCGTAGCCACGGACCTCGATGTCGCGGTAGTAGCGCTCGATGGCGGCGAGGTCGGTCGTGGCGTCGCCGCAGGGCGTGAGGAAGGTGTCGACGACGATGCGCCGGCGCGAAAAGTCGAAGGCGCCGAGCGCGATCGGCACCTTCGCGGCGAGCGCGACGTAGTAGAAGCTCGATCGCATGTGCGGCACATGGCTGCGCGTGCCCTCGGGCGCCAGCACGAAGCGCATGCGCGGCTCGGTGGCGAAGCGTGCCGCCATCTGGTCGACGAAGCCGGTGGACGCCTTGCGGTTGACCGGGAAGCCGCCGACCGCACGGAAGAACCAGCCCCAGGGCGGGCGAAAGAGCACCTCCTTGCCGGCAAAGCAGAGCGCTTCGTGCTTGCGCGTGAGGCCGATCGCCCACTTGGCGAGCAGCCCCACCGGAAAGTCCCAGTTGCTGGTGTGTGGATAGACGATGATGACGCACTTGTCCGGGATCGGCTCGGCGACTTCGATGCGCCAGCCGCGACGCGCGAGCCACCACGCCGACAGCCGCGACAACAGGCCGAAGCGCCCCGGCGTGCGATGAGCCGGCGCGCGAACGATGACGGGGGCGGTGACGGACTCCATGATGTCGATGCTTCGATCGCGCAGGCGCGTTCCACGATAATTGGCCCGATGTTAGCCAGTCGCGTCGCGCCCAACCTTGATGCAATCGATGTTCTGCTGCCGCAGACGCAGTGTCAGCGCTGCGGCTATGCCGATTGTGCGAGCTATGCCCGCGCCATGCAGGAGGGCAGCGCCGACATCGACCGCTGTCCGCCCGGCGGCGAAGCGACGCGCGCGGCGCTGGCGGCACTCTTCGGGCGCGAGACGGTGCCGCCCTTGGCGCGGGACGTCGATCCGTATGCGCCGGAGCATGTGGCACGCATCGACGAGACCGCCTGCATCGGCTGCGCGGCGTGTCTGCCGGTGTGCCCGACCGATGCCATCATCGGTGCCACGAAGCGCATGCATACGGTCATCGCCGCCGAGTGCACCGGCTGCGAACTTTGCATCATCGCCTGCCCGGTCGATTGCATCGAACTCACGCCGCGCGTCACGCCGGCGAACGCCGTGCATGCCACGCTCGAGGAACGCGACGAACAGATGCGCTGGCTGCGCGCGCGCTATGAAGCGCATCGCGCCCGCGCCGAGCGCGAAGGTGACGTGCGCACCGAGCCCGCGCCGGTTGCCGAACCCGCGAGCGAGCGCCGCGCCTTCATGGCAGACATCCTTGCCCGCGCGCGTGCGCGCGCCGATGCGTCGTGAACGCCGAGAAGCGCCGCCGCATCTTCGCCGCGCTCGCGCGGGCCACGCCCAATCCGAAGACCGAGCTCGAATACGGCAATGACTTCCAACTGCTGATCGCGGTGCTGCTGTCGGCGCAGGCGACCGATCAGTCGGTGAACCTCGCCACGCGGCGCTTCTTCCCGTTCGTGAAAGCGCCGGCCGATCTGGTGGCGCTGGGCGAGGCAGCGCTGGCCGAACACATCAAGACGATCGGGCTCTTTCGCAACAAGGCGAAGAATGCGGTGGCGGCGGCGCAGCAATTGTTGGATCGCCACGGCGGCGCGGTGCCGCACGACCGTGCCGCGCTCGAAGCCTTGCCCGGCGTCGGCCGCAAGACGGCGAATGTGGTGCTGAACGTCGCGTTCGGTGAGCCGACGATGCCGGTCGACACGCACGTCTTTCGCGTCGCCAACCGCATGAAGCTCGCGCCCGGCAAGACGGTGGAGGAGGTCGAGCGCAAGCTCTTGCGCCTGACGCCAGCGGAATATCTGCCGATCGCGCACCATCTGCTGATCCTGCACGGGCGCTATACCTGCACGGCGCGTGCGCCGCACTGCGCGCGCTGCGCCGTGTTCCCCGATTGCGAATTCACCGGCAAGACGCGCGCCGCCGAAGCGGAGCGGCAACGCGCAACGCAGCATCGCTGACGAAGCCGCGCCGCCACCGCCTGCGCACGATCACGCCCAACCCGAACGACGCATCACGATGTTCAACCCCTCCCGCGACCAAGCTCGGCAATTCTTCATCGACGCTTGGGCGAAGTTCCGCCGTGGTGAGCCGATGACGGCGCTGGAAGAGAAGACGGTGGCCATCGTCACGCTGCACCCCGAGTACCACCGCGTGCTGCAAAACCCTGAGTCCTTCCTCGCCACCGACTGGCGGCCCGAAGCGGGCGAGACCAACCCCTTCCTGCATCTCGGCCTGCATCTGGCCGTGCAGGAGCAACTCGACATCGACCAGCCGCACGGCATTCGCGCGCTGCACGCGGCGCTCGCCGCCCACCACGACGACGCGCACGCGGCCACCCATGACCTCCTCGAGTGCCTCGGAGAGACGCTGTGGCAAGCGCAACGGACGGGGCAGCCGCTCGACGGCGCGCTCTACCTCGGCCTCGTACGCGCCCGCCTGCCCGAAGAGGCGCGTCGGCAACCCTGACGAGCCGCAAAATCGTCAACAGCTTTTCGCTGAAATGACGTTCACAACGGGCTTCACAGTCGATTTCGCCCAATATCGACATTCATTGATTTCTCGCGCGAAGCCCGTCATGGACGCCATTTCAGCCAAAAGCCGTTGACCAAAATGCCGCGTTTCGCGGTCGTCGGCCGCCCTCTCAAGCGACGCAGTCGAGCAGGCGCTCACGAGCGCCGACATCGTCCACGCGAACGCGCTTGTGCCGATGGAGCTCGCCGCTGATCAGCGTGACGCGACTGCGGGCAACACCGCAACTCGCCGCAATGAATGCGATGACGGCCGCGTTGGCGCGGCCTTCCACCGGCGGCGCGTTGATGCGCAGTTTGAGCGCGCCGTCGTGCTCGCCGGCAAACTCGCTCTTCTTCGCGCCCGGCTGAACGTAGAGCGCGATCTCGATGCCGTCGGCCGTGGTTTTCAACCAGGCCGGGTCAGTCGCCATCGCTGGCCGCGCCGAGCTCGGCGCCGCGATCCCGCGCCGCGCGCACGGCGTCGATCAGCGCCTCGCGCACGCCGCGCGCCTCGATGACGGCGAGCGCGGCGGCGGTGGTGCCGCCTTTCGAGGTGACGCGCTCGCGCAGCACGGCGGGCGTCTCGTCGGAGGCTTCTGCCAGCGCCGTCGCGCCCTTGAGCGTTGCCAGCACCAGCGTGCGCGCATCGGCGTCGTCGAAGCCGACGCCCTTCGCCGCCGCGAGCATCGATTCGATCCAGTGAAAGACGTAGGCGGGCCCGCTGCCCGACACCGCGGTCACGGCGTCGATCATCGCCTCATCGGCCACGCGCACGACGGCGCCCGTCGAGCGCATCAGCGCCGTGGCGGTGGCGACGTCAGCCTCGGCCAGCGCCTCCGGCGCGTACAGGCCGGTGATGCCCTGCCCGATCAGCGCCGGCGTGTTCGGCATTGTGCGCACGATGCGCGCCGCGCCGGAATCGGCACCGAGCCAGCGCGCAATGCTCGCGATGCGGGCCCCGGCCGCGATGCTGACGATCAGCTCGCCGGTCAGATGCGGCCGCAGCGCGGCGCACGCTTCGCGCAGCACCTGCGGCTTGACGGCGAGCACGACGGCGTCCGCCCCCTGCACGGCCTCACGGCAGGCCGACTCGTGGACGGTCACGCCAAGCGAGGCGAGGCGCTCCCTCGCTAGCGCGAACGGCTCGATGACGTGACAGCTGAGCGTCGGCAGCTGCCTGCGCAGTCCGGAGAGCATGGCGTTGGCCATGTTGCCGCCGCCGACGAAACAGACTTTGTTCACATTCCCTCTCCGCGTGATTCAACCGGCCGCCGGACGCGGCCCGAACAGCGCCGTGCCGACGCGCACCATCGTCGAGCCGCAGGCGATGGCGATTTCCAGATCATCGGACATGCCCATCGAGAGCGTATCGAGCCCCGGCAGTTCGCGCTGCGCGGCCTGCATCAGCGCGGCGAGCGCGGCGTACTGCGCGCGCGTTGCCTCGGCGCCGATGCCGGGCTCGGGCATGCCCATGAAGCCGCGCAACCGCAGACGCGGCAGCGCATGCACGGCGCGTGCGAGCGCGAGTGCGGCCTCGGGCGCGCAGCCGCTCTTGCTCGCCTCGCCGCTGATGTTGACCTGGACGCACACCTCGAGCGGTGGCATCTCCGGCGGTCGCTGCGCGCTCAGCCGCTCGGCGATCTTCAGGCGGTCGAGCGAATGCAGCCAGTGCAGGTGGCGCGCCACCTCGCGCGTCTTGTTCGCTTGCAGCGGGCCGATGAAGTGCCATTGGATGTCGGTGAGATCGCCGAGCGCGGCGATCTTCCCCACCGCCTCCTGCACGTAGTTTTCGCCGAAGGCGCGCTGCCCGGCGAGGCGGAGCTCGCGCAGCGCGGCCACCGATTGCAGTTTGCCCACGGCCAGGAGCGCCACCGACGACGCATCGCGCCCGGCCCTCTGCGCCGCCTGCGCGATGCGGGCGCGAACGGCGGCCAGACGCGCGCTCGCTTGCGAAGCCTCGGAGCTTGCAGTCATAATGCCAACGTCACGAACCCCACAGGCCCAGTCAGCCAGCGCAGCCGTGCGCCCGGCGTCGCGGCCGATCAAGCCAGACAAGAAGGCCGCACGCTGCGGCCAGCCGAAGGATTATAGGGATGGATATCGCGGAGCTTCTCGCGTTTTCGGTCAAGAACCAGGCCTCGGACCTGCATCTGTCGGCGGGTTTGCCGCCGATGCTGCGCGTGCACGGCGACATGCGCCGCATCAACCTGCCGTCGATGGAGCACAAGGATGTGCACAGCCTCGTCTACGACATCATGTCGGACGCGCAGCGCAAGGTCTACGAAGAGAACCTCGAGGTCGATTTCTCGTTTGAAATTCCCAACCTCGCGCGTTTTCGTGTCAACGCCTTCAACCAGGACCGTGGCGCCGCCGCCGTGTTCCGCACCATTCCATCGCGGGTGCTGACGCTGGAGGATCTGGCCACGCCGAAGATCTTCGCCGAACTCGCACTGAAGCCGCGCGGCCTGGTGCTGGTGACCGGGCCGACCGGCTCCGGCAAATCGACGACGCTCGCGGCGATGGTGAACCACGCCAACGAGAACATCATGGGGCACATCCTCACGGTGGAGGACCCGATCGAATTCGTGCACGAGAGCAAGAAGTGCCTGATCAACCAGCGCGAACTCGGGGAGCAGACGCTGTCGTTCGCCAACGCGCTGCGCTCGGCGCTGCGCGAGGACCCGGACATCATCCTGATCGGCGAGATGCGCGACCTCGAAACCATCCGCCTCGCGCTGACCGCCGCCGAGACCGGCCACCTCGTGTTCGGCACGCTGCACACCTCGTCGGCGGCCAAGACCATCGACCGCATCGTCGACGTGTTTCCCGCCGCCGAGAAGGACATGACGCGCTCGATGCTCTCCGAATCCCTGGTCGCCGTGATCTCGCAATCGCTGCTCAAGCGCAAGGACGGCTCGGGCCGCATCGCCGCGCACGAGATCATGATCGGCACGCCGGCCATCCGCAACCTCATTCGCGAGAACAAGATCGCCCAGATGTACTCGGTGATCCAGACCAGTCTCGGCCAGGGCATGCAGACGCTCGACCAGTGCCTGCAGGAACTGGTGCGCCGCAACCTGATCTCGCCGGCCGAGGCGCGCCTGAGCGCCCGCCAGGGCGAAATGTTCGCCTGACCCAACGTCGCAAGCCCAACGAAGGAAGTCACCATGGAACGCGAGCAAGCCACCACCTTCATGAATTCGCTGTTGACGATGATGGTGCAGAAGAAGGCTTCCGACCTCTTTCTGACGGCCGGATTCCCGCCCGCGCTGAAGATCGACGGCGAAATCCAGCCGGTATCGAAGACGCCGCTGACGGCGCTGCACACGCTGACGCTGGCGCGCTCGATCATGAACGACAAGCAGGCCGCCGAGTTCGAGCGCAGCAGCGAGTGCAACTTCGCCATCAGCCCGGCCGGCACCGGCCGCTTTCGCTGCAGCGCGTTCATGCAGCAAAACCAGGTCGGCCTCGTCGTCCGTACCATCAACACGACCATTCCGCGCTTCGAGGAATTGATGCTGCCGCCAATCCTGCGCGACGTCATCATGGCCAAGCGCGGGCTGGTCATCTTCGTCGGGGCCACGGGCAGCGGCAAGACGACCTCGATGGCCTCGATGCTCGATCACCGCAACCGCAATTCGCGCGGCCACATCATCACCATCGAAGACCCGATCGAGTTCGTGCACGAGCACCGCAACTGCATCGTCACCCAGCGCGAGATCGGCACCGACACCGACAGCTGGGCGGTGGCGCTGAAGAACACGCTGCGCCAGGCGCCCGACGTGATCCTGATCGGCGAGATCCGCGAGCGCGAGACGATGGATCACGCCATCGCCTTCGCCGAGACGGGGCACCTGTGCCTCGCCACGCTGCACGCGAACAACACCAACCAGGCGCTCGATCGCATCATCAACTTCTTCCCCGAGGAGCGACGCCAGCAGTTGCTGATGGATCTGTCGCTGAACCTGCGCTCGTTCGTCTCGCAACGGCTGATCGCGCGACGCGACGGCAAAGGCCGCGTGCCGGCGACCGAAGTGCTGTTGAACTCGCCGCTGATCGCCGATCTCATCTTCAAGGGCGAAGTGACCGAGATCAAGGAGATCATGAAGAAGTCCAACGAACTCGGCATGCACACCTTCGACCAGTCGCTGTTCCAGCTGCACGAGGCGGGCCTCATCAGCTACGAGGACGCGCTGCGCAACGCCGACAGCGTCAACGACCTGCGCCTGCGCATCAAGCTCGAAGGACACGAGTCGAAGGGCCGCAACATGCTCGCCGGGCTCGAACACCTCGACATCGTCAAATAACGCGCCAAACGAAACGCCAAACGCCCCGCCCACCGGAAGCAGCTTCGGGCCGAAGTGACGTCCACAACGGGCTTGCGGCGCGATTTGCCAGATAGTCGATTTTTGGCAAAAACGCGCTCCAAGCCCGTCATGGATGCGCTTTTCCGCCAAAAGCCATAGCCCCTACCACTGCCCGCCCGCACCGGCTCTGCCTCCCCTCGCCCCATGCTCGCCTACCTCTGCCTCGCGGCGGCGATGATGATCGTCGGCGCCTACGTCGGCTTCTCGCGCGTGCTGGTGCTCGCCTTCCCGGTGTTCGTGCTGGCGTGGCTGCGCTTTGCCATCGCCGCCGTCGCCATGGCGCACTGGCTGCGGCGCGAGCCCGACGCCGCGCCGCTCGACGGCCACGCGCGCTGGCTGGTGTTCCTCGAGTCCTTCCTCGGCAACTTCCTGTTCTCGATCTGCATGCTCTACGGCATGCGCGAGGCGACCGCAATCGCCGCCGGCGTCATCATGGCCGGCATTCCGGCGGCGGTGGCGCTGCTCTCGCGCCTCTTCCTGCGCGAGCGGCTGGCCGCGCGGACACTCACCGCCATCGCGCTCGCCGTCACCGGCGTCGCCACGCTCGCCGTCACCCGCAGCGACGGCAGCGGCGGCGGCACCTCCACGCTCGGCGTGCTGCTGCTGCTCGGCGCCGTGTTCTGCGAGGCGAGCTATGTGGTCATCGGCAAGCGGCTGACCGGCAGGCTCTCGCCGCGCCGCATCAGCGCGCTGGTCAACCTCTGGGGGCTCGTGCTGGTCACGCCGTTCGGGCTATGGAGCGCGCGGAGCTTCGATTTCGGCGCCGTCGAGCCGCTCTGGTGGGGCGCGCTCGTGCTCTACGCGCTCGCCGCCAGCATGTGGACGGTGTGGCTGTGGATGACCGGACTGCGCACGGTGCCGGCCGCGAAGGCGGGCATCTTCACGGTGTTCCTGCCGCTGACCTCGGCCGCCGTCGGCGTCGTCTTTCTCGGCGAGCGCTTCAGCACCACGCACCTGATCGCCTTCGCCTTCGCGCTCGGCGGCGTCGTGCTCGCGACGTGGCCCGAGAAAAGACCGACGCCGCGTGGGGACGATGACGCTCTGCGACAATAGCGGCCATCGATGCCACGCGAGGACTTCGCCCATGCCCGGGCCCGAACCCGCCCCCCAGATTCCCACCGACATCACGCTCGACCGCAAGGCGCGCGTGCTCGCGCTCACCTATGCCGAACCGGGCGGCGAGCGCCGCTACGATCTGAGCTTCGAATTCCTGCGCGTGCATTCGCCCTCCGCCGAAGTGCGCGGCCACGGGCGAGGGCAAGAGACGTTGCAGGTCGGCAAGCGCGGTGTCGACATCGTCGCGCTGGAGCCGGTCGGCATGTACGCGCTGCAACCGACGTTCAGCGATGGCCACAACTCGGGCATCTTCGCATGGCCCTATCTGCGCGAGCTGTGTGAGCAGCACGACGCACTGTGGCGCGACTACCTCGCGCGGCTCGAACAGGCAGGAGCGAGCCGTGACTGATACCCACCCCGAGAACGAATTCAGCGCCGGCACCACGCACTTCGGCTACCAGACCGTGGCCGAGGGCGAGAAGGAGCACCGCGTGCGCGCGGTCTTCGATTCCGTCGCCAAAAGCTACGACGTCATGAACGACGCGATGTCGGGCGGGCTACATCGCCTCTGGAAGCGCTTTGCCGTCGGGCAACTGAACCTGCGCCCCGGCGAGCGCGTGCTCGACCTCGCCAGCGGCACCGGCGACCTGATTCGCCTGATGAGCCGGCGCGTCGGCAGCGACGGCCTGGTGCTGCACACCGACATCAATGCCGCCATGCTCCAGGTCGGGCGCGACCATCTGCTCGATCAGGGCGTCGTCGCGCCGAGCACGCAGTGCAATGCCGAATGCCTGCCCTTTGCCGATCGCAGCTTCGACGCCGTGACCATCGCCTTCGGGCTGCGCAACGTCACCCACAAGGATCGCGCGCTCGCCGAGATGCACCGCGTGTTGAAGCCCGGCGGCCGCGCGCTGGTGCTCGAGTTCTCGCGTCCGGTGGCACCGCTGCGCGCCCCCTACGACTGGTATTCGTTCAACGTCCTGCCGAAGCTCGGCGCCGCCATCGCCGGTGACGCCGAGAGTTATCAATACCTTGCCGAGAGCATCCGCATGCATCCGGCTCAGGAAGAGCTGAAAGCGATGTTCGAGGCGGCGGGTTTGCGTCGCGTCGAATGGTTCAACCTGACCGGAGGCATCGTCGCCGTCCATCGCGGTTACCGCATGGCGTGACCGAACTCGCCCCCTTGCCGAGACGCACTCGATGCCCCATATTGCGGGCTCGAGCCTTCCTTTTTCCTACAGGAGACTTTGTGCAGAAATTTGCTCTCATCGCCGTCGTGACCGCCGCCGCGCTCGCGCTCGGCAGCGCCCCCGTCGACGCCAAGCGCTTCGGCGGCGGCAAGTCCTTCGGCGCGCAACGCAGCGCCCCGGCGCAGGCCGCCAAGGCGCCGCCCGCGACACCCCCATCGACCGCCCCGGCCGCCGGCAGCACGGCGCCAGCCGCGGGCGCCGCGGCCCCGGCTGCGGCGGGCGCCGCCGCCAAGAGCGGCCTCGGCAAGTGGGCCGGCCCGCTCGCCGGCATCGCGGCCGGGCTCGGTCTGGGCTACCTCTTCTCGCAGCTAGGCGCGGGCGGCTTCCTCGGCCTCTTGCTGATCGTGGGCCTCGGCATCATGGCGCTGGTCATGTTTGCCCGCAGCGCGGCGCGACGCGGCGCACCGCTCGCGAGTGCCACGGGTGCGACCAGCACGGGCACCGCATCGCGCAACCCGAGCGCCGAGCCGATGGCATTTGCCGGCGCGCCGATGGGCAGCACGCAAGCGCCGGTCATGGCCAGCGGCCTCGGCGGTGGCTTTGGCATTCCGTCCGACTTCGACAAGGCGGGGTTCGAAAACAACGCGAAGAAGCAGTTCATCACGCTGCAGGGCGCGAACGATCGCGGTGATCTCGACGCCGTGCGCCATTTCGTCACCGACGAGCTCTACAACGAGATCGCCAAGGAGGTCATCGGCGGCAACAAGGACGCCACCGAAGTCGACGATCTGCACGCGGAGCTGCTCGGCATCGAGACCGAGCGCAACCTCTACTGGGCCAGCGTCGAATTCCGCGGCAACCTGCGCGAAGACGGCAAGGTCATGGCCTCGCCGTTCCGCGAAATCTGGAACCTGAACAAGCCGCTCGACGGCAGCCGCGGCTGGCTGGTCGCGGGCATCCAGCAGGGCTGAGGCGCCCACCGCCCATGCAAGCCGACCTTCGGGTCGGCTTTTTGTTGGTGCGCGGGCGGGGGTTTGCGACAATAGCGCCATGCTGCCCGCCTCTCTGATCGCCAGCGCGTTGTCTCGTCTGCTCTCGCATGATGACGCCGCGCGCAAACTGCTTTCCGCTCACGCCAACGAGACGCTGCTCGTGCGCATGCCGCCGTTCGTCACCGCGTTGCAGGTGACGCCTGCGGGTGACTTCGTCGCCGCCGCACGCGACCTCGATGCGAGCGATGCCTCGGTCTGCGTGGATTTCGCGCTGGCGTCGCTGCCGCTCTTCGCGCAGGGGCGCGAGGCCGCGCTGCGCAGCGCAAAGGTGTCGGGCAAGGCCGCGCTGCTGCAGGACGTCTCGAAGGCGCTGTCATCGCTCCCGCTCGGGGCCGAAGCGGAACTCGAGCGGCTGGTCGGCCCGATCCTCGCGCACGAAGCGGTGCGTTTCGTGCGGGCGCTGAAATCGCTCGGCGACAACGCGCAGCAGAGCCTCGACGCGGCGGGCAAGCGCTATCTGCACGATGAAGCGCAGTTGGTGGTGAGCGCGCAGGACATCGAGCGCTTCGGCAGCGACGTGCAGCGCGCACGCATCGATCTCGATCGGCTCGCCGCGCGCATCGCGCGGCTTGGCTGAGCGCGGCGCGTCTACTCCATCTCGGCCTTGGCGGCCTCCACGTCGAGGCACTCCATCGCGTCCTTCGGCTCACAAGCGGCCGCCTCGGCGTAGAGTTTCTCGACGTCCTTCAGCTTTTTGTCGCCAAAGAGCTTGTAGAGCCCGTCGGCCATCTCGGTGCGGGCGATGGCGGAGTCGGGGTTCAACTTGAGTGCCTTTTCGTAGTTCTCGACGGCGCTTTCCTTGCTCGCGCCGTAGGTCATCTTGCCGATCATGCTGCCCACTTTTTCGATCACCTCGGCGTGAAAGGTGCCGAGCGCGATGTGGGCGTCGGCGTGCTTCGGCTCAAACTTGATGGCGGTATCGAGTGCGCTTCGAACACGGCCGCCGATGCCCTGCGTCAGCGCCTTGGCGACGCCGATCAGTTGCCCGTAGCGACCGAGCGCGTAGGCGGCGAGGTAGTAGGCGTTGGCGTTCTTCTTCTGCGCGGCTTGCAGCTCTTCGCAGCGGGCGGCGATCTCTTCATACGCCTTCTGCTGCTTGGCGTCGCTCGCTTCGAGATAGTTGTTGTAGATGCAGGCGGCCTTGTTGGCCACGTTGTAGCCATCCAGACCGGCGGCAAGCCCGGCCTCGAAGGCGCCCTGAAAATCGCCCGCGTGGTAGAGGCGCCAGGCTTCTTGCACCTCGGCGCTGGCCGGGAAGGGTTCGGCGTCGCCCTTGTGCAGACGCGCCCAGTTTTTCTTCAGCGCCGCGCCGTCGTAGAGAAACGCGCTGTTGTCGTGCGGAAATGCGGCCCAGCCGCCTTTTTTGGTTGCCATGATCAAACTCCGTGGGTAGTGAGCAGTCAAGAGTGAGCAGTGAACGCTTCAGACGCCCCCTGCGGCTCACTCGTCACGGCTCACGGATTACCGATACTCCGCTGCAAGCTTTTCAAACAGCAGGCGCGCATCACCCTGCAGGTACGGCGCGAGAAGCACCATGACCTGAAACACGCCGTGGCTGATGGCCTGCGCTTCGTCCATCTTGCGCGGGTTCATCACGTAGGAATACGAATGCCAGTACGTCGCCAGCATGACGAGGTTGGTCGCCACCGCACGGATTTCACCGTCGCTCGCCTGCAACTGCTGGATCGAGCGCATCTCGCCCATCAGCCGCTCGCTGTTCTTCTGCGCGTTCTGCAGGATGGTCTTGAAATGCGTCTCGATGATGCGGTTCTTCGACAAGAGGTCGTTCAGATCGCGGTAGATGAAGCGGTATTTCCAGATTTTTTCGAACAGCAGGTGCAGCCAGAACCACGTGTCCTCGACGTTCGCCGGACGGTCCTTGCCCATCGCAAACAGCTCGTCGAGTTCGCGTTCGAACTGCGCGAAGATCTTGGTGACGATCTCGTCCTTGCTGCGGTAGTGGTAGTACAGGTTCCCCGGCGAGATGTTCATCTCGTCGGCAATCGCGTTGGTGGTGACGTTCGGCTCGCCGATCGCGTTGAACATCGCGAGCGAGACCTCAAGAATGCGCTCCTTGGTGCGCCGCGGCGCCTTGCGTTCCACTCGCGTGTCCTCCGTTCGTCGTTCGTGATGGCTCGTTGCGTCGCCTATTCTCGAAGATGCCCTTCGACATGGCAAGGCACCACGCACATCGCGTCGTTGTGCTTACAGCTTTTTTGCCAAATGACGTCCACGACGGGCTTGGAGCGTCAAAAGCATGAAACTCGACATCGGACGAAATCGACCGCCAAGCCCGTCATGGACGCCATTTGACCAAAAAGTTGTTGCTTCAGCCGCGCTCCACCAACGCCATTTCGAGCGAGTCGAGCGTCGTGGTGAGCCGCGCGACGACGGCCCCCGTCTCGCCGCGACGCTCGCGCCGCGCCGTCGGCAACAGTTGCCGATGCGGGTCGCGCAGCGCGGCCAGGTTCAGCCGCACGCCGTACTTGGCGAATTCGGCGGCGATCGTGTCGGCGCGGCCGAGCAATTGCTCGCGTGTACGCTGGTAGGCGTGCTCGGCGAGACGCCGCCGGTTGCCGTAGCTGAACAGGTTCGAGAAGAAGAGATCGGCATCGCCCTTCGACGGTTCGAGCACGATCAGGCGCGCGTCCTGATAGGTGTTGGCGTAGCTCGCGAGGCTGCGCGCCATGCGCGAGTGGATCAACGCGCGGAAGGTCTGCGACAGCACGGTCGGCAGCCCCTTCTCGACCAGATGCGACTGCGCGTGCCGCGCCAGCGTGCCATCGAAGGGAACCAGCGGATTGATGCAAATGACGAGCTTGGCGCCCGCGTCCAGCGCGCTCGACGCGTGCAGCGTCTTGTTGAGCGCACCATCGACGTAGTAGCGGGCGCCGATCCTCACCGGCGTGTACAGCCCGGGTAGCGCCGCGCTCGCCTGCACCGCCTGCGAGATGGGCACGTGATCGCGTCCCTTGCTGCCAAACTCGACCGTCTCGCCGGAGTCGAGATCGGTGGCCACCAGGAACAGATGCGCCGACAGTTCGCGGAAATCGTTGCTGCGCCCGCGCCGACTCAAGAGCGTGCGCATCGCGCGCTCGATGGCGCGGTTGTCGAAAAGTCCGGTGGGAATGGCGGCGGCCAGACGCTGCATCTCGGAGAGCGCGCGGCGCGGTCGCAGCGACTTCATGCCCGCCCACGCAGCCGCCGTCAGCGCGCCCGGCAGCGTGGCTGCCCGCAACGCATACTCGGCGAACGCCGGGCGCATGAACACCGACGGCGCCAGTGCATCCCCGTCCTCGCCCTCGTTTTCGATGAACATCTGCACCATCTCGCGCGGCGTGATGCCGTTGGCGAGCCCCGCAGCCACGAACGAGCCGGCACTGACGCCGACATAGGCGTAGAGCCTGGTGAAATCGAGCGTCGGCAGCGCATCATGCAGCGCGGCGAGTGCGCCCACCTCATAGACCGCGCCGAGCGGTCCGCCGCCGGCCAGCGCCAGCGCAATGGGGGGACGATCTTCGGGTCGGCTCATGGGCACTCCATTTCGGATTCGTTGCTACGGCGTGAGGCAAACCATGGCGGCGAGCGTAACGCAGTCGTCAGCTGCCCGCGAGAAAAACGGCCACCGAAGTGGCCGTTTGCTGCACCGGAGCCTTGTCGGCGCATGACGGACGCGCCACACGAGGGTGGCTGCGCCCGATCACGCACCGGGCCATCAAGCGACCTTCTTCTTGGCGCTCGCCTTGCGTGCCACAGGCTTCTTCGCGGCAGCGGCCGGTGCCGCCTTGCCACCGTTCAGCTTCTGCACCTGGCGCGTCAGCTCCTCGACGCGTTCGCTGAGCTTCTGGATATCGGCCTTGGTCGGCACGCCGAGACGGCCCACCGCGCGCCCGACGCGCTCCTCGAATACGGACTCCAGGCGATCCCACGCGCCGGCAGCCTTGCTGGTCGCCTCGGTGATCTTGCCCGAGACCTCGCTGGTGACGTCGCTCACCTGAGCATCGGCGAACTGACGGAATTTCTTTTGCAGACCGGCGCCTTCCTTGACGAGCGCTTCAAACACCTTGCTGCCTTCTTCTTGCGCCTTGGCAAACGCGCCCAGGCCAGCCAGCCAAATCTGGCTCGACGACTCCTTCACGGTGCCGATCAGGTTGCTCTCGGCGGCCGCCGAGGCGCCACCCTTGTTGAATTTCTTGACCATCGTATGTCTCCCAGTGCATTGCGAATTGCAATGTCGTCACTCTATGCGCGCGCCATAGAGCACGCATCCTAGAAGCCTCGATTTCGCTAGGAGCTTGGCTCTAGAATGGATTTGCGCGACAACGGGCAACACGCGAGCCCCCGCAGCCGCCCACGCCACACCGATCACCGCACACTGCCCCGTCACACGTCATTCCAACCCAGGAGGCCCCATGACCTACTTCGTCACCGGCGCGACCGGCTTCATCGGCAAGCGTCTCGTGAAAAAGCTGCTCACCCGCAAGAACAGCACCGTCTACTTTCTCGTGCGTGCGGAGAGCAAGCGCAAGGTTGCCAAGCTGTTCGACTTCTGGGGCCCCGAGGCAGAGCGCCGTTGCATCCCGGTGGCGGGTGACCTCGGCAAACCGCTGCTCGGCGTGACGCCCGCCGAGCGCGAAAAGCTTCGCGGCAAGATCAAGCACTTCTTCCACCTCGCCGCCGTCTACGACATGAAGGCGACGGCGGAGGCCAATCATGCCGCCAACGTGGTGGGCACCGAGCACGCCGTCGCACTCGCCAACGACATCAAGGCCGGGCTCTTTCATCACATGAGCTCGATCGCGGTGGCCGGCAACTACGAAGGCGTGTTCCGCGAGGACATGTTCGACGAGGCCAAGGACTACCTCGATCACCCCTACATGCAGACCAAGCACGAGAGCGAAGCTCACGTGCGCGAACACTGCTCGATGCCGTGGCGCGCCTATCGCCCCGCCATCGTGCTCGGCGACTCACGTACCGGCGAGATCGACAAGATCGACGGCCCGTACTACTTCTTCAAGCTCCTGCAGCGCATGCGCTCGATGTTGCCGGCGTGGATGCCCACCATCGGCATCGAAGGTGGCCGTGTCAACATGGTCCCGGTCGACTTCGTCGTCGACGCGACCGATCACATCGCCCACCAAGCCGACAAGGCGATGAACCGCCGGGCCTATCACCTGACCGACCCGGCGCCGCTTCGCATCGGCGACTCGCTCAACATCTTCGCCCGCGCCGCGCACGCCCCGCAGATGACGATGCGCATCAACGCCGCGCTGTTCGGATTCATCCCGCAGAGCGTCATGAAAGGGATGATGGCGCTGGCCCCGGTGCGGCGCATCAAGACCGCCGTGATGAAGGATCTCGGCATTCCCGATGACGTGCTCGGCTTCATCAACTACCCCGTCCGCTTCGACTGCCGCGACACGCTGAAGGCGCTCGAAGGCACCAAGATCCGCGTGCCCGAGCTCGACACCTACGCCTGGCGATTGTGGGACTACTGGGAGCGCCATCTCGACCCCGATCTCTTCATCGATCGCACGCTGAAAGGACAGGTCGAGGGCAAGGTCGTGCTGATCACGGGCGGCACCTCGGGCATCGGGCAGGCCACGGCACTGAAGATCGCCGAAGCGGGCAGCGCCAAGGCCGTCATCGTGTGCGGACGTGATCAGGAAAAGATCGACGAGACGCTGAAGCTCGCCAAGAAACGCGGCGTCAAGATCGTCGCCTATGCGGCGGACGTCTCCGACGAACTCGGCTGCGCCGCCTTCGTCAAGAAGCTTCACGACCAGCACGGCGGCGTCGACATCCTCGTCAACAACGCCGGTCGTTCCATCCGGCGCGCGCTCGAGAGCAGCTATGACCGCTTCCACGACTTCGAGCGGACGATGCAGGTCAACTACTTCGGCGCGCTGCGCATCACCATGGGCCTGCTGCCCCACATGAGCGCCCAGAAACGCGGCCACGTCATCAACATCAGTTCGATCGGCGTGCTGACCAACGCCCCGCGCTTCTCCGCCTACGTCGCCTCGAAAGCCGCGCTCGATGCCTGGACGCGCTGCGCCTCCTCCGAATACGCCGATCGCGGCATCAGTTTCACCACGATCAACATGCCGCTGGTGAAGACTCCGATGATCGCGCCGACCAAGATCTACAACAACGTGCCGACGCTCGAGCCGGACGAGGCAGCCGACATGATCATCCGCGCCATCGTCTACAAGCCGGTGCGCGTCGCCACGCGGCTCGGTGTCGCCGGCGAGGTATTGCACGCCTTTGCGCCGCGCATCGCGCAGATCGTCATGAATACGAGCTTCCGCATGTTCGGCGATTCCGACGCCGCGAAGGGCAAGAAGAACGAGGTGGTCGGCCCTTCCGCCGACCAGATCGCGCTGTCGAACCTGATGCGCGGCATCCACTTCTAGCGTCCGAAGGACGGCTCCGGGCCCAGAAAATGCCGAGCATCGCGAGCGGGGTGTTGCGCAGACGGTACGCTCACCCCTCCGCGAGCGGCGGCGCCACGCGTTTCGCTATGCACTGCGCGACAACTGGTTTCTAATCCGCGTTGAACCCGCAGGCGTGCCTCAGAGCGACATCGGAGCACGCGACTGCGAGCTTCACCACATTGTGTGCACTGAATCATTCGATTGACATTGGGAGAATCATCTATGGCAGCCGCCAAGAAACCCGCAGCCAAAAAACCCGCAGCGAAAAAGCCGGCGGCCAAAAAGCCTGCCGCCAAGCCCGCAGCGAAAAAGCCAGCGGCCAAAAAACCAGCCGCGAAGCCCGCAGCCAAGAAACCTGCCGCCAAAAAGCCGGCCAAGAAAGCCGCAGCCAAGAAGCCAGCCGCCAAGCGCACGCCGAACGCGGCCTTCATGAAGGCCATGACGCCATCGGCCACACTCGCCGCGATCATCGGTCATGCGCCGATGCCGCGCACCGAAGTCACCAAGAAAATCTGGGAGTACATCAAGAAGAACAAGTTGCAGGATGCCGTCAACAAGCGCATGATCAATGCCGACGCCAAGCTGCGTGAGCTCTTCCAGAAGGCGCAAGTCTCGATGTTCGAGATGACCAAGCTGATCTCGAATCACCTGAAATAACAACGTCACCGCAAACGGGGTAGCCGACCTTCGGGTCGGCTTTTTTTTTGCCCGCCGCCTCAGCCCAGTTCGACCTCGTCGCGGTATTCCGGCACCGTGCACGACCAGCCGAAGCGCTGCTCGATCTTCTGGCGCAGCGCGTCGGCCGCCGCCGGTTCGCCGTGCGTGATGAACACCTGCCGCGGCGGGCGCTTGAACGCAGCGAGCCATTGCAGCAACTCGGCCTGATCCGCGTGCGCCGACATCGTCTCGATGTTGCAGACCTCGGCACGAATGGGCACCAGTTGGCCGAAGATGCGAACCACGTCAGCGCCGCCCACCAGCGTGGCGCCACGCGTTCCCGACGACTGAAAGCCGGTGAACACGATCGCATTGCGCTCGTCCGGCGCCATCTGCACCAAATGATGCAAAACGCGCCCACCAGTCGCCATCCCGCTCGCCGAAATCACGATCATCGGCTCTCGGCGCTCGCACAGGCGCTTCGATTCCTCGGGCGTACGAACGAACGTCGCCATGCGGCACATCGCCGCGTATTCGCGCTCGTCGAGTCGGTGTTCGTCGGCGAAGTCGCGATAGATCGCGGTGGCATCGATGGCCATCGGACTGTTGATGTAGATCGGCACGGCAGGTAGTTCGCCGCGCTCGCGCAGTCGATAGAGATGATGCAGCACCAGCTGTGCGCGCCCCACGGCGAACGCTGGAATCAGCACGCTGCCGCCGCGCGCGACCGTGCGGCGCACGATGTCGCGCAATGTCGCTCCCGTGTCCTGCGTCGGATGCAAACGGTCGCCATAGGTCGATTCGACGACCAGATAATCCGCCTCGGCGATCGTCTCCGGCGCTCGCATCAACGGGTCACTCTGGCGACCGAGATCACCTGAGAACGCGACGCTGACACCGGCGTATCGCACCTCGATGCTGGCGGAACCGAGAATGTGGCCGTTCGGGCGCCACAAGGCGGTCAAGCCGGGCGCCACTTCGAGCGCGCGTCGCCACGTCACCGGGGCGAATTGCCGGCAGACGGCACGGGCATCCTCCGTGGTGAACAGAGGCAGCGCCGGCTGATGGCGCGAGAAGCGATGCTTGTTCGCATAGTTCGCCTCTTCTTCCTGCAAATGCGCGGCGTCGACCAGCAGAATTTCGGCCAGCGCCCGCGTGCCGTGGCTGCAGTACACGCGGTGGTGGTAGCCGCGCCTGGCAAGCACCGGCAGATAACCACTGTGATCGATGTGCGCGTGTGTCAACAGCACCGCATCGAGCGAGTTCACGGCAAACGGCGGCGGCGCCCAATTCTTGAGGCGCAACTGCTTCCAGCCCTGAAAGAGCCCGCAATCGACCAGAAGCCGTCGCCCGCCTGCCTGCAACAGGTATTTCGAGCCGGTCACCGTGTTGGTGGCACCGAGGAATTGCAGTTGCAGCGGGTGTTTCACTCGGCGAACCTCGTCGATGGCGTACGTCCCAGCATAGCAGGGCCACGCCGAGCGTCACACCGACGTGTCGCTCTCGGCGCGCAGGCGCCGCGCGAGCGCATCGAGCAGTACCCGACGGGCGCGCGAACCACTCGGCATGCTGACGTGCCCGACGGCGCTCAGGCGCACGTTGTGCGCGCCTTCGAGCACCGATGAAGCCTGCGGCGAGATCACGGTATCGTGAACGCTGTAGATGCTCACACAGGGCAGCGTGAGCGGGCATTGGTTGAGCGCTTCGAGCCAAGAGTTGCCCGGGCGCATCTGCCGACCGTTCGTGCCATTGGCGAAGTACGCATGCCAGGTGCCATGATGGGGGCTGCCGAGCGTGATCAGCATGTCGACCCGTGCCGCCCCGAATGCGCGCAGGTAGGCGCGAGCGACCAGTCCGCCCATGCTGTGAGCCACCAGCGTCAGTTGCGTCGCGCCCGTCAGTGCCAGCACTTCATCGACGCGAGCGGCGAGCCGCGCCCCCATCGCATCGATGTCGGCGAACACCGGCTGATCGCAGGCAAACACGCGATAACCTTCACGAGCGAGCGCGCGAGCGGTGAAGTGCCACACGGCGCCGTTGTTCACATAACCATGCTGGAGCAACACGACGCGCCCCTCACCTGCCGTCGCACCCCGCTCCGTCGGCGTACGAAACAGCGGGCGCAGCGGAATGAGCATCAGGTTCTGCAGACACAAATGCCCGTACTCGACGACAAAAAACCGCAGCCATTGCACCGGCCCAAGCCGAAGGCTCGGCGGGATCGGAGAACCTTTCACGCGCGACAATGCATAGCTTGCCAAGGCGATGACGAGACGCAGCGCAAGCGGTGCCGCGAGCCAAAGCAGGAGCGCCTGCGGGATCGACCATGCACCCGATCGCCATCGCGGCCACACCAGGAACCACCCCCACAGCGCGAGCTCGACGGCGAGCGAGACGAGGCCAAACACCCACATCGGCATGCCATGCGCAGGAACGGGGCGTTGGGCGCTGCTGTCGCTCATCGTTTCATTGCGTGATCGCACTCACGGCCGATGCAATTCGCCGGCGAGCTTCGCCGCGTTGCGCCAGCTCAGCGCGTAGATCGAGAGCTGCGGATTGGCCCCGATCGAGGTCGGAAACACGGAACCGTCGATGACGCTCAGGTTTTCGATCTGATGATGCCGGCCGTAGACGTTGACGACGCCGTCCTTCTCGGTCGCGGACATCATGCAGCCGCCCATCACGTGGGCGCTCGCCACCCGCGTCGAATAGGGACGCAGATCGAGCGCCGAGAGGCCGGCCTTCGCCTCGGCCCAGCTACGGTAACCGCTGACCCGCTCATCCACCGGAAACACCTCCTTCGCGCCGGCGGCGAACTGGATCTCCGCCATGGCGAGAAGCGCGCGCCTGGCCGCGTCGAAGAAGAACGCATTGAGCGGATAATCGAGCGACGGAAAACCGTCATCACGCAGCGTCACCACGCCGCCTTCGCTGTCCGGGTGAAAACCATCACGGCATAGCGCAATCATGACCTGCGTATTCGCCAGATTCATGATGCGGGCGCGATGGTGCGCCGCCATGCCGTTGACCGTGATGGCGTAGAGCACCGGATGCACGGGCGCCATCTCGAGCTTGAAGCCCATGGCGCCGTCGATCGGTTGGGTGCCCAGGAAGTGGTCGCTGTAGGTCGACTGTGGAGCGCCGGCCCAACCCTCCACCTTCGCGCCCATGTCGGCCCCGGACACCAGCGACGGATGCAGAAAGGTGCGCCGTCCCAAGCGGCTGTGCGGGTCCGGCAGCCGGGATCGCAACATCAGCGCCGGAGAGTTGATGGCGCCACCGGCAACGACGAAGTGGCGCGCGCTCACGCGCACCCGCCGTTCGCTTGCATCGTAGCCGGTGCCACGCATGGCGCTGCATTCGACACCAGAGACGCGGTTGCCCTTCCAGATCAGTCGATCGGCGCGGGCGCGACTGACCAGCACGGCGCCGCGCGAAAGCGCTGCCGGAATCGCCGTCAACAGCATCGACTGCTTGGCATTGGTCGGACAACCCACGCCACAGTAGCCGAGGTTGTAGCACCCCTTGACGTTGCGCCTCATGTGCTCGACGGGAATGCCGAGTTTCTGCCCGCCGCGTTCGAGCACGGCGTTGTTTTCGTTCGGTGCGACCGTCCAGTCGCTGACGTTGGTCAACTGTTCGGCAAGCTTGAACCACCCGTCCATGTGCTCGTCGGTCAGCTCATGCAGACCGTAGCGATCGCGCCAGAACGCGAGGGTCGCCGACGGTGTGCGAAAGCTCGTCGTCCAGTTGACGGTGGTCGAGCCGCCCACCGTGCGACCCTGGAGGATGCCGATCGCCTTGTCGGCACTCTTGCGCGACGCGGTTTCCTGATAGAGCGTGGCGTAGGCTTCCGACTCCAGCATGTGAAAGTCGCTCGAACTCTTCAGCAAGCCCTCTTCGAGCATGACGACCTTGAGGCCGGTGCCCGAAAGCACGTCAGCGGCAACCGCGCCACCCGCCCCCGTCCCGATGATGCAGACATCGGCCTCGAGCGTCGCGTCGCGCCCCAACCCAGACGCATCGATGTGGAGCCAGCCGCCGGCCAGGCCAGCCTTGATCGGGTCAGCGAACATGTCGGTAAGCCTCGCGGGAGTCGACGACGAAAAACATGGCGAACGGCGCGCGCATCAGCGACTCAGAGCAGATCGGGCGGGCCGGGATAGCCGATGGCCACCCAATTGGCGGGTTCGGCATAGAAGCTTCCGTACACCATGTCATGCAGCGCAAAGTACGCTTGCTGCTTGAGGCCGATGCGGCTGTCGCGCAAGCCGGCCAGGAAGTCATGCACGACGCTCTCGCCGGCATCCGCCCAATCGTCGGCCAATCCGAGCAGAGCGCGCGCCGGTTTCACCGCGAGCAGGCCGAACAAATCCCCGACTTCGCGTCGTGTCACCGGCGGAAGGTTGTCGAGCAGCGCCTCGCAGGCGGTGAGCAGTCGGTCGACCTGCGCCGTGCGCGCGCCAGCATCACCGGGCAGCGCAGGCCCGAGCAACGCCTGGGCAACGGCTCGCAGCATCGCGCCGTGATCGCGCACCAGCGCGCCTCCGGTTGGCGCCGTGGACGCGCCACGCAGACGCGGAATCAGCACCGTCGCGCCCGCAGCGAGCGCGCCGGCAACGCCAATGAAAATCACCCGACGCCGTGTCCACATGCGAGCTTCCTCCCGCTCTCGTTGGCACCGATTGTAGGGAGCCGATCTAGAGTGTGTGGTCTACGCGCTCGGTCGCATTTGGCCTACGCTTGCGCCATGCGCGCCGCCTCCAACCTGCATGAAACCACGCTGCGCGAGCACTTCAGCCGTGCGCGCGCAGCGCGGGATGGCGCTGCGCGGGACCCGCAGAGCGCCGCCGATCGATTCGCAATCCGTCGCTGGCAACAAGAGCGGCTCGCGACGACGCACGCCGACCTCCTCGCCGCAGACGAAACCGCACCTGCCGCGCATTTCTTTCTCGTCGAACTCTATACGACCGACGATCTGGCACAGCGCGACGCCGATATCGAGCGCGTGATCCGCATTCTGGTGAAGTTCCTGCCCGATCGCGCGCTGTCGACGCTCGCGGCCGCGCTCGAAATGGACGCCCTCGCCGAACGGCTGGACGCACGCCTTGCCTCGGCGCTGCGCGCGCGGATGCCCGGCGGCGCCGCGCTGACGATCGATGCCGAGCGCTACGCGCAAGCCTATCGAGCCATGGGCGAACACGACGAGCGCCTGCGCCAGATTGCGTTGACCAGCGAGATCGGCACGGCACTCGATCGCCTCGCCCGCATGCCGCTGCTGCGTCGCCTGCTTCGCCTGATGCGCGGGCCAGCCCATGCCGCCGGCGTCGGCGCGCTGCACGATTTTCTCGAGCGCGGCTATGCCGCCTTCGCCCACATGCGCGACGGCAAGGCCTTCGTTCGTTTGATCACCGAGCGCGAGCGTCGCGAGCACGAGCGCCTCATCGGAGGAGGCGACGGCTGAACCAGGGAAGATGCGCTGTCGATGGCGCGCCCGACAGGAGTCGAACCTGTGACCCTTGGCTTCGGAAACCAATACTCTATCCAGCTGAGCTACGGGCGCGAGTCCACGGATTATAGGCGCAGACAAATCGAGCCATGGCGGCCGCTATAATCGTCGATTGCCGGGCGCTCTCGCCTCGGCAAGGCAGCATCCGCCAAACCCAACCCACACGCCAGCAACCGGCCATGAGCGAAGAACACGGCACTTTGATCAAGACCCCGAAGCAACTCATCGTCGTCGCGGCGCTTGCCCTGATAACGCCCGTGACCGTTGCGATTCTCGGCTCGCAACTGGTGACCAGCGCCAAGCGCATCGATACCGCCGAGAGCAAGCGTCTGGTCATCGAACGCATCAAACCGGTTGGCACGCTCGTCTCGACGGAAGGCGCTGCCGCAGACACCAACGCCAGCGCCGCCAGCGCGGCACCCGCCGCTGCTGCGGCGCCAGCCGTCGCCGCCAAGGCCAAGACTGGCGATCAGGTGTTCAATGAATCATGCGTCGCCTGCCACGGCACGGGCATCGCCGGTGCGCCCAAAGCGGGCGACAAGGCGGCCTGGGCGCCGCGACTGGCCGAAGGTGCCGCGACGTTGTACGACCACGCCATCAAGGGCTTCAAGACCATGCCTGCGCGCGGCGGTGCCGCGACGCTTTCGGACGCCGAGGTCAAGGCCGCCGTCGACGTGCTGATTGCGAAGGCCAAGTGATCGACCGCGCTGGCTCGATCCGAACGAAACGCGCCGCCTGGCGCGTTTTTTGTTCCCGCGATGGCGCGCGCTCCGGCACCGACGCGGTGGGCGCCGCATGAGCACCTGGGTCATCGGGGACGTTCAGGGTTGCGCGGCCGAACTCGATGAGCTGCTCGCCTTGATCCGGTTGGATCCGGCACACGACCGCGTCGTGTTCGTGGGCGACCTGGTCAATCGTGGCCCCGATTCGGCCGGCGTGCTGCGTCGCGTCAAAGCACTCAATGCGCGTGGTGTTGCCGATAGCGTGCTCGGAAATCATGACTTTTTCCTGATCATGGCGCACGCGGGTTTTGCCACGCCCCATGCGGGCGACACCCTCGACCAAGTGCTTGCGGCGGACGATGCCGATGATCTCGTCGCGTGGTTGCGCGCGCGCCCGCTGCTGATCGACGTGGACGACTGCGCCGTCGTGCATGCGGGCGTGCTGCCTGCGTGGAGCCTCGCCGACGCGCGAATGCTGGCCCGCGAGGTCGAACGGCGACTGGGCGGCGCCGATTACCGCGCCTTCCTTCAGCACCTGTTCGGCAATGACCCACGCACCTGGCACGAAGCGTTGCGCGACATGCCACGGGCGCGCGTCATCGTCAACGCCTTTGCGCGGCTGCGCTTCTGCACCGCCGAATCCGAACTGGAGTTCGCCGAGAAGCGCGACGCGCTGGCGGCGCCACCGGGATTCGCACCGTGGTTTGCGCATCCCGGTCGCCGCTCGGCCGGCGGCAAGCTGCTCGCCGGCCACTGGTCGAGCGAAGGACTGCGGCTGTGGCCGAATGTCACACTGCTCGATTCGGGTTGCCTGTGGGGCGGGTCGCTCAGTGCCCGGCGCCTCGACGACGGCGCCGTATTTCAGGTTCCGAGTCGGCAGCCCCTGGCACTGATTCAGGACTGAACGACCTCGCGGATACGCGCGCGCGCACGTTCGGCAACCTCGCGTCGCGACAGTCCGGCACAGTGGATCGCCTCGATGAAGCGGATTTCGGCGACCATCGGCCCGTCGGCGTGAATCGCACGCAACGAATCGAGCAGGCTCATGCGGTCGATGTAGGCAGCGGCATCGCTGCGTTGCTCCGCAGCCATACCTGCCCCGCGCGGGCGCCGGTAGTACCGGATCGCCACTACCCACACCTCGCCCTCGCTGGCCACGATCGGCTCCAGCAACGAGGGATGGAACTTCAGCACGTCGCGCCCCAGACTGGTCGTGCCTTCAGGAAATACGGCGACGGTTTCGCCCTCCGCCAGCAGGCGATGCACGACGTCCTTCAAACGATGCGTGTCGCGCCGGTCGTTGCGGTTGATGAATACGGTGCCAACGTTGGCCAGCATGCGTCCGGCGAGCGGCCATCGTCGAAGCTCCGCCTTGGCGATGAAGTGGCAGGCCCGTTCGCTGTTGAGCGCGAAGATGTCGGCCCACGACACGTGGTTCGCCACCAGCGTCACCGGTCGCTCGGTGTCGTTCGGAAAATCGACCGCTCGCACTTCGAGCCCGGCCAACTCGAGCAGTTCCCGCGACCACGCGCGGATGATTTCGTGCCGTTCGAGCGCGTCGGCCCGGGCAAAGGAGGTGGCGGAGAGCCACAGCCCGATCTGGAGCTTGCCCAGGAGGCGCAACACCCGCCACGCGAACGCCAGCCGTGTCATGCCCGCCGTCGGGCGCCCGATGAGCCGACTGGTCGGACTTGACGCTTTTCTTTATCATTGTAGAAAGCAGCACCTTGACACGAGCGCCACGCGGCGGGCTTTCGACGCCAAAGAACGCGATCGCCCATGACGCTTGGCGCGCGCCGATTGCGTCTTATCTTGAACACGATTCAACACCGAGGAGAGACCCCATGTCACGCATTTTCGCATTCAGCCTGGCCGCCGTTGCGGTTGCGCTCGCCGGCTGCGATGCCACGCAGCCCAAAGTGGGCTCCGATCAGGCGCGCACCGCCGCCACCGGTTCGGCCGGAGGCGCTGCCGCGCAAAACGTCAACGCCAAGCTCGGACGCTGCGACCGTCCGGCCGGCACCATCGCGCTGGTCGAGGACACGAGCCTCGATTGGTACCGCGCCTACCTCGACAAATACCGCCTGGGCTCAACCTCCCCGGTGCTGCGTCTGCTGATCCAGCAGTCCAACTGCTTCATCGTCGTCGAACGTGGCCGCGCGATGGCCAACATGCAGCAGGAGCGCGCACTGCAGCAATCCGGTGAAATGCGTCAAAACTCCAATTTCGGCAAGGGCCAGATGGTGGCTGCCGACTATTCGCTGACGCCGGAAGTGCTGATGAGTGCGCGTGGCACCAGCGGCCTGGGTGGCGCGCTCGGCGGTTTCGGCGGTCGATTGGGCGTGCTTGGCGCCATCGCCGGTGGCATCCAGACCAACGAAGCGGCCGTGATGCTGACCCTGGTCGACAACCGCTCCGGCGTGCAGGTCGCTGCCGCCGAAGGATCCTCATCGAACACCGACTTCAACCTCGGCGCCGTGCTCGTCGGTTCGTCCGGGTTTGGCGGCGCCGGTGGTTACACCAACACGCCGCAAGGCAAAGTGGTCACCGCAGCGTTCACCGACGCGTACAACAACATCATCAACGCCGTGAAAAACTACGCGCCGCAATCGATGGGCGACCGCGGCATGGGCACGGGCGGACGCTTGACCGTCGAAGGCTCCTCGCAACAGCAGGGCGCCTCGGTTCAATCGAGTCAGGCCGCGGGCCCGTCGTCCAACCCGGCGCAAAACGCGCACCTTTCCGTTCGCGATGCGCAAGTCAAGCTCAATCAGCTCGGCTACAACACCGGCGCGCCGGACGGCTTGATGGGCCGCGCGACGGTCGCCGCCATTCGCGCCTTCCAGCGCGACCGCCGACTGACGATTTCCGGGCAGCTCGATCAGGCAACGATGAACGAACTGGCGAAATAGCCTTTCGGCTGTCACGCTCCAGGGCCCGCCTCGTGCGGGCCTTTTTCATGGGGTCAGGCGTTTGCCCGACATCGGGATGACGCCAATGGCGAAGCGTTGCGTCAGCCATTACACTAAGCCGCGTTCGCTTCACGAATTCACTAAAAGGAGTCTCCGTCACATGGATCGTCGCTCTCTGATCAAACACGCCGGCCTTGCCGGCATTCTCGCGGCCGGCGCCGCGCCCGCCGTCCATGCTCAGGCCGCCGTGCGTTGGCGCCTCGCGGCGAGCTTCCCGAAGTCGCTCGACACGATCTTTGGCAGCGCCGTCAAATTCGGCGAAACCGTCAAGGAACTCTCTGGCGGCAAGTTCGAGGTATCGGTGCATGCGGCGGGCGAACTGATGCCCGCCTTCGGCGTCGTCGACGCGCTCGAAAAAGACACCATCGAGATGGCGCTCACGGCCGCGTACTACTTCACGGGCAAGGACCCGGCGTTCGCGTTCAGCTGCGCCGTCCCCTATGGCCTGACGACGCTGCAGATGGCCGCCTGGAAGGACTATGGCAACGGCCGCAAGCTGCTCGATGCGTTGTTCGCGAAGTACAACTTCCACACACTGAGCGCCGGCAACACGACGACGCAAATGGGCGGCTGGTACCGCAAGGAAATCAAGACCCCCGCCGATCTGAAGGGACTGAAGATGCGGATGGGTGGTGGCGTGTTCGGCGAGTCGATGGCCAAGCTCGGCGTCATCGCGCAAAACATGCCCGCCGGCGAGATCTACCAGGCGCTCGAAAAGGGCACGCTCGACGCAGCTGAGTTCGTCGGCCCCTACGACGACGAGAAACTCGGGTTCAACAAGGTCGCGCCGTACTACTACTACCCCGGTTGGTGGGAAGGCAGCGCCGACCTCGAGTTCTTCATCAACAACAAGGCCTTCGCCAAGCTGTCGCCTGAGAACAAGGCCATCGTCAAGGCGGCTGCGGCCGTCGCCGCGGCTGACATGATCGCCAAATATCAGGCCTACAACCCGATCGCGCTGAAGCGACTGGTGGCCGGTGGCACCAAGCTCTCGGCATTCCCGAAGGCGGTCATCGACGCTGGCTTCAAGGCCGCCGAGGAAGTCTACGCGGAGCACAACGCCAAGTCGCCCGAGTTCAAGAAAATCTACGACGACATGCGAACGTTCCAACGCGACCAGATTCTCTGGAACCGCGTATCGGAATATCCGTTCAACCAGTACATGAACGGCGTGAAGATCTGATCCTCCCGACGGGTCGATCACACGACCAAAGCCGCGCCTCGTGCGCGGCTTTTTTTTGCGCTGCGGTTATACGGAGAGAACGGTTCGTGCCGCGCAGCCCAGCGGACGCCACGGCCCCCGACGTGGCGACAGCCTGCTAGGGCTTCTTGGCTGCGTCCTGCAAGGCCTTCAGCGGATCGTCGCTGCCATAGCCGCCATCACTCGCGGGCGCTGGCGACGGTTTGTCGGATGAGGGACTGGTGGACGGTGCGCTGCCCGGCGCATCGGTCGGCGCGGCGCCGGGTGGTTTCGGTGGCTCGCCGAACAACGGCTTGCTGTCGTAACTCTCGGTGTCCATGGAGCCACTATCGAGGCTCTTCTGCATCTCCTCGGTGACTTTTTTCATGTCGACGTTGACCGCTTTGTCCAGACTGCCCGTGACCAGTTGCGGCGAGAAGATCAGGATGCCGACCATCACCAATTGAATGAGCACGAACGGGATCGCGCCGACGTAGATCTGCATGGTGGTCACGGGCTGCATCAGTTTGCTCGTCACGCGGTCCGTATACGGTTTCTCAGGAGCGACCGAGCGCAGATAGAAAAGCGCGAACCCGAACGGGGGATGCATGAACGACGTCTGCATGTTCACCGCAATCAACACGCCGAACCAGATGAGGTCGATGCCAAGCTTCTCGGCGACCGGACCAAGCAGCGGAATCACGATGAAGGAGAGCTCAAAGAAGTCGAGGAAGAACGCAAGAACGAAGATCAGCACGTTGACGACGATCAGGAAGCCGACTTGCCCACCCGGCAGTTGGGTCAGCAGATGCTCTACCCAACGCGGTCCGTCGACCCCTTGAAACGTCAGGCTGAATACCGTCGCGCCAATCAGGATGAACATGACGAACGCCGACAGCTTCAGCGTCGAATTGAGCGCCTGCTTCAAGAGCGACAACCCCAGCCGTCGCCGCGCGATGGCCATGATCATGGCGCCGACCGCGCCCATGGCGCCCCCCTCGGTCGGCGTCGCCACACCGAGAAAGATGGTGCCGAGCACCAGAAAGATCAGCAGCAGCGGCGGAATCAGCACGAAGGTCACGCGCTCGGCGAGCCGCGACAGCAGTCCGATGCGCGCCACGCGATTGACCACCGCGATGAGCCACGCGAGGAACACGCCCCCGCACATCGCCACGACGATTTTCTCGTCGGTGGGGACGAACGTCACCGGCTTGCCCTCCCACCATGTATGGATGTCGGTCATGTGGCGTGCGAGCACCACCGAGACCGTGGCCGACAACGCCGTCAGCACCACCAGCGAGGCGTAGCCCGAACGACCGTTCGCCTCGCGGAAGCTGCGCGCCTCCAGGGGCAATGCCGGGGCCTGCTTTGGGAAGGCGATCGCAAGAATCGCCACATAGACGACGTAGAGGCCGGTCAGCGCGAAGCCCGGAATGAAGGCGCCCTTGTACATGTCGCCAACGCTACGTCCGAGCTGATCGGCGAGCACGATCAGCACCAGAGACGGCGGAATGATCTGCGCGAGCGTGCCGGACGCTGCGATGATCCCGCTGGCAAGGCGTCGGTCGTACCCGTAGCGCAACATGATGGGCAGCGAAATCAGCCCCATCGAGATGACCGACGCGGCCACCACGCCGGTCGTCGCGGCCAGCAGCGCGCCCACGAAGATGACTGCAAAACCCAGCCCGCCACGCAGCGGACCGAACACCTGGCCGACGGTGTCGAGCAGATCCTCGGCCATGCCGCTGCGTTCAAGAATGAGGCCCATCAACGTGAAGAACGGAATCGCCAGCAACGTCTCGTTCTGCATGATGCCGAAGATGCGCAGCGGCAACGCCTGCATGAGCGCCTCGGGCAGCAGGCCCAGGGCGATGCCGATCACGCCGAAGAACAGGCCACAGGCACCGAGACTGAAGGCGACCGGAAAGCCGATCAGCAGAAACACGATCAGCCCGGCGAACATGATCGGCGCGAAATTTTGGGTCAGGAATTCCATGGTGGCAGCGTCTGCGGTGGCGTCGGGTCAGCGGGCGGAGGCGGCGTTTGCCGCAGCCGCTTCGGCTTCACGGCGAAGGTCTTCGGCGAGCCGCTCTTCATCGGACTTTGCGTTCGCCTTCTCGGTCGGGTCGGGCCCCTTTCCTTGCAGGAACGCAATGCGCTTGATCAGTTCGGACCAGCCCTGCAGCAACAGCAGTGCGAACCCGAGCGGCAGCGCGACCCAAACCGGCCAGCGCACGAGTCCACCGGCATTCGGCGACATCTCGCCGCTTTGAATCTTCATCCACATCTCCGGCACGGAGAAGAACAGGACGGCGAGACACAGCGGCGTGAGAAACACCAGCAACCCGAAGATATCGATCCCGATGCGGGTGCGCTTCGACCATCGCCCGTAGATCACGTCGATCTTGACATGCTCCTGATGCAGCAGCGTGTACCCCGCGGCGAGCAGGAACGCCCACGCGAAGAGATACCACTGCACTTCGAGCCACGCGTTGGAACTGGTATCGAACACCTTGCGCACCGTCGCATTGCCGGCACTGATCAGCGTCATCGCGAGGATGAACCACAGCATCAGGCTGCCGATCCACGCGTTCAACCGATCCACCGCGCGACACCATTTGAGAAGCGCTGTCATGACTCTCTCCGTGATTGCTGTTGCGCCGCCAAGGTGTGGCGCGGTAGCCGACGACGAACGTCGCACCTCCCCGATCGACGCGGCACTCGCGGGAGGCCCGACGATGGAGGCGCCCCATTGTAGGGGAGCCCATCGCGCCGCAACTCACGGCGACGCGCTTCGCCATGGCATCGTCATAAGCGCCACGGTGCGGCCATCGTCCCTCGCCGGCGGTGCCGCAAATCGGCAGTGCCCGGCATGCCGATCGCGGCATCAACGCAGGCTTCCCATGGGTGAATGGCTCGGTCGGCAGCGCAGGCACGGAGTTTGCTCGTACCGTTCAAATGGGTGAATCGAGGGGTTGGTCAACATGGGCTTCTTCGAAGGTTGGTTGAGCGAAAAAATCGGCGCCGTCGTCGGACGTACCGCTGGCATGCCGCAACCGGCTCCGGCGGGTGGGCCGCCGCTCGTGGCCGCGCCCGAGAGCGCCCCACCACCTCGCCGCGTCGCGCCCGTGCAACCACGGCCGACAGCGGCGGTGCGCGACTTCACGACCAAGCCCACCATCGATCCCACCGAGCTGCAAACCATCCTGCCGCGCGACGGCAACGCTGAAATGACCGTGTCGGGCCTCGACGGGGTGTTGACCGTCGGCAAAGACATGGTGATGACGACCGATCAGCCGATTCGCTGCGAAACGCTGCGGGTGCTGGGCACGCTTGAAGCGACCGTGCACGCCCGAAAAATCGTCATCGCCGAAGGCGGTGCGGTGGTCGGTTCGGTTCGCGTGCATGCCGCCGAAGTCCGCGGTGAATTCGATGGCTCGCTGCAAGTCCGGGGCAAGGTCGCCTTCTATCCCGGCTCGAAAACCCGTGGCAAGGTGCGCGCGCTCGACCTCGTCATCTCCGCCGACGCCGACACGGCCGGCGCCGACCTGAAGCGCGTCGTGCCGCGCATCTTCGAAGATGACAACGACGGCGCGCCCATGCTCGGATTCGAGGAAGGCTACTCCTCGATGCACATCACCGTATCGCAGAAATCCGCGCTCAGGCGCTGAACGTAGCGCACCGCGGCCGCGAGACGCCCGCTACCAGCGCTCGCGCCACACATCGGCGAATCGGGCGCGAATCGCCGATTGGCTGAACGCATGATTCTGACCGCCGCGTTCGGCGATCTTGACCGACCCCGCGAGGCTGCCGAGCTTGCATGCCTTCTCGACGCTCCATCCGTGAGCGATGCCGTAGAGCAGGCCCGCGCGGAACGCGTCACCACAGCCGGTCGGATCGACCACTTCACTCGCGGGCACCACCGGCACGTCGATCGCCCGGCCATCGACGAACACGCGTGAACCCTGCGCGCCCAGCGTCACGATCAGCGCCCTGAGCTTGGGCGCGAACGACTCGATCGCGCGCCCGGTCCGCTGCGCAATCATCGCCGCTTCATAATCGTTCACGCTCAGATAGTCGGCCATGCCGATCAATTCAACGATTTCCTCTCCCGAGAACGCCGGCATCGCCTGCCCAGGGTCGAAGATGAATGGAATCTTCTTCGCCGCGAAGCCGCGCGCATGCTTGAACATGCCGTCGCGCCCGTCGGGAGCGACGATGCCGAGCGCGATGTCGTCCACCTCCGTCACGTCGTTCACCTGCGAATGAAACATGGCGCCGGCGTGAAAGCTGGTGATCTGGTTGTCGTCGAGGTCCGTCGTGATGTGGCAGTTCGCGGTAAACGAACCCGGTATCACCCGCAGCGCATCGAGCCCGATGCCGAGCTTCGCCATGCGTGCGCGATACTCGTCGCCATCGTCGCCGATCGCGGCGCAGATCACGGGCGCACCGCCGAGCAACTTGAGCGTGTAGGCGATGTTGCCGGCGCAGCCACCAAACTCGCGCCGCATCTTCTCCACCAGAAACGAGACGCTGATCTTGTGCGTCGCCCCGGAAACGATGTGCTCGGCGAAGCGCCCCGGAAACACGCAAATCGTGTCAAAGGCCATGGAACCACAAATCAGGACGCGGGGTTCGGCGGGCATGCGGGCACTCGTGAAAGGTAAAGCGGCATTCTATGCAGGCCGATCTACAATTGTCCGCGCGTTACACGATCAACAAACCATCAAGGGGACACCCATGTTTAGCGCTCGCGCCGGTTCGCTGCTGTTGACGGCAGCCTTTTTTATCGTGGCTGCTGCGCCCATCGATGCGCGCACCACGCAAACGAAATCGTTGTCGAGGACGACGACAACGGGAAGCCCCGCTCACCGCAGCAGCACGACAACACAAAAGGTCTATCAAAACGGTCGCCAGGTTGCCAGCAGCACGACGCGCACCACGGCAAGCGGCAGTCCAAAAAATCAGACTTACACGTCCACGCAAAAGGTTTACAGCAATGGTCGCGCGGTGAGCTCCAGCACGACGCGGACCACGGTTCGGAAAAAATAGCGGTGCCCGGGCGGGTGGCCCGAAGCAAGGCGAAACGCACCAGTCCGACGGACGGACGCCGAGCGGATCGCTTCAACGGGAAGACGGCAATCCGCCGCTACCCGTGTGGCGACCAGCAACTCGAGTCCGTCCGCACCGCCACCTCCTGCGGCTTGCCTTTGTCTTGATCGAGGCTGCCGCCAATTTGATCCTTGCTCATGGCATGGTTGCTTCGCGGTTTCGCTGACCGCCGCACAACGCGGTGCCATTACCAAATTCTCAAATTGCCGCCGACGGCGAACCAACGGCAAGCGCCGTTGGCCGCTGCAGGCGAGCGCCTACGTCCGTAGCCCACGGCAGCACGGCATCGCAAGGGTCCGCATTCCGCATGCGGCCTGCACGTGTCGCGATCACCCGCCATGGACGCGCCCGCGTCGCCGGCGGCGTGCTGCATCGCCCGGACGCGACTGGCGTTTTCCTAAAATATCGACGCCGCCGCCGCGTCGACCCGACTCAGCCGACTGCCATGTCAGGCGCCAACGCCATCCATCAACGCCCTTCCATTGCCGCCATGAAGATCAGCCCCTTCCACCTCGCCATTCCCGTCTACGACCTCGCGGCGGCGCGGCGGTTTTATGGTGACGTGTTCGGTTGTCCGGAAGGGCGATCGAGCGCGCATTGGGTGGATTTCGACTTCTTCGGACATCAACTCGTGATTCACGAACATCCGAAGACCACCTCGCAGGAGGCCGCGCACACCAATGCCGTGGATGGCCATGACGTGCCGGTGCCGCATTTCGGCGTCGTGCTCGAATGGTCACAGTGGCACGAACTCGCCGAGCGCCTGCGCGCCGCCGGAATCCGGTTCGTGATCGAGCCCTACATTCGCTTCAAGGGCGAGGTGGGTGAGCAGGCCACGATGTTCCTCTTCGATCCGTGCGGCAACGCGCTCGAGTTCAAATCGTTCCAGGACATCGGGCAGCTCTTCGCGAAGTAGCCACCGTCATTCGCGGACGCGCTTTGCCAGCGCGCGCACCTCGGCGTGCTGGCGGCGGCTGACCGGAAGTCGCTCCGGCCGCCCGCGCAGCAGAACCACCCACTGCGCCTCGCCTTCGGCGTCGTCATCGCGCTCGAACGATTCGATGAGCTCCGCGCGCACGAGACAGTTGCGATGGATGCGCAGAAAGCGCCCACCGAATTCTTCATCGATACGGGTCAATGAATCTTCGATCAGGTATTCGCGCTCGGCGGTGACGACGGTCAGGTATTTCTGCTCGGCGCGCAGAAAAATCACGTCATCGACCGGCACCAGGATCAGGCGCCCGCGCTCGCTGACGCTGAAAAAACGTCGCGCACCGCGCGGCAACGCGGCCAATTGCATCTCGACGGAAGGCCGGGCGCGTTGCAACGCGGCAAGCAGGCGTTCGCGGCGAACCGGCTTCAGCAAGTAGTCGATGGCCTGCACATCGAAGGCTTGCAGCGCGTGCTGCTCGTACGCCGTCACGAAGATGACGCGCGGCGCATGTTCCATGCGCAGCAGATGCCGCGCCGCTTCCAGACCATCCATCTCGGGCATGTCGACATCGAGCAGCAGGATGTCGGCACCGTGCGCGGCAGCCGTGATCGCGCTGCGTCCATTGTCCACCTCCGCGACGATGACGTGCGCGAAGGCCGGCGCGAGTTCTTCGAGCAGATCGGCGAGGCGGCGGCGCGCCGGTGCCTCGTCGTCGGCGATGATGATGCGTGCGGGCGGCGCGCTGCGGGAGGAAGAGCCTGCTGAGGTCATGGAGTGTTCAAACGATGGTTCGGGTATCGGCCGCCGCTCGGCCGGCGCTGCGCCGGTATGGCAGCACGATTTGCACTTGGTAGCGACCGTCCCGTGGGCCCGAGGTCATGCGGGCTTCGGCATCGAAATGCAGCGCAAGGCGCTCGCGAATGTTGCTCATCGCCATCTTGTTGCCACCGTGGTGCCGTCCCGCCTGTTCAAGGAAGGGGTTGCGCACGGTGATGACGACATCGGAGCGCAGGCGCGCCACTTCGATTTCGATTTCGCCCGGCGCGTGGGTCGGCTCGATGCCATGATAGACGGCATTTTCGGCGATCGGTTGCAGCACCAGCGGCGGCACCAGCGCATCGGCGGGCATCTTGTCGAGAATCCAGTGGACATTGAGCCGTTCGCCCAGGCGCAGCTTTTCGAGATCGAGGTATTGCCGGGTGAGCACGATTTCATCGGCGATCGATTGCAAGTCGCGGTTCTCGCGCATCAGCACACGAAAGAGATCGGCCATGTCGACCAGCGCCGCCTCGGCACGCTTGGGGTCGGCACGCAGCACGCCGAGCACGCCGTTGATCGCATTGAACAGGAAGTGCGGGCGAATGCGCGCCTGCAGCGCCTGAAGACGCGCCTCGCTGACCGCCGGCGACAGCGCGCGGCCGAGCGTGTCGAAATACGCAAGCAGCCCAGCGAACGCAGCGAGCGACAGCGGTATCGTGCGCCACGCCGGCACCTCGGCCCAGCGCGCCGTGAGCATCGCCGCCACCAGCGTCACCACGCCGATCAGCAAGGCGGCCTGCCAATACGCCAGACGCCGCAGCACCGGGCTTGCCAGCGACCAGACGAGCCCGACCACGAGCGCCACCGGCAGCGTGAAGCCGAGCGCAACGGCCACCCCGACGACGATGTCGCCGGGCTGTGGCGCGACGGCGATCGCATAGGCGGCAACACCGGCGACGAGCAGAATCAGCGCCCGCGCCAGCAAGCCGACGTTGCGCAGATCCGGGAACACGGCGTCGCGCGGCGTCGCCGGGTGGCGCGATAAAATCGGGCCCGACTTCGCGTCGGTACGGGAACGCGGGCCGACCGGATCGGCACCTCGCGCGGCTTGCGCCGCCGCCGCAGTTTGCGTGCGAACGTGATGGTCAGCCGCCGTCATGCGCCATTCGGCACGCGAAGCGTCGGGTGTCTGCGGCCCGTTGTGTTCACCCATCGTTTGTGCCTTCCCCGTTGCGACGCCGTTTGCCCGATTTCCGCCCTGTGGTGGCGCCGCTGCTGCGCACGCTCCCGCGATTCTGATCAAGCACCACCCAACATGCAAGCCACCCCATCGCCCCCCGCCCACCCTTCTTCGGGTTGGTCCGGCCGCTTCGACGAACCGGTCGCCGAGATCGTCAAGCGCTTCACCGCCTCGATTGCGTTCGACTATCGCCTGGCCGAGTTCGACATCGCCGGCTCGCTCGCGCATGCGCGCATGCTGGCGGCGTGCAACGTCATCAGCGCCGCCGATCTGTCCGACATCGAGACCGGCATGGCCACCATCAAGGCGGAAATCGCTGCCGGCAAGTTCGAGTGGTCGCTCGACCTCGAAGACGTGCACTTCAACATCGAAAAGCGGCTCACCGCTCTCGTTGGCGACGCCGGCAAGCGCCTGCACACGGGGCGCTCGCGCAACGATCAGGTGGCCACCGATGTGCGTCTCTACACCCGCGCTGCCTGCGACAGCGTGGCGATGCTGCTGGTCAAATTGCAGCTGGCTCTGATCGCGCTGGCCGAACAACACGCCGACACCATCGTGCCCGGCTTCACGCATTTGCAGGTGGCGATGCCGGTGACGCTGGGCCACCATCTGATGGCCTATGTCGAGATGTTCGCACGCGACCACGAACGCATGCTCGATTGCCGCAAGCGCGTCAACCGCTCGCCGCTGGGCGCCGCCGCGCTCGCCGGCACCACCTTTCCGATCGACCGCGAGATGACGGCGACCGCGCTCGGTTTCGATGCGGTGTGCCGCAACTCGCTCGACGCCGTGAGCGACCGCGACTTCGCGATTGAATTTCTCAACGCCTGCACGATCACGATGATGCATCTGTCGCGCCTGAGCGAGGAGTTGATCCTGTGGATGAGCCCGCGCTTCGGCTTCATCGACATTGCCGATCGGTTCTGCACCGGCAGCTCGATCATGCCGCAAAAAAAGAACCCCGACGTGGCGGAACTGGTGCGCGGCAAGATGGCGCGCGTGCAGGGCCATCTGGTGGCGCTGACCACGCTGATGAAGGGCCAGCCGCTTACCTACAACAAGGACAACCAGGAAGACAAGGAGCCGCTCTTTGACACCGTGGACACCATCACGCAGACGCTCATCATCTACGCCGACATGATCGGCGGCATTCGCGTCAAGGCCGATCGCATGCGCGCCGCCGCGCGTGAGGGTTTTGCCACGGCCACCGATCTCGCGGACTATCTGGTGCGCAAGGGGGTGCCGTTCCGCGATTCGCACGAATGTGTGGCTCGCGCCGTGAAGGCGGCGGAACGCAGGGGCGTCGATCTTGCCGACTTGACGCTTGCCGAGTTGCAGGAGTTTTCACCGGTGATCACGGACGATGTGTTCGCCTCGCTCACGCTCGAAGGCTCGGTCGCCGCCCGCAAACACGTCGGCGGCACCGCCCCCGAGCGCGTGCGCGCCGAGATCGCGCTCGCCAAGGCGCGGCTGGCCACGGTATCGACGCGGACTTGACCGCGTGCTGTCACTCACGCAAGCGGCGTCAAGCCGTCGCCTACAGCGAGCGACGTCGAGCCGTCGCCTACAGCGAGCGACGTCGAGCCATCGCCTACAGCAAGCGACGTCGAGCGGTCGCCTGCAGCATGACGGCATGCGCTTCACCGCACACCGCCGCAACGACCAATGAACTGACACCATGACCTACGAAACGATTGGCCTGATGGCTGGCACGCTGACGACGGCGTCCTTTCTGCCCCAGGTCTGGAAAATCTGGAAGACCCGCTCCGCGCGCGATCTCTCGTGGGGCATGACGGGCGTTTTCTGTGTCGGTGTCGCGCTGTGGCTCGTCTACGGCGTGCTGCTCGGCGCGCCCTCGATCATCATCGCCAACGCCATCACCTTCGTGCTGTCGCTCGCGATCTGCATCATGAAATATCAGTTCGACCAACGCGATATCGGAGACCCGCGATGAACCTTGCATTCCTCGGCCTCGGCGTCATGGGCTTCCCGATGGCGGGACACCTGCACAAGGCCGGCCACCGCGTCACCGTCTACAACCGCACCGCCGCGAAGTCCGCGCAATGGGTTGCCACCCACGGCGGCGCCTCGGCTCCGACGCCGCGCGCCGCCGCGACCGACGCCGACATCGTGCTGATGTGCGTCGGCAACGACGACGACGTGCGCTCGGTCGTCTACGGCGACGACGGCGCGCTCGCCGGCATGCGCCCCGGCGCCATCCTCGTCGACCACACCACGGCCTCCGCCGAACTCGCGCGCGAGCTCGATGCGGCCGCGAAGGCGCAGGGCAAGCGCTTCCTCGATGCACCCGTCTCCGGTGGTCAGGCCGGCGCCGAGAACGGCAAGCTCGGCGTGATGTGCGGCGGCGACGCCAGCACCTTCGACGCCGCCAAGGACATACTCGGCATCTACGCCCGCGCGCTCGTGCGCATCGGCGACGCCGGCGCCGGCCAGCTCACCAAGATGGTCAACCAGATCTGCATCGCCGGCCTCGTGCAAGGGTTGTCGGAGGCGCTCGCGTTCGCGCAGCGCGCCGGCATCGACGGCAAACTCGTGCTCGACGTCATCAGCAAGGGCGCCGCACAAAGCTGGCAGATGGAGAACCGCGGCGCCACGATGCTCGACGGCCGATTCGATTTCGGCTTTGCCGTCGACTGGATGCGCAAGGACCTCGGCATCTGCCTCGAAGAAGCCAGGCGCAACGGCGCCCGCCTGCCGGTGACGGCCCTCGTCGACCAGTTCTACGCCGACCTTCAGCAAACCGGCGGCGGGCGACTCGACACATCGAGCCTGATCAAGCGGCTGCGCTGACCCGATTTCGCGTCGGCCGAGGATACAGCTTTTTTCTGAAAGCCGCATCCACATAGGGCTTGGCAGCCATTTTTGCATCAACTCGACTTCACGGGAAATGCGGCGCCAAGCCCGTTATGAAGGTCATTTGAGCAAAAAGATGTATCCACGAATTCCGTGAATTCGCAGCCCGACCGAAGCGGCGGGCACGTGGGAAGGTGCATCAGTTGGCGCAGGCTCGCTACGGCACATTGCCCGCGATGTCGACGCCGTCGGCGTCGGCATCACACGGCCGGACGGCGCGCACTCGTTCGATGCCGACGATGAGCTTATGCGCCTGCGCAGTGCGCGCCCGCCAAACCGAAGGGGAGCACCGACTCAGGCATGACCACTACGCCACACGCCTGAGCAGCGTGATCGGGCGAAAAATATTTTCAGTGCTTTCGGTCAATGGGTCGTCCAGGTTCCAGTTATTCCACCAACCGATAAACTCGAATTGCCCCATCGACGTGATCAATTCAAGAAATTCCTGTGGGTACACCGCACGCTTGACAGAGTGACTGGACAGATCGAAGGATCCCTCGTTGGCGCGAACGGTGATGTCGAGTCGCTCCTCGAACAGCTGCTCAGGATGATTGAATGGTTTCATGACAACGCGGCATTGAACGGCGGCATCCGCGTCCTTCATTTCCCAGGCATCGCCTTCAGGCTTGAACATCGTTGCCGGTTCGAACTGAATGCACCAATCCAGCAGGAACAGGCCGCCCGGCCGCAGCGCTTCGGCGACCGCACAAAGATGCTGTTTGAGCTCCAGCGAGGAGCGAACGTACCAATCTCCCAAAGCGATGAAGACGTAATCCACGGGACGATCCAGCCGAAAATCCACCATGGATTGCTGATGGAACAAGGCATGGATTCCCGCGTCCCCCGCCTTCTGTCGTGAATACTGAAGCATCGCCGGACTGATATCCAAACCCTGGAATTCGAGATTCCGGCGTGACAGGGTGATCATGTGCGGTGACGGCCCGCAAGCCAGGTTTAGAAACTGCTTGACCTCGCGACGGGCATGGAGCGCGATGGTGCGCTCGATGACCTCCACTTCGCGCGGAATATCTCGAAACGCAAACGCCAATTCATAAAAGCGAGGATGGTCGTAGCAACTTTCCGGTTTGCCCTGTCTGTTTTGCATGACGTTCCCTGTGAGCGCGTCCTGAAGTCATGGATCGGACCCGCGCCAATCTACCCCGAACTTGACACCAACTCAGCGGACGCTTGATCCGCCACGTCGCCTGAACGGCACGCAACATTTCAAGCGAACAACGGGTTCTCAAGGCATGGCCAAGAAGAACGAAACACGGCACCAGCCGTTGTCTTCGACGCACGATCCAACCGAGCACGCGATGGCGCGCGTCGAACGAGGACGATGATGCCGCGCACGGTGCCCGCCGGCGGTCGGGCACCGGCGGCCGTCCTCAGGCCGTCGCCTCTTCCGGCGCTTGGGCGGGTGTGTCCTGCTCGGGGAAGCCCAGGCGCACCTTGCCTTCGCCGCGTTCGTCGACGTCGATGTCGATCTTCACCTTGCCGCCGCCGACCAGCCGCCCAAACAGGAGTTCGTCGGCCAGTGCCTTGCGGATGGTGTCCTGGATCAGGCGCGACATGGGCCGCGCGCCCATGTGTGGGTCGAAGCCTTTGCGGGCGAGGTAGTCGCGCAGAGCCTGCGAGAAGTCCGGGTCGACCTTCTTCTCGTGCAGCTGCGCTTCCAGCTCGAGCAGGAACTTGTCGACCACGCGCAGGATGACCTCGTGCGTGAGCGCGCCGAAGCTGATCGTCGCGTCGAGCCGGTTGCGGAACTCGGGCGTGAACATGCGCTTGATGGATTCCATCTCGTCGCCGGCCTCTTTCGTGTTGGTGAAGCCCATCACGTTCTTGGTCAGCGTGTCGGCGCCGGCGTTGGTCGTCATGATGATGATGACGTTGCGGAAATCGGCCTTGCGCCCGTTGTTGTCGGTCAGCGTGCCGTGGTCCATCACCTGAAGCAGCACGTTGTAGATATCCGGGTGCGCCTTCTCGATCTCGTCGAGCAGCAGCACGCTGTACGGGTGCTTGGTGATGGCTTCGGTGAGCTGCCCGCCCTGGTCATAGCCGACGTAGCCCGGCGGCGCGCCGATCAGGCGGCTCACGGCGTGGCGCTCCATGTATTCGCTCATGTCGAAGCGCAGCAGCTCGACACCGAGGCAATAGGCGAGTTGCCGCGCGACCTCGGTCTTGCCGACGCCGGTGGGGCCGGAGAACAGGAACGAGCCGATGGGTTTGCGCGGGTTGCCGAGGCCGCTGCGCGCCATCTTGATGGCGGCGGCGAGCGCGTCGATGGCGCGGTCTTGCCCGAACACGACGTTCTTCAGGTCACGATCGAGCGTCTTCAGCGAATTGCGGTCGTCGCTGGAGACGTTGCGCGCCGGGATGCGCGCGATCTTGGCGACGATCTCCTCGATCTCGCCCTTGCCGATGGTTTTCTTCTGCTTCGACTTCGGCAGTATCTTCTGCGCCGCGCCGGCCTCGTCGATGACGTCGATCGCCTTGTCGGGCAGGTGGCGATCATTGATGTGCCGAGCCGAGAGTTCGGCCGCCGCCGTGATCGCCGCGGGCGAGTACTTCACGTTGTGGTGCGCCTCGAACTTGGGCTTCAGGCCGCGCAGGATCTCCACCGTCTCGCCAACGGAGGGTTCGACGACGTCGATCTTCTGGAAGCGGCGCGCAAGCGCATTGTCCTTCTCGAACACCTGGCGGAATTCGGTATAGGTGGTGGCCCCGACGCACTTCAGCGTGCCGTTGGCAAGCGCCGGTTTCAGCAGATTGGACGCATCGAGCGTGCCGCCGCTGGCCGCGCCGGCGCCGATGATGGTGTGAATCTCGTCGATGAACAGGATGCCGTTGGTTTTTTCGCCCAACTGCTTCAGCACGGCCTTCAGCCGCGCCTCGAAATCGCCGCGGTACTTGGTGCCCGCGAGCAGCGCGCCCATGTCGAGCGAATAGACGACGCAACCGGCCAGCACTTCGGGCACTTCGCCATCGACGATGCGCTTGGCGAGCCCTTCGACGATGGCGGTCTTGCCGACGCCGGCCTCACCCACCAGCAAGGGGTTGTTCTTGCGACGGCGACAAAGCACCTGCACCAGTCGCTCGAGTTCGGCTGCACGCCCGATCATCGGGTCGATCTTGCCGGCACGCGCCTGCGCATTGAGATTGACCGTGAAGTTTTCGAGCGCGCCCTGCGGTGACTCTTCCTTCTCGCCCTCGCCGCTGCCGCTCTCGGCCTTCTCGACCTTGTCTTTCGGCACCTTGCTGATGCCGTGACTGATGTAGTTCACCACGTCGAGTCGGGTGACGCCGCGCTGGTTCAGGAAGTAGACGGCGTGCGAATCTTTCTCGCCGAAGATGGCGACCAGCACGTTGGCGCCGGTCACCTCTTTCTTGCCGGACGACTGCACGTGCAGGATGGCGCGCTGGATGACGCGCTGGAACCCCTGCGTGGGCGTGGTGTCGCTTTCGCTGTTCTGCGGCAGGCGCGGCGTGTGCTCGTTGATGAACGCGGCGAGCGCCGAGCGCAGTTCATCGAGGTCGACAGCGCAGGCGCGCAGCACCTCGGCGGCGCTCGGGTTGTCGAGCATGGCCAGCAGCAGATGCTCGACCGTGATGAACTCATGACGCTTTTGCCGGGCATCGACAAAGGCCATGTGCAGACTGACTTCCAACTCTTGCGCGATCATGATTGACTGCCTTCGCTTCCGGCCGCGGCCGGCTGAACACCGCAGATGCTGCGATCCAGCACCTGCGGACTCTTTCCCCCGCGTGCCTCGGCGCCCTCGCGCCGCCGCACCCGTGTCACCCGTTCTGGTTCGCGTCGATCGGCGCCCTTCATCACTCAGGCTCCATCGTACACTGAAGCGGATGCTGATGATGGGCGGCCAATTCCGCCACCTGCGCCACCTTCGTGTCCGCCACTTCCCGGGTGAACACGCCGCAGGTGCCGGCGCCCGAACGATGCACCTGCAACATCACCTGCGTCGCCTTTTCCCGGTTCATCGCGAACACCTGTTGCAGGATCGCGACGACGAAATCCATCGGCGTGTAATCGTCGTTCAGCAGCAACACGCGGTACATCGGCGGCGGCTTGACATCGACGCGCTCGGCCTCCAGCACGGAGCTTTCATCAGGGCGATTGGGTTTTACGGCCATACGACTCAAACACGAAACTCACCGCCCTCCGGGAGCGATGCCACAGTCGACCGGGTAGCCGCTCGACCCGCCGGGGGGCGGCGACGCGGCATGCGCCGGGCAACGCAGAGACATCAGAGCCCATTTCGGTGACGAACTCAGAATTTCAAGAGCATACGTCATGCCAGCCGCCCGTTCGTCGGCTGCCACACCGTCACTCCGAAAAATCCTTGACCTGCCCCCTTGACGATCAGGGTCATCGGGCGCTACAACAGCGCCCGCCGTGCCCACCGCGAGCACACGATGCTTGATCGGCGCCGGCCACAGCGGCGAGCACCTCGCCGCGACGAGCAACAAAACAAACAAGGAACCCAAGGGTTCATCAGTCCAGGGAGTACGCAGTCATGACAACGGGTACAGTCAAATGGTTCAACGACGCCAAAGGGTTCGGGTTCATCAAGCCCGACGACGGCACGGATGATGTGTTCGCGCACTTCAGCGCGATTCAGATGGACGGCTTTCGCTCGTTGAAGGAAGGTCAGAAAGTCTCCTTCGAAGTCGTGAGCGGCCCCAAGGGCAAGCAGGCCTCGAACATTCAGGCGCCGTGACGCGCACGACGCGCACCGACAAAAAAAGGGCCGCATGGCCCTTTTTTGTTTCACGATGACTCCATCCCGACATTTCGCTGGACTGCGCTGTAGCCCGATACAGCAGGTTTATCAATAACTTACGCGCGTCCATCATATGCCGGTGCTTTCCGAAACCTGACACGGCTTCCGCTCTCATGGCTCCCATGTGGCTCTTGGAAATCGGGTCTTCCAAGGAGTCATCATGGCAAAGATCAAGCTCACCAAGACCGCCGTCGAGACGGCGCAACCCCAGGCGCAGGCCGTCGAGCTGCGGGACACCGTGGTGCCCGGCTTCCTGTGCAAGATTACACCGGCGGGCCGCCGCGTGTTCATGCTCCAGTACCGCACGAACGCGGGCGAGCGCCGCAAGCCCGCTCTGGGTCTGTTTGGGGAATTGACCGTCGAACAGGCCCGCGTCATGGCGCAGGACTGGCTGGCCGAGGTTCGCCGGGGTGGCGATCCTGGCGGTGCCAAGGCCGAGGCGCGCAAGGCGCCCACGATGGCCGAGTTGTGCAAGAAGTTCATGGAGGACTACTCCAAGAAGCGCAACAAGCCCAGCACCTGGCGCGGCTATCAGGCGGTCATCGACCGCTGCATTGTCCCGATGCTAGGCCGCAAGAAGGTGGCTGACGTGAAGCGCCCCGACATTGCCGGGTACATGGAAAAGCTCTCCTACAAGCCCACCGAGGCGAACAAGGGCTTCGCCATCCTGCGCAAGATGTTCAACCTGGCCGAGGTGTGGGGCTTCCGCCCGGACGGCACCAACCCGTGCCGCCATGTTCCGATGTACCCGCCCGGCAAGAAGACCCGCCTCATCGTGGACGATGAAATGGTGCTGATCTTTCGCCAGTTGGAGACGCTGGAGGCGGAGGGGCTGGAGAACTACGTTATTCCGCTGGCGATCCGCCTGCAATTCGAGTTCGCAGGCCGTCGCTCCGAAATCTGCACGCTCGAATGGGACTGGATCGACCTCGCAAACCGGCGTGTGATGTGGCCCGACAGCAAGACCGGCGGCATGTCCAAGCCCATGAGCGCGGAAGCCTATCGGCTGCTTTCGGCTGTGCCGCGCCGGGAGGGCTGCCCCTACGTCCTGCCGTCGCCCAACGACCCAGCCAAGCACCTGACCTTTGGCGAGCACTACGGCGGCTGGTGCCGCGTGCTCAGGGCCGCCGGCGTGACCCACGTGGGCACGCACGGCATCCGCCACCGCTCTGCGACCGACATTGCCAATTCGGGCGTGCCCATCAAGATCGGCATGGAGCTGACGCAGCACAAGACTGTCACGCAGTTCATGCACTACGTCCACACCGAGGACAAGCCGGTGCGCGACGCGGCCGAGCTGGTCGCTAGCCGGCGCAAGGCTATCACCGGGGCACGACAGGCATTAGAGGCACAGGCGTGAAGGCGAGGTCAAATAAGCCAGACAGTGTCTGGCAAATCCTTCTCCCGCGAATGGTCGCGACAGCGTCACGACCATTCGAGCGGCTGTCCGCTGCTCTTTGCTCTTGCTCTTTATTCGTCAATAAACGAAAATAGCCATGTACCGCATCGAGCACTATCTAACCGCCGAAGGGAAGAAGGATCTCTACATCGACTGGCTTCAGCGCTTGCGCGATATGCAGGCCAAGGTTGCGATCATCCGGCGCGTGGCTCGCGTCGAGCAAGGCAACCTCGGTGATCACAAGTTCTGCCGTGATGGGGTGTGGGAACTGCGCATCGACATAGGGCCGGGCTACCGGGTGTATTACGCCCTGGCGGGCCACCGCTTGGTACTGCTGCTGTGTGGCGGCGACAAGCGCACCCAGGATGCGGACATAAACCGAGCAGTGGGCTACTGGCAGGACTGGCAACGGAGATTGGATGATGAGAAGCAAACCCCATGACGACGCTATGGCCGAGCTGTACCGCAGCGATCCGGCCTTGGCGCTGGAAGTCATTAATGGCATCCTGGCCGATGGTGACCAAGCCGAGCTGCTGACCGTGCTGCGCCAGATGGCGCAAGCGTTCGGCGGCGTGCAAGCTGTGGCCGAGCAGGCTCACCTGAACCCGACGCAGCTTTACCGGACGCTGTCGCCCAAGGGCAATCCGGCCTTGAACAGCCTGACAGCTATTCTCAAGGCCATGGGGATGCGGTTGGCGGTACAGCCGCTGACTTCACCGCCGGGACACGCGCAGGCGATTTGAGATTGGAGCCACGATGGCTGGACATCGCATTTTCACCATGGCGTTTTCCTCGGTGTATCCGCTCTACGTGCAGAAGGCCGAGCGCAAGGGGCGCAGCCAGAATGAGGTGGACCAGGTCATTCGCTGGCTGACGGGCTACGACCAGGCGGGGCTAGAGGCGAAGATCCGCCAGAACAGCGACTTTGAAACCTTCTTCGCCCAAGCGCCGGCCATCCATCCGAATGCGGCGCTCATCAAGGGCGTGGTGTGCGGCGTGCGCGTGGAGGACGTGCAAGACCCGCTGATGCAGAAGATCCGCTACCTGGACAAGCTGATCGACGAATTGGCCAAGGGCAAGGCCATGGAGAAGATTCTGCGCTGATACTTTACTACAAGGGCTTCCCCCCGAAAGTCAAACACCGATCCAACCGTGATGCATCGCGAAGCGATGGATCACGGAATGCGTTTCGACTTGACTTGATTCAATTGCCACCTTCAGCGCCCAGCCCGGTTGCTCAGCGAGCAAGGGATGCGGACAGCGAAACTACAAACGGTCATTGATGCTGCTTTGATTCACAGCGGACCCTGATGAAAGACGCGCGCGGGGGACCCATTCGTTAGCCGAGGATGACCGGCGTTGCCACCGGCCCTGGACTCCTTGAGTATCTCGGTCACGCCCCGCGCAGGTCCAACCCTGACTCATCAACGCTGGCTGCACGCGGTGGTGGCAATCAATTTCTCTGACGTTCTCTTTTGCTCAGCGGCGATGTTCAGGCCGGCAGCCGGAAGTCCTCACCCCGACTGAGCACCGCCCAGCACATGCGGGCGTTCTTGGCGGCGATGGCGACCACGGCTTTCCAGTAACCCCGGCGCTGTGCCAGCGCATTGGCCCACCGACTGATCGGGTCGCTCTTGTTCTTCGCTGCGGCCAGCACCGCCCGCGCACCCAGCACCAGCAAGCTGCGCAGGTACGGATCTCCGGCCTTGGTGATGTGACCCAGGCGCTGCTTGCCGCCAGAGCTGTACTGCCCGGGCACCAGACCGAGCCAGGCGCACAGCTGGCGACCACACTTGAAGTCGCGCCCGTTGCCGATGGTGCTCAAGAGCGCGGTGGCTGTCGTTTCGCCAATGCCACTGATCTGCATCAGGCGCTGGGCCTCGGTGCTCTGGCGCGCCATGGTGCGGATGTGCTGGTCGTACTGACCAATGCGCTCATCGAGTCGGGAGACCTCGCTCAGCAGATCACCGATCACGGTGTTGGCCCAGCCGGGCAAATCCTCCAGACGGGCTATCGCATCGCGACGCACCACAGCAGCCTTCAATGGCAACACGATGCCCAGCTCCGAGAGCAGACCGCGGATGCGGTTGAGCGTGGCGGTGCGCTG
>JAFEDD010000069.1 GCA_018241765.1 Pseudomonadota bacterium | reverse complement strand
GCCACGCTGGAGCAGCTTGTAGACGTCCTCATCGTCCCAGGGCAGCGCATCGAGATCGACGGCGAGCCCACGCTTCGCCAGCATCTCAATGGCCTTTTTCAGCACCGACAGCGTCTTCAGGCCGAGAAAGTCGAACTTCACCAGGCCCGCGCCTTCGACATATTTCATGTCGAACTGCGTGACCGGCATGTCGGAGCGCGGATCGCGGTACATCGGGATCAGCTCGGCCAGGGGCCGGTCGCCGATCACCACGCCCGCCGCGTGCGTGGAGCTGTGGCGCGGAAAGCCTTCCAGCTTCATCGCCAGATCGAGCAGCCGCTTCACTTCGCGGTCGTTTTTATATTCGGAGGCGAGCTCGGACACGCCGTTCAGCGCCCGCTCCAGCGTCCAGGGATCGGTCGGGTGGTTGGGCACCAGCTTGGCGAGCCGGTCGACCTGGCCATAGCTCATCTGCAGCACGCGGCCGGTGTCCTTCAGCACCGCGCGCGCCTTCAGCCGCCCGAAAGTGATGATCTGCGCGACCTGGTCGCGGCCATATTTCTGCTGGACGTAGCGGATGACCTTGTCGCGATGGGTTTCGCAGAAATCGATGTCGAAGTCCGGCATCGACACGCGCTCGGGATTGAGGAAGCGCTCGAACAGCAGACCGAGCTTGATCGGATCGAGATCAGTGATCGTCAGCGCCCAGGCGACCACCGATCCCGCGCCCGACCCGCGACCGGGCCCGACCGGAATGTCATGCGCCTTCGCCCATTTGATGAAGTCGGCGACGATCAGGAAATAGCCGGGGAACCCCATCTGGATGATAACATCCAGCTCGAATTCCAGGCGGGTGAAGTATTCGGGAAATTTGTCACTCAGCTCCAAAGCACCGTTCGGGCTGAGCCTGTCGAAGCCCTCCCTTTCTTCCTGCTGACTTGAAGAAGAAGGGAGGCCTTCGACAAGCTCAGGCCGAACGGAGTGAGAGGACAACTCCTCAATCTTCCGCAGCCGCTCCACCAGCCCCGCCCGCGCGTCCTCGCGCAGCTTCTGCGCCTCGCCTGCCACGTCCCCGGCAAGGCTCGGCAGGATCGGCTTGCGCTTGGGCGCCGCCACCGCGCAGCGCTGCGCCACCACCAGCGTGTTCGCCAAGGCCTCCGGCAGGTCAGCGAACAATTCCTGCATTTCCGGCAAAGGCTTCAGCCAGGCGTCTGGCGAGCTTTTGCGCCGGTCCTCGCTGTCCAGATAGGCACTGTCCGCGATGCACAGCATGGCGTCATGCGCCGCGTGGAAATGCGCGTCGCCGTAACAGGCCGGATTGGTCGCGACCAAAGGCAGGTCGTGCGCATAGGCGAGGTCGATCAGATGCTTTTCGGCCCGGGCCTCGATCTCGTTCATCCGGCGCGAAAGCTCGATGTAGAGCCGGCCCGGGAAGAGCAATTCCAGCCGGTCGACATAGTCGATCGCGGTCGCGGCCTGCTCCTCGGCGAACAGCCGGGCGAGCGCGCCTTCCGCGCCGGCGGTCAGGCAGATCAGTCCGTCGGTTTTGCCTTCAAGCGCTTCGAATGCGACATGCGGATCCTGTTCGATCGGCCGGTCGAGATGGGCGGCGGAGACCAGTTCGCACAGATTGCGATAGCCGGCCTCGTCCTGCGCGTAGAGCGCCAGCCAGTCGATCGCCGGCGGCGCATCGCCGCGCACTGGCCGGGCAACGCTCAGCATCGTGCCGATCACCGGCTGTATCCCGGCCTTCATCGCGGCCTCGGAGAAGGCCATCGCCGCGTAAAGCCCGTTGCGGTCGGTCAGCGCGGCGGCAGGAAAACCGTGCCGCTTGGCGTATTTGGCGATGTCCTTGGGGTCGAGCGCCCCTTCCAGCATCGTGAACGACGAAAAGATGCGTAAGGGTACGAACGGCGCATGGGGCATGGGCCTGTTATGGGCGCACCGGCCGCGTCTTGAAACCCAAAGCGCGACTTATCCCCGTAATCCCCTCCAAGCGGGAGAGGGCGGCTCGCGCCGGTGGCGTGGGCCGGGGTTAAGGGCGCGCTCCCTTTTTCGGACAGGATTGCGGCCCTCGCCCAGTTCGGATGCACCGCATGCCGAGTCGACCTCTCCCGGAGCGAGAGGTAGGAGAGGGCCGATGACCGGTCTTCCTGCTGCCTGCGATCAGCCGCCACCTGCCAGGGCCGGCGCCGGCACGCCGCACGCGACAGCCGTGCTCGCCGCGACGATCCTCGCTTCCAGCCTGTCTTTCGTCGACGGGTCGGTGGTGAACGTCGCGCTCGCCGCTATCGGCAAGAATATCGGCGCGACGCCGGCCGATCTGCAATGGGTGGTGAATGCCTATATGTTGCCGCTGTCCGCGCTGCTGCTGCTCGGCGGTGCTGCGGGAGACCGTTACGGACGCAAGCGCATGTTCCTCGGTGGCGTCGCGGCATTCGGCCTTGCCTCGATCCTTTGCGCGGCGGCGCCGAGCCTCGACTGGCTGATCGCGGGCCGCGCGCTGCAAGGCGTTGCGGCAGCGATGCTGCTGCCGAACAGTCTCGCCACCTTGGGCGCCGCTTTTAGCGGCGAGGAGCGCGGCCAGGCGATCGGCACCTGGGCGGCGGCCGGCGCCGCAGCCGGCGCCATCGGCCCGCTGATCGGCGGCCTGCTGATCGACGCCTGGAGCTGGCGCGCGATTTTCCTCATCAATCTGCCGCTTGCCGGCGGCGCGCTCTGGCTCGGCTGGCGCTACATTCCCGAAAGCCGGGAAGGTCGGCGGGGCGGGCTCGACTGGCCGGGCGCCCTGCTGGCTACTGCCGGGCTGGGCGCCGTTACCTGGGGCCTGACTGTGCTTTCCGGCCATGCGCCGATCCGGGGCGGCGGCTGGGCAGTGGCGGCCGGCGTCGCCGCGCTGGCGCTGTTCCTCCTCGTTGAACGGCGGCGCGGTGCCCGGGCGATGATGCCCTTGGGTCTGTTCGCGACCTCTTCCTATATCGGCCTCTCGATCCTGACCCTGCTGCTCTACGGTGCGCTTGGCGGCCTCTTCGTGCTGATCCCGTTCGTGCTGATCGAAGCCGGGCACTATAGTGCGGTGCAGGCCGGCGCGGCCTTGCTGCCGCTCTCGATCATGATCGGCCTCGCCTCCCGGGCGATGGGCAAGCTCACCGCGCGGATCGGCCCGCATTGGCCGCTGACGATCGGGCCGATGGTGGTGGCGGGCGGCTTTGCGCTGCTCAGCCGGATCGACCCCGCCGCTTCCTACTGGACCGGCGTCATGCCGGGCCTGCTCGTCGTCGCGATCGGCATGGCGGGGGCGGTCGCGCCGTTGACGACGGCGGTGATGAACTCGGTCGATGCCGAGCATGTCGGCACTGCCAACGGCGCCAACAGCGCGCTTGCCCGCACCGGCGGCTTGCTGGCGACCGCGCTGGTCGGCAGCGTCCTCGCCGCGCGCGGGAGCGCTTTGGTGTCGGCCGTCTCGATCGCGTCGTGGATCGCCGCCGCGGCGGCGGCCGGTGCCGGCCTTGCCGCTCTGATTCTGCTGGAGCCGAAGCGCCTCAAATCCGAAAAATAGGGACAGTCCCTATTTATTGAGAAGGGCGACGATGTCCTTCGCAATGTCCTCGGGCTTTGCCTGTGGCGCGTAGCGCCGCACCACCTTGCCATCGCGATCGACCAGGAATTTGGTGAAATTCCATTTGATGCCGGTCGATCCCATCAGGCCTGGCGCAGCCTTTTTCAGATATTCGTACAAAGGGTCCGCCTCGGGCCCGTTGACGTCGATCTTGGCGAAAACCGGAAAGGTCACGTCATAGGTCAAGGAGCAAAAGGAAGCGATTTCTTCCGCATTGCCCGGTTCCTGCGCGCCGAACTGGTTGCAGGGAAAGCCCAGCACTTCAAAGCCCTGATCCTTGTGCTTGCGATAAAGCGCTTCCAGTCCTTCATATTGCGGAGTGAAGCCGCATTTGCTGGCGACGTTGACGATCAGCAGCACCTTGCCGGCATGGTTCGCCATCGGCTCGGTCCCGCCGGACGCCGTCTTCACCTCGAAATCCGCGATCCCCGCCATGTTTTTCGTACCTCCCGGCCTGTCGTCAGCTCGGCTCTATCACGAAAATCTCTCCGTCAAAGTCGACGATATAGAGATTGCCGCTCCGGTCCGAACCGAAAGCGACGGGGTTGGTATAGCCGCCCGCGTCGGGCGAGAAGACCAGCAGCCGGTCGGTGAAGGCGCTGCTCGGCTGCGTGGCACCGCGTGTCAGCGTGGCGGCCGGCAGCGACCAGATCCGCGCATTGACGAAATCGCCGAAGATATACTGGCCCTGCAGCTCCGTGACCGGCCCGCGATAAACGAGCCCACCGGTGATCGAATTGCCCTCGAACCGGCCATTGCCGTGGGCGTATTCCGCGACGGGCGGAGTCAGCCCGTTGGTGCTGCCGGGACCGAAGGCGCGGGTGCCTTCCAGGATCGGCCAGCCGAAATTGATCGCGCCGTCCGTCGTCAGAAGGATGTCCACTTCCTCGACCGCGTTCTGCCCGACATCGCCGATATAAAGCTTGTTGCCGTCAAAGCTGTTGCGGAACGGATTGCGCAGGCCATATGCGAGCACTTCCGGCGCGCCGCCGCCGCCCGCGAACGGATTGGCGGCCGGGATGCCATAATCGCGATTATTGTCCGCCGGGAAGTCGTCCCGGGCCGGATCGATCCGCAGCATCTTGCCGAGCAGCGCACTCTTGTTCTGCGCATTGCCATTGGGGTCGCCGCTGCCGCCCCCGTCGCCGGTGCCGATGTAGAGGAGATTGTCCGGCCCGAACCCGATCCAGCCGCCATTATGATTGCTGAAGCCCGGATGCGGGATGGTCAGGATCACGTCAGCGCTCGCCGGATCGCCGATATCGGGATTGATCGCGGTGGTGCGATAGCGCCGTACCTCGATATTGCCCTGGGAATTGGTCAGATAGACGTAGAAGACATGGCTGGCCGCGAAATCCGGCGCGGTGGCGAAGCCGAGTAGTCCGCGCTCGCCATCGGTTGAGATCAGCGTGCCGACGTCTAGGAACGGCGCCGCCGCGATCGCGCCTGTGCGGGGATTGAGGATGCGGATCTTGCCGGTCTTTTCGACGACGAACAATCGGTCGTCGCCAGGCACCGGCGCCACGAACAGCGGCTGATCGAAGCCGGTGGCGACCCGCCGCGCGCGATATTGCCCGGACGCCCGCGTGACGGTGACGGTGACGTCCTGCGCCACGCTTGCCTTGCCGTCGGACACGGAGATGCGGACAAGATAGGTGTTGTTCCTGTCGCTGTCCGTCGGCGCGTCGATATTGGGCGGCGCCTTGAAAGACAGCGCGCCTTGCGGCGTGATGTTGAACTGCGCCTGGTCGGCGCCACCGGTCAGCGAGAAGGTCAGCGGATCATTGTCGGCATCGGTTGCGGCGGCGGCATAAGCCGTGCCGCCGGTGCCGGTGACGACGCTCGCCGTGGCCGAAGAGGTGAACACCGGCGCGGCATTGGCGGGCGGCGTGGGAGTCGGGGACGGGGTGGGCGAAGAACCGCCGCCGCACCCGGTCAGGACAAAACTCGCGGCGGCCATCGCCGTCCATGCGCCTTGCAACCGCACTCTTTTCGTCATCCGGCGTGCTCCCGCAGCGCCCCTCCCGCGGCCGATGAGAACCGTTCTCGCTGCTCGCGTCAAGCGGCGCTATTCGAGGCGGCCCTCGTGCAGCCTGAGCACCCGGTCCATCCGCGCGGCCAGCCGCTCGTTGTGGGTCGCGACCAGAGCTGCCGATCCTTCGCCGCGCACCAGCCGCAGGAATTCTCCGAACACCACATCGGCGGTCGCTTCGTCGAGATTGCCGGTGGGCTCGTCGGCCAGCACCAGCGCCGGCCGGTTGGCGAGCGCGCGGGCGACTGCCACGCGCTGCTGCTCGCCGCCCGACAATTGGCTTGGCCGGTGGCTGAGGCGGTGGCCGAGCCCCAGCGCGCCGAGCAGGCTTTCCGCCCGCGCAAGCGCCGCCTCCAGCTCCGCATCGTGGATCAACTGCGGCAGCACGACATTCTCTTCCGCGCTGAAATCGGGAAGCAGATGGTGGAATTGATAGACGAAGCCGATCCGTTCGCGCCGGACCCTGGTGCGGTCGTCATTGTCGAGCTTCGACACTTCCTCGCCTGCGATCCGGATCGATCCGCCGAACCCGCCTTCCAACAGCCCGACCGCCTGCAACAAGGTCGACTTGCCCGATCCGCTCGGCCCCAGCAGCGCGACGATCTCGCCCGAGGCCACGGCGAGGTCGATGCCGCGCAACACCTCAATCGTCTCGCCGCCCTGCGTGAAGGAGCGGGTGAGGGCGGTGGTGGAAAGAACGGGATCCATCAAAAATCCTCCCCGGAACGGGGAGGGGGACCGCGACGCG
>JAFEDD010000068.1 GCA_018241765.1 Pseudomonadota bacterium | reverse complement strand
GCGGTGATCCGCGTCAACTCGCAGTCGGGCAAGGGCGGCATCAGCTATCTGCTCCAGAGCGAGTACGGCATCGACCTGCCGCGCCGCCTGCAGATCGAGTTCTCGCAGGTCGTGCAACAGGTCATGGACACCACCGGCAAGGAGCTGAGCGCCGATGACATCTGGAACATCTTCGATGCTGAATTCATCAGCAAGCGCGCGCCGTATCAGTACGTCGGGCATCGTCTGGCCGAAGATTCATCGAAGCCCGACGCGGTCGAAGTGCACACCGAAGTGGTCATCGATGGCGATCGCCATCAGGCGAAGGGCGTTGGCAATGGCCCGATCGACGCCTTCGTCGCCGCCATCGCGAGCGAGCTGCACGCGCCGGTGAAGGTGATGGACTACCACGAGCATGCGATCGGCCAGGGCGCGAATGCGACCGCCATCACCTACATCGAAATGCGCGTCGGGGATGGCCCGTCGCTGCATGGGGTCGGCATGGACAGCAACATCGTCACGGCGTCGTTCAAGGCGATCCTGAGCGGCCTGAACCGCGACATCGTTCGCGTGCGCAGCGCGGAGTCGACCCGCGCCTGAGCGCTGCAACGCGGCCGCGATGTTCGTACACTCGCTTTATGACAGAAAGCCATGGAGCGAAGATCGTGCAAACCGAGTGTGTCGTTGACGGCGGCTTCGGGGGCGGACATCGCCTTCGCGTCGCGGGGGTTTCTCTGGCGCTGGCAGCGTCCGTCGCGCTGCTGACGGGCGGTTGTGCCCAACCGGGCGTACCCGATGCCGGCGGCGCTCCCGCCGCCGCCACGACCGCGCGACCGCCCGAGACCGCAGCCGACGGACGGGGCGCGGCCGTGGAACCGACGCCACCACGCCCGCCCGCCAAGCCGACGCCTCCACGCGTTGCCAACCGCACCGGGTATCCGTTCATCACCCTGGTCGGGGTCGATCAGTTTGGGGAATACACCTCGCTCGGACTGAAGATCACCTACGCGATCGACCAGCACGGTGCGCTGCACGCGCTGACGAGCGAGCTGGAACCGATGCTTGGTGGGGACGATGCGCAGAGCGAGGACTATGACTGCAAGGCGTATGGCGGCGGGTTCAATCAACGCACGACGTGGTTTCCTGACACTGGCGTGTTTGTGGTTGGCGCGCGTGTCACGGCGCTTCACGATGAGCACGGCAAGAAGCGATTGTTGTTGCCGCTTGCCGTCGGTGATCACGGCATCATGGCCGTGTCGGGGCCGAAGGCGCGCGAACTCGAATACGGCTACGTACCTTGTGTAGGTACGCAGCGCGCGCGCCACGGCTGGCGCACGCTGGGCTACCTCGAAGCGGGGGATCGCCTGAGTTTGCGCCCCGACCGCGGTGGCCGAGCGCTCGTCCTCTCGCTGCCCCGGGAGCCGCGCCCGTATGTGTGGATGCATTTTGCCGATCGCGATGCGCAGGCGCTGGTGCCGGCACGTCCCGTCGTCGTCACCATCGACTGGCCCAAGCGCCGCGTGGTCGTCCAATATCAGGCCACGGTGGCCATGACGCCGCAGGTGGCGCGGGCAACGTGGTACCTGACCGAGGAGGGAGGCGGGCAGGGCTCGCCGCGCGAGGCGTTCATCGCGAAGCACCTGCGGGACTGTCCGGCGACGACGCGCCCGATGGATCCTTGCGCCAATCCGCATCACGAGTTTCCGCCGACGCTTCAGGAGCAGCCATGAGCGAGGCGGTGACGCCCGGTGTCGACATGATGGCGACGGAGGCAGGCGCGGCCGTCGGGGAGGCAGTCAATCGATTCACGCAGCAGCATGAGTGCCTCGACGTTCGCCTGCGTGCCCATCTGCTTGCCGTGGCGGGCGCCGACTTTGGTCGTGCCGTGCGCCACCTCGCCCGCTGGCGTCGCGCGCTCGATCGCCATATCGCCATCGAGGAGACGCATTTGCTGCCCCACGTCCCCGACGGGGCGCGTTGGGCGGCGCGGGTGTATCGGCTGGAGCATCGGCGCATCGAAGACCTTGCGCACGACTACGCCGCCAAGGTTCAGGCCGTGGCCGCGCGGCCGCCGCAGGGGTGGCGCGCGACGCGCGAAGCCGTGCTCGCGTTGCTCGATGGCGCACATTCCTTGCGCCACGTGATCGAACATCATCACGAGCGCGAGCAGATGGCGCTCGCCGTCGAACTGACGCCCGAGGTGCAGGAAGCGGCGTGGCGCATGCCGGCGGCGGCGCCAGCCGACTTCAGCCGCATCGGGCCATGATGGCGCGACGTTCCAACAAGGCGGCTCCGGGTGCGCGTGAGACAGTGCCGGCGCGCGAACTCCGGCTGCGGCTCTACGCCGGGGCGCATATCGCGATGGGTCCCGGCAAGGCCGATCTGCTGGAGGCGATCATGCGGTGCGGCTCCATTTCGGCGGCTGGCCGCGAGTTGGGGATCTCCTACAAACGGTGCTGGGACATGGTCGAGACGATGAACCAGTGTTTCCGGCAGTCGCTCGTCATCACCGCGGCCGGCGGCAGCCATGGCGGTGGCGCGGTGGTGACCGAGTACGGGCACACGGTGCTCAGGGAATTTCGCGCGATGGAGCGTGCTGCCGAAATCGCCATCACCGAACCGATGCGCGCGCTGCGCATGCGGCTTCGGGCACGCCGCAAGTCGCAGGCCGGCGCGCGCTGAGCGGTTGCCGATGCGGCCATCGGTCGCGCCGATCGTCGGCGGCCGAACCTTTGTGTACCACACGCACCGCGTTGGACGCACGCGTTCGTTATATATTCAAAAACACGACGCTTGCCGTCACCGCCGCCGCAGCCGCACTTCATCGTGCCCTGCGGTTTGACCTGCGTTCACCTGCGTGCGAGCGCGCCGTGTGCAACGCAGGCCCATCCGACCCAAGAGGAACCTCGTCCCATGAATCAACGTCGCTTCCATCGTCTCGCATCCATTGCCCGTGGCCTGGTTCTCGTTGCGGCCGTGGCGACCAGCGCAGCCGCCGCTGCTGAGGTGACGGTGTTCGCCGCGGCGTCGCTGAAGGAGTCGCTCGACCGTCAGGTGCAACGCTTCACGGCGAGCGGTGGTGGTCAGGTTCGGGTGTCCTACGCGGGCAGCAACGCGCTCGCCAAGCAGATCGAAGCGGGCGCGCCGGCCGATCTCTTCATTTCCGCCGATGGTGAATGGATGGACTACCTGGATCAACGCAAGCAGATCGTGCCCGGTACGCGCCGCGATGTGCTGGCCAATGACCTCGTGCTGATCGCACCGGCCGCGAGCCGCACGACCCTTGCGCTCGAGCAGGGCGGCGACGTTGCCGCCGCGCTGCTCGCGGCGCTCGGCCAGGACGGGCGATTGGCTCTCGCCAACCCCGACGCGGTGCCGGCCGGCAAATATGCCCGCGCCGCGCTGACGACGCTCGGCGCATGGGCTGCGGTGCAGCCAAGGCTCGCACGCAGCGACAACGTGCGCGCAGCGCTGGCGTTCGTCGCCCGTGGCGAGGCACCGCTCGGCATCGTCTACCGCACCGATGCGATGGCGGAGCCGAAGGTTCGCGTGGTGGCGGCGTTCCCGTCCGCCAGCCATCCGCCCATCGTCTATCCGATCGCGATCGTCGCCGGTCACGACTACGCTGCGACGCGCGCGCTGTACGAGGCGCTCATCCGCCCGGAAGCCGCCGCCGTCTGGCGCGAGTTTGGCTTCCGACCCTTGCCCTGAGTCTGCGCCTCGCGTGCTGTCGAACGACGAATTCGCGATCATCGCGCTCAGCCTGCGGGTGGCCGCAGCCAGCGTGGTGCTGTCCGTGCCGCTCGCGTTGGGATGTGCCTGGCTCCTTGCCCGGCGGTCGTTCCACGGCAAGACCTTGTTCGACGCGCTCGTGCATTTGCCGCTGGTGTTGCCGCCGGTGGTCATCGGTTATGCGCTGCTCGTCTTGTTCGGCCGCCAGGGCGTGCTTGGCGCCGCGTTGGCCGATTGTTGTGGCATCACGCTCGCGTTTCGCTGGACCGGAGCGGCGTTGGCGGCGGCGGTGATGGGGTTCCCGCTGATGGTGCGCGCGATGCGCTTGTCGATCGAAGCGGTATCGCCGCGGCTGGAGGCGGCGGCACGAACGCTCGGGGCGTCGCGGTGGCGCGTGTTCTGGACGGTGACGTTGCCGCTGTCGCTGCCGGGGGTGGTGGTGGGCGTGCTGCTTGCGTTTGCGCGCTCGCTGGGCGAATTCGGCGCCACCATCACCTTCGTGTCGAACATTCCGGGCGAGACGCAGACCTTGCCGTTGGCGATCTACAGCCTGACGCAGAGCCCCGGTGGTGACGCGGCGATCTTGCGGCTGTGCGCCGTCTCGGTGGCGCTGGCGCTCATGGCTCTCGCGGCGAGCGAGTGGATCAACCGCCGAGCGACGCGCCAGCAGCGGGGCGGTGGCTCGTGATCGAGTTCGAGGCGGAGGTCCGCTTTGCCGTGCCGCGTCGTGGCGAAGGGCAGGGCGGCGTCGAGCGCGTCAGCGCGACGCTTCGCAGCGAAGCGCGCATCCTCGCGTTGTTCGGGCGTTCCGGTTCCGGCAAGTCGACTGTCGTGAACATGCTCGCGGGCCTCGTGCGACCCACGCGCGGCCATATCGTCATCGATGGCGAAACGTGGTTCGATGCCGCACTCGGTGTCGACACGCCGATCGAGCGACGTGGTGTCGGCTACGTGTTTCAGGATGGGTTGCTGTTTCCGCACCTGAACGTCGGCGAGAACCTGCGCTACGGTGCGCGCCGCGCGGTCCGCCGCGAAGTCAGCGCAACGCTCGGGTTCGATGCCGTCGTCGATTTGCTCGGTCTGCGGCCGTTGCTCGCGCGGGTGCCGGCGTCGTTGTCGGGGGGCGAGCGGCAACGCGTCGCCATCGGGCGAGCGCTGCTGTCGCAGCCGCGGCTGCTTTTGATGGATGAGCCGCTTGCCTCGCTCGACAACGCGCGGCGCGGCGAGATTCTGCGCTTGATCGAGGCCGTGCGTGATGAATTTCGCGTACGCATCGTCTACGTCAGTCACTCGGTGGGCGAGGTCACGCGCCTGGCCGATGAGGTTGCGGTGATGAACGACGGTTGCACCATCGCCTGCGCCGACACCGAGACCGTGTTCAATCGCGATGATCTGCGCCCCTACACCGGTCGCTTCGAGGGGGGTGTGTTGCTGGAGGCGACGGCCACGCGCTGCGACGAGCGTCTGGCGATGACGCACTACCGCTTCGATGGCGGCGAACTGGTGGCGCCGGGCACCGATACGGCGCCCGGCGCGCGGGTGCGCATCCGCATTCGCGCCCGCGACGTGGCCATCGCGCTCACCCGTCCCAGCGGGCTCAGCATTCGCAACGTGCTGCCCGCCACGGTGGCTGCGATCGACGACCGTGGCGGCGCCATCGTCGAGGTTCGCCTGAGTCTGGCCGGCGGCGGCCATGCGTTGCTCGCGCGCATCACGCGCGCGGCGCTCGACGAGTTGCAACTGGCGCCCGGCCTGCCGGTATTCGCACTGATCAAGGCCATCGCCTTCGATCGTCGCAGTCTCGGTTTCACGGCTTGATGGCTTGACAACTTTGCACGAAAAGCCGCATCCATAACGGGCTTGGAGCGACGTTTCCTGCAAAGTCGATAATCAGTGAAATCGAGCTGTAAGCCCATCGTGAATGCGGCTTTTGCGTGAAAGCTGTTGCGCATTTTTTCGAGTTCAAACGGTGTGCTCGCTTCATTGCGCGATGCAGCAGAGGTTACGATTGGCGAAGCATGCGGCGGTGCGATGCGCGCATCGGCTGGGCTCGGCCCGGCGCGGCACCGTGGCGCGAAGAACAACACGCTGTGAAAGGACGTACTCATGCAAGGCCTGATGCAATTCCACCCGCTGATGATTTCGTCGGCGATCGAATTTGCCGCGCTGTATCACGGCGACACGGAGGTCGTGTCGCGTCGCGTCGAAGGCGACATCCATCGCTCGAACTACGCCACGATCAATCGCCGCGCCAAGCAGGTTGCTCAGGCGCTCGATGCGCTCGGGCTTGCGCAGTCGGCTCGGGTGGGCACGCTGGCGTGGAACGGCTATCGCCATTTCGAGCTCTATTACGGCGTGTCCGGCTCTGGCCGGGTGCTGCACACGCTCAACCCGCGATTGCACCCCGAGCAGCTTGCCTGGATCGTCAATCACGCCGAAGACGAAGTGCTCGCCTTCGACATGAGCTTCCTGCCTCTGGTGAAGGCCGTGGCTTCGAAACTGCCCACGGTGAAGCACTTCATTGCGCTTTGCGATGCCGCCCAACTGCCGGCCGACAGCGGCATCCCGAACCTGCAAAGCTACGAAGCGTGGCTGGCGCCGAACGGCGGCGACTACACCTGGCCGGTGTTCGATGAGAACCTCGCGGCGGGGCTTTGCTACACCAGTGGTACGACCGGACACCCGAAGGGCGTGCTCTACAGCCATCGTTCGAGCATGCTGCACGCGCTGGCGAGCGCGGCCACCGACGTCATCGGAATCTGCTCGCGCGACACCGTGCTGCCGGTGGTTCCGATGTTTCACGTCAACGCCTGGGGGTTGCCGTATCTGATGCCGATGGTGGGCGCGAAGGTCGTGTTCCCCGGCGCAGCGCTCGACGGCAAGTCGATCTACGAGCTTTTCGAAAGCGAGGGGGTGACCATGTCGGCCGGCGTGCCAACCGTCTGGCAGATGCTGCTCGCCTACATGGACGCCAACCAGCTCAAATTGAGCACGATGAAGCGCACGGTGATCGGCGGCTCGGCATGCCCGCCGGCGATGCTCGACGCCTTCCGTGATCGCTATGGCGTCACCGTCAACCACGCCTGGGGCATGACCGAAATGAGCCCGCTCGGAACCTTCGGCACGCTGAAAGGCACGCAGCTTCACGCCAGCGCGGACGCGCAACGCGCGACGCTGCTCAAGCAGGGGCGCGCCGTGTTTGGGGTCGACATGAAAATCGTCGACGGCGAAGGCCACGAACTGCCGCGCGATGGCGTTGCCGCCGGGGACTTGATGGTGCGTGGCTCGTGGATCATCGAGCAGTACTATCGCGGCGAAGGCGGCAGCATTCTCGATGCCGATGGCTATTTTTCGACCGGGGACGTGGCCACGCTCGACGCCGACGGCTTCATGCAGATCACCGATCGCAGCAAAGACGTCATCAAGTCCGGAGGTGAATGGATCAGCTCGATCGACGTCGAAAACATCGCCATGGCGCACCCGGCGGTCGCGATGGCCGCCTGCATCGGGGTTCGCCATCCGAAGTGGGATGAGCGCCCGATGCTGGTGGTCGTCAAGAAGCCCAATGTCGAGGTCAGCGCGCAGGACATCCTGCATTTCTACGAGGGCAAGATTGCCAAATGGCAGATCCCGGACGCGGTGCAGTTCGTCGATGCGATCCCGCTCGGCGCCACCGGCAAGATGCAAAAGACCAAGCTGCGCGAAATGTTCAAGGAGTTCACGCTGTCGGCCTGAGCGTTCGCTTCGGCGGACACTGCGGCGTCTGCGGGCCATGAAGCTGCACGTCCTCTCGGATCTGCACCTGAGTGTGCATGGCTTGGAGCCGTCGGCGACCGACGCCGACGTCGTCGTGCTCGCCGGCGACATTGCGCGCCCCGATGCCGCCGTCGCTTGGGCAAGCCAGTTCGCGAAGCCGACGCTGTACGTGCCCGGCAATCACGAGTTCTACGGCGGCAACATGGCCAGTGTGCGGCGCGCGCTGCGCGAATCATGCGCCGCAGCGGGCATTCACCTGCTCGACAACGCGGGCGTCGTCATCGATGGCGTGCGCTTTCTTGGCAGCACGTTGTGGAGCGATTTTCGTATTGCCGGCGAGGGCGCGATCCAGGCCGAGGCGATTGCGCAGTCGGTTGTCTTCAATCGCGATTTCAGTCGCATCCGCATCGGCCCGGAGGACGCGGAGCGTGTCTTTGCACCAGGTGATGCGATGGCGCTCTTCGCCGAGAACGTCGCGTGGCTCGAACAGGCGCTCGGGCAGCCGCACACGGCCGGGCCGACCGTCGTCATCACGCACCACGCCCCAAGCCCGAAGAGCATTCACCCGCGCTTCGCGGGATCGCTGTTGAACACCAATTTCGTCTCCGACGTGCAGGCATTGATACAGGCGAGACGACCGGATCTCTGGATTCACGGGCACACGCACGACAGTTTCGACTACGTCGTCGGGGCTACGCGTGTGCTTTGCAATGCGCGTGGCTACGCTCGCGATGGCGTCGCCGAAAACGCGAACTTCGATCCGGCGCTGACGGTGGCGGTGCCGACGTTCTGACCGTCGCGCTCAGGCGAGCGTGGCGCGAGCCTTCAGGAACCCTCCCGTGCCGTAGCGCGTGACGCGGCTGAAGTAGCGGCGGCGCAGCCGCTCCATCATCGCCGTGTGGGCATCGATGAGCGACTCTCCGACGCTGAAATGATCGTCGTTGACGATGGCCGTGACCGGCCCGGTCGCGACGCGAAGTTGCGCTTCGATTGCGTGCTCGATGGCGGCGAGGTCGCCCGCCGAGTGCACGCTCATGCCGCTGAAGTCGAGGAAGATCGACGCCGCATCGGGCGTGAGCACGAAGCGCTCGCCAAGCGGGTTGGCGAGAATGCGTGCGCGCAACCCGAGCGGCGCATCGCGAAAGAGTGCGGCATCCATGCTCGACACCGACGGTGCGTGACGCGGTGCGAACGCCATCTGCCGAAGCACGTCGCGTTCGAGGTCGATGCCGGGTGCCATTTCGATCAGTTCGAGCGCCGACTGTCCTGCGCCAGCGTCGATGAGACGGAAGACGGCGCGCTCGGTGACGTAGAGCACGGCTTGTCGACGCCGCAGCGCCTCCGCTCCGCTGAAGGTGCGGTGCTCGATTTGCGCGACGAATTTCGGCGTGTCACCCTCCTGCACGATCCTGAGCGCCCCACCGCCCACTTCGGCGCGCAGCTTTCCGGCCGTGAACGTGCCCACGAAGACGACCGCCTTCGCGTTCTGGCTGATGTTGATGAAGCCCCCTGCGCCTGCGAGTTTCGGGCCGAACTTGCTGACATTGACGTTGCCCTGCGCGTCCACCTGGGCCATGCCGAGCACGGCGATATCGAGCCCGCCACCGTCGTAGAAATCGAACTGATTGGGCTGATCGATGACTGCCTGCGTGTTGATCGCCGCGCCGAAGTTGAGACCGGAGGCCGGCACGCCACCAATCACGCCCGGTTCGGCCGTCAGCGTGATGAGATCGGTCACCCGCTCTTCGGCCGCCACCGCAGCGACGCCCTCGGGCATGCCGATGCCGAGGTTCACGACCTGCTGCGCCTTGAGTTCGATGGCCGCGCGCCGCGCAATCAGCTTGCGTTCATCGAGCGCCAGCGGAGGCAGCGCATCGATCGGAACCCGGATTTCACCAGCGAATGCGGCGTTGTAGGGTTCGCCAAACGTCTGCATGTGGTGGGCCGGATCGCTGGCCACGACCACGGCGTCGACCAGCACGCCGGGCACCTTCACCTGACGTGGGTTCAGCGAGCCTCGTTCGGCAATGCGCTCGACTTGCGCGATGACCACGCCGCCACTGTTGTGCGCAGCCGTCGCAATCGCCAGCGCTTCGAGCGTCAACGCTTCGCGTTCCATCGTCAGGTTGCCGTCGGGGTCGGCCGTCGTCGCGCGAATGATGCCGACGTGAATCGGAAACGCGCGGTAGAAGAGGTACTCCTTGCCATCGATCGCCAACAGCGTCACCAGATCGTCGGTTGCGCGGGCATTGACTTTGCCACCACCGTGGCGGGGATCGACGAAGGTGCCAAGCCCGACGTGGGTCAGCGTGCCGGGCTTGCCGGCAGCGATGTCGCGATAGAGGTGCGTGATGACGCCTTGCGGCAGGTTGTACGCCTCGATTTCGTTGGCTGCGGCGAGCGCCTGCAGCTTGGGCACGAGCCCCCAATGCCCACCGATGACGCGACGCACGAGGCCCGGATGCCCGAAATGATTGAGGCCGCGGTGCTGGCCGTCGCCTTGCCCTGCGGCGTAGACCAACGTCAGTTCGAGCGGCAGGCGTTCGGCGAGAAAGCGTTGCTCGAGCGCAATGGCAATTTCTTCGGCAAATCCGATGCCGACGAAACCGCCCGTGGCAACCGTGTCTCCGCGATGGATCAGGCGCACCGCCTCAGCGGCGCTGACCTGCTTCGAGCGCGGCCCGTGGCGTGCGTTCACACCACGTCATTCTTTGCCATGCACCACCATCACCGGCACGCTGGCATTCGCGAGCACGCGCTGGGCAACGCTGCCAAGCAGCATGCGATCGATCATGCCGCGACCGTGGGTGCCCATGACGATGAGATCGGCCCCGACCGCCGGCACAGCGTCAACGATTGCGCGCCACACGTTGTTGCCCTCGACGATGCGTGATTCGCAGGCAACAGCGCCGGCATCGATCACGGCGCGCGCCTCGGCGATCGCCGCGTTTGCCGCTGCGTGCGCTGCGTTCAGGTAGACCGCGAGCCCATCACCGAAGGTGTCGCCAAGACCGGCGTAGGGGTAGACCTGAATGGCGTGCATCAGCGTGATGCGCGCTTTCACGGCCTGCGCCATTCGGGTTGCTTCGCGAACGGCCTGCAGTGCGGTGGCGGAACCATCGACCGGAACCAGGATGTGCTTGAACATGATGTCGACCTCCAGGGAGATGAGCCGTGGCGGCGCACGAAGCGTCCGTCACGACATGCGATGGACGCACTGTCTCACACGGGGCGCGCCAAGGGGATATTTCCGCACCGGGAACTTGACCGCCATCAAGGAGGCGCGCGGGATCGATCGACGCCGGGCCTGCGCCGGGCCGGATCCGGCCGCGCCTACCGGCTGCAGGCGACGGCTTGACGTCGCTTGCGTGGTGTTGGTCATCGCCACCGGCCATCGAATGCATCGAAGCGCGGTCAAGCCCGCGCCTACCGGCTGTAGGCGACGGCTTGACGTCGCTGTCGTGGTGTCGGTCATCGCCGCCGATCATCGAATGCATCGAAGCGCGGTCGAGCCCGCGCCTACCGGCTGCAGGCGACGGCTTGACGTCGCTTGCGTGGCGTCGGTCATCGCCACCGGTCATCGGGGCGGATCCGGCCCGAGGGCTTCGCCGCGTTTGAATTGGCATCGCTCGGTCTTGGGTGGCATACTCGCCAATGCATCGCGTTGGCGCGCGCCGAGCGCGGTTTGCGGTTTGAACGGGAAGTGAGGAGGGTGTGATGGTTCGCTGGCTGATCGATCCTCGAACGCACCGATCGCTCGTCGCCGACATCGTGCTCGGGTGCGTTGCGTCGCTTTCAGCGGCGGTGTCCATGGCTCAGGCGCAGGCGCCAGGCGCGGAGGCGACCATCATGCCGCGCTGCACGGTGCTGCTTGCGCCCGATCGCGTGGCGAGCGTCCTCGGCGCGGGGGCCGTGGCGCGCCCCGCCGCGCAGCGGCCGGGCGAGGCGCACGTCGTCGATTGTGCCTGGGGCAAGGGCAGCGCGAACAGCGTGACCGCGCAGTGGTTCGATCGCGCCGCCATTCAGTCCAGTTCAGTCAGCCGCACCTTCGAAGGCTACGCCGATATGTTGCTGACCGCGGGCGAGGAGGCGGCGGGCAAGCCTCGCGAAGCGGTTGCGGGCCTCGGTGCCCGAGCCGCGATGGTGCATGGCCAGTCGGCCGTGCTGCTCGTGGTACAGCGGCCCGACGGTGTGGTGCGGGCGCTGGCCAGTGGACTGACGCGAGCGCAACTTTTGGCACTTGCCAAGGCGCTCGCCACCGCCGAGTAGATGCGTCGGGCCGACGCCGCGAAAGCCGGCTATCGCTTCAGGTCGACACGCAGTGAAACCGGTTCGGCGGATTCGTTGGCCCACGTCCAGCACCAGTCGAACTGAAACGTCGGACTGAAGCGCCCGTTCTGCTGTCGGGTGAGATAGCTGCGCGAAGCGTAGATGACTTCACTGCCGCTGTGGCGGTGGATGTCGAAGGTCAGCGGGCCGCTCGCCTGATAGCGCCATTCCACCGGCAGCCTCGGATCGACTGCGCCACAGAGTTCGAGGGCGCTACCGGGAGCGATCGTCGCACCATAGGCAAACGTGTCTCCGGGCGACCACTGAATCTCCACCGCACCCGCCGGAATCAGCCAGCTCAGCGCCAACACGGCAACGGTTCCTGTGCGGCGGAATTTCGAAAAGCAAGTCGTGAGGGTGATCATCGTGGGCTCCGGATATCAGACGAGGTGCCTGATAGACGTATCGTAGCGCCGAATGCGACATGGTGCCGGTGCGTTGCCGGACACGGCGGTTTACGCGCCGCCTATCCGCGCTACTGGCCTGCGGTATGCCCTGTCATGGCCGTGCACGCACCCACAACGCTACCGAGGGTGAGTTCGCGGCCTTCTCTTCGCGAACTTCGAGATACTTTTGCTTGCGAGCGAGGTCGCTCAGTTTTTTGTGGCCGTAGCCGCGTTCATCAAAGGACGGATCATTCTTGACGAGAATGGAGCCGAGTGCGCCAAGGTTCGCCCATCCATCGTCGCCGGCAACCGCATCGATGGCGGCCAGCAAAAGCGGTTTGAGCGCTGGGCGCTTGCTCTTGGCTGCAGCGGTTTCGCCCCCCTTCGCCGTCGCGGGAGCGAGAATCGACGTATAGATGAATTTGTTGCAGGCCGCAACGAACGGTGCAGGCGTCTTTTCTTCGCCAAAACCCAGCACCCGTACGCCTGCCTCACGGATGCGGGTCGCCAGACGGGTGAAATCGCTGTCGGAGGACACGATGCAGAACCCTTCGAATTTGCCCGAGTGCAGCAAATCCATCGCGTCAATGATCAATGCGGAATCGGTGGCGTTCTTGCCCGTGGTGTAGCGGAATTGCTGCACCGGCTGGATGGCCAGTCGATGCAGCTCTGACTTCCAGCCCACGAGGTTCTGCGTCGTCCAGTCGCCGTACGCGCGCCGGACTGACGCGTCGCCATATCGCGCAATCTCGGAGAAAAGCGGTTCGGCCAACGACGACTGCGCGTTGTCCGCGTCGATCAGAACCGCAAGCCGATCCAATTTTTCCCGTTCCATGGCGCGAGGCTAACCCGCCACCTGCGGATTGCGCAACCGCACATGCAGCTCCCGCAACTGCTTTTCCGTCACTGGCGTCGGCGCATCCACCATCAAGTCCTGGCCGCGCTGGGTCTTCGGGAACGCGATCACGTCGCGAATCGATTCCGCTTCGCACATCATGGTGACGATGCGATCGAGGCCGAAGGCGATCCCCGCGTGCGGCGGCGCACCGAATTGCAGCGCGTCGAGCAGGAAGCCAAACTTCGCGCGCTGGTCTTCTTCACTGATGCCCAGCGTGGCGAACTGTTTGGCTTGAAGCTCGGGGCGATGGATGCGAACCGAGCCGCCACCGAGCTCCCAGCCGTTCATCGCCACGTCGTAGGCCTTGGCGAGCACCTTGGACGGGTCGGTGTCCAGCAGCGGCCAATGCTCGTCCTTCGGGCTGGTGAACGGGTGATGCGCGGCGACGTAGCGGTTGTTCTCTTCGTCGTACTCGTAGCACGGGAAGTCCACCACCCAGCACGGCTTGAAGCCCTTTTCGAAGAAGCCGAGCTCGGTGCCGTGCTGGTGGCCGATCTTCGCGCGCAACGCGCCGATGGCGTCGTTGACGACCTTTTTGCGATCGGCACCGAAGAAGAGGATGTCACCGTTCTGCGCGCCGCTGCGCTCGACGATCGCCTTCAGCGAATCGGGCGTCAGGAACTTGACGACCGGGCTCTGCAGGCCTTCGTCGTTCAGCTTCGTCACGTCGTTGACCTTGATCCAGGCCAGACCCTTCGCGCCGTAGATGGCGACGAAGGCGGTGTAGTCGTCGATTTCCTTGCGCGAGAGCTTGGCGCCACCCGGTACGCGCAGCGCGACGACGCGGCCATCCTTCAGGTCGGCCGCACCGCGGAAGACCTTGAAGTCGACCGTCTTCATGACGTCGGTCAACTCGGTGAATTCGAGCTTGACGCGCAGATCGGGTTTGTCGCTGCCGTACTTGCCCATCGCTTCGGCATACGGGATACGCGGGAAATCGGGCAGATCGACGCCGAGACCCTTCTTCCACAGGTATTTGACCAGCCCCTCCATCATGTCCTGCACGTCGTGCTCGGTCATGAACGAGGTTTCGATGTCGATCTGCGTGAACTCGGGCTGGCGGTCGGCGCGCAGGTCCTCGTCGCGGAAGCACTTGACGATCTGGTAGTAGCGATCGAAACCGGCCACCATCAGGAGTTGCTTGAACAGCTGCGGCGACTGCGGCAGCGCGTAGAACTGGCCGTCGTGGATGCGCGAGGGCACCAGGAACTCGCGCGCACCCTCGGGAGTGCTCTTGTACAAGAACGGTGTTTCGATATCGACGAAGCCGCGCTCGTTCAAATACTCGCGCGCGGCGGCCGCCACCCGGGCGCGCAGCATAAGGTTCCTGGCCATCTGCGGACGGCGCAGGTCGAGATAGCGGTATTTCAGGCGCACCTCTTCGTTGACGTTGTCCTCATCCATCATGAATGGTGGCGTGTGCGCGGCGTTGTAGATCTCGATCTCGTGAGCAAAGACTTCAATGCTGCCGGAGACCATGTCGCGGTTCTCGGTGCCGGCGGGACGCGCGCGCACCTTGCCGGTGACGCGGATGCAGTATTCGTTGCGCAGCGTTTCGGCCAGCTTGAAGGCGTCCGGGCGATCCGGGTCGATCACGATCTGGGCGATGCCCTCGCGATCACGCAGGTCGACAAAGATGACGCCGCCGTGGTCGCGGCGACGGTGCACCCAGCCGGTGAGGGTCACGATTTGTTCGAGGTATTTCTGGTCGACGAGACCGGTGTAGGTAGTACGCATGGCTTTTCTCGGTGTCAATTTCGTTGTGGGCGTCCTGACCGTCGTCAGTCGGCGCGGCATCGAGGCCGCGCGCGCGGCATGAGGACGACGATGGCAAGGCACGGAATCGGGAGCGCGATCCTGCCGCGCCCGCAGGCGCTGGCGGTGCTGGCGGCTGGCTCGTGTGACGCAGGCGCCGCCGACCTGGTCACGCGTTGGTATTGCCGTTCGGGTTGGGCGCCGCTGGCCCGGAAGCGGCCGTTGCGGGAGGCGGGAGGCCCGTGGAAACACTGCCGGGCGGTGCAGCAACGCCCATCGAAATGATGTATTTCAGCGCCTGATCGACGCTCATGTCGAGTTCCTGAACCCGCGCAGCGGGTACCAGAAGCATGTAGCCGCCGGTGGGGTTCGGTGTCGTCGGAATGTACACGGCGACATGAGGTTCGCCGAGCCGGGTGCGCAGTTCGCCTTCCACCCGGTTCGTCAAAAACGCGATCGAATGCGCACCGGGGTGAGGAAACTCGATCAGTACCGCCTTGCTGAATGCCTGCCCGCTGCCGGAGAGCACCGGGTCCGTCAATTGCTTGACGCTCTTGTAGACACCGCCGACGACCGGGATGCGATGCACCATGTCGTCCCAGGTGCGAGTGATCTGTTTGCCGAATACGTTGCTGGCAATTGCCCCCGTCAGAAACAACAGCACGAAGGAGATGAGAATGCCGAAGCCGGGTATGTTCTCGCCGCGAAATGTGGGTCGTATCGCTTCGGGGAGCAGGTAGATCGTGATGTCGAGCGTGCTGACGAGGAAGTGCAGCACCCAGATCGTGATGCCGATCGGTGCCCAGACGAGGAGTCCGGCGAGGAGGTACTTCCTGATCATGACCGATGGCGAATCGTGTCCGCGTTACCCGGCGTCGCTGCCCGTCGCCGGCGCGGTACAGGCGGCACACGCGGGTGTCGCAGCGGCGGGTTTGCTGTCTGCGGCCTTGGGCGCCTCGGGTGCCTTGCCACCACCCTTGAAGTCGGTCGCGTACCAGCCGGTGCCCTTCAAGGCGAATCCGGCGGCGGAAATTTTCTTGAAATACTTGCTGCTGCCGCAGTTGGGGCACGTGCTGATCGGCGCGTCCGCGAGCTTCTGAATGTGCTCGTGCTGGGCGCCGCAATCGGGGCAGGCGTATTCGTAGATCGGCATGGTGTTGACAGGAGTGCGAAGCGCCGTCCGCATGATGTGGTGGGACGTGCCCGGATTATAGGCGGTGCCAATCGGTTTTTGTGCGCTGCGACATGACTATTACCGGACGTTGAGCCCCTCCGTGCCCGCGCCGTGGGACCAGGCGCGGGGCAATGGGAGTGAATCGCGGGTAGCGTGCTTGGCGCTTGCCCGGTAGCGCCTTATCATCCCCACCAGCGACTGAGAGAGATGAGACATGGATATGCAGTACGTTTGGTGGATCGCTGCCGCGATTCTGGTGGGTGTCGAGATGATGACTGGCACCTTCTATCTGCTGATCGTGGCTTTGGCCTGCCTTGCCGGCGGGATGGTTGCCGTGGTCGGGCTCGGCAGCGGGTGGCAGTGGGGCGTCGCCGCGGTGGTTGAGGTGGTGGGGACGCTTGCCGTGAGGCGTTGGAAGCGCCATTACATGGCGACGCCGAAACTGACCAACAATCTCGATATCGGACAGCGCGTCAGCGTGATCGAGTGGCGTGCCGACGGCAGCGCTCGCGTCGCCTATCGAGGCACGTACTGGGACGCGGTGCTCGACTCTGCCAGCACGCCGAAGCGCGAACAGATGATGATCGTCGATATGCGCGGCGCACAACTGGTCCTCGGCCCGGTGCCCGCGTGAACCGATTTGGCACGCGGCAGGACGCGCCGACATGACCCCGAAGCGACCTACGGATGAAGATCGGCTGGCCCGACTTCTGAACGAGGCCGGTGCCGAAGTCGAATCGCGCCTGCGCGTGTGGTTGGCGAAGGCGGCCAAACCAGGTGTCCCGGCACCTGGCGACCCCCGCGTCGCTCCGCCAATGGTGCCACGTGCCGCGGCTTCATCGAAATCCGAACCCTCGCCGGTCGTGGGGGCCGATGCCCGCGGCGCCAATACGTCGCGCTTTGGGCGTCTGCTCAAGCGCTACCTCTTGATTTTCGGTGTGGCCTACTTCGCCGTGAGGTTCGTCCTACCTTCATGGAGGCGGCACGACTCGATCGTCACGGGGCGCGTGGAAGATGGCGTGCTCGACGCCGTCGGGAATTTCATTACCGTTACTTCTGGGGAGATCACTATGAGCGGACTGCTCGGTTCCATCGTGCCGCTGGCGATATTCGTCGTCGGCATCATCTTTGTCATCAAGGCGGTGCGTGTGGTTCCGCAGCAGCACGCCTTGGTCGTCGAGCGACTGGGGCGCTTCGACCGCGTTCTCGAACCGGGGTTGCGGTTCACGATTCCCTTCGTGGATCGCATCTCGGCACGCCATGATTTGCGAGAAGTCCCGCTCGACGTGCCGAGCCAAGTCTGCATCACGAAGGACAATACGCAACTGCAGGTCGATGGCATTTTGTATTTTCAGGTCACCGACGCCAGACTGGCGACCTATGGCTCGTCGAACTACATCATGGCCATCACGCAGCTTGCACAGACGACGTTGCGCAGCGTGATCGGGAAGCTTGAACTGGACAAGACGTTCGAAGAGCGCGACATGATCAACCATGCCGTCGTCGGTGCGCTGGATGACGCTGCGATGAACTGGGGCGTGAAGGTGCTGCGCTACGAGATCAAGGACCTGACGCCGCCGAAAGAAATTCTGCATGCGATGCAGCAGCAGATCACGGCCGAACGCGAAAAGCGCGCACTCATCGCGGCGTCGGAGGGGCGCAAGCAGGAGCAGATCAACATTGCGATGGGGCAGAAAGAGGCCGCGATCGCGAAGTCGGAAGGCGACAAGATTTCTGAGATCAATCAGGCGCAGGGTGACGCCGCTGCGACTCTCGCCAGGGCCGAGGCCAACGCCGAAGCGATTCGCAAGATCGCGCTGGCGATCGAGTCTCAGGGCGGATTGCAGGCGGTGAACCTGAAGGTGGCAGAGCAATACGTGGCTGCACTGTCCAACATTGCGCGCGCCGGCAACACAATCGTCGTGCCGCAGAACTTGACCGATGTGGCGGGGTTGGTGACCGCTGCCACCAGCGTGTTGAAGGCGTCACAGAAGAGCGCGTGAAGATTCAAGGCGTAGGCGGCACCATGCCGCCCATGCGCTCCGTGATTTCACGCGCGGTCTGGGCGACCAATGGCCCGAGCTTCAGGATGCGATCATCGGTGAGGCGCGCAATCGGCCCCGCGAGCGAGATGGCGCCGAGCGGTTCGGCGAATTCATCGTAGATGGCTGCGGCGACGCAGCGCAGCCCCATGGCATTCTCCTGGTCGTCGTAGCTATAGCCACGGGCACGGATGGTGGCGAACTGTTGACGCAACCGTGCGGGGTCGGTGATGGTCTTGGCGGTCAACTGCACGAGATCCGCGGTGCGCAGCAACGCCGTCAGTTCCTCTTCGGGTAGCGCGGCGAGCATTGCCTTGCCGGAACCGCTGGCGTGCGCCGGGATGCGTGACCCGAGCCGAACCAGCATACGCATGACTTCGTGGCACTGGACCTGTCCGATGAAGCAGGCGAAGCTGCCATCGAGAATGGAGAGGTTCACGGTCTCCCCCGATGCTTCCATCAGGCGACGGAGGTAGGGATGGCTATCGCCGACGAAGTCGCGATTCGAGATGAATGCGCATCCCACTCGGTACGTTTTCAGTCCGACGTACCAAAGTCCCGACTCTCGGGACTGGTAGACAAACCCCAGGTCGGCGAGCGTATTGAGCAAGCGGTGCGCGGTCGATGGCGGCAACGCGGCGCGCATCGAGAGTTCGGTCAGCGTGATGCCACCCTCGGTATCGGACAATTTTTCAAGCAACGTCAGCCCGCGCGTCAGGCTTTGGACGCCGCCGCTCGCGTGCGTTGTCGCGCTGCGCCGCTCGCGTGAGGACGATGCCGCCGCCGATGGCGTCACGTTGGGTGGGAGCCGTGGTTGGCGAGACATCAGCAACGCTTTCTGGGGGTGGTTTTTGGGGCTGTCAACGTAACTTCACGCCGTGAGGCGTTCATGAGGCCCGCAGGATATGCCGCTTGAGGGCGTTCCCTGCGCGCTGCGCGACGCGCAGTCGTGCGTGGTTCTCCGCAGCGTTGGAAGTCTATCCAATGTTCGCGCGAATGGAAACGCGTTTCGTGATCCGGAAAGGCCGATGGCGCAGGTTGTTCGCGAGGAACGGCGACAGGTTCACACGCGGGGCGTACCGGTTCGTTCTTTGGCATTCGGCGATAATCGGCGCCCCGGGTAGGAGGGTGGCTTCGATGAGGGTTCGATACGGCGTGCGTCGGCGCGGCGAAACGATAGCCGTGGTGCAATCGCTTGTGATCATGGTGGCGTCTGTGGTGTTCACGTGCACTGCCAGCGCGCAAGGGGCGGTCAGCGCACGTGACCCGCAAAGTCATTGCTTGCTCAATTCATTGCCCAATGCCGAACGACTCACCGTGTCATGGACGGGTGATTGCATCGGTGGGCTGGCCAATGGCGTCGGGGATGTCATCGCGTTCAGCGGCGGTCAACTGCGCTATATCCTGCGCGGGCAGTTTCGCGCCGGTGACCTGATTCGTCAGGACAACGTGCGCGATTGCGCCGGCGCGTCGGCCAAGGCGTGTCGCGATGATGTCCCGCCGAGTCTCTTGCGCTTGCACGAACAGGCCGCAGCGGGTGCCGCCGTGTCGCCGTCCGGCAATACCGCATCGCCTGCGCTCGGCACGAGCACCGACGCGGCCGGCGCCTCTCCGGCGCCGCCTCCGGCGCCGTCGGCTGCGGGCACCGCAGTACTCAATGAGGTTCAGGCGGTGGACGGTATCTACCGAGGGAAAATCACACTGGACCCCGTGACCCGCGCGATAAGCGGTGAGGTGCGCGCAAGCTATAACGACGGTCGCCGTTTCGAGGGGACGATGCGCGACGGCCGCAAGGAGGGCGTCGGTACGTATGTTTGGCCCGACGGACTACGTTACAGCGGTCATTGGAAGAACGACCAGCAAGATGGTGAAGGTACGTTGACGTTTGCCAACGGCGATGTCTACGAAGGCGATTTCGTGAAGGGCGATCGCACCGGCAAAGGGGTGCTGCGCTACAAAAACGGGGGCAGCTATCGAGGCGAGTGGTTGGGGGGCGCGCGCAGTGGGCACGGCGTGGAGGAGTGGCCCAACGGGCAGCGCTACGATGGATCGTGGAAGGAGAACCGCAAGGATGGCAGCGGTAGCATGCGCTTTGCCAACGGCGATACCTACGAGGGCGATTGGCGGGACGATCGCGCGAGCGGCAAGGGAGACATCGTCTTCGCGAGCGGGGACTCCTATGCTGGCGAAGTTCGCGATGGCGTGCCGCAGGGGCAGGGCATCATGCGCTGGGGGTCCGGTGATCGTTTTGAGGGTGAGTTCGATTCGGGCAAACCCACGAAGCGCGGTGTCATGACCTTCCTCGCGGAGGAAGTGGCAGCGAACCAAGCGGCGGCGGCTTCACAGACGCCGGCACCGACGCCGGTGCCGGGCCCGACTCCTGCGCCTGCGGCCAGCGGGGACGGGACCGCCGTGCCTGCGGCCCCATCGCGCGCAGAGTTGTGCGCCGTCGCATTCAACACCGCCCACAATATCGCTGCGTTGCGACGATTCCTGGATTCGTTTCCTGATGATGAATGCAATCGTCATGGCTTGGCCCGCGAAAAAATTGCAGCATGGGAGGAGCAGGCGCGAGCGGCCGCGAGAGCGGCGAGCAAGGCGCTGGAAGAGCGGCAGGCGAATGCGCGCGGGTTCGTCGGCAGCACTGTCGCGTTTCGCCAGGAGTTTCCGTTTTGTGTGACAGGTAGCGGGGCTTCTTGCCAGCGCGTCGTCTACGTGTTCGATGTCAAGGCGAAGGTGCGCGATATCGACGTGCAGAAGGGGCGAGCCCAAGTGCAGATCAGTGAGGTCACGTCGTTGGGGAATGAAAAGGGGGCGGCTCCACAATGGTTCGCGCAGGGGCGCGGGGCCGCGACTTCGGAGTTTCGCTCACGATGGATCGGGGCGACGGTCTCGAAGACGTTCGCGGAGATCGGGCTGGTCGGACTTTGACCGCCTTCAACCGGGGTTGCCCATGGTGGGGCGACTGGCGAGCGGCCACGATTGCTGATATGGTTCTCGCTGTCATAAAAATTGAGGCGTTACGTGTCGAGTCCGTCCAATCCGGTGTTAGCAACGCATGCCAACTGTCTCCCGATCGGCACGCGCGTCGCTGACTTCGAGATCATCGGATTGATCGGTGAGGGTGGTTTCGGCATCGTCTACTTGGCCAAGGATACGACGCTGGATCGCGTCGTCGCTCTGAAAGAATTCATGCCCGCGGCTTTCGCAGGTCGCATCGACGGCGTGCGCGTCGCCGTGCGCGCGGCCAATCATCAAGGCACGTTTGAGGCGGGACTGAAAAGCTTCATCAACGAAGCCAAACTGCTTGCGAAATTCGCGCACCCAGCACTGGTGGAGGTGTTTCGCTTCTGGGAAGGCAACGGAACGGCCTATATGGCGATGCGACTCTATCAAGGGGAGACGCTGCGCCAATTGCTTGCCAAGGGGACTGAACCCTTTACCGAAGAACGCATCGCTCAGATCATGGGACCGATCTTCGATGCGCTCGAGATGTTGCACCGCGAACAAGTGTTCCATCGGGACATTGCGCCCGACAACATCATGCTGGCCGATGGCCGTTCGGTTTTGCTCGATTTCGGGTCGGCGCGCCGAATCATCGGTGACGCGACGCAGGCGTTGACCACGGTGTTGAAGCCCGGATATGCGCCGGTGGAGCAGTACACGGACGACGGCACGATGAAGCAGGGCGCATGGACGGACGTCTATGCGCTGGGCGGGGTCTTGTACCACCTTGCAACGGGCAAGCCACCATTGCAGGCGGTGTCACGTATTCTGTCGGATCCGATGCAGTCGGTGAACGCCGCCACGAACGGGCGATTCTCGGCCACGTTCTCCGACGCCGTGGCGAAGGCGATGAGTGTGCACATCGAACAGCGCTTCCAAACGGTGACAGCGTTTCGCGAGGCGCTTGGTTGGAACGTGGGCTTGCAGCCGCGCGTTGTTACGTTGCCGGGCCCGCAAGTCTGGCTTGACCCCGAAGCTTCGCTGGCGCCAGCCGAGACCGCGTCGCGTGGTGCTGCGGGTCGCGCACCGGAACCGGTGGTGCATGGCGAGCGCGGCTCGGAGACTAGAACACCGACGCGGTCCACGCGGGCCTCGATGGTCGCGGCCATCGTCGTGCTCGCGGTGGCGGTTGGCGGCGGCGCCTATTGGTTGAGTCGCAAGTCGGCACCGGCGGAGGCACCCGTCGCAACCAACACCACGCCGAGCGGGCCGGCAACGAACTCCGTCGGCGCCCCGGCCTCATTGCCCGCCGTGCCCGGCGTCGCAAGCCCTGCGACTTCCCCGGCGTCGGCATCGTCGGAGCCGGTTGCCGCACAGCCAACCTCGACAGGGGCGACGTCCGCTCAGCCCTCGGGCGCTGGCGCCAACGCTGGCAGCGCGGGTGCGTCGGGAAATGCCACGAGCGAGGCCGCGGTTTCCAGCGGCACCATCAAGTTCCACATCAAACCGGCGAGTCGCGTCGATGTCGATGGAATTGCCCGGGGGCTGTCGCCACCGCTCACCGAACTCGAGTTGCCGGTAGGGAAGCACACGGTCGAGATCATCTACAAGTCGCAGCGCGTAACCCGTACGATCGACGTGGCATCGGGCGCGCCGATCACCGTTGCCCATACATTCCCCTGAACGTCATGGCGTCGTTCCCCCACATTTGCGAGATGAGATCATGAGTCCGTCCTCTGCGACAGCGTCCAGCGCAATGCCAACCGGCACCCGTTTGGGCGAGTTCGAAATCACCGGCGTCATTGGCGAAGGAGGCTTCGGCATCGTCTACAGCGCGCACGATTCGAGCCTCGACCGCACGGTGGCCATCAAGGAGTACCTGCCTGCTGCGTTTGCAAGCCGCACGACGGCTGGCACCGTGCAGGTACGCTCGTCAGAGCACGTCAAGACGTTCAACGCCGGCCTCGCCAGCTTCATCAACGAAGCGCGAATGCTGGCCAAGTTTTCACATCCCGGCTTGGTCGAAGTGTTTCGATTCTGGGAAGGGAACGGAACGGCGTACATGGCGATGCGCTACTACCGTGGCGTTACGTTGCGAGAGATGCTGCGTACCAATCCGCAGGTGGTCACCGAGAGCTGGCTTTGCGAGACGCTCGATCCCATACTGCTTGCCTTGCAGGAACTGCATCACGAGCGATGTTTCCATCGTGACATTGCGCCGGACAACATCATGGTTCTGCCGAACGGCCGCTCGGTGCTGATGGATTTCGGCGCGGCGCGACGCATCATTGGCGGTATGACGCATGCGCTGACTACGGTGCTCAAACCGGGTTACGCACCAATCGAGCAGTATTCGGACGACGGTTCGATGCAACAGGGAGCCTGGACGGACATCTACGCGCTTGGCGGGGTGCTCTACCACGCAATGACTGGCAAGGTGCCGGTACAGGCCATTTCGCGCATGATGAACGACCCGCTGAAACCTGTGTCGGTCGCTGCACGCGGAACGTTTTCGGAGAACCTGTGCAACGCGGTCATGAAATGCCTGGCCGTCATGCCCGAGAATCGCTTTCAGTCGATCGACGAGTTGCGCGCGGCGTTGGGTTGGGTGACGACACCCGTGAGCTCTACCGTGATCCTGCAGCAAACGAGCCATGCACGCGCGGCCGAGATCGAACTCGCCAATCAGGCGCGCGCCTTGGCGGCGTCGACGCAAACGACCGCTGCACCAGCGCGCGATGCCGGTTCGCCACTGTTGGCGACACCTGGGATCCCGGCTGCGACATCCGCGGATCCGTTGGCTGCTTTGATCGCCGGGGGCGATACCGTTGCGCCGTCGCTGGGGGCAAAGCCTGTTTCGGGCACGGCAGCCGCGGCCGCTGGCCGGCCTGCCACGCCGTCGCCGAGCCGGTCCGCCGCGTCGAGCGCGGCGGACAGCGCCACCGTCGCGCCGACCACGTCTGCGCCCAAGCGAAACCTCGTTCCGCTCGTCGTGATCGGTGTCGCCGCGGTTGCGGCGATCGGTGCTGCTGCGTATCTTGTCATGAACCGTCAGGCTGCGCCTGCGGAGCCGCCTGCGGTGGTCGCGCCAGCCCCTGCAGAAGCCCCGGTCGTGAAGGGCTCCGATGCGGTGCCGCCGGCCGCCGAAAAGGCTGACGTGCCATCCGCACAGGCGCCCGCCGAGCCCGCTGATTCAAAGAGCCCGACGAACGACGTGGGCGCTGCGCCGGTGCAGGAGCCGGCGACGCCGACCACGCCGGTCGCCGAATCGAAGGGAGCAGAACCACCGAAGGGGCTCGTCGACACCGGTCGTGTGGATTTGCGAATTCGTCCCTGGGGCAATGTGATCGTCGATGGCGTCGCCAAAGGAGCCTCGCCGCCAGTGATGCAACTCACCCTGCCACCGGGCAGCCACACCATCGTCATTCAAAATCCTGCGGGCGCGCCTGTGACGAAGACGGTTGAAGTCGTGGCCGGCAAATCGATAACGGTGCGTCATGCGTTCCAGTGAGGGCCGCCGATCTATGCCGAAGCAAGCAGCGCCCATTCTGACAACTGATGTCTCGCACGCGGCGTGCCCCGCGCTCACCCATCTGCTGTCGCACCGGCGTTGGGCGAGTCTGAGCGGACGCGCACGGCGCAACCATTCAACATCTTGGTATTCAGGAGACCCAGCATGAAACTGTCTGACAAGCCTCGATCCCACGGGTATTCGGCTGCAATACTGTGGCTCGCTCTGCTCGCGGGCTGCGCGACGACGCCGCCCGAAACCACGAACTATCCTGCACCCGCTCCTGCCCCCGCCCCCGCTCCGACGCCGGCGCCCGCTGCTCCGGTGCCGACCGCGGCACCCGAGGCGCCAGCGGTCGAGCCGTCCGCCAGCGAGCGCGCGCTGAGCGCTGCCATCGCCAGCTACGATCGCGGTGAATTTTCTTCCGCCATTCGGCAATTGAATCCGATGACGACCGACGGATCGCTAGACCCGGCGCAATTGCTGCGCGCGCTGAAAGTGTTGGCGTTTTCGCAATGCTCGGTAGGAGCGATTACCGCTTGCCGCCACAGCTTCGAGCGTGCGTTTCGAGCGGATCCTGGTTTCGATCTCGCGCCGGCTGAACGTGGTCATCCCGTGTGGGGCCCGCAGTTCGATCGCGCGCGCCGAGCCGTTCTCGGGCGTTGATGCCCACGAGTGCCGACTTCACCGGTACTGATTTCGTATCGCCATGACTGAATTGACTCTCACCGTCCTCACCGTTGACGCCTTGGCGCCGGCGCAGCGGTTGGTGGCGCTCTTCGATGCCCGCGGCGGCACCATCGGGCGTGATGAAGGCAACTCCATGGCGCTGCCAGACCGGCATCGCCGGGTATCCCGCCTGCACGCGACCGTGAGCTTCCCTGGGGGGATTCCCACCCTGACCAATTCGAGCACGTCGCTTCCGATTCTGGTTGGAGATCAGCAGCTCGACAGTGGCGAATCCATGTTGATTGTCAACGGCACGCAGATTGAGATCGGTCCTTACGTATTGCTCGCGACACTTTCTGCGGCGTCCTTGGCGGGGCTTACGCCGCCCGTTGCCATTCCCCCGGTCGAGGCCAGCCGTGTCGAGGCGCGTCCGAACGTCGCGCCCCCGACAATCGCGCCGGCGCCACCTTCGCTGATCGCGCCGCCGCTTGACGCGACGACAGGTGAAGCGTCATTTGCCGCGCAGAACCCCCATCGCCAACGAACGCAAGCGCCAACCACACCCGTTGATGATCCGTTGCGCGCGCTGTTGGGCGACGCAGCTGCCAACGTACCCGCTGCGGCGGGTGCACCGGATGCTTTGTTTGCCGCCGATCTACCCGTTGTCTCGCCGCTACTGCCGGCAGTCGACAGTGTCTCGCCCGGAGGCGACGTGGCAGGCAACTTCGGGGTCATACCGCCCGCGCCGTCGCCTGCGAGCGTGGATCCCTTCGCTGGTTTCCTCGAAGGAATCGGTACGCCAACACCACAGGGCGGCGCCTTCACCGGGCGCAACGCAGGCGGGGCGACTCCCGTTGGTTTGAGTGTGGATCCGCTGGCGGCGCTTGGGTCTTCGCCGGGAAACTTCCCCGGTGCGCCACCGATAGCTCCGGTGCGGCCGACGAACACGGGTATGGCCGAGGATTTCAACGCGTTCGCGCTGCCGTCGGATGCGCAGCGCAATACCGCAGATCCGTTGGCCGGCCTTCTCGGTCAGGCGCCGGGTGGAGCCGATCACGTAGCGGTGTCGGCTACCGCGCCACCCATCGATTCGCTGTTCCGGGTGCTTCCTGGCGAGCATGCGGACCCCTTCCTGGCGACACCTGTCACCCCTTCGTCGCAGGGGGGCGATCTCGGCGGGCTGTTGGATCCGCGTGATGGCGGCAGCACCGATCCGCTGGCGCTGCTCGGCAGTGCCGAGCCAGCGCCTGCGCTGCGCCCCATGCGCGATGACCGGAAAGAGGTCGGTGCGGCGTTCGCTCCTCCGCTCGCGCAATCGTCGGCTTCGGGCGTGACCAGTGTCAGCGCTGCGTCCTTGATTCCAGGAGATCCCTTTCTTGATTTGCTCGGGTCGCCGGCGCCCCAGGCGCATTCATTGCCGCCGGCGCCTCCTCCGCCCCCCCCCGTCGTTGCGTCGCCCGCGCGTCCGCAGTCTCCCGTACCGGCGAGCGTCCCGCAAGCTCCCGCAGGGGGGGCGCCGTTGGCGACCGCCACCAACCCCGATGCGCTCACGGAGGCGTTCCTGCGAGGCGCGGGCCTCCCTCCGTCGGCGCTGCCGAACGGCCTTACGCCCGAGGTGCTGGCAATGGTGGGCAGCGTGCTTCGCAGCGCCACGGCGGGTGCCGTCGATATGCTTGCCGCGCGTGCTGCCACCAAGCGAGAGGTCCAAGCCAGCGTCACGATCATTTCGGTCCAGGCAAACAATCCGCTCAAGTTTCTGCCCAACGCGGATGCCGCATTGCTGCAGCTCTTGAGCAAGAAGATGCCCGGGTTCATGCGTGCGGATGTTGCAATGCGCGATGCCTTCGACGATCTCCGCGCACACGAAGTGGGTGTCATCGCCGGTACCCGTGCGGCGCTGACGGAAGTGCTGGGGAAATTCGATCCCACGGTCCTCGGGGACAAGCTGACTCGTGGGTCGGTGTTGGAATCGTTGCTGCCGTCGGCGCGCAAGGCGAAGCTCTGGGATATGTACCTTGAACGCTATTTGCAGATCCGTCGCGAGGCGGAGGACGACTTTCAGAGCATTTTCGGTCGCGCGTTCGTACAGGCGTACGAGCGCGAGACCGCACGCATCCGGGGTGATGGCGCGGTATCGGGAGGAGATCGGTCATGAGTACGGGTGGCGAACTGCGCTTGGAGTCGGCGAGTTTCTCGCATGATGGCGGTCGGGATTACAACGAGGACGCCGTCGGCGACAGCGACGCTTTCGGTGCGGTGCGCCTGTTTATGCTCGCCGACGGGGCGGGCGGGCAGGGCGGCGGCGATGTCGCGTCGCAGACGGCGATTGCGGCGGCGCGTGCGCAGTTCATGCGCTTCCCTGCTTTCGGTCCAGAAACACTGCGCCACTGTATCGCCGCGGCCGACAGTGCCATTCGACAGAAGCAAACGCCGGAAAGTCGTTTGGCGCGCATGGCCTCGACCTTTGTCGGTATCCTCATCGATTACCGTCAACGCCAAGCGCTGATCGGGAACTTGGGCGATTCCCGCTGCTACGTCTTGCGAGGTTCCCAAATCATTGCACAGTCGTACGACCACAGTCTCGTGCAGCGATTCATCGACGCTGGCTTGTATCCGGTCGAAAAATTGCGCGAGCACCCCAAGCGCAACGTGCTCTATGCGTCCCTGGGTGCCAACGAGGAAGGGGTTGAGCCGTACGTGAGTTCCGCGGCCATTGAACTGCTGCCGGGCGATGGCGTCCTCCTATGCAGTGACGGCGTGTGGGAACTGGTCGACGAAGCCACGCTCGGAAGGCTGCACGCGATGAGTACCTCGGTCGCAACATGGCGGGATAACATGGTGGCGGCGGTGCGTGGGCGAATGGCGCCCGGGCACGATAACTTCAGTGCTCTGTTGGTGCGGTGCGCGTTGTCGCCGCAGAGCGCCGACGACGACGATCAACGCACCATGCCGCCGCTCTCCGTGCAGCCAGCGTGACGCGTTTGGCGTCGTGGATACGTCTGTACGATGTGCACGACTGCGGTGTAACTTCATGTAACGCGCAGCGTGGCGGCTGTCACTTGTCAAGCAGTCCGTGGCGCAGTAGCCTTGCTGCTTGGGCGCGACGATGTGACCCGGACAGCATTTGGGTATTGGGAGCGAGTTGACCGTGATCGATTTCGAGCAATTTGCACAACCGCTGGACGGTGAAAACCCGTGCGGGCCCGATTGCGAGTACGACAACGACTTTCTCGCGCTGGCACAGGCTGTTGCCGGCAAACCCGAACAACAATTCGGCGACACCATCATTCCCGCCGAACTGCCCGATTGGCGTCAGGTGGATGCTCTGGCGCGGGACCTGTTGGGACGCACGCGCGACTTGCGCGTAATCGCATGGTTGACGTTGGCAAATACGTGGTTGCACGGAGTGTCCGCGTTCACGGCGGGTTTGCGCCTGGTGCTGCAACTATGCCGGGAACAATGGGACGGCGTCCATCCCCGCATCGAAATCGACGGGGAAACCGACGCCTACCTCCGGATGAACGCGATCGGTTCGTTTTCCGGCTCCGAATTTTCTGGTGAAGACAAACTGATCCAGGCCTTGCGCGCAACGGTTCTCGTCCGGCAACCGCTGACTTTGAGCTACCGCGATGCCGAGCTGGTGTTCGAGAAAGCGCCAGAGGCGACGTACACGCTGGGTCAGGTGGAGTCCGCCTTGCGTGATGCGCTCGCGTCCGGAAACGAAGAGGTTCGCTCGGTCATTGAAGCGTTTTCCACGTTTCAGGAACTTGCCGCATTGGTTGCGGAAAAGGCCAATATCGAAGAACGCCCTGATCTGGAGCGGCTCGAATCGATTTTGAAGACGGTCGCCAACGGCGTCACCGCCATCGTCGCCTCGATGGACGGCGCTGCGGCGGATGGCGACGCCTCCGAGGGCGACGCGCAAGGCGCGGGCGGCTCCAGTGCGGGTGGTGTTTCGGGCGCCATTCAAAGCCGCGAAGACGTTCGCCGAGCGCTTGATCGCGTGGTCGATTACCTCGAGCGGGCCGAGCCCAGCAACCCTGCCGCGCTGTTCGCGAAACGTGCGCAACGCATGCTCAACATGCCCTTCATGGACATCATGCGCGAATTGTCGCCCGATTCCATGTCACATCTGGAAATGCTCACCGGTGTGCAACCACCAGCCGATGAGTAACCGAGTCTTCGATCGAATCGTTCAAGCAAAGGAGCACTGAACTATGTCAGCCAAGAAAAGTGGACAAAAGTGGATTGCCAAAAACCGTGCGCCGCGCGTGCAGATCGAATACGACGTCGAGGTGTATGGCTCGGAGAAGAAAGTACAGATTCCGTTCGTCATGGGCGTGATGGCAGATTTGTCCGGAAAATCCGAAGAGCCCCTGCCGGACATCGCCGACCGGAAATTCATCGAAATCGACTTTGACAATTTTGATGCCCGCATGAAGGCGATCAAACCGCGCGTTGCGTTTACCGTCCCCAACACACTGACCGGTGAAGGCTATATGTCGGTCGACGTCACGTTCGAGAACATGGATGATTTTTCGCCAGCGGCTGTAGCGCGGAAGGTGGGAGCATTGAATGAGTTGCTCGAGGCGCGCACACAGTTGCACAACTTGCTCTCTTACATGGACGGCAAATCCGGAGCTGAGGAATTGTTGTCGAAAGTTCTTCAGGACCCAGCGCTGATGACATCGCTTTCGTCCGCACCGAAACCCAACGACACGCCGAACGCCTGAACGGAGGACGCACCACCATGGCTACTGAATCGAAAACTGCTGCCGCTCCTGCTGGCGTCGAATTCCAGGGAAGCGAATTTGCGTCGCTGCTGAACAAAGAGTTTCGACCGAAAACCGACGAAGCACGCGGCGCGATCGAAAACGCCGTGCAGACGCTCGCACAGCAGGCGCTCGCCAATACGGCCACCATCAGCACCGACGCGTATCGCACGATCGAAGGTTTGATCGCCGCAATCGACAAGAAATTGTCGGACCAGATGAACCTGATTCTTCATCATGAAGAATTCCAGAAGATAGAAGGCACGTGGCGGGGGCTCAAATACCTGGTCGACAATTCGGATCCCGACGAAATGCTGAAAATCAGGGTGATGAACATCACCAAAAATGATTTGCGCAAGACGATGCGGCGCTACAAAGGGACCGGATGGGATCAAAGCCCCATTTTCAAGAAACTGTACGAGGAGGAATACGGACAGTTTGGCGGGGAACCCTACGGCTGTCTCGTCGGCGACTATTTCTTCGACCACAGTGCACCCGACGCCGAACTTCTGGGCGAAATGGCTCGCGTTGCGGCGGCGGCTCATGCGCCCTTCATCGCTGGCGCGTCTCCGGCGATCATGCAGATGTCGTCTTGGCAGGAGCTTGCCAATCCTCGCGATCTCACCAAGATTTTCAGCAATACCGAATACGCCGCATGGCGCGGCCTGCGGGATTCCGACGATTCCAAGTACGTCGGTTTGGCGATGCCGCGCTTTTTGTCGCGGATGCCGTACGGCGCAAAGACCAACCCGGTTGATGAATTTGCCTTCGAAGAAGACACCGAAGGTGGCTCGCATGCCAAGTACACGTGGACGAACTCTGCGTTCGCGATGGCGGCCAACATCAATCGCTCGTTCAAGGAGTATGGTTGGTGTACCTCGATTCGTGGCGTCGAGTCGGGCGGTATCGTGACGGACTTGCCCGCCCATACGTTCCCCACCGATGACGGCGGCGTGGACATGAAGTGTCCCACCGAGATCGCCATCAGCGACCGTCGCGAGGCGGAGCTGGCGAAGAATGGGTTCATGCCGCTCGTGCACCGCAAGAACACCGATATCGCCGCCTTTATCGGCGCGCAATCGCTGAACAAACCGGCGGAGTACTACGACGCGGACGCCACGGCGAACGCCAATCTCGCCGCGCGCTTGCCGTACATGTTCGCCTGCTGCCGTTTCGCGCACTACCTGAAGTGCATCGTGCGCGACAAGATCGGTTCGTTCCGCGAGCGCGAGGATATGCAACGGTGGCTCAACGACTGGATCATGAACTACGTCGACGGCAATCCGCAGACGTCGAGCCAGGAGACGAAAGCGCGCAAACCGCTGGCGGCCGCCGAGGTGACCGTGGAGGAAGTCGAGGGAAATCCGGGCTACTACACGTCGAAGATGTTCCTGCGTCCCCACTATCAATTGGAGGGGTTGACGGTGTCCCTGCGCCTCGTGTCGAAGCTGCCTTCGGTCAAGGCGCAGGCGAAGTAACCTGCCGTAACCCCCGCCGTTTCGGGAATTTTCTGCGGCGTGACGCTTTCCGGTTGTCCGCCGCGTCTATTCGGATGTGACGAACTTTGAGCGGTAGGCGGCATCGCCACCCACAGGGTCCCGTCAGGCGCAATAACCTAACCGCTTATCTAGGAGCGAATCATGGCAACACAGTTCTACCTGCAACTCGACGGCGTCAAGGGCGACTCCCAAGATGCTGGACACAAAGACTGGATGGACGTCGACAACTGGAACATCGGCGCGCATCACCCGAGCGGCATCAAGGCGGGCGGCGGCGGCAGCACGGGCAAGACGTCGTTTACCGACCTGAACTTCACGACGCATCTCTGCCCCGCGAGCGTGGACATGTTCCTGTTCTGCTCCAACGGCAAGACGATCTCGAAAGGCAAGCTGGAATGCATCCGGGAAACGGGCGACAGCAAGCTCAAATATCTGGTGCTCGAGATGGAGAACATCATCGTCAGCAACTACCACACCAGTACCGCCGGCGAGCATCCTTCGGCCGACTACAGCCTCAACTTCGCCAAGCTCACGGTCAAGTACACGCCGCAAACCAAGGACGGTGGCAAGGGTGGCGAGATCAGCCACTACTGGGATATCAATGAGAACAAGGGCGGCTGATCAGCCGGCGCGAACGCTTTCACCCAATATTGAAGGATCATCATCATGGCAACAATGAATTTCATGAAGGTCGATGGCGCCGACGGCGACAGCAATGACCAAGGGCACAAAAACTGGATCGATATCGAACCGTTCAGCATCAGCGCCAGCAACCAGGGCAGCTTTGCTATCGGCTCGGGCGGCAACGTCGGTGGCGCGGATCATCACGATCTCACCATCCATGCCGTGCTCGACAAGGCGATGCCCGTTATCTTCTATCAACTGGCAACAGGCGACACCGTCCCGACGGTCAAGCTCGAAGCGTGCAAGATGTCCAACAAAAAGCAAGTCGTTTTCGAGTCGGTCGAACTGAAGAACGTGATGTTCACCGGCATCAACACGGGGAGCGGGACGTCGGCGAACGGTCAACCGATGGTGACCTATACGTTCACCTACGAGTCGATCAAGAAAGAGTACACGCCGCTCAAGGCCGATGGCAACCCGGGTGCCAAGGTGACCGCGGGGTGGAACGCAGCGAAGAACATCAAGCTCTAAGGCAATCGCAACGCTGCGTGTCGGCAGAGACGAACCCCGTCTCTGCCGACTTGGTTTTTTCGGCCGGCATCGCCGCGACTGATGCGATCGAGGGGAATTCATGAGCATCGACCGTTCGCAATCGCTGCAGCAACAGCTTGACGCGTTGCAGTCGAGCATCCGAACGCACGCCAGCGACGCCGCGTTGCGCATTCACCTGTTTCAGTTGCTATGCGTCATGGGCAACTGGCCGCGTGCGCTCTCGCAGCTACAGCTCAGCGCCCAGCTGGATACCAAGGCGCTGCCGATGGCGCAGACGTACCGCGAGGCAATCCGGTGCGAAACCTTCCGCCACAAGGTGTTCGCGGGCGAACGTGTGCCACAAGTGATGGGGCAGCCGCCCGACTGGATCGGTCCGTTGATCGAGGCGCTGAAGCACGACCAGGCCGGAAATTCTGCCGCGGCCGCGCGACTTCGCGCGCAAGCGCTTGACACGGCCGAGCCAGCGGCGTTTCGAGTCGATGGCGTCGACGTCGAGTGGATCGCAGACGCTGATTCACGCCTCGGGCCTGTGCTCGAGGTGATCGTGAACGGGCAGTACTACTGGCTCCCCTTCGAATCGTGCAGCGGCGTTTCCTTTGAAAAGCCGGTCGACCTTCGCGACCTCGTCTGGTGTCCCGCTGAAATCATGCTTCCGAACGAAGGCCGAGTTCCCGCCTTGGTGCCGACCCGCTACGTCGGCACCACGGAGGCGACATCGGGCAACGCTGACACCCTCAAGCTTGCGGCCGCAACCGAGTGGGTCGCGCGTGGTGAAGACGTCTGGTTCGGGCTGGGTCAACGCATGTTTACGAGCGATCATGGCGATCACCCGATTCTTGACACTCGTCTGATTGCGCGCCCCGAGGTCATCGCGGACCATCGGGTTGGGTAGCGATCGTGTACCCCGCGGTATCGTCGCCGAGCCTGTCGTCGAACCGTCGACCTCGTGCCGCGTTGCGTTGCCGTTGAATCGTGGAGAACCGCACCCTGCAACGGTCGGAAGCGGATCGCCTGCAACCCGCATTGCTCGATCGTCTCACCGATGATGAACCCGAAAAGCGCAAGGAAACGTCGGAGCACGCGGTCGTCTCGAAGCAGCGCCTGAAGCGCACGGTTCTGCGTGACCTTGCGTGGTTGCTCAACACCACGGCGTACGATGTCGCCGGCGAACTCGAAGCGCACCCGGAAGTTCGCAAATCGGTCATCAACTACGGCATTCCGGTGTTGTCGGGAAAGCACTTCTCCGACATCGAATGGGGTGACATCGAAAGCGCGATCCGTGAATCGATTCTTGCGTTCGAGCCACGTATCCTGCCGGATTCGCTGGTCGTTCAGGCCGTTACGACAACCGATTCGATGAATCACCACAACAAGCTTCAATTCGAGATTCGAGGGGAACTCTGGTCATTGCCGTTTCCGATCGAACTGTTCGTGCGTACGGAATGGGATCTGGAAACACGACAAATTTCGATCGCTGACCAACTTTCGACGGGAACCAACTGATGGACCCGCGGATGCTCGACTACTACAACCGCGAACTCGCGTACGTTCGCGAACAAGGCGCCGAGTTCGCAGCCCAGTTTCCGAAGGTTGCCGCGCGCCTCGGCATGCACGGCATGGACGTCGCGGATCCGTACGTCGAGCGCCTGCTCGAAGGGTTCGCGTTCATGTCGGCGCGCATCCAGCTCAAGATGGACGCTGAGTTTCCGCGCTTCTCACAGCGGCTGCTCGAACTCGTCTACCCCGGCTATCTCGCACCGACGCCGTCGATGGGCGTCGTTCGGTTCGAGCCTTCACGAGCCGAAGGAGGGTCGGTCGATGGTTACACCATTCCGCGTCTGTCGCGTATGCGTGCCCGCCTCGCTCCGCAGGAGCAGACGGCCTGTGAGTTTCGCACGGGCCACGATGTCACTCTGTGGCCCATCCGGCTTCGGGAGGCACGACTGACCGCGGCGCCACCGGACCTCCCGATGACGGGCTACCGTTGGCGCAGCGCTGTTCGCGGTGCGCTGCGCCTGGTGTTCGAGACGACTGCGCAGGCGCGGGTGGACGCGCTCAAACTCGATTCGCTTCCGGTCTTCATGCGTGGTCCGACGGATGTTGTCTCGAAACTGCAGGAGCTGTTGCACACCAGTTGCGTCGGCATCCTGGTTCACGCGGGCTCGTTGCCCACACGCGGGTTGGCGCCACTGCCGCCAACGGCGCTTGCGGCCGAAGGTTACGCCGTCGATCAGGCGCTGCTGCCGCAAGATTTGCGCGCCTTCGAGGGCTACCGCCTGTTGCACGAATATTTTGCGTTCCCCGAACGCTACCGGTTCTTTTCGATCAACGGATTGCAGAAGGCGTTGCCCGGTATCGAAGGCGACCAATTCGAAGTCGTGATTCTCCTCAAGCAAGAGAGTGCGGCGCTGGAATCGGTCGTCGATGCCGAAAATTTCGCGCTGTTTTGCTCGCCGGTCGTCAATCTCTTCGAGCGGCGCAGTGATCGCATCCCGATCACATCCACCCGCTTCGAATACCATGCGGTCATCGATCGCGCACGCCCGCTCGACTTCGAGATTCACAGCGTGCGCGGCGTCACGGGACACGTCTCCGATTCCGATCGCGAGATCAATTTCACGCCGTTCTACGCGCTTGCGGACACGACGCGGCATGGCGGTGGCAGCTACTTCTCCGTTCGCCGTGAACCACGCCTGCTGTCTGACCGGGCGCGGCGTAACGGTGCGCGCAGCGGTTACATCGGCAGCGAATGCTTCGTCTCCCTGGTCGACGCCGCCGAAGCACCGTTCTCGCTGGACTTGCGGCAAGTGACGATCGACGCGCTATGCACCAATCGTGATCTGCCGTTGCTGACGCCGGTTGGCACCGAGGGGAGCGATCTCGCATTGCTGTCGGCGGCACCCGTCGACAGCATCAACTTCGTGGCGGGCCCGACGCGTCCGACGCCCGCGCTCGCGGAGCGCGAGATCACGTGGCGGCTCATCTCGCACCTGAGTTTGAACTACCTCACCCTCACCGACCTCAGCCCCGCTGAAGGGGCGGCAGCGTTGCGCGACCTGCTCGGCCTGTATGCGCGGCTCGCAGTGTCCGGGGCGGATGCGCAGATCGCGGGCGTGCAAAAAATCAACGCCACACCCGTCAACCGGCGTGTGCCCAACCCTGGCCCCATCGCGTTCGGTCGCGGCGTGGCGCTGGCGTTGGAGGTTGACGAAATTCCGTTCGCCGGTTCCAGTCCCTGGCTGCTCGCGTCCGTGCTCGAACAATTCTTTGCGCGGCACGTCGCCATCAACTCGTTCACGGAATTGTCGTTGCAATCGCTGCAACGAGGTGCCATCGCCGCGTGGCCACCGCGCATCGGCAAACGGCCCGCGGCATGAGGGATGGTCGATGAGTGAACGTGGCCGCGCTCGCGTACTGTCCAGCGATGATGAGGCGACGCCGCGCCTGCGTGACGAACGCCTGCAACGCTTGTTCACGGGGATGGCCGCGGACGCCACACGCTTTGATTTCTATTACGCGCTGCGCTACGTAGACGCCCAGCTGCCGGGCGACACGCCGCTCGGGCGTGGCCCACGCCCTCGTGACGAACCGCTGCGCATGACGCAACAACCGAGCCTCATGTTTGCGCCAGCGACGCTGCACAGCTACACGCCCGACGCGACGGCGACCGGGCTGGGACGGCTCTCGGTGTATCACTTCGGCCTCTTCGGGCCGAACGGCGCGTTGCCGCAGCACCTGACGGAGTACGTCCAGGAGCGCGTGCTGCATCACAAGGACACGACCATCGCGCGTTTCTTTGACGTGTTTCAGCACCGGATGTTGCTGCTTTTCTATCGGGCATGGGCGGACGCGCAGGCCGTCACCAGTCTCGACCATCCCCAGCGAGACCACTTCGGGCGCTTCGCCGGCAGCCTCATCGGGTATGGCCAGGCGTCGCTGCGGCGACGCGACAGCGTTCCTGACCACATCAAACTGCATCAGGCGGGCCACCTGGCGCGGCAAACGCGAAACGCCCAGGGGCTGCTCGGAGGCTTTCGCGCCATGCTCAAGGTTCCCGTCACCATGGCGGAGTACTGCGCGCAGTGGCTGCGCCTGGCCGAACATGATCGCTCGTGTCTGCGTTCGGTGGCAACAGCGGGCGACGGTGGCAGACACCGAATCGAGCTCGGCGACAACGCTTCACGGCTCGGGCTCGGTGCGGTCATCGGCGCCCGCATCCTCGACGTGCAGCACAAGTTCAGGCTGCGTTTCGGCCCGATGCGGCTCGACGAATTCGAGCGCTTCTTGCCGGGCGGCGTTCGCCACCTGCAGGTGCGCGACTGGGTACGCAATTACATCGGCGTCGAAATCGCCTGGGATGCGCAATTGGTGCTCGCGCGCAGCGACGTTCCCGCGATGCGCCTTGGCGACAGCGCGCGGCTCGGCTGGAGCAGTTGGGTGCGTGCTCCGCAAACCATGCACGCCGGCGATGCCGACGACGTCATTCTCGATATCGAGGGTCTCAGCGCACGCTCGGCGCGCACGCGCTGAGTGCCACGGCCAACAATAGGGATTCGGAGGCAGGAGAAAAAGCATGTCGGAAATCAGTCGCAACGCTCTGTTCGGGAAGCTCAATCCTTTGCTCTACAAGGCGATCGAAGGGGCAACGGTCTTTTGCAAACTGCGCGGCAATCCCTACGTCGAACTGGTGCATTGGCTGCATCAGATCCTCAGCAACAACGACAGTGATCTGCATCGCATCACGCGCCACTTCGAACTCGATGCATCGAAGCTGGCGGCGGACTTGACGCGTGCGTTGGACCGACTGCCACGCGGCGCGACGTCCATATCCGATTTGTCGGAGCACATCGAAATGTCCGTCGAGCGGGGCTGGGTGTACGGCACGCTCATGTACGGCGAAGCGCAGGTGCGCAGTGGCTACCTGATCGTCGGCATCGTGAAGACGATGGGGCTACGCAACATCCTCTACGGCATTTCGAAGGAGTTCGAAAAGATCGGCATCGATGCGGTGGCCGAACGGCTGGCTGACATCGTGAAGGGGTCGCCGGAGGAGGCGCTCGCCGCGAGCGATGGCATCGGGCTTGGCGGGGCGCCGGGCGAGGCGAGCGGCGCGATGGCGCCCGCGCAGATGGGCAAGCAGGAGGCTTTGAAGAAATTCGCCGTCGACCTGACGGAAAAGGCGCGCAAGGGTGAAATCGATCCGGTGACGGGGCGCGACGAGGAAATCCGCCAGATCGTCGACATTCTCATGCGGCGTCGCCAGAACAACCCGCTCTTGACCGGCGAGGCAGGCGTCGGCAAGACTGCCGTGGTCGAGGGTTTCGCGTTGCGACTGGCCAAAGGCGATGTACCGCCGCAATTGAAGGATGTTTCGCTGCTGACACTCGACATCGGTCTGCTGCAGGCCGGAGCCAGCATGAAGGGCGAGTTCGAGCAGCGGTTGCGTCAGGTCATCGATGAGGTTCAGGCCAGCCCGAAGCCGATCATCCTGTTCGTCGATGAGGTGCACACGTTGGTGGGCGCGGGGGGCGCTGCCGGAACGGGCGACGCCGCCAACCTGCTGAAGCCGGCGCTTGCGCGGGGCACCCTGCGCACGATCGGCGCGACCACGTGGTCGGAGTACAAAAAGTACATCGAAAAAGATCCTGCGTTGACGCGCCGCTTCCAGGTCGTGCAGATCCCCGAGCCGGACGAGGCGAAGGCGATCGCGATGCTGCGCGGCGTGGCCACCGTGCTCGAGAAGCATCACAAGGTGCTGCTGCTCGACGAGGCGATCGCGGCGGCGGTCAATTTGTCGCATCGCTACATTCCGGCGCGGCAGCTGCCGGACAAGGCGGTCAGCCTGCTCGACACCAGCTGTGCGCGGGTGGCGGTCAGCCAGCACGCGACGCCGCCAGAAGTCGAGGACACGCAGCGGCGCATCGAGATGCTCGATGTTGAGCTCGGCATCATCGATCGCGAAGCGGCGGTCGGCATCGATGTCGGTGCCCGCCGCGCCGACGCGCAGGCGCAGCGCGACGCGCAGGCGGCAACGCTCGCAACGCTGGAGACGCGCTGGAAGGACGAGAAGGCTCTGGTGGAATCGATCCTCGATCTTCGCGGCAAGTTGCGTGGTTCGGGGGACGGCAAGGTCGACACCGCCGTGCCTTTGGGCGACGAAGCGCGGGCGGCGCTGCTGACCGAATTGCATGAGCTTCACGCCAGATTGCAGGCGCTGCAGGGCGACGCGCCGTTGATTCTCCCAGCGGTCGACGCGCAGGCAGTCGCTTCGGTCGTGGCCGACTGGACCGGCATACCGGTCGGGCGCATGGTCAAGAACGAGGTCGAGGCGGTGCTGAAAATCGCCGACACCCTGAACCAGCGTGTGATCGGCCAGCGGCACGGGCTCGACTTGATCGCCAAACGCATCCAGACCAGTCGAGCGCGCCTGGACAACCCGAACAAACCGATCGGGGTGTTCATGCTCGTTGGGCCCTCGGGCGTGGGCAAGACCGAGACCGCGCTGACGCTTGCCGAGCAGCTCTACGGCGGCGAGCAGAACATGATCACCATCAACATGAGCGAATTCCAGGAGGCGCACACCGTCTCCACGCTCAAGGGCGCGCCACCGGGCTATGTGGGCTACGGCGAAGGCGGTGTGCTGACCGAGGCGGTTCGTCGCAAGCCCTACAGCGTGGTGTTGCTCGACGAGGTCGAGAAAGCCCATAGTGACGTGCACGAAATCTTCTTCCAGGTGTTCGACAAGGGCATCATGGAAGACGGCGAGGGGCGTCTGATCGACTTCAAGAACACCGTCATCATCCTCACCAGCAACGTCGGCAGCGATCTCATCATGAGCATGACGCGCGACCCCGAACTGATGCCTGCCCCCGACGACATCACCAAAGCGCTGCGCGAACCGCTGCTGAAAGTCTTCCCGGCGGCGCTGCTCGGCCGCTTGCAGGTCATTCCGTATTACCCGCTTTCCGACGAGCTGCTCGGCAACATCATCCGGCTGCAACTTGGGCGCATCAAGAAGCGCGTCGCCGAGAACCACAAGGTTGCCTTCGATTACGACGACGCGGTGGTGCAACTGATTGCCTCGCGGTGTACCGAGATCGAGAGCGGTGGCCGCATGATCGACGCCATTCTGACCAACACCATCCTGCCTCGACTGTCGGAGGAGTTCCTGCGTCGCAGCATCGATGGCGTCGCGTTGCAACGCATTTCGATGTCCGTAGCCGACAGCGATTTCGTCTATCACTTTATCTGACCGTCATTGCGGGTTGGCAACTCGCCAAGCGCACCGGCCACACAGGGAGAGAAATTCATGTCCTACATTGATTCGATTTCCAAGGTCGCGGAGAACGCCGCCAAGGCGGTAGAGGAATCGCTGCGCTCGGTCGGCAATTTGATCGAAGGCATCTTCGACGGAGGGCAAAAAGGCGGTGGCTCGGGCATCGCGGGTTCCGCCGGGCGGATAGTCGAGAAGATGATTGCCGAACAGCGTCAGCGTGAAGCGGCCGCAGGCGTCTCTGGAGGCGTAGCGGCAGCGGCAAAAGCGGCAGCGGCGGCAGCGCAAAAGGCGCTCGAAAGCCAGAAAAAGGCCGGCGGAAAGGTCAGCGGGTACGCCTCGTCGGGCATGCTGATGCTTGGCAGTGCCGGGCCGGCGGTGGCCTTCCTGCAGCACGTTTTGAACGCCAAGGGCGCTTCACCCAAGCTGAAAGAGGACGGCATCTTCGGGCCGCGTACCGATACGGCAGTCAAGAATTTTCAGCGCACGCGCGGTTTGGTGGTCGACGGCATCGTCGGCCCGAATACCTGGAGGGCACTGAATGGCGACGGCAGCGTGCGTGCGCTCTTGCAGAAGGGGTTGGCCGGCAAGATCGCGAGTGTCGGTCAAGCCGCGAAACAACAGGCGGCCGAAGGGGACCCCAAAGGCGTCGTGGCCACCTTCAATTTCCCGCTCGCTCAAATACCGACCCCCGACTGGACAGGCGGCGCCCGTTTCTTCGGCGCTCCGCGTGACGGCGGGCGCCTGCACGCGGGTTGCGATCTGCTGGCGCCGGTCGGCACCACGATTTTTGCCATCGGCGATGGCGTCCTCGTTCGCGGTCCCTACCCATTCACGGGGCCGTGGATGGGGCTCAACGATACCGATGCAGTCGAAATCCGCCACGGTCCGATTCTCGTGCGCTACGGCGAAATCGCGCGTGGCAGCTACACCGGCGGGCACAATGTGCACGCCGGCCAGCCCATCGCCCGCGTCGGGCAGCCGGGCCGTCACGCGATGCTGCACTTCGAGGTCTACAGCAACGGCTCTTCGGCGGCCAGTCTGAGTGGTTCCAATCGGTATCGTCGACGCAATGACGTGACCGATCCCGCGCCGCTGCTCGCGGTGTGGCGCCGCCACTTGCCGACGTCGCACTAGAGGGTCGCATGAGTTCCCCATCCTTCGCTGTCTCCGCGCGATTTGGCGCGATGGCTGTTGTGCTGAGTCTCGCCTCAGCGACGCAGGCCGCGGCGCCCACGGTCGGGCAGGTTGGTGAGGCGGCGCTTGCCATGGTGGCCAACGCCAATTGCACCGTGAGTGCGACGCGTCGCGCCAATCCGACCCGATACCTGTTGGTCGACGGTTCGGCGTGTCCGGTGGGTGGTGGTGCTTGCGAGGCGGTGGCCATCATCCGCCTCGACGGTCGCACGACGGTCTTCAAACGAACCGGCGAGCCGAGCACCGACGCCAGCGGCAAGTTCAGCGCCACGTACAGCGAGGGCGATCGTCGCCTGCGCGTCGATTACGCGGCGCTACCGCGTGACTCGAAGGCGGCGCGCAGCGCCACACTGCATGTCACGACGCAGGCGGGCACGGCAACGGTGAAGGGTTTCGTGTCCTGCGACGGTGGCTGATCGCGCGGTTCGCCGTCGTTGCCGCAGGTGAAGCCAGCGGCGACCACGGCGCGCTCGCTGCGCTACGCTTTGCTCCATGTCGCTCGGAACGGTCATCCTCTCCGGCATGCAGCCACAGGGCAGCACGGCAGCACTCGTGCTGATGGGCGGCGGCGCGCGCACGGCATATCAGGTGGGCGCCTTGAAGGCCGTGGCGGCGTTGTTGCAGCAGTCGGGCTCGCCGGCGGCGCAAGGGTTTCCGTTTCCGATTCTGGTCGGCACGTCCGCCGGCGCCATCAACGCGACCTCGCTCGCAGGTTATGCGGAACTCGGGCTCACGGCGTTCGCCGAACTCGCGCGCTTCTGGGAGATCGTCCGCTCGACCGACGTCTACCGGCTCAACGATACCAGCGCGCACGCCTGGTTCGCCGGCGGCAACAAGTACCTCGCCGCGCTTCAACTCACCCGTGGCGCGCTGGCGCACGGGGCGATCCTCGACAACTCGCCACTCGCCGCAACGCTGAACAAGGCCATCTCGTTTGACGGCATCCGCCGCGCGTTGGAGCGTGATGTCTTGAGCTGCGTCGCGGTGACCGCATCGAGCTATTCGAGCGGCGTGCACTGGACGTTCTGCGATGTCGACCAGGAAAGTGCGGCCGCGCCGTGGAGTCGGCCCGGGCGCCGCGCCGAGTTCCAGGTGCTCGGCATCGAGCACCTGATGGCGTCCAGCGCGATTCCCATCGTGTTTCCGGCGCAGGAGCTGATGGTCGACGGGCAGCGGGAATACTTCGGCGATGGCTCGATGCGACAGATCACTCCGCTGTCGGCCGCGATGCATCTGGGCGCTCAACGCATCATGGTGATCGGCGTCGGGCAACCCAATCGCAGCGGCCTCGGGCAGGATGCGCCGCTGCAGCAGCAGCCGGGGTTGTCTGCCGTTGCCGCGCACGCGATGGCTAGTGTGTTTCATGACACCTTGCAGGCCGATGTCGAACAGGCGCAGCGCGTCTCCGAGACGCTGAAACGGCTGCCTCCCGAGGTGGCTGCCGCGTTGCCCTTCCGTCCGGTGCAGGTGTTTGCGATGCAGCCATCGCAGTCGCTCGATGCGCTCGCTGCCGCTCATGCCGAGGAGTTGCCGACGGCGACGCGCAACTCCCTCGGCGCGTTGATGGGCGGCGCGGGCGGCGCCTCGCTCGCCAGCTACCTGCTCTTCGAACCGGGGTTCATCGGTGAGTTGATGCGCCTGGGGCAACGCGATGCCTACGCTCGGGCCGGGGAAATCATCGAATTTTTCCGATGAGGCACGGCACAACGCGTACCCGCGCTGGGGCGGCCGGGCGCAGGCGCGGGCTCGACCGCGCTTCGTGGCGTGCGATGGCGTGCGGCCACGATCAACCGTGCGCGAGCGACGTCGAGCCATCGCCTACATCCTGCGGGTACGCGCGGGCTCGACCGCGCTTCGTGGCGCTCGATGGCGTGCGGCGATGATCAGCCGTGCGAGCGACGTCGAGCCGTCGCCTACATCCTGCGGGTAGGGCGGGCTCGACCGCGCTTCGTGGCGCTCGATGGCGTGCGGCGATGATCAGCCGTGCGAGCGACGTCGAGCCATCGCCTACATCCTGCGGGTAGGGCGGGCTCGACCGCGCTTCGCTGCGCTCGATGGCGTGCGGCGATGATCAGCCGTGCGCGAGCGACGTCGAGCCATCGCCTACATCCTGCGGGTAGGCGCGGGCTCGACCGCGCTTCGTGGCGCTCGATGGCGTGCGGCGATGATCAACCGTGCGCGAGCGACGTCGAGCCGTCGCCTACAGGGCGTCGGAGGCGAGGGCGGATGCGAACGCTCAAGCACCCGACACCGCAATAGCTTCGTCTTGCAACCCGCATCCATGACGGGCTTAGCGCCCGTTTTCGTGCAATATCGACTTCAGCGAAAATCGCGTTGCAAGCCCCTCATGGATGCGCTTTTTCGTGAAAAGTCGTTGCCTCGATGTTGAGGTTCCAGCGGGGGGTTGTGGGTTGGCTGGAAGGGAGCGGCGACTTCTCAGTCGCCGCCGCGCACGGTGCGCCAGGCTCGATCGAAGGCGCGCTTGTATTTGTCGCCCTCCCGCTCGCCGGCGCTGACGGAGTAGTTGCGGTCGCTGCGCAGCATGGCGGTGTACATGCGCTCGCAGGCGATTTCGTCGCCGTTGTTGCAGTAGCTGATGGCCATGTTGTTGTAGGCGCGCGCCTTGTCCGTGCCGCTGGCCTGTGCGTGCGATGTGATTTCGCTCCAGAGCGCGCGTGCGCCGGCCAGATCGCCGCGCCGGAACGCGGCCATGGCTTGTGCGGAGAGGTCTTCGATGCGGCGCGGGGCGCCCGAGCCTGTGACGGTGGAAGTGGCGGGGGGCGGTACCGGCGACGGTGTGCCGTGGCCCGTGGTGTCTTGTTTGGCACGCGCCGCGGCGGCGCGAGCGTCTTCGTCCTGGCGCTGGCGGCGCGCTCGCTCGTCGGCCTCGGCGCGAGCCTTGGCGATGCGTTCGGAATCGGCTTTGGCTTTCGCCTGGGCCTCCGCTCTGGCGTCGGCTTCGGCCTTGAGCTTCGCCTCTTTCGCAAGGCGAGCGGCCTCGGCTTTGGCGGCAGCGTCGGCATCGCGTTGCGCCTTGGCGGCTTGTTCCTGCTCGGCCTTCTCGCGGGCGCGGCGTTCGTTGTCGAGCTTGGCTTGTGCGGCGAGCGCGGCCGCGCTCGGTTCGGGCGTTGTCACGCCGACGCCCGGCACGTCCGGGGCAGGCACCCCTGGCGGCGCGGTGGGCGCACTCGCGACGGCCGGCGCATCGGCGCCCGGGCGCTTGCCAGAGTGGCCGAGGAGGTAGTAGCCGCCACCGGCGACGGCGGCGGCGACCACGAACGCGGCGATCCAGCGTGCAGCGCCGCCACCGGCGGAGGATTCATAGTCGCTGCCGCGCTGCGGACGTGCGAGCCCGGCGCTTGGCGTTGCCGCAGGTTTGGCCGCCGTCGGCCGGGCGGGCGCGGTGGCCGATGGACTGGCCGAGCGGGCGGCCGATGGGCCGACCGAGGGGGCAGCCGAAGCAGCAGCCCAGGGGGTGGACGGTGCAGTCGTCGGTTTGGCGGGCGACGCGGGTGGGAGGGTTCTGGGTCGCGCCGAGGCTGCGGATTGGTCGCCCGTTTTCCAGACGATGGTGGCGTTCGGATCTGCCTCGATCGCTGTGGCAGGCGGCGGAATCGGCGGTGGCGTGGCCGGTTGGCTGCGTGGCGGTGGCGCGACGGAGGCTGCGCGTGGTGCACCGCCGCCCGTGGTGGGGCGAACCGCCGTGGCATCGACGCGGCCCGCACCGCCCTCGGAGCCACCAACGAAGCGCGTTTCGAGCGGGGCGGCTTCGGTCCAGCCGAGCGCTTCGCGGAGTGCATCGACGCTCTGGAAGCGCTGCTCGGGGTGCACGGCCAACGCCTTGATCGTGGCCTCGACGAGGTGCGCGGGGAAACTGGCCTGAACGCGGCTGGCGAGGTCACGCATCGGATCGGTGATCATGCGCGCGACGGCCTGCGGTGGCGCGGCGCCGAGCAGCAGGTAGTAGAGCACGGCGCCGAGGCCGTAGACATCAGTCCAAGGCCCTTGCTGCATGGTGCCGTCATCGACGTACTGCTCGATGGGCGCGTAACCCGGCTTCAGCACGGTGGTGAGGGCCTGCGTCATACCGCCGACGACGAGTCGCGCGGCACCGAGATCGAGCAGCACCGGAGCGCCGTTGTCACGAATCAGGATGTTGTCGGGCGAGACGTCGCGGTGGATGACGTTTTGCGCGTGCAGCAGCGTGAGCGCGTCGAGCACCGGTTCGAGCACGCGACGCATCGAAGCTTCGTCGATTTCGCCGTCGGCCAGACGCGCCTCGCGCAGCGTGCGGCCGGCGTAGTAGCGCATCGCCATGTACGCGGTGCCGTTTTGTTCCCACACGCGATGGACCTCGACCATCGCCGGGTGCGAGAAGCGCGCCAGCATCTGCGCTTCGCGCAGGAAGTTGCGCAGACCCGAGGCGAAGGCATCGGCGTTGAGCTGCGAGCGCACGTGCACCGACTGATCGCCCGTGCGCCCCGCGATCGAGGACGGAAGGTATTCCTTGATGGCGACCGTGCGATCGAGCGCCGATTCGTACGCAAGGTAGACGATGCCAAAACCGCCCTCGCCCACGACACCCGAGATACGGAAGTCGCCAAGCACGGTGCCGACGGCGAGTTGGTTCAGGTTTTGTTGGGCAGGGTGTTCCATCAGACTTCGATGGGGCGTTGACTCTTCGATTATCCCGTGTCCGTGGTCAAACCCAAAGACGTAACGTGTTACGCAGTTGCGACTGGCTCCGATCTGCGGCATTCGTGTCACGCCGTCGGGCGAGCGTCGCTGCGGCCATGGCATGATGTTGCGGGCAAACCCGTCTCTACGGATGCGCGCCGCCGAGGCACAATTGCCGCTTGCACGTCGCGTCCGTCGCCTTTTCTGTTGCCTACACCTGCAGCGATGCCCCCATCCGTTTCCAACGCCTTTGACAGCCTGCGCCCTGGGTCGATGCTGGAGGGCCACGAGATCACCGGGCTCATCGGGCAGGGCGGATTCGGTGTCGTGTATCTTGCGCGCGACGTCGGCACCGGACGCACGGTGGCGATCAAGGAATTCCTGCCAAGCGCCATCGCCGCGCGCGGTGCGGACGGGCGAATCGTGCCGCGCACGACCGATCTGGCCAAGGCCTACGCGACTGGGCTCAAGGGCTTTCTGCGCGAGGCGCGGATGCTCTCCGAGTTTGCCCATCCCGCGCTGGTGGCCGTCCACCGTGTCTGGGAGCAAAACGGCACCGCGTACATGGCGATGCAGTATTACGCAGGCAAAACGCTGCGTCAGTTGCGTGCCGAGCTGGGTGGCAGCTCCAGCGAGGAGCAAATCCGCGCGTGGCTCGACCCGGTGTTCGAAGCCGTGGCGGAACTGCATGCGCACCGCGTGATCCATCGCGACGTCTCGCCGGACAACATTCTCGTGATGCCCGACGGTGCCACCGTGCTGCTCGACCTCGGGTCGGCGCGGCAGGTGTTGGGCGGCATGACGCAGGCGCTCACCACCGTGCTCAAACCGGGCTTCGCCCCCATCGAGCAGTACGTCGATGACGGCAGCATGGAGCAAGGGCGCTGGACCGATGTCTACGGTCTTGGCGCCGTCATCTTCTTTCTCGCCAGCGGCCGCCCGCCGGTCGCTGCCACCACGCGCATCGTGCGCGATTCGCAGCCCTCGCTTCATGAAGTCGCGCCCGCCGCCGGATACTCACCCGCACTCATCACGGCGGTCGGCCGTGCGCTGGCCGTTCGCGCCATCGACCGCTTCAAGAGCATCAGCGAGTTCCGCGCCGCGCTCGGCTGGATCAAGGTGGCACGACCGCCAGCGGCGCCACAGGAAGTGACGCAATCGGTGGCGTCGCGGGGGCCGCGCCGGGTCGCGGAAGGCGGTGCGCCCGGTGATTCTGCGCCGGCCACGCCAACCGCCGCATCGCCCGCGTCCGATGGCGACGCGGCGCCCATCGGCGCCGCCCGCGCAGGAGCGCGCCAGCGCTACGATGGCTCACGCGGCCCGCGCGGCGTCATCATCGGCGTCGCCGCCGTCGTCGTGCTGCTGCTCGTCGTCGCGGTGGTGCTGTGGCGGTGACGGGCAGGCGAGGGCTTGACGTCGCTGCGGAGCCGGGCGATGGTGTGCACCGGCTGGAAACACGCAACAACTTTTTGCTGAAATGGCGTTGGTATAGGGCTTGGAAGCGCATTCATGACCATATCGACTTTCGGCAAAATCGAGCGTCAAGCCCGTTGTGGACGTGCTTTGCACGAAAAGTTATTGATGTCGTTCGTGATGCACCGAACGCTGAGCGGCGAGGCATCCGGAAGCGTGGCGTAACGGCGTGTATCGTCGACTCCGGCTTTCCGGCGACACGGCTTTGGCTGATAATGCCCGACATCGAACACGAATCAAGGAGGCGACATGGCGCAGGCGCGCTGTTCCATCAGCATCGTGGTCAATGGTGACCGTTGGCGGCAGGAGGGTGAGGCGCTGGCTGCGCAGAACGCGGTGCCGCGCGCATGGACGCTGGGCGGGCTCGCCGACTATGCGCGCTTGATGATCGGCGCACGGTTGGGACACACCTTCGACCAGACCGAGCTGAAAGCGCTGCGCTGGGCCCGATCGCAGCCCAACGACGGTGATGCCCAGGCGGTTGGGGCCGGCTTCACGGTGGTCACCGCGCCGCACATCAGTGGCGACGACAGCGGCGCCGGGCTCGCGTTGGACGGCGTGGAGCTTGGGCTTGCGGGCTGCGACGTGCTCGTCTGCGTGGGCAGCCCGATGCAATGGTTGCCGCTGCGCCAGAAGCTCGAGGCCGCAGGCGTGGCGCTGTTCGAGCTATTGCTGCCGCCAACCGGCAAGGTGCTCGTCTCGACCGAGCGCGTCATCGATCTGCGCGAGCTCGCTCGCCATCATCACGACACGATGCCGGTTTCCGCACTATTCAAGCCGCCCCCCGTGGTGCCGGGCAGTGCTGCCGGCGAGGTGACGGCGGACGGTGAACCCGACGACTCCTTTGCGGCCAATGCGATCACCGGCGTCGTCAAGTCGCTCGCCAAGGGCTACGGCATGATCACCCGACGCGATGGTCGTGGCGACGTGCAGTTTCTTTCGGCTCACGTGGCGCCGCCGGGGTTCGAATTCATCGAGGTGGGGGATCACGTCCGCTTCGACGTCGTCAAGGCGGCCTCCGGCAAGTGGCTTGCGCAGCGTGTGGTGCGCGCCTGAAGCGAGGCAATGTCGCAAAAGGAGGCGGCACTTCGTCCTTGATGAAAGGGGTGGTCAGCCGCAACGGCAACTGCCTGCCGATTTCATAGCCATGACGTGCACGACCGATGGTGACTTTGCGAATCTGGTATCCGAACCGACCGGGCAGCAACAGCCCCGGCTTCAGCTCGCTCTACGTCAGCAGCGGCACCCGCGCAGCCTACATGAGCACGCGGCTGATCGAGCCCGACCCGAAGGCCGGCAAGGGGCGCGAAGCGAACACCGCGACGCTCGCCGAGGACATCAAGGCCGAAGGTGGCCAGGACACGCCCTACACCTGGAGCTACGAGAACATGGACGAGGCCCGCATGTTGCGCGCGTGGGATCAATTCAAGGAACCGATGATTCGCCACGCGAAGAACCGCAAGATGGAGAACTGCTTTCAGGTTTGCGACATGCTTCTCGCCATCGGGCGCGGCATCGACATCGACCCCGACGCGGCCGGGTCACTGACCGGGCAGGCAATGGCGCCGGTGCAGCGACTGGCGCTCAGCGTCGACCGCAAGGAACTCGCCGCGCAGGCC
>JAFEDD010000067.1 GCA_018241765.1 Pseudomonadota bacterium | reverse complement strand
CAGCGAAGCCGCGCCCGCCAAGATTAATCTCGCGCTTCATGTGCGCGAGCGGATGGCCGATGGCTACCATCGGATAGAGACGCTTTTTGCATTCGCCGTCGATGGCGATCGGCTGGCCGCCTCTGTCGCCGACGAGTTGACGCTCGAGATCGGGGGACCGTTCTCGACCGGCCTGAGCGCAGGCGAGGATAATCTGGTGATCAGGGCGGCCCGGGCGCTGCAAGCGTCCGCAGGCGTGACGCAGGGTGCGGCGTTGACGCTTGAGAAGAATCTGCCGCTCGCATCAGGTATTGGCGGCGGATCGGCCGACGCTGCGGCGACGCTGCGGTTGCTCGCACGCCTTTGGAAGACGAATATTCCCTTGGAGCCGATCGCACGAGCGCTGGGCGCCGACGTTCCCGCATGCCTTCAGGGGCTGACTCTGCGAGGCGAAGGGCGAGGCGAGGAACTGACGCCCGTCGTCAACGCCCGCCTGACAGGCACGCCGCTGCTGTTGGTCAATCCCGGCGTGGCAATGCCGACAGGGCCGGTCTTCGCCGGTTGGGACGGCAAGGATCGCGGGCCGCTAGGGGAAGGCGATCCGTTGGCGGCGGCGCTGGCGGGGCGCAACGATCTCGAAGCGCCGGCAATCGCGATCGCGCCGGTGATCGGGAAATTGCTCGACTGGTTGCGCGCCCGGCCCGGCGCCGGGCTGGCCCGTATGTCGGGCTCCGGCGCGACGTGTTTTGCGCTGTTCGAAACGCGCGAGCAGCTGATGCACGCTGCGGAAGAGGCGCGGCGCGCCTGGCCCTGGTGTCTCGCGACGGCACTGGCCTGATCCGGGCGTCCGGCTTTGGGACAGCGTGCCGTGAGGTCGTGAAGTAAAATCAATATCTTAGTATGTGGCACGGTGTTTGCTGCTCTGTTCGCGCGGATCGGCTTGCCCGCCAGCAACGCCCGTTCGCCAAGGGTCCGCGCGCCGCGTATCTGGCGCGCGCATCCCGGCCAGGGGAGCACGGCCTGTTGCCGTCGCTCCCCTAAGGCCCCAAAAGACATTCCGTGAGCGAAGCTTATGATCTGATTCCCGGCCGCGACGCCGGCTCGGGTTTGTTGATCGTCGTCGATCATGCCGCACGGTTCGTGCCGCCGGATATCCATTTGGGCATTGGCGACGATCTGATCGGCCGCCATATCGGCTGGGATATCGGCGCGGCGGCGTTGGGGCGAGCGCTTTGCGCCCGACTTGGCTGTCCGGGCCTGTTCGGGACCGTTTCGCGGCTGGTCATTGACCTGCACCGCGAGGACAGCCCGGCCCTGATTCCGGCCGAAAGCGATGGTCATCCGATCCCCGGCAATATCGGCCTCAGCGAAAAGGCGCGTGCGGCGCGGGTCGCGCGCTTCTGGCGCCCCTATCACGCACGGCTGGCGGATTTGGTGCGCGATGGAGCGCCGGATCTGATCGTCGCCGTCCATAGCTTCACGCCGAGACTGGAGTCTTCATCCGGACCCGATCGGCCCTGGCAAGTCGGCATTCTCTACAACCGCGACGATCGCGCGGCTCGCCTGGCGATCGAGATGCTGCGCGCGCAGGGTTTCGAGACCGGGGACAATCAGCCCTATTCTGGCCAGCTGCTCAACGCGACGATGAACATGCATGCGGAGGCCGCCGGCATTCCCTATCTGGCAATCGAAATTCGCAACGACCTGATCGCCGGCCCCGACGGCGTGGCGCGCTGGGCTGAAATTTTAGAACCCGTGATCGTCGATTGCCGTAAGAAGCTTGCGCGAAGCACCACCGTTCGCCCATAGGCGCGCGTCATGACTCACACCTTCGACAAGAGCAAACTTCCGTCGCGCCATGTCTCGGTCGGCCCCGAGCGCGCGCCGCACCGCAGCTATTATTACGCGATGGGGCTGACCGAGGAGGAGATCGCCCGGCCGTTCGTTGGCATTGCTTCCGCCGGAAACGACAGCGCGCCGTGCAACACCACGCTGAACGACCAGGCCGACGGGGCCCGGCGCGGGGTAGAGCAGGGCGGCGGCATGCCGCGCCGGTTCAACACCATCACCGTCACTGACGGGATCGCGATGGGTCATCAGGGCATGAAGTCCTCGCTGGTCAGCCGCGAAGTGATCGCTGACTCGATCGAACTCAGCGTGCGCGGCCATTGCTATGACGCGCTGGTCGGCTTCGCCGGCTGCGACAAGTCGCTGCCCGGCATGATGATGGCGATGCTGCGCCTGAACGTGCCGTCGATCTTCGTCTATGGCGGCTCGATCCTGCCGGGCCGCTTCCACGATCGCGACGTGACCGTGGTCGATGTGTTCGAGGTGGTGGGCCGCTATGCGGCCGGCTCTTGCCCGCTATCCGAGGTTCACGAGCTCGAGAAAGTCGCGTGCCCCGGCCACGGCGCTTGTGGGGGGCAATATACCGCCAACACCATGGCGTGCGTGGGCGAGGCGATCGGATTGTCCTTGCCGAACAGCAATATGGTTCCGGCGCCTTATACGACCCGCGAACAGGTCGCAGTCGCGGCTGGGGCACAAGTGATGGAGCTGCTGGCCAGGAATATCCGCCCGCGCGACATCTGCACGCGCGAGGCGTTCGTGAACGCGGCGCGCATCGTCGCGGCGACGGGCGGCTCGACCAACGGCGCGCTCCACCTGCCGGCGATGGCGCATGAAGCGGGCATTGAATTCGACCTGTTCGACGTCGCAGAGATTTTCAAATCAACGCCTTATTGCGCGGACCTGAAGCCTGGCGGCAACTATGTCGCCAAGGATATGTATGAAGCAGGCGGCGTCTATATGCTGATGAAGACGCTGCTGGCGGAAGGGCTGCTGCACGGCGACTGCCTGACCGTCACCGGCCGCACGCTTGCCGAGAATATCGAGCAGGTGACGTGGAACCCGGACCAGAAAGTCATCTACGACGCCCGCACGCCGATCACGCCTACCGGCGGCGTTGTCGGCCTGCGCGGTTCGCTCGCCCCCAACGGCGCGATCGTGAAGGTCGCGGGGATGCACCGGCTGCAGTTCGAGGGCCCGGCGCGGGTGTTCGATTGCGAGGAGGATGCGTTCGCCGCCGTCGAAGGACGCACGATCAACGAAGGCGAGGTGATCGTTATCCGCTATGAAGGGCCGAAGGGCGGACCCGGCATGCGCGAGATGCTGGCGACCACCGCGGCTCTCTATGGCCTGGGGCTGGGAGAGAAAGTCGCTCTGATCACTGACGGCCGCTTCTCCGGTGCCACGCGCGGCTTCTGCATCGGCCATGTCGGTCCCGAAGCAGCGGAAGGCGGCCCGATCGCCCTGGTCGAGAATGGCGACACGATCCGCATCGACGCCGAAGCGGGCACGATCGACCTCGATGTTCCCGAAACGTTGCTCGCCGAACGCCGCGCGCGCTGGCAGCCGCGCCGCAACGATTATCAGGCGGGGGCGCTGTGGCGCTACGCGCAGAATGTCGGCCCGGCCTATCAGGGAGCGGTCACGCATCCGGGCGGTCAGGCCGAGACGCACGTTTACGCTGACATTTAGGACGTCCATACCCGCTCGTGCCGAGCGTTGTCGAGGCGCGCCCCTCGACTGCGCTCGGGACGAACGGAGATGGTTTTGACAGGATATATCCTCACCGCCGCCGAGATGCGTGACGCCGAAGCGCGGGCGGTCGCCGCAGGCACGCCGGTCGAAACGCTGATGGAGCGTGCCGGGCTTGGCGTAGCGGAAGCCGCGTGGCGGTTCGCCGGGCCTCTGTCGGCGCTGGTGCTGTGCGGCCCCGGCAATAATGGCGGCGACGGCTATGTGGCCGCGCAGTATCTAAAGCAGCGCGGCGTCGATGTGCGGGTGGCTGCACTGGGCGAGCCCAAGGCCGGAGCAGCAACGGCGGCGAGGGCGGCATGGGACGGACCGGTGGCTTCGCTGGGCGAGGCCAAACCGGCGCCGTTGCTGATCGATGCGCTGTTCGGCACCGGCCTGACGCGCGGTCTGGACACTGGGGTGGCGGGCGATCTGAACAGCCTCGCGGCTAAGGCCCGGATCACGGTCGCCGTCGACCTGCCGAGCGGCGTCGAGACCGATACCGGCGCGATCCTCAGCGAGACGCCAGCCTTCGATCTGACCGTCACCTTCGCCACGCTGAAACCCGCGCACCGGCTCCAGCCTGCGGTGTCTCTGTGCGGGCGGACGGTGATCGTCGATATCGGCATCGACGCGGAGTCGAGGCTGTCCGACCTGACTAGGCCTTCCATTCCCGCGCCGGGGCCGAACGATCACAAATATTCGCGCGGTCTGGTCGCTGTCGTCGGCGGGGCGATGCCGGGGGCAAGTGCGCTGGCAGCGGACGCCGCGGCCCATGCCGGGGCCGGCTATGTCGTGCTGCTGGAACGGGAAACACAGCACGGGGCGCCTCATGCAATCGTCCGCCGGGCGATCGCGGACCTGGCCGCCACGCTGGACGACAGACGGGTCGGTGCGGCCATCATTGGGCCTGGGCTGGGGCGCGCATCCGACGGCGAATGGGCGCTGCGCAAGGCCCTGGCGAGCGGCAGGCCGCTTGTGATCGACGGCGATGCATTGCATCTGCTTGGCGGGCGCCGGCCCGGCACAGCCGCGATCCTGACGCCGCACGAAGGCGAGTTCCGGGCGATGTTTCCCGATCTCGACCTGCCTTCCAAGAGCGAACGTGCGCGTGCCGCCGCCGCGCGAGCCGGTGCGATCGTCGTCTATAAAGGCGCGGACACCGTCATTGCCGCGCCGGACGGCCGCGCCGCGATCGCAGGCGACGCCTCGCCCTGGCTGTCGACGGCGGGGACGGGCGACGTGCTTGCGGGAGTGATCGGCGCGATGCTGGCGCGCGGGCTTGAGCCTTTCGAGGCGGCCAAGGCCGGCGTCTGGCTGCATGGGGAGGCTGCACGGCGCGCGGGCAGGGGTTTCATTGCCGATGACCTTATTCGCCATCTGGCGGCGGCGCTGTGACCGATCCCGATCTGATCGTCCGGGTCGCCGCGCGCGGAGACGGCGTGACTGCCGATGGCCGCTTCGCCGCGCTCGCGGCGCCGGGCGACCGGCTGCTTACTGACGGCAGGGTCGAACCGGGGCCACATCGTCAGGTGCCGCCATGCCGCCATTTTCCGGCGTGCGGCGGCTGCCAGCTCCAGCATCTCGACGACGAAAGCTATGCCGGTTTCGTTCGCGACCGCATCGCCGCGGCACTCGACGCGCAAGGCCCCGTGCTGCCGGACTTCGCGCCGGTGCATCTGTCGCCGCCGGCCACGCGCCGCCGCGCCAGTCTCACTGCCCAGCGGATCGGGCGCAAAGTCCTGCTCGGCTTCAGACAGGAGCGGAGCCACCGGATCGAGGATATGCACGAATGCCATATCCTGCGGCCGGAGCTTTTCGCGCTGGTCGCTCCCCTGCGCGCATTGCTCGGCCCGATGCTGACGGAGAAGCGAGCGGCGGCCGTGAAGATGACCCTGGCGGATCAAGGCGTCGATCTGCTGCTGGAAGGCATCGCCGCCGACACGCTGGCGGCGAGCGAAGCGCTGTCAGATTTCGCGCAGCGCCACCATATTGCCCGGCTTTCGATCGACGACGGCATGGGCCCGCAGACGCGGTGGGAACCAGTGCCGGTCACGATTGCGCTCGGCGGCACACCGGTCCCGCTGCCGCACGATGCGTTTCTCCAGGCGACAGCGGACGGAGAGGCGGCAC
>JAFEDD010000066.1 GCA_018241765.1 Pseudomonadota bacterium | reverse complement strand
CCTGGATCAAAGCCAACAAACTGGTCGACCGCACGCGCAACTGACGCCGGGGCGCCGAGGCACACGGACGCCATCATGGCCCCCGCCCAAGCACGCGCGCGGGCCTTCGAAGCCGGGGAAGCTCTGCATAACCTCCCGCGTCGCAGGCATCTGCGGGCTCGGGCGGTCTGCGGCGTTGCCAATCCTCGCGATAGCGTTGGCTATCGCTGTGGTTGCCGCCTTGCATCCCATCCCGATCCGCAGCGCCTGCTTGCCGCGAGAGGTCATGCAGCGCTTCCCTGAAAGCAGCCGCAGGGCTGCTTTTTTTGACGCTTCGAAGTGCCCTGGATCAAAGCCAACAAACTGGTCGACCGCACGCGCAACTGACGCCGGAGCGCCGCGGCACCCGGCCGGCATCATGGCCCCCGCGCAAGCATGCGCGCGGGCCTTCGAAGCCGGGGAAGCTCTGCATAACCTCCTGCGCCGCAGGCATCTGCGGGCTCGGGCGGTCTGCGTCGTTGCCAATCCTCGCGATAGCGTTGGCTATCGCTGCGTTTGGCGCCTTGCATCCCATCCCGATCCGCAGCGCCTGCTTGCCGCGAAAGGTTATGCAGAGCTTCCCTGAAAGCAGCCGCAGGGCTGCTTTTTTTGACGCTTCGAAGTGCCCTGGATCAAAGCCAACCAACTGGTCGACCGCGCGCGCAACGCCCCCCGATTTTGCGTAGCATCGAAGGCTCGACGATCGAGCGGGAGAGATGACGATGGCGACGCCGCGAATCACGATTCTGGGCGCGGGCTTTGCCGGGCTTTCGATGGTGCGCGCGTTGCGGGCGCGCGGTTCGCGGGCGGAGATCACCGTCGTTGCGCCGCGGGCCGAATTGCATTATCTGCCGGGCATCATCTGGATTCCAAGCGGGCTGCGCCGGCGCGAGGATCTGGTGGTGCCGCTGGACGCGTTTTTCCGGCGCATGGACGTACGCTTCGTCGCCGGTGAGGTGACCGGGCTTGCCGATGATGCGCGGACGGTGCAGACCAGCGCCGGCGAGATTGCCAACGATGGGCTAGTCATTGCGACCGGCGGGCGTTTCATCAAGAAGTTGCCTGGCATCGAGCATGCGATCACGCCATGCGAGGGCATCGCGGCGGCCGAGCGCATCGGCGAGCGACTGCGTGGCATGAGCGGCGGCAACATCGCCGTCGGGTTTTCCGGCAACCCGAACGAGCCGTCGGCGGTGCGCGGCGGGCCGATGTTCGAGTTCCTGTTCGGCATCGATGCGCAGTTGCGGCGCGAGGGGCGGCGCGACGCGTTCAAGCTCGTGTTCTTCAACCCTTCCGAGACGCCCGGCAATCGCCTTGGCATGAAGGCCGTGCAGCATTTGCTGGCGCAGATGGCGGCGCGCGGCATCGCGACGCACCTCGGGCACAAGCTGGTGCGCTTCGAGGCCGACCGCGTGGTGACGGCGGGCGGTGAGTTTCCGGCCGAACTGATTCTGTTCATGCCGGGCATGACCGGCAACGCGTGGTTCGATCAGACGAAGCTGCCGCGCTCGCCGGGCGGGCTCGTGGCGGCCGACGCCCATTGCCGTGTGCCCGGGTTCGAGCGCGTCGTCGTGGTCGGCGACTCCGGAAGTTTTCCGGGACCGGACTGGATTCCGAAGCAGGCCCATATGGCCGACCTGCAGGCGAAGGCGGCGGCAGCCAACTTGATCGCGGATCTCGAGGGCCGGGCAGCCCGCGAGACGTTCAAAGTCGAACTGGTGTGCATCATCGATGCGCTGGAACACGGCACGCTGGTCTATCGCAGCGAGTCACGCAACCTGCTGCTTGCGCGCAGCCGGTTGCTGCACTGGAGCAAGCGCGCCTTCGAGCGGCGCTATCTGCGGCAATACCGCTGAGCGCAGGAGGCGACGATGAACGTCGTGCAACTTCTGGTGCGCGCCGCGCGCACCTTCCCCGAGCGCCCGGCCTTGTTGCTCGGCGATACGGTTCGCTTCGACTATGCGACGCTCGGCGAGCGCTGCGCGCGCATCGCCACGTGGCTGCGTCGGCAGCGCGGGTGCACGCCCGGCGCCCGTGTGGCGCTGTGGCTGGGCAATGACATCGCCTACCTTGAGGTGCTCAACGCGTGCTGGTGGGCGGGCTTGGCCGCGGTGCCGATCAATGGCAAGCTGCATCCGCGCGAGGTGGCGTGGATCGTGGCCGACTGCGGCGCGTCACTGCTGTGGACGAGCGAGGGGCAGGTACAGGCGCTGCGCGAGGCGCTGGCCGAGACCGGCAGCGACTGCGAGGTGCTTGCCGTGCATGGCGCGTCGCACGCGGCGGCGCTTGCCTGCGAGCCGATGCCGCCGACGCACTGCGCGCCCGAGGCGCTGGCGTGGCTCTTCTATACCTCGGGCACCACCGGTCGGCCGAAAGGCGTCATGCTCACGCACCGCAATCTGCTCGCCATGACGGCCTGCTATTTCAGTGACGTCGACAGCATCGAGGCGGAAGATGCGATCGTCTACGCGGCGCCGATGTCGCACGGAGCAGGGCTCTACAGCTTGGCGTTCATGGCGCGGGCGGCGCGTCACGTCGTGCCGCGCTCGGGTGGCTTCGACGCCGCGGAGTTGACGGGGCTCGCGGCGAACGTCGGTCGGCTCTGTCTGTTCGCCGCGCCGACCATCGTCAAGCGAATCGTCGATCACGTCATCGCCAGTGGCGCGTCGGTCGCGGGTTTCAAGACCATCGTCTATGGCGGCGGTCCGATGTACGTCGAGGACATCCAGCGTGCGCTCGATGCGATGGGGCCGCGCTTCGTGCAGATCTACGGGCAAGGCGAGTCCCCGATGACGATCACGGCGCTGTCGCGGGAGACGCTGGCCGATCGTGAGCATCCGCAGTGGCTGGCACGCATCGCCTCCGTCGGCGTCGCCCAGAGCCTGGTCGAAGTGCGCGTCGTCGATGAGGCGGGGCGTGAAGTGCCCTGCGGCACGGTGGGCGAAGTCACGGTGCGCGGCGACACCGTGATGGCGGGCTACTGGAACAACCCGCAGGCAAGCGCGAGCGCGCTGCGCGATGGCTGGCTGTGGACGGGTGACCTGGGGGTGATGGACGTGGCGGGCTTCGTCACGTTGAAGGATCGATCGAAGGACGTCATCATCAGCGGCGGCTCCAACATCTACCCGCGCGAAGTGGAGGAAGTGCTGCTGACCCATTCGGCCGTGCGCGAGGTGGCCGTCGTCGGCCAGCGCGATGCCGAATGGGGCGAAGTGGTCGTCGCCTACGTCGTGGCCGAGGGGGTTGACGCGCACTCGCTCGACCTGCACTGCGTCGAGCACATCGCGCGCTTCAAGCGGCCCAAGCACTATCGCTTCGTCGCCAGCCTGCCGAAGAACCACTACGGCAAGGTGCTGAAGACCGAACTGCGCGAACGCTTGCGCGACTGAGCGCGAGCAGAAAGAACAACGGCGCCGCGAGGGCGCCGTCATCCGCCTTGCTGCGGCGCTGGTCTCAGAAGCTGTGACGCAGGCCGAGCGCGAAGGAATTGCCGCGATTGAAGCCCGCGATGCGGTCGCTCATGACCATCGCGTAGACGTCCGTGCGCTTCGACAGGTTGTAGTCGTAGCCCACCGTGAACGTGTCGCGCTTGCTGCCATCGCGCGGCGAGACCGGCGCGGTCGACCACTTGGTGTTCGCCCAGCCGGCGAGCAGTTTGCCCGGTCCGGCCGCGAGGTCGGCGCTCAAGCTCCAGGTCTTGCTTTCGGCGTTGCCGGCGGCGCCGGCGTAGTTGTCGTTCTTGGCGCGCTCATAGTTCGCGTACAGGTTGGCCGGTCCGAGGCCCGCCTTGCCCGCGAGCATCCACGCCTTCTGCTGTGAAAACCCCAGTTGCACATTGCCGACGGTGCCCGGCAGCGGGTTGTTGGCGCGCACGCTGTGGACGAACCCGCCCAGCGCAAAGGGGCCGTTGAAGTACAGGAAGTTGGCGCCGACGTTGCGGTTGCTGCCGTTGCCGGCCACTTCACCGAGTTGGTAGTGCAGGTTGGCCGAGAAGCCGCCGAAGTTGGGTGTCGTGTAGCGGATCTGGTTGCTCCAGCCGGTGTCGCCCGCGTTGACGGCGGCCCAACCGGTGCCGTTGAAGAGCGGCACGTTGGCGTGCAGCACGATCGGCGAGAAGGTGAATGAATCGCCAAAGGCGTTGAAGATGATGGTCGGCAGGAAGTTCGGCGCCAGATCACGCCCGACGTGCACGCTGCCGAAATTGCCGCTCAACCCCACCCACGCGTCGCGGCTGAGAAGCGACTCGTTGCCGGGGAAGCGCCCCCACGCGCCGTTGTCGCCGCGGAAGAAGCCGGTGACCGCGAATTCGGTCTTCAGGCCGCCGCCCAGATCCTCGCTGCCGCGCATGCCCCACCACGAGGTCGTCATGCCGCCCGAGTTCATGGCGCCGGTGCGCTGGTCGCCCGCGTATTGCATGGAGCCGACGTAGGCGTCGATGAGCCCGCTCAGGGTCACGTTTTGAGCGCTGGCGCCAGCGGCGAGAGCGCCCGCGATGAGGGCGGCAAGGAGGGTGCGTTTCATGGGAGTCCTATGGGTGAAAGTGAATCACGGCGCGTCGGTCGCCGACGCTGGAATGCTGACGATTAAAGCATCGCCGCCGCTGCGCTCCGCTGACAGATGCCAGCATGAGGGACATAAAGTCCGCGCCCTGTTGCGCGCGAGCAACGGCGACGCCGGAACCGCCGGTTCGACATCGAACGTCGAGCTGTGGGCAGGGCGCTCACGGGTGATCGCCACGACGGCACGCGGCAGCATATTTCCTTGATTGGCGCGGCTTGCAGGGCAACTTTCACGTAGCAACGCCATCAGCAAGCCATCGGTTTGCACGCGGTGCATGGATAAGCTCACGTAACAAATTGATTGATAACTGAAATTCGCTTTCGTGCTCTTTACGATGGAATTTTCAGAATTTTTTGTCGACTTTTAGCCATTTTGGCGCTCCAAGCCCGTTGTGGATGCGCCTTCCAGCGCCAAGCTGTATCGTGTACGGATGCAACGTAGTCCGCGAACGCGTGCGCCATCGGCGGGCGGTTGCGTCCGTGCGCCGGCCGCGCCACGCGAGGACGGGGCGCTGGCTGACCTGGCGTGCCGGAGTCGTCGCGAGCATGACCCTCGGGCGCGCGCCTTCGCGCTCGGGATGCCGACTGTCTTCATGCGTGTCCAATGCATGACATTGACCTATCGGCGGACATGCAAGTAACATATTCACTGCTTGATCTGCGAGGTGCAACGCAGGGCATTCGACGGCAATGACGGCAATGCAAGAGCTGACCTGAGAACGAAGAACAACCCATCGTCACGAGAGGTTTCTCCTGCGCGCCATCGGCGGATATGCCGCACTCATCGAACGCGATTTGCCGGTTTGCGCCACGGTCCCACGGCGCGACCTCGGCGAGCGCACCGAGTGCCGTGCATCGACGAAGGTCGCAAGGAACTCGCCGCGCAGGCCGAGCGTTATCTCAAATATGAACACTGGTAGACGCAGCGCCCGCCCGTGGCGAGTGCTGTGCGTCTGCGACGAGAGCTGAACCGAGGACACCATCATGGAACGTCTGGTCGACGTCGACACCCCGCTGGGCTCCGCGCTCTGGTTTCGCCAGATGACGGGGACGGAGGCGCTGTCCAACCTCTTTGAATTCGACATCACCTTCCACAGCAAGCAATCGGGGCTGAGCGCCAAGGCCATGCTCGGCAACCCGATCACCATGAAGGTCGAAACCGAAGGCGGTGGCGTGCGCCACTTCAACGGCATCTGCACGCGCTTTGCCAGCAGCGGGCGCGAAGGCGAACACCTGCTGTACGTCGCCAAGGTCCGCCCCTGGCTGTGGCTCGCCAGCCGGCGCACCGACTGCCGCATCTTCCAGCACCTGAGCGCCCCCGAGATCATCCAGCAAGTGCTCGACCTCTACGGTCACCCGGTGCGCAAGAAGCTCGTCAAGACCTACCGCAAGTGGGAATACTGCGTGCAATACCAGGAAAGCGACATGCACTTCGTCATGCGCATGATGGAGCACGAAGGCATCTACTTCTACTTCGAGCACTCCAGCGCGAACCACACGCTGGTCATGGCCGACGACATGAACGCCTCGCACAGCGCGCTGCCGGGGCGCTCCACGATCAAATACTACGGCGTGGACGCCGCCGGCGTGGTCGGAGAGGAGCACTTCAACAGCTGGCTCATCCGCGAAGAGGTCGACAGCGGGCACTACTTCACCGACGACTACGACTTCGAAAAACCCTCGACCGACCTGAGCACCGCGCGCCAGCGTCCGATGGGACACGCGCACGACGCCTACGAAGTCTACGAATGGCCCGGCGGCTACACCCAGCACCCCGACGGCGAGTTCTACGCCGACGCGCGCATGGACATGCTGGTGGCCGAGCACGAGCGCGCGGCCGGCTACACCACGCTGCGCAGCATGGCGCCGGGGTACCGTTTCACGCTCACCAA
>JAFEDD010000065.1 GCA_018241765.1 Pseudomonadota bacterium | reverse complement strand
TCAAGCCGTCGCCTACAACCTGTAGGCGCGGGCTTGACCGCGCTTGGTTGCATTCGATGACCGCTGGCGATAACCAACCCCACCAAAGCGACGTCAAGCCGTCGCCTACAACCCGTAGGCGCGGGCTCGACCGCGCTTGGCCGCATTCAATGACCGCTGGCGATGATCAACACCACGCAAGCGACGTCAAGCCGTCGCCTACAACTTGTAGGCGCGGGCTCGACCGCGCTTGGCTGCACTCGATGACCGTTGACGATGAATCAACCCCACGAAAGCGACGTCAAGCCGTCGCCTACAACCGGTAGGTGCCAGCAACAAATCTACTACCGTTTGCCAGGCTTCGAGGAGGTGTTCAACGCGACGTTCCGTCGCTGGCGTGCCGCGACCGGCCGGGGTGGTGATTTTCTGGTTTATTCGGATGTCGAATGGATTGCACCGACCGTCCGCGAAATTGCCTTGTGAGGATGATATGAGCGACCAACGCAACCCATCCTCCCGCAAGCGCCGCCCAACGCCCATGGCGGTGAGCGCGCTGGCGCTGCTCTGTATCGCCGCGTTCGTGCTGTGGGCGCAGCGCGGGCTCGCGCGCTGCGATCCCCCGAGGGTCAGCCCGGGTGGCAGCTACGAGATCGTGAAATGCAGGCCCTTGTACAGTTCGTACATCCTGTTGCGAGGTTCGATGCCTCGTTTCGTGAAGTTCCGCGATCGCGTCCGCAAGATCGACTTGGGCAGCAGCGACATCATGGATCTCGATGGAAACGGCCAAATCAGTTGGCCATCGGAGGACAATCTAGTAATCAAAATCGGTGGCGGTGACGGTGCCGTCCGCGTGCCGGTCACGGCGCCCGACGGGCAGTGACGCCACGGCGCCCTGACCGAATGGCTGAGAGGCTGAGAAAAAATCCGCTATGCACGCCAAAACATCCCCACTCATCATTGCCAATGCTCGCCATAGCCCGAGCCATGGCTGCGTTTTGCGCCTCGATTGGGCGTGTTTTGACGCACCGCTCGGGTACGGTCAATTGATTCTCAACCTCTGAGCTGGGGTGCCCATCGGCGGCGCTCGGCAACACCCGGCCGCTACACTCGCACGTCTGCCACGGCCCCGAGGCGCTGCGCGAGGCGATGCTCGTACTCTTTCACAAACCCTATGGCGTGCTGTCGCAGTTCACAGCGGAAGGCTCGCGTTGGCGCACCCTCGCCGACTTCATTGCGCTGCCCGACGTCTACGCCGCCGGCCGACTCGATGCCGACAGCGAAGGCTTGCTGCTGCTGACCGACAACGGGCGATTGCAGGCGGCGATCGCGACGCCCGAAGCCGGCATCGAGAAAACCTACTGGGCGCAAGTCGAGGGCATCGTCGACGAGGACGCGCTGCAGCGCCTGCGCCAGGGCGTCGCGCTGCGCGAAGGTAGCGCCCGCGCCAGGCGCGCGAGGGCGCTGCCGACGCCGGACGTCGGCCCGCGCGACCCGCCGATTCGCGTCCGCCGCCAGATTCCCGATTCGTGGCTGGAGCTGACCATCGCCGAGGGGCGCAACCGACAGGTACGGCGCATGACGGCAGCGCTCGGGCTGCCCACGCTGCGCCTGCTGCGCGTCGCCGTCGGTCCGTGGCGTCTCGATGGGCTTGCCGTCGGCGCCTGGCGCACGCTCGACGATTCGGCTGCCTTCGCCGAACTCGCCGCGCATCGCCGCCTACAATCGCGCCATGGCCATTCATGACGATTCCCTCGCGTCGGCAGCCGTGCACAGCGGCGCGTCGGCCGAGCGCGTGATCGCGCCGCAGAGCGCGGGCACGCAGGAGGATGCGCTCGAACGGGCGCTGCGGCCGAAGCAGCTCGATGAGTACGTCGGCCAGGAAAAGATCCGCGATCAACTCTCCATCTTCATCTCCGCGGCGCGTTCGCGCGGCGAAGCGCTCGATCACGTTCTGCTGTTCGGGCCACCCGGCCTCGGCAAGACGACGCTGTCGCACATCATCTCGCGCGAGATGGGTGTCACCATGCACCAGACCTCGGGCCCCGTGCTGGAGAAGAAGGGCGATCTCGCCGCGCTGCTGACCAATCTCGAACCCAACGATGTGCTCTTCATCGACGAGATTCACCGCATCAGCGCGGTGCTCGAAGAGACGCTCTACAGCGCGATGGAGGACTACGCGATCGACATCATGATCGGCGAAGGCCCCGGTGCGCGCTCGGTCAAGCTCGATCTGCCTCCCTTCACGCTGGTCGGCGCAACCACGCGCGCCGGCATGTTGACCAATCCGCTGCGCGACCGCTTCGGCATCGTCGCGCGGCTGGAGTTCTACAGCCACGAAGAACTCGCCCGTATCGTCGGGCGCTCATCGAGGCTGCTCGATGTGCCAACCGATGAACCCGGCGCCCTCGAAATTGCGCGTCGTTCGCGCGGCACGCCGCGCATCGCCAACCGGCTGCTTCGCCGCGTGCGCGACTTCGCCGAAGTGAAGGCGCAGGGTCGCGTCACGCGCGAGGTCGCCGACGCCGCGCTGACACTGCTCGATGTCGACGCCAGCGGACTCGATGTCATGGATCGCAAGCTGCTCGCCACCATCATCGAAAAATTCTCCGGCGGTCCGGTCGGTGTCGACAACCTCGCCGCAGCCATCAGCGAGGAGCGCGAGACGATCGAGGATGTGATCGAGCCGTTCCTGATTCAGCAGGGCTATGTGCAACGCACGAGCCGCGGCCGCATGGCAACGGCCCGCGCGTTCCGTCACTTCGGTCTGGTGCCGCCGGCGGCCATGGGTTCCGGGGAGCTGTTCGGCAATGACGCCTGATGTGATCAGCGCCAACCCTGCGCCTGCGCCGTTTGCCATCCCGGTGCGCATCTACTACGAAGACACCGATATCGCCGGCGTGGTCTATTACGCGAACTACCTGCGCTATCTGGAACGCGCCCGCAGCGATTGGCTGCGCGCCGAGGGCATCGAACTCGATGTGGTGCAGCGCGACCTCGGTGCCGTGTTTGTCGTGCGCCGCGTCGAGGCCGACTACCTGCAACCGGCTTTGCTGGGCAATCTGCTCACCGTGACGGCGGAACCGATCGAGGTCGGCGCCAGTCGGATGACGATTCTCCAGCGCGTGCTGCGCCGCGAGGGTGAGCGCGACACGCTCCTCTTCACGGCGCGCGTCACCGCGGCGTTCGTCGCCGCCGACCTCGGCGGGCCGGTGCGCATGCCGCGCGCGATGCGCGATGCGCTGAAGAAGGCCCTTCCCCCCGCAATCACCGACCCCGCATGAAAGCCGCCGCCGATCTCTCCTTCCTGCACCTGATCATCGGCGCCAGCATCCCGGTGCAGGCGGTGATTGTGCTGCTCATGCTGCTGTCGTTGTGGTCGTGGTGGCTGATCTTCTACAAAGGTGGCATGCTCAAGCGCGCCGCGCGGCGCAACACGAGCTTCGACGACTCGTTCTGGCAGGGCTCCGACCTCAATGCGCTCTATGCCCGCGTCAGTGAAGGGCGCGAGAAGTTCGGCCCGCAGGCGGAGGTCTTCGCCGCCGGCTTTCGCGAATTCATCAAGCAGAAGCGACAGACCAGTGCCTCGAAAGAGGCCGTGGTCGATGGAACGCGACGCGCACTGAAGGCCGCCACCCAGCGCGTCGTCGACGGTCTCGAACACCGTCTTCCGGGCCTGGCCACGGTGGCCAGCGTCAGTCCTTACATCGGCCTCCTCGGCACCGTCTGGGGCATCATGAATTCGTTTCGCGGCCTCGCCAGCGTGGGTCAGGCCACGCTCGCGCAGGTGGCGCCCGGCATCGCGGAAGCGTTGATCGCCACCGCCATCGGCCTGTTCGCGGCGATCCCGGCGGTCGTCGCCTACAACCGCTTCATGGCGCAGCTCGATCGCATCAACACGCAACTCGAAACGTTTGCCGAAGAGTTTCTCAACATCCTGCAACGCCAGGCGTGACGCTCGGCGCCACGATTCCCACGCCGAAGACCTGCCACCGACACCATGCGCCGCCGCAAGCTCGTCAGCCAGATCAACGTCGTGCCTTTCATCGACGTGATGCTGGTGCTGTTGATCGTCTTCATGATTGCGACGCCGTCGCTGCGCACCGGCGAGATCGATCTGCCGAGCGTTGGGCAGACGCTGACCCCATCGCAGGCCGACCCGATCGAGATCACGGTGAAAAGTGACGGCACGTTGTCGCTACGTGACGGCGCAGACTCCGTGCAAGGCAAGCTCTCGCGCATGACACTCGTCAACCGCGTGCTCGAACTGCAACGCGTGAAAGATCGGCCCGTGGTCATTGCCGCCGATCGCAACGTCAAGTACGACGACGTGGTGGGGCTGCTGGGCGCGCTTCACGGACAGGGTGTCAAGCGCGTCGGCCTGGTGGCGAAGGAGGGGAGCTGAACGCCGTGACTTCCGACGACGGCTCCAAGGCCGGCGCATGGTTCGGTGCGATCGTCGTCCACGCGGTGCTGATCGCGGTCCTCGTGTTCAGCCTGCGCTGGCGGCAGACGCCGCATGAGCCGATCAGCGTTGAATTGGTCGGACGCCCGGCGCCGGTCGTGACGCCAACGCCACCGCCACCGCCCGCACCGCCGCCGTCGCCGGCACCCACGCCACCCCCGCCGTCGCCGCCACCATCCGCACCCGCGCCCAAACCTGCGCCCGCTCCACCACCCACCCTCAGCGCCGCCGACATCGCGCGCCAGAAAGCGGCCGCCAAAGAAGCCGAGCGCAAGGCCGCCGAGGTGAAGATGGCCGAAGCGGCCCGAGAAAAGGCGCGCATCGAGGCCGCCAAACGGCAGGCCGAACAGGACGCGGCGCGAAAGGCGGCCGAGACCCGTGCCCGCGAATTGAAGAGCGCTCAGGATCGTGCCGCAAAAGAAGCGCAAGCCGCTGCGGCCGCAGCCGACAAGGCGGCACGCGAGGCCGCCGCGCGTGCCGAGGCCGAGCGCGCCGCAAAGGCCGCCGCCGACGCGGCGGCAGCGCGGGCACGTGCGCGCGCCGAAGCCGACTATGTGGGCAAGATTCGCGGCAAGGTGCGCGGCAACATCATTCTCGCGGGTGAGGTGCCGGGCAATCCCGAGGCGCAGTTCAGCGTGACCCAACTGCCCACCGGAGAGGTCATTGCCGTCACGCTCACCCGATCGAGCGGCAACCGGGCTTACGACGAAGCCGTCGAGCGCGCGATCCTCAAGTCCTCGCCGCTACCGAAGCCCGACCAACCGGAAATCTTTCAACGGCAGTTGATGCTGAAGTTTCGGCCGCTCGAATAGTCGGGGCGTCACCCGTCGGCGGCGCGATGCCCGGTCAAAGCGCATCGAGTTCGGCTTCGGCAAACCCTGCCGCGCGCCGGGCATCGAGATTGAACGGCCCGCGCAGCCTGGGCGCACCGTGCGCGCTGGCGAGTTCGGCGTAGGCGGTGATCGGGTCGAGTCCCCGTTCGGCACACAAGTGTCGGTACCAGCGATTGCCGATCGCGACGTGACCGATCTCGTCGCGAAGAATGACATCGAGCACGGCGGCACTGTCGTGGTCCCCCACGGCTGCCAGACGGGCACGGATCGGTGGCGCGGCATCGAGACCGCGCGCTTCGAGCGTTCGCGGCACCAACGCCATGCGGGCGAGCGGATCGTGCGCGGTCTTGGCCGCCATCTCCCACAGACCGTCGTGCGCCGGGCAGTCGCCGTAATCGGCGTCGAGCGCTCGCAAGCGCTCACGGAGCAGCCGAAAATGCAGCGCCTCTTCGGCCGCCACCTGCAACCAGTCGCGATAGAACTCGTGGGGCAAGCCGGCGAATCGCCAGATCGCGTCCAGCGCAAGATTGATCGCATTGAATTCGATGTGCGCGAGGGCATGCAACAGCGCGACGCGGCCTTCGCGCTGTCCCAGCGACCGCCGCGGCAGCTCCCTGGGAGACACCAGTACCGGCCGCGGCGGACGTCCCGGCAGCCGCGTTGTGCCGCTCAGGATTTCGTCCGGCTGAATATCAAAGTTGGCGCTCGCCAACTGGGAAACGCCCATCAACTTAGCATCGACGTCACCGAGGGCAAGGAGTTCGAGCGCGGTTCGGCGGACGGTCGGCATGATGGTGGTGGTGCAACGCGGTAGTGGAAACGATTCCATTGTGACGCCGCCGCGTGGCGGGACGTGCGCTGGCGCCCGGCTGGGATAATTATCGGTTGACGATTACTCCCGATCCGCCCGCTGCGGGTGCTCGGGCACGGGCATGCACATTCACATCCTCGGCATCTGCGGCACCTTCATGGGCGGCCTCGCCGCGCTCGCGCGAGAGGCGGGGCACACCGTTACCGGCTGCGACGCCAACGTCTATCCGCCTATGTCCGACCAGCTCACGGCGCTCGGAATCGATCTGATCGAAGGCTATGCACCGGACCAGATCGCGCTGAAGCCCGATTGTTTCATCATCGGCAACGTGATCACGCGCGGCAACCCGCTGATCGAAGCCATTCTCGACCGCGATCTCGATTACACGTCGGGGCCACAGTGGCTGGCCGAACACGTTTTGCGTCATCGTCACGTACTGGCGGTTGCCGGCACCCACGGCAAGACCACCACGACGTCGATGCTGGCCTGGATCCTCTCGCAGGCCGGGCGCGATCCCGGCTTCCTGATCGGCGGTGTGGCACCGGACTTCGGCGTATCGGCGCGCCTCGGCACGGCCGCCCGCGGGCACCCCTTCGTCATCGAAGCCGACGAGTACGACACCGCGTTTTTCGACAAACGCAGCAAGTTTGTGCACTATCGTCCGCGCACACTGGTGCTGAACAACCTCGAATTCGATCACGCCGATATCTTCCCCGATGTCGCCGCCATTCGCCGACAGTTCCATCATGTCGTGCGCACGGTTCCTGCGGCTGGCCGAGTTATCTGGAATGGCGCCGACCCCGAACTCGTCGCCACGCTCGCCCTCGGTTGCTGGAGCGAGCGCGAGGCGTTTGCCGTCGACAGCGGCTGGCATTTCACCGCCGATGGCGTGCTCGACTTCGGCGGCCAGCGCTTCGGCACACTGTCACTGACGATGCCCGGTGAGCACAACCGGCTGAACGCGTTGGCCGCCGTTGCGGCGGCGCGTCACGTCGGCGTTGCCCCGCAGGAAGCCCTGGCGGCGTTGCAACGGTTCGCTGGCGTCCGGCGACGACTGGAGCTGCGGGGTCAGGCCGACGGCGTGCGCGTCTACGACGATTTCGCGCATCACCCGACCGCCATCGCCGCCTCGATCACCGCTTTGCGACGAACCGTCGCGAGCAACGAGCGGATCATCGCCGTATTCGAACCACGATCGAACACGATGAAGCTGGGCGCCATGCGGGCGCGCCTCGCCGAAAGCTTCGACGGCGCGGCGCACGTTTACGCCTACGCGGGCGGCGTCTCCTGGGATGTCGCCGAGGCGCTTGCTCCGCTCGGCATTCGCGCCGAGACGCATGCCGATCTCGCCCAGTTGATCACCACCCTTGCCCGCAACGCGCGTAACGGCGACCATATCCTGATCATGAGCAACGGCGGCTTTGGGGGCATCCACGCGAAGCTGCTGGCGCGCCTTCAGCCCCCAACCCATCCATCGGTTCACCAGCCATGACGAAGTCCCCCTACTCACTTCCGCCCGTAAAGACCAAGCGCGACGAACTCGCCGCCCAGGAGCACGCCGTCGCAATCGCGTTGCGTACGATCGAACAGGACATTGCGCAGGGCGAGTTGCAACGCGCCGCCACGGCACTCAACACACTGCAAACGGAACATCCCTCCGACGCTCGCGTCTACATCGCCGGGTGGATGCTCGCCGCCAAGGCCGAGAACTCTGCCGCCGCCGTGACGTCCGCGCGTCGAGCCACGGAGTTGGCGCCGATGTCGCCGTTGGGATGGGACTGCCTGCATCGAGCGCATATCGCCAACGGCAACGTTGCGGCCGCGCGCGAAGCCATCGAGCAAGCGCTCGTGCTCGCCCCTGCCAATCTCGCCTACCGCGAACAAGCGATCAACCTGGCCATGCAGCAGGCCGACTACGCGACGGGCGAACGTCATCTGCGGGTCGCCTATGGGCAAAATCCAAAGCTGCCCCATCTCAAGGCAATGATTGGCAACACCCTTCGCTATCAGGAGAAATTCGACGAGGCGGTTGAATGGCTCGCTGAGGCGTTGGCTGACGACATGGATGATCCCGATGCCCATCAGGGCCTCGCATTGATTGAGTATCAACGTGGGAATTCCGAGCGCGCGCTCGCTTCGCTCGATGCCGCGTTGAAGGTTCGGCCGGACGACGAATCGCTTCGCTACCTCCGGTCGGTGGTTGCCGGTGAAAAACCGGCTCAGCAGCCGGCAGCCATGGTGCGTTCGCTGTTCGAGCGTTACGCCAATCGCTTCGACCACCATCTCGTTGGCGCATTGAAGTACCGCGTACCACAGCAGATTGCTGGCATGATCGTCGAGCGCTTCCCCGATCGGACGCTGAATCTGCTCGACCTTGGATGTGGCACAGGGCTCCTCGGAGCGGCACTCGGGCCGATCAACGGGTACTTCGTCGGCGTCGACCTTTCGCACGCGATGATCGAACAGGCGCGGCGCCACGGCGTGTACTCTCGCTTTCACATCGTCGACATCGCCGAGGCATTGGCCGCGACTGACGCCAACGAGTATGAAGTGATCGTCGCCGCCGATGTGCTCGTCTACATTGGCGACATCACTCGCATTCTGCGCGACGCCTTCAAGGTGCTGCGGCCGGGCGGGTGGTTGTTCTTTTCGTGTGAAAGGGCGAGCGACAGCGCGGCACCCTATCAAATCGAGAAGTCGATTCGCTATTCGCACGGGATCGATCACGTGCGCCAGTCGCTGGACGCGGCGGGATTCACCGAGATGACGATCTCGGACATAGGTCTCCGCGCGGAGGGCGATACGATGATCCCGGGCTTTTTGGTCGCGACGCGCAAACCTCCGTCGTAATCGGCGGCTTCTCCACCCATGTCACCGTCGACCCACCATCGCCTCATCATCGCCATATCGTCGCGCGCGCTGTTCGATCTTTCGGAGAGTCACGCGATCTACGAAACGGCTGGAGTCGAGGCGTATCAGCGGCATCAAATCGAACACGAAAACGATCTGCTGCATCCCGGAGTCGCATTCGAACTCGTGCGCAAACTGCTGCGGCTGAACGAGGGAGAGCATCCGCATGTGGAGATCGTGCTGTTGTCGCGAAACAGCGCCGACACCGGGCTGCGCGTGTTCAATGCGATCCGGCACTACCGCCTTGGCATCACGCGCGCCGTGTTCACCGGCGGCAGCGACACCTCGCGCTATGTTCCCGCGCTCGGGTCGCACCTGTTTTTGTCGGCCGACCCCGACGACGTGCGGCATGCGCTGGATTCGGGACACGCGGCTGCGACGATCGTGCCGCAAGCGGCTGAAGGGGCTCCGATCGCTCGCCACGATGAGCTTCGCATCGCGTTCGATGGTGACGCTGTGCTGTTCTCGGACGAGGCAGAGCGCGTCTTCCAGCGCGATGGCCTCGCTGCGTTCAGCGAATCGGAACGAGAGGCTGCCCAGACCCCCCTTGGCGGAGGTCCGTTCAAGGACTTCCTTGCCGCGCTGCATCGCATCCAAAACGGATTTCCGCGCGACCGCCAGCCCATCCGCACCGCATTGGTGACGGCGCGCTCGGCACCGGCGCACGAGCGCGTCATCCGAACGCTGCGAGCCTGGGACATCCGCATCGATGAGGCGCTGTTTCTTGGCGGGCTCGACAAGGCCGAATTCCTGCGTGCCTTCGGCGCGGACATCTTCTTCGACGATCAACGTCGCCATGTCGAGTCGGCAAGTCGCGTGGTCGCGGCCGGCCACGTGCCGCACGGCGTGACCAATTCAAATCCGCAGCCAAGATGAATATCCTGTTCGAAGACGACGGCCAAGTCAGGGCCGGAGCCATCCTGTCCGAAAGCGACGCGTCGGCGCAAGTCGAATTGCCCGGCGGGCGGCGCGTGAAGGTCAAGTCGAACCACGTTCTGCTTCGCTTCTACGCCCCCGACGCGGCGGTCATGATGAGCGAAGCGCAGAAACACCGAGCCGACATCGACATGATGCTGTTGTGGCAGGCGGCAGAGGGGCGCGAAGAGTGCGCGTTCACCGACCTTGCGCTGGAGTATTTTGGTCGCGACGCGTCGAGCGCACAACAGGCGGCCATCCTGCTCGCGCTTCACCAGGCTCCGATGTACTTCTACAAGCGCGGCCGCGGCCGATACAAACGGGCACCGGAAGAAGCTCTGCAAGCGGCGCTCGCCAGCGTGGAGCGCAAGGCACGCGAAGCGGCACAGATGGAGCAGTGGGTGAACACGTTGGTCGCCGGCGACGCGCCACCCGAGATCCGGGCGAAATGGGCATCGCTGCTGCACGCTCCCGACCGGCAGTCTCTCGAGTACAAGGCGCTCGCAGCCGCAGCCGACCGCGCACGCATGGCCCCCGTGCATCTGCTGGCGCGAGCGGGCGCGATCCCGTCAACCCATGCCCTGCATTACGAGCGTTTCCGGCTCGCGACCTTCCCGCGAGGAACGGCCTTTCCGGCAGGGCTCGAAGTCCCGGTCATCCCGGCATTCCCTCAAGCCGAAGTCGCCGCCTTCAGTATCGACGACGAAAGCACGACCGAAATCGATGACGCCTTTTCGCTGCGACCACTCGCCGATGGCGGCTTCGTGCTCGGCATCCATATCGCGGCGCCCGCCGTCGCCATCGGCATCGACACGCCACTCGACCGCGTCGCCCGCGATCGCCTGTCGACGGTCTATCTGCCAAGCAGCAAGATCACCATGCTCCCGGACGATGTCGTGGCCGCGTTCTCTCTCGACGCCGGCAAGACGCCGCCCGCGTTGACGCTCTACGTGACGCTCGACGCCGACCTCGGCATCGTCGGCACCGAGACGCGGATCGAGTGCGTCCCGATTGCCAGCAATCTGCGCCTCGCCGCACTCGACGACCTTCGCTGGCTCGACCCGGCGCACGACGCAACGAGCGCCGGCGGCCACGCGCCGACGCTGCGCGTGCTGCACGCTCTCGCCACGCGACTTGCCGCGGCGCGTGCAGCCGAAGTCTTCGAGCGTACCGACTACAGCTTCAAGGTCACGGGAGACGCCGATCGCGAGGATTGCCGGATCGACATCTGGCCCAGACTGCGCGGCTCGCCGGTCGACACCGTAGTCTCCGAGTTGGCGATTCTCGCCAACCGCACCTGGGCGGCGCTGCTCGCCGAACAGGCATCGCCGGCGATGTATCGGGTGCAGATCGCAGGAAAAACCCGCATGTCGAGCGCCCCAGGCGCGCACGAGGGGCTCAACGTGCCCGCCTACGTGTGGGCGACCTCGCCACTGCGACGCTTTTCCGATCTCGTCAATCAGCGGCAACTACTCGCCCTGATCGAGCACCGAGGCGCCGCCTATCCTCGTGGCGACACGGTGTTGCTCGGCGCACTGGCCGACTTCGACACGACGTACTCCGCCTACGCCGATTTCCAGCAGCAGATGGAGTTTTACTGGTGCCTGCGCTACCTTCGACAAGAGGGCATCGAGCAGCTTTCAGCGCGAGTGATTCGCGACAACCTGGTGCGATTCACGACGCTTCCGATCATCCAGCGCATTCATGATCTCGCCCCTCAGGCGCCCGGCACCGAAGTGCGCCTCGCGATCACCGACATCGACCTCTTCGAGCCCGCGCTGCATGTTCGCTGCCTCGAAGTGGCGGCAGCGGCACCGCCATAGCGCCGGCCGGGTACAGGGCTGCGCTTTGCCAAGAACATGGAAACGCGCTTTTCGCCGCGACGCTTCGTTGCACAGGCTCGCAATGGCTTGCCGTTGCTGCACCTTGCGCCTCGATTCGCGACGAAATCCCGCGCTCTCATGGGCCCTGAGCCACGCCAAACAGCACACTAGAATGCACGCGTGAAGCGCGCAGCCAAGCTCATCAAGGCTCCAGCCCCGGTGTTGGCCACGTCGGGGCTGAGTCCATTGTTGCGCTGGACTCTCGCGGCGTCGGTCGGCATGCACCTGATCGTGCTGTCGCTGCATTTCGAGCTGCCGCGTCTGTTCAAGACACCGGCGCAATCACCACCGCTCGAAGTGTCGCTGGTCAATGCCAAGACGACGTCGAAACCATCGCAGGCGGATTTCCTTGCGCAGGCCAATCTCGACGGCGGTGGCAACACCGACGCCAAGCGTCGCCTGAGTTCACCGCTGCCGCGCGCTCAGGTCGATTCGCAACAAACGCAGCTCGCTGCCGCGCGCGAGCAGGTCGAAGCGCTCGAGCGCCAGACCCGGGAACTATTGCAGCAGTTGAAATCGGCCAACCGGATGTCGAGCGAGCGCGACCCGAAAGAGACGCCGAAGGTGGACAGCGCCAACACCTACCGGGAGCTTGCCGCCAAGACGCTGGAACTGCAACGGCTGGAAGCTCAGATCGCGCGTGAATTCGACAGCTACCAGCAGCGCCCCAAAAAGAAGCATGTCGGGGCTCGCGCGGCGGAATACCGCTTCGCGCGCTACGTCGAGGATTGGCGGCAGAAAGTCGAGCGCGTCGGCAACGCCAATTATCCCGAGATCGCTCGCACTCAAAAGCTCTATGGCTCGCTCGTGCTGACGGTGGGCATCAAGGCCGATGGCCGGATCGAGAGTGTCGAAGTCGACCGCGGTTCGGGCAAGAAAATCCTCGATGCCGCCGCGTTGAAAATCGTCGAGCTTGCCGCGCCGTACGCCCCATTTCCCGCCGACATCCGAGCCGACACCGACATCCTCTACATCACGCGGACCTGGAGCTTCACACGGGCGGGCGAACTCGAGAGCTCGGCCGGCACGCTTCCACCTTCTTCCGGCAAAGCACCGTGACCATGCTGCGCGCTGGTGAACGCTTTGCCGTCATCGGCAATCCCATCGGGCACAGTCGCAGCCCGCGCATCCACGCGCTGTTTGCTCATGGGCTCGGGCAAAGCATCGACTACGTCGCTCGGCTGTGCCCGCTGGGTGATTTCGCCCGCGACCTCGAACGTTTCCGCGCAAGTGGCGGCATCGGCGCCAACGTGACGCTGCCCTTCAAGATCGATGCCTACGCCTGTGCCACGGAGCGTTCGCCGAGGGCGCAGGCCGCGGGCGCCGCGAACTTCCTGCATTGGCATGACAGCCACTGGTTCTGCGACAACACGGACGGCGCCGGCCTGGTGCGCGACATCGAAAACAACCTCGGAGTCGCACTGCGCGGCCGAAGCATCTTGCTTCTGGGTGCCGGTGGTGCCGCCCGCGGCGCACTGCTGCCGATCCTCGAACGCGAGCCGGCGCACCTTTGTGTCGGCAACCGCACGCATGCCACGGCGCAGGCGCTGATCGCGCCATGGCGCGAAGGCCACGCCATCGACGCGCTCGCGCTCGACGGTCATCTCTCCGATGGCGAACGGTTCGACATCGTCATCAATGCCACGTCGGCGAGCCTGCACGGCGATCTGCCGCTGCCGGCGACGAGCGACCTGTTCGCGCCGACCGCGCTCGCCTACGACATGATGTATGGCCGCGAACCGACGCCGTTCATGCGCTGGGCTTCGGCCCGTGGCGCCACCCGCGTCAGTGATGGGCTCGGCATGCTGGTCGAACAGGCGGCGGAAAGCTACCGGCTGTGGCGCGGCGTGCAGCCGGAAACGGCGCCCGTCATCGCGCAGCTGCGCTCCGAACTCGCGCGCGGCTGAGCGGCGTCACCCTCATGCGCTCGCTCATCACGCTGTTGCTTCGCATGTTCGCTGCCACGAGCATCGCAATGTCGTTGCTGTTTCTGGCCACTCAAGGGTGGTTTGCGCTCTGCATCGCGTGGTACGCACAGCATCCGCCTCGCGAGACCGCGTTCATGACGCATCGCATGGGTGAACTGCGTGCCGCGCGGCCCGACGCCTCGCTGCGATATCAATGGGTGCCCTATGAGCGCATTTCGCGCAATCTGAAACGCGCCATGATCGCCGCCGAGGACTCGAAATTCGTCGAGCACGAAGGCTTCGATTGGGATGGCATTCAACTGGCACTGGAAAAGAACCGAACGCGGGGACGCACCGTCGCCGGTGGCTCGACGATCACGCAACAGTTGGCCAAGAATCTGTTTCTGTCGCCGCAGAAAAGTTACCTGCGCAAGGGCCAGGAAGCCATCATCACATTGATGCTGGAGAAGATGCTCGACAAGGAGCGCATTCTCGAGCTCTATCTCAACGTGATCGAATGGGGCAACGGCATCTTCGGTGCCGAAGCCGCCGCCCGCCGCTACTACGGCGTTTCGGCGGCGCAACTGACCGCCGAGCAGGCCGCGAAACTCGCGGCCATGGCGCCGAACCCGCGCTTCTACGAACGCAACGGCAACGCGCCCGGTCTGCGCCGCAAGACCGGCATCATCCTCGCACGCATGGCGCAAGCCGAACTTCCAGAATAGCAACCGCTATTTGCGCCGCGTCGGGGGCAGGTCGGTGCAACTGCCATGCGCAACTTCGGCCGCCATGCCGACCGATTCACCGAGCGTCGGATGCGGATGGATGGTCTTGCCGATGTCGATCATGTCGGCACCCATTTCGATGGCGAGGCAGACCTCGCCAATCAAGTCTCCGGCGTGCGTGCCGACGATGCCTCCACCGAGAATTCGATGCGTCGTCGCATCGAAGAGAAGCTTCGTGAACCCTTCGTCGCGCCCGTTGGCGATGGCGCGCCCGCTCGCGGCCCACGGAAACTTGCCGACCGTGTAGGCAATGCCCTGCTTCTTCGCATCGTCTTCGGTCAGACCGGCCCACGCGACCTCGGGGTCGGTGTAGGCCACGCTCGGAATCTGGCGCGCATCGAAGAACGCCTTTTCGCCGTGCGCAACCTCGGCTGCCACGTGACCTTCGTGCACGGCCTTGTGTGCAAGCATCGGATTGCCGGCGATGTCGCCGATCGCGAAGATGTGCGAGACGCTGGTGCGCATCTGCTTGTCGACGGCGATGAAGCCGCGCTCGCTGACGGTGACACCGGCCAGCTCGGCGCCGATCTTGCGGCCATTGGGCGCGCGCCCCACGGCAACCAGCACGAGGTCGTAGCGCTGCGCATCGGGCGGAGCATGTTCGCCCTCGAAGCGCACATGGATGCCATCGGCCTTCGCTTCCGCCGCCACCGTCTTCGTTTTCAGCATCACGCGGTCGAAGCGTCCTGCATTGCGCTTCTCCCAAACCTTGACGAGATCGCGATCGGCACCCGTCATGACGGTGTCGAGCATCTCCACGATGTCGATGCTGGCGCCGAGCGAGGCGTAGACGGTCGCCATTTCCAGCCCGATGATGCCGCCGCCGATGACGAGCATGCGCGTCGGAACGGCAGCGAGCGCAAGGGCGCCGGTCGAATCGACGATGCGCGGGTCCTCCGGCAGAAACGGCAGCCGCATCGCCTGCGAACCGGCCGCGATGATGCATTGCCGGAAGCGGACGACCTTGCGCTCGCCGGTCTTGTGCTGACCATCGCCGGTGGTGAGTTCCACCGCGACGTGGTGGGCGTCGAGGAATGCGCCATATCCGCGCACGACGTCGACCTTGCGTGCCTTGGCCATGCCGGCCAACCCCGTCGTGAGCTTCTTGACGACGCTCGCCTTGAAGTCGCGGAGCTTGTCGACGTCAACGCTCGGTGCACCAAACACGATGCCGTGACTCGCCAGCGCTTTTGCCTCGTCCATCACGGCGACGGTATGCAAGAGCGCTTTCGACGGAATGCAGCCCACATTGAGACACACGCCGCCGAGCGCCGCGTAGCGTTCGACGATGACCACGCGCTCGCCGAGATCCGCCGCGCGGAACGCGGCACTGTAGCCACCCGGGCCACCGCCGAGCACGAGGACGTCACATTCGACATCTGCCTTGCCCCCGAACGCGGTAGCCACGGCGCTGGCTGGAGCATTCGCCACAGGCGCGGCGCTCGCTGTCGCAGCCGCTGGCGCCGCAGCGGGCTTCGCCGGCTCACCGACAGCCGCCTCCACGACCGCCACCACGGATCCCTGCGACACCTTCGAGCCAAGCGCCACGCGCAGTTCCTTGATGACCCCGGCGGTGTCGGCCGGCACCTCCATCGTTGCCTTGTCGGATTCCAGCGTGACGAGCGACTGATCCTTCTCGACGCGATCACCGACCTTGACCAGAAGCTCGATGACCGGAATATCCTTGAAGTCCCCGATATCGGGCACCTTGAGTTCGACGGTACTCATAGCGCAATCCTGCGGAAGTCGCTCATCAATTGGCCGAAGAACACATTGAAGCGTGCGGCCTCGGCGCCATCGATGACGCGATGATCCCACGACAACGACAACGGCAGCATCAGGCGCGGCTCGAATGCCTGCCCGTTCCAGCGCGGCTTGGTTTCACCGCGACAGATGCCAAGGATGGCGACTTCCGGCGCGTTGATGATCGGCGTGAAGTAGGTGCCGCCAATGCCTCCGAGCGAACTGATCGAGATGCATCCGCCCTGCATCTGCTCGGCCTTGAGCTTGCCCTCGCGTGCCAGTCCCGCAAGCTCGCTCATCTCGCGCGCGATGTCGACGATCCCTTTCTGGTCGGCGTTGCGGATGACCGGCACCACGAGCCCGTTGGGCGTATCAGCCGCGAAGCCGATGTGGAAGTACTGCTTCAGAATCAGGTTGTCGCCATCGAGACTCGCGTTGAAGTTCGGGAATTTCTTCAACGCAGCGACCGCCGCCTTGATGATGAAAGCGAGCATGCTCACTTTGACGCCGCTCTTCTCGATTTCCTTGTTCAATTGCACGCGGAAGGCTTCGAGCTCGGTGATGTCGCACTCGTCATGGTTGGTGACGTGCGGGATCATGACCCAGTTTCGGTGCAGGTTGGCCCCAGAGATCTTCTTGATGCGCGACAGCGGCTTGGTCTCGATGGCACCGAACTTCGAGAAATCCGGTTTCGGCCACGGCAGCAGCCCGAGCGCGGCGCCGCCGTCAGCGCCGCCTGCCGGCGCGGCGGTGGCGCCGGTCATGACACCCTTCACGTAGCCTTGCACATCCTCGAGCAGGATGCGCCCCTTCGGGCCGGTGCCACTCAACCGCCCGAGGTCGACGCCCAGTTCGCGAGCGAACTTGCGCACCGACGGCGAGGCGTGAGCCAAGCGGAACGCTTCCTCATCGACGGGTGCGGCGGCGCGCGGCGACGCTGACGCCGCAGGCGATGCTGCCGGTGCCGGAGCGCTCGCGGTTACCGTGGCGGCCGCAGGCGCTGGGACGGGCGCTGCGACAGGCGCCGCAGCCGGTTGGCTCGCCCTCGGAGTCGCTGCCGCCGCTTCCGGGGCCGCCGCCGCGCTCGTCTCGACGACGGCCACGACACTGCCCTGCGACACGCGGTCGCCCATCTTCACGCGCAATTCCTTGATGACGCCGCCGATCTCGGCCGGCACCTCCATCGTCGCCTTGTCCGATTCGAGCGTGACCAGCGATTGCTCGCGCGCCACCGTGTCGCCCACCTTAACCAGAAGCTCGATGACCGGAATGTCCTTGAAGTCCCCGATGTCGGGCACCTTGAGTTCATGCATTGCCATGTTCGCGTGCTCCTCGTTACACCGTGGTCGGGTTCGGTTTGTTCGGATCGATGCCGTACTTGGCGATGGCATCGGCAACGCTCTTGCGCTCGACGACGCCGTCCTCTGCCAGCGCCATCAGCGCGGCAACAGTCACGTAATAGCGGTTGACCTCGAAGAAGCGACGCAGATTGTCGCGGCTGTCGGAGCGGCCGAAACCATCGGTGCCGAGCACTTTGTAGGTCTTCTTGAGATAGGGTCGAACGCCATCGGCGTAGGTACGGATGTAGTCGGTCGCCGCGACGATCGGGCCCGGGCGCGAGTGCAGGCACCGGGCCACGTGCGGCACGCGCGGCGTCTCGGTGGGGTGCAGCAGGTTCCAGCGTTCGCAATCGATGCCGTCGCGCCGCAGTTCATTGAAGCTCGGCGCGCTCCACAGGTCGCTCTCGACGCCCCAATCGTTGCGCAGCAACTCGGCCGCAGCAATGACTTCACGGAAGATGGTGCCCGAGCCGGTGAGTTGCACACGCATGCCTTTCTTCTTCTCCTTGCCCCCCTCCTTGAACAGGTACATGCCGCGGATGATGTCGGACTCGACGCCTGGCGGCATGTCCGGATGCACGTAGTTCTCGTTCATCACGGTGAGGTAGTAGTACTCGTCATGCTGCTCATCGAGCATGCGCTTGATCGCATGCTGGGCGATGACCGCGACTTCGTACTGATACGTCGGGTCGTACGTGCGAACGTTGGGAATGGCGCTGAACCAGACGTGGCTGTGCCCGTCCTCGTGTTGCAGCCCCTCGCCATTGAGCGTCGTGCGCCCCGCGGTGCCGCCCACCAAAAGCCCGCGGGCGCGGATGTCACCCGCTGCCCAGCACAAGTCGCCAATGCGCTGAATGCCGAACATCGAATAAAAAATGTAGACCGGCAGCATCGGCACGTTGCTGTTGCTGTAACTCGTCGCCGCGGCGATCCAGTCAGCCATGCCGCCCGCCTCGTTGATGCCCTCCTGCAGGATCTGCCCGTCCTTCGCTTCCTTGTAGAACATCAATTGATCGGCATCGACGGGTTGGTAGTTCTGCCCCGCCTGACTCCAGATGCCCAGCTGCCGGAACATGCCCTCCATGCCGAAGGTGCGCGATTCATCGGGCACGATGGGCACGACGTGGCGGCCGAGCGACTTGTCCTTCACCAGCGTGTTCAGGATGCGCACGAACGCCATCGTGGTGGAAATTTCGCGCTCACCCGTTCCCTTCAACTGGTTTTCGAAGGCCGTCAGCTCGGGCACCGGCAGCGAGACGCTTCGCATGCGACGCTGCGGCAGATCGCCACCGAGTGCCGCGCGCCGCTCGCGCATGTATTTGCCCTCCGGCGAATCGGCGGCGGGCTTGTAGAGCGGGTAGCTTGCGAGCTGGTCGTCGGTGAACGGAATGCCGAAGCGGTCGCGCATCTGACGGATGGAGTCGAGGTCCATCTTCTTGGCCTGATGCGCGATGTTGAGTCCTTCGCCGCTGTGCCCCATGCCATAGCCCTTCACGGTCTTGGCGAGAATCACGGTCGGCTGGCCGGTGTGCTTGGTCGCCGCCGCATAGGCCGCGTAGATCTTGTGCGGGTCGTGACCGCCGCGATTGAGGCGCCAGACGTCGGCGTCCGACATGTTGGCGACCATCTCGCGCAGACGCGGGTATTTGCCGAAGAAGTGCTCGCGAACGTAGGCACCGTCGCGAGCGCGCATGACCTGGTACTCGCCATCGATGACTTCCTCCATGCGCTTCAACAGCAAGCCGTCACGATCGCGCGAGATCAGCGGGTCCCAGTGGCTGCCCCAGATCAGCTTGATGACGTTCCAGCCGGAACCGCGGAAATCGCCTTCCAGTTCCTGAATGATCTTGCCGTTGCCGCGCACCGGCCCGTCGAGCCGTTGCAGGTTGCAGTTGATGACGAAGATCAGATTGTCGAGCCTTTCGCGCGCCGCCATGCTGATGGCGCCGAGCGACTCGGGTTCATCCATTTCGCCGTCGCCGCAGAACACCCAGACCTTGCGCCCTTCGGTGTTGGCGAGACCGCGCGAGTGCAGATACTTCAGGAAGCGCGCCTGATAGATACCCATGAACGGGCCGAGTCCCATCGATACCGTCGGGAACTGCCAGAAATCGGGCATCAGCCATGGGTGCGGATAGGACGGCAGACCGCGGCCGTCGACCTCCTGCCGGAAGTTGTCGATCTGCGCTTCGCTGATGCGGTCGAGCATGTAGGCGCGCACGTACATGCCGGGGGAACTGTGGCCCTGCAGATAGATCAGGTCGCCGCCGTGATCGGCCGTCGGTGCCCGCCAGAAGTGGTTGAAGCCGACGTCGTAGAGCGTCGCCGCGCTCGCGAAGGACGCGATGTGGCCGCCGAGTTCGAGATCCTTGTGTCCGGCGCGCAGCACCATCATCGCGGCGTTCCAGCGCACGAAGCTGCGCAGGCGGTGTTCGATCGCGTGGTCGCCAGGGCTCTTCTCTTCGAGGTGCGGGGGAATGGTGTTCAGGTAGGCGGTGTTCGGGGAGAACGGCGCGCGGGTGCCGGTTCGACGCGCCTTGTCGAACATCGCCTCGAGCAGAAAGTGAGCGCGCTCATAACCCTCGTTGGCAATGACGCTGTCGAGTGAAGCGAGCCAGTCGCTCGTCTCTTGCGGGTCGAGATCCTGTTGGCTCAACGAATTGGGAATGCCTTGAATCACACGCTCCTCCTTCCAATGACAGGGTAGCCACGGCGCACTGCGGCGCGGTGGTCGCCGACGGGGGTCGGCGCTCGGGCCGACGTCGGCATTGTGACTTGTGTGCATTGCACAACGCGGTTGCCGGTGTCGCCGCGCTCTGCGTCGCGTCGTCGCGGGTCGGTGCGGATGGGTTCGACCGACGAGGTGAAGCGGCACGGAGGCGATTGTAGATTGCTTTTTCGTATTGTGGAAGTCTTTTCCAAAATCCGCAAAACACGGTTAACAGCTTTTTCCCGCAAGCCGCATCCATAACAGGCTTGGAGCCTGATTTCGCCGAAAGTCGATGCATTGTTCGACTCGCAAGGCTCTTTCAGTGCGTTTTTGCAACCAAAACGAACGCAACATCGCGCCTCGCCCCGCACCAATGCGCGGCAACCCGACGGCTGCGACGCCACCCTCGATCGGGCAACGCCACGGCGCCGCAGTCGCCGCCTGGACTGGTGTCTAGCTGCAATAGTCTGCGTGACACCGAGAAGCGTTGGGCGCCCGCAGAACGAGGCGCAAAACGCAGCAATAGCGGCGCCATTGCGAGTATTTGCAACGAAGTGCTGCGGGATGCCCAACGCTTCGAACGTAGCAAGACTTTTGCAACTA
>JAFEDD010000064.1:3290-12275 GCA_018241765.1 Pseudomonadota bacterium | reverse complement strand
TACGCTCGCGCCGCGCGTCGACCGGATCGCCGCGTGCCGGTCGTTTCAGTATCGCGTGGCGACCAAGCGCAGTGTTTCGCTCTTCTTGGTACAAAAATGCGCGTCTTTTGGCTCGAGTCTTCGTTGCCAATGCTCGAAATAGCTCGCTATTGCTGCGCTTTGCGCCTCGATTCGAACCAAAATCCATCGCATTTTTTTGTACCAATCTACGCGAAACACTGCACTAGCCACGCCCGAAACGTCCGCCCCTCACGAAAGGAAACCCCATGAAGAACCGCCTCCTCCCCCGTGCCGCGATGCTTTGCTGCGCCAGCGTGATGGCCACCGCCAGCCATGCGCAGAACCTCGGCGCAGCGGCCGCGCGCGACGCGCTGACGCTCGACGCGACGGTAGCCACCGAAGTCATCCCCGATGTCGCCGTCATCACGCTGGCGGCCGAAGCGCAGGGGCCCGACGCAGCGCCGATCACGCGCGAAGTGCAGCAGGCGATCAACGCCGCGCTCGCCCAGGGCAAGGCGACACCCGGCGTCGAAGCGCGCACCGGCGCCTTCAGCACCAACCAGCGCTGGAACAACAAGGGCGTGCGTGACGGCTGGACGGTGCGCGCCGAGCTGATCCTGAAGAGCCGCGACTTCGCGACGCTCGGCACGCTGGCCGGCAAACTGGCGCAGCAAAAACTGATGATCGTCGCCTCGACGCTGGAGATTTCGCGCGAACTGCGCGAACGCGAAGAGGCGGCGCTGATCGAGCGCGGCATCGCCGCCTTCCGCACCAAGGCGCAGACGGCGACGCGCGCCTTCGGCTTTGCCCGCTTCACGCTGCGCGACGTGCATCTGGGCGCGATCGGCGGCGAGGGTCGCCCGATCCAGCCCAAGGTGTACGCGATGCGAGCCGCCGCCGAGGCCGCGCCGATGCCGGCCGAACCCGTGGCCATCGAAGGCGGCAAGGTCACGCTGACGCTGACCGTCTCCGGCACCGTGATGATGGCGCCCTGACGCCGCACGCAAGACCCGCCGCCGCGCCGTGAACGCCTTGCGTCACGGCGCGGCACGCCATCAGCTTGTCCTCGAAACGACGTCCATGACGGGCTTGCAGCGCCGTTTTCGCTGAAGTCGACCTGAGGCGAAATCGGGACGCAAGCCCGTCATGGACGTCATTCTTGCGACCAAGCCGTTGCCGGTCGCGAAGGGTTTTGCGGCACGTGCGCCCGATTTCGGAACTCCGCGTTCCGCGTTTTTCCGTGCCGACGATGGCCCGACACGGCAAGGGCGTCACAATGCAGGCGCACCACGGCCCCGACGCCGCTTCCCCCACCCTGCCCCGTTCGAGACTTGCCGCCCAATCCGCCCCCCACCCGTGCGCCGCGCACGCCGCTCACGCCGGCCGCCGAGCGCCCGATCCGCTTCGAGGATCGCAGCGCGCAGCAGGTGCACTACACCACCTGCTACATGTGCGCCTGCCGCTGCGGCATCCAGGTGACGACCGAAACACGCGACGGCAAGACGCGCGTGCGCTTCATCCAGGGCAACCCGTCGCATCCGGTCAATCAGGGCGTGCTGTGCGCCAAGGGCAGCGCCGGCATCATGAAGCAGTACTCGCGCGCCCTGCTGCAACAGCCGCTGATCCGCCGCCCCGGTAGCGAACGCGGTGACGGCCTGTACGACCCGATCTCGTGGGACGCGGCGCTCGATCTGCTCACCCAGCGCCTGGCCCACCTGCGCGCCACCGACCCCAAGCGCCTCGCCTTCTTCACCGGACGCGACCAGATGCAGGCGCTCACCGGGCTCTGGGCACAGCAGTTCGGCACGCCCAACTGGGCCGCGCACGGCGGTTTCTGCTCGGTCAACATGGCCGCCGCCGGGCTCTACTCGATCGGCTATTCCTTCTGGGAATTCGGCTCGCCCGACTGGGACCGCGCCCGGTACTTCGTGCTCTGGGGCGTGGCCGAAGACCATTCCTCGAACCCGATCAAGATCGGTCTCGACAAGCTCAAATCGCGCGGCGCCAAGTTCGTCAGCGTGAACCCGGTGCGCACCGGCTACAGCGCCATCGCCGACGAATGGGTGCCGATCCGGCCCGGCAGCGACGGCCTGCTCGCGCTCGCCATCGTCCATGAACTGCTCGCCAACGACTGGATCGACCACGCCTACCTCGTGCGCTACACCAACGCGCCGTGGCTGGTCATCGACGCGCCCGGCAGCGCCGACGACGGTCTCTTTCTGCGCGGCGACGACGGCAAGCCGCTGGTGTGGGACCAGCACACGCAATCCGCGCGTCGCATGGAGAAGGGCGTCGCCCCGGCGCTCGCGTGGGCAGGCACGGTGGCGCAGACGACGCAGGGCAGCCGACACGTGCGCAGCGTCTTTTCGCTGCTGCTCGAACGCCATCGCCGCGCGGAGCACACGCCGGAGGCGGTCGCCGCGCAATGCGGCGTGCCCGCCGGGCAGATCCGCCGCCTCGCCCGGGAAATGGCGCAAGTCGCGTTCAACGAAACCATCGAGATTCCTTGCCGCTGGACCGACATCTACGGCAACGTGCACGACAACGTGATCGGCCGTCCGGTCGCGTTCTACGCGATGCGCGGCATCAGCGCGCACGCCAACGGCTTTCAGACCTGCCGCGCGCTGCACCTGATCCAGATGCTGCTCGGCGCGCTCGACGGCCCCGGCAACTTCCGCTCGAAGGCGCCCTACCCGCGCCCGATTCCGCCCGCGCAACTGCCCGAGAACGATGCCGGCAGCATCGACGCACCGAAGAAGCCGCTGTCGAAGCCGCCGCTCGGCTTTCCCACTCGCCCCGAGGATCTGGCGATCACTGCGGGCGGCGAGCCGCTGCGGCTCGACAAGGCGTACTCGTGGGAAGCGCCGCTCGCCGCGCACGGCATCATGCACGCGGTCATCCGAAACGCCGTCGAAGGAGACCCCTACCCGATCGACACGCTGCTGCTCTTCATGGCCAACATGGCATGGAACAGCGCGATGAACACCGCCGAGACGCAGCAGATGTTGCGCGCCAAGAACGACGACGGCAGCTACAAGATTCCCTTTCTCGTCGTCGCCGACGCCTTCGACAGCGAAACGGTGCGCTTCGCCGATCTCGTCCTGCCCGACACCACCTACCTCGAACGCTTCGACGCCATCAGCTTTCTCGACCGCCCGATCAGCGAACCCGACGCCGCGGCCGATTCGATCCGCCACCCGGTATTGCCGCTCGAACGCGACGTGCGGCCGTGGCAGGACGTGCTCGTGGAGCTTGCCTCGCGGCTCGGCTTCCCGGCGTTTGTCGATGCGAACGGCGAACGACGCTTCAGCGGCTACACCGACTTCATCGTCAACTATGAGCGCGCGCCCGGCATCGGCTTCCTCGCCGGTTTTCGCGGCCGCGACGGCGAACAATCCTTTCGCGGCGAGCCCAACCCCAAGCAGTGGCAGGCCTACATCGACGCGCAGAGTTTCTTTGCCCATCACTGGCCCGAGAACCAGCGCTGGATGCGCGCCGTCAACCGCGACTATCTCGAAGCCGCCGCCGACGCCGCCTTCATCCCGAAAGCCGAACCGATCATCGCGCAGATCTACAGCGAGCCGCTGCAGAAATTCCGCCTCGCCGGCCTCGGCCAGTACGACGGCCCGAAGCCCGTGCGCCCGATCGATCGCGAACGTCTCGCGCGCTTCTTCGATCCGCTGCCGACGTGGTATCCACCCGCCGCCATCGCGGCGAGCGCACCGGACGACGACTACCCGTTGCACGCGATCACCCAGCGGCCGATGATGATGTATCACTCGTGGGACAGCCAGAACGCATGGTTGCGGCAGATCATCGCGCAAAACTTCCTCTACGTGCACCCCGCCACCGCCGCCTCACTGGGCCTCGCCGACCTTGACTGGGTGTGGGTCGAATCGGCGCACGGCAGGATTCGCTGCCAGATGAAAACGATGGCCGGCGTGGAGCCGCACACCGTGTGGACGTGGAACGCCATCGGCAAAATGGCCGAAGCCTGGGGGCTCGACGGCGACGCGCCGGAGGCCACCGTCGGCTTTCTGCTGAACCACCTGATCGCCGAGAGCGTGCGCGCCGCCAGCGGCGAGCGGCTCTCCAACAGCGACCCGATCACCGGCCAGGCCGCGTGGTACGACCTGCGCGTGCGCTTGCGCAAGGCCGACGAACGCGGCGTCTGGCCCAAACTCGAATTCGGAGGTCGGCGATGACCCATGGCGTCGAAGTGCGTTCGACCGCGCTCGCCCGACCCGCAAGCGACGTCGAGCCGTCGCCTGCATTGCAGCACGCGCCCGGCGCGAGCCTGCCTTCGCGCGCCGATTTGTCGGAGGAGCGTGCATGCGCCTAGGACTTGCCATCGATCTCGACACCTGCGTGGGTTGCCACGCCTGCGCGGTGGCGTGCAAGGAATGGAACGGGCGATCGCTGATGGGTGGGGCGCCCGACTACGACGCCTACGGCGCGGCACCCGGCGGCACTTGGTACAACCGCGTGCGGCACTACGAAATCGAGGGCGACCCGACGTACTCGCCCCACGCCTGCGGCGCGCTGCCCGACACCGACGGCCTGCAACCGCTGTCGAAAACGGTGAATGTGCCGCTGAGCTGCATGCACTGCGAAGAGGCGCACTGCGTGAGCGTGTGCCCCACCGGCGCCAGCTACAAGCGGGCCGAGGACGGCATCGTGCTGGTCGACCCGGCGCGCTGCATGGGCTGCAACTATTGCTCGTGGGCCTGCCCTTATGGCGCCCGCGAACTCGATCAGGACGAAGGCGTGATGAAGAAGTGCACGCTCTGCGTCGACCGCATTTACGACGAGCGGTTGCCCGAAGCCGAGCGCCAGCCCGCCTGCGTGCTCGCCTGCCCCGCCCATGCGCGCATCTTTGGCGACTTCGACGACCCGGCCTCGCCCGTGTCGCAACGCGTGGCTGCGCGCGGCCGTCAGGACATGCTGGGGGCACTCGACTATCGCCCCACCAATGCCTACCTGCCGCCACGCAAGCCGGTCGAAATCGCGCCCACGCTGCCGCTGCGGCAAGGGTTGACTGAACAGGCGAAAGCCTTCGTGAACCGGCTGATCAACCTGTGAAACCCGCGCTCTCCGTCATTTTCTTCACCGTCGGCTCCGGCGCCGGTCTGGGGCTGATGGTGTGGCTCTTGATCGCGTCACTGATGCCAAGCCACATCCGCATGGATGCGCTGACGTTCTACAAGGGCGCAGCGATTGCCGCGGCGCTGATCACGGCCGGGCTGATGTCCTCGACGCTGCATCTGGCCAACCGCCGAAACGCGATCTACGCGCTCACCCGCTGGCGCACGTCGTGGCTCTCGCGCGAGGCGCTGTTGTCGCTCGCGCTGTATCCGGTCGCGGCGTTGCATCTTTACGCGCTCGAGCGCGGCCTTCCGCAAGTCACGCCGATCACGCTGTGGCTGCTGGTGGCGCTGGCGCTGGCCATCCTCTTCTGCACCGGCATGATCTACGGTTGCCTGAAGACCGTGCCGCGCTGGAACACGTGGATGACGCCCGCCAAGTACCTGCTCTTTGGCCTGATGAGCGGCGCCGTGCTGCTGCCCGCGGTGCTGTCGCTTCGCCCCGCCGAGGTGGGGCCGATCGGCAGGCCGATGATGGCCGTGGTGCTGCTCGCGCTGGGCGCCGCGCTCTATGTGGCTTATCTGATGAAGCATCCGCGCACGACGCACCGCATCAACGATGCGCTCGGCGTGCGCGCCGGTCGCGTGCGGCTGCTCGATGCCGGACACTCGCACGCCACCTTTCTGACCGACGAGTTCGGCTTCGTGCTCGCTCGCGAACGGGCCCGTGTGCTGCGCTGGGCGGCGATCGCGGCCGGCTTCGTGCTGCCGCTCTTGCTGTGCTGCTTCACGCAGTGGTTTTGGACGGCCTCGGTGCTTTGCCTGATCGGCCTCCTGGTCGAGCGCTGGCTGTTCTTTGCCGAGGCCGAGCACGTGGTGCGGCTCTATCACGGGCAGCCTCATGTGTAGCGCGCCGGCGGCCCGGTGAGCCGCCTGCTGCCGTTCCTCGCATGGTGGCCGCTCTTGCGCGAGCGCCGCGTGCTGCGCGCCGATCTGCTCGCCGGGCTGACCGGCGCCATCGTCGTGCTGCCGCAGGGCGTCGCCTTTGCCACGCTGGCCGGCATGCCGCCCGCCTACGGTCTGTATTCGGCAATGGTGCCATGCGTGATTGCGGCGCTGTTCGGCTCGTCGCGGGTGATGGTGACCGGCCCCGCCAATGCCATTTCGTTGACCGTGCTCGCGGTCATCGCGCCGCTCGCGGCGCCCGAGTCGCCGCGCTACGTGGAACTGGTCATCACGCTCGCGTTCATGGTGGGCGTGTGGCAACTGTTGCTCGCGCTCATGCGCGCGGGGCGGCTGATCGACTACGTCTCGCACACGGTGATCGTCGGCTTCACGGCGGGCGCGGCGGTGCTGATCGTGAACTCGCAGATCCGCAGCTTCTTCGGACTCGACATCACGCGCGGCGCGTCCGTCGCCCGCACGCTGGTCGAATTCACCGAGCGCTGGTCGAGCATGCATCCGGCCGCCGTCGCCGTCGGCGCAGCGACGATCGCCACGGCGCTCGCATGGCAGCGCTGGAACCGCTACGTGCCGTCGATGCTGGTGGCGGTGCTCGCCGGCAGCGTGGTCGGCATCGCAGCGCAGTGGTATGACCGCGCGCTCGCGGTGGCGACCGTCGCCGCGCTGCCCGGTGCGTTGCCGCCGCTGTCGGCGCCCGACCTGAGCGTGGCGACGCTGCGCTCGCTGCTCTTGCCGTCGATCGCGATGACGCTCTTGGCGCTGGCCGAGGCGGTGTCGATCGCCCGCGCGCTCGCGCTGCGCCGCGCCGAGACGCTCGACGGCAATCAGGAATTCCTCGGGCAGGGCCTCGCCAACGTCGCGGGCGCGTTCTTTTCGTCGTACCCGGCGAGCGGTTCGTTCAACCGCTCGGGGGTGAATGCGGTGGCGGGCGCGGTGACGCCGTTTTCGGCCATCTCGGCGTCGCTGTTTCTGGTGCTGATCCTCGCGTTCGTCGCGCCGCTCGGCCGCCATCTGCCGCTCGCTGCCGTCGCCGGCATCCTCTTCCTCGTCGCGTGGAACCTCGTCGACCGCGCAGAAATCCGTCGTCTGCTCGGCGATCGCTTCGAGCGCATCACGCTGATCGTCACCTTCGTCGCCACACTCGGCATCGCGCTCGAATGGGCGATCCTGCTCGGTGTGGCGGTGGGGCACGTGCTCGATCGCCTGCGCGGCCGACGCGGCGCCATGCCCGATGCATAGAATCGAAGCTCGCGACACGCCCCACAACCCAAGCTCACAAAGGACGTCCCGATGGCTCTCGTCTCCATGCGCGAACTGCTCGATCACGCCGCCACGCACGGCTATGGCATTCCGGCATTCAACGTCAACAACCTCGAACAGGTGCAGGCCGTCATGGCGGCCGCCGACGAGGTGGGCGCGCCGGTCATCCTGCAAGCAAGCGCCGGTGCCCGCAAGTACGCGGGCGAGAGCTTCATCAAGCATCTGATCCAGGCCGCCACCGAGGCCTATCCGCACATTCCGCTGGTCATGCACCAGGATCACGGCACCAGTCCGGCCATCTGCGAAGGCGCGATCCGGCTCGGCTTCGGTTCGGTGATGATGGACGGCTCGCTGAAGGAGGACGGCAAGACCCCCTCGAGCTTCGACTACAACGTCGACGTCACGCGCAAGGTCGTGGCCATGGCGCACAAGGTCGGCGTCACCGTCGAGGGTGAGCTCGGCTGTCTCGGTTCGCTCGAAACGGGTGAGGCGGGCGAGGAGGACGGCGTCGGCGCCGTGGGCAAGCTCGGCCACGATCAACTGCTGACCGACCCCGAGGAGGCCGCGCGTTTCGTGCAAGCCACGCAGCTCGACGCGCTGGCCATCGCCATCGGCACCAGCCACGGCGCCTACAAATTCAGCCGTCCGCCCACCGGCGACGTGCTCGCCATCTCGCGGGTGAAGGAAATCCACCAGCGCATCCCGAACACCCACCTCGTCATGCACGGCTCGTCGAGCGTGCCGCAGGATCTGCTCGCCGTCATCAACCAGTACGGCGGCAGCATGAAGCAGACCTACGGCGTGCCAGTCGCCGAAATCCAGGAGGCCATCAAGCACGGCGTGCGCAAGATCAACATCGATACCGACATCCGCATGGCGATGACCGGCGCCGTGCGCCGCTTCCTCGCCGAGCACCCCGAAAAATTCGACATGCGCGAATGGATGAAACCGGCGCGCGAAGCGGCGAAGGCGATCTGCCGTCAGCGCTACATCGAATTCGGTTGCGAAGGCCGGGGCGCCGGCATCAAGGGCATCACGCTGGTCGACATGGCCGCTCGCTATGCGCGTGGCGAACTCGCGCAGGTGGTGGCGCAGGCCGCGTAGCGCGAGCGCGGCAGCCCAGCGGACGCGTGCACCATGGCGCGCTGCAACTTCCCGACGCTTGTCGCGCAATGCGCGGCGCTGGCGCTCGTCGCCGGCCTGTCGCCGCTGTCGGCCTCCGAGTTGCCTGAGACGGACGACGGCGCTCGTCCCGCCGTGTCGGGCAAGGCGAAAGCCGCCACCAAACCCGCGCCGGCCGCGGCGAAACGGCAGGCGTCGTCGGCACGCACCGCGTCGACACCTGCCGCGACGACCAACGGCAAGCGCGCCACGGCGTCCGCCGCCGCCTCGGGTGAGCACGAGGCGGCGCGTACCGACGCCAAGACCATCACCCCCAACATCTGGCAGAACCTCCACGGTGCGCCAAGCCCCACCGTGCTCGCGCCGGGCGATCAACCCGCACCCTCGACCAGCCTGTGCGGCAGCGGGCCGTTGCGCGGGCTGACCGACCTCGACCCCAACGCCGCCGCCATGCTGCTGCCGCCATTGCCCGGCCTCACCGTGCGCAACCTGTGCGTGCGCCGTCGCGCGATCATCGCGGACTACGGTTTCCGCTGATCGCCGCATCGGAACGCGC
>JAFEDD010000064.1:0-3205 GCA_018241765.1 Pseudomonadota bacterium | reverse complement strand
GCGGCGGCCACGATGCCCCTCAGCAAGCGTAGCCTCGATGCAACGAAGTGAAATCGAGGGAATCCGTCAGCAAGCGTAGCCTCGATGCAACGAAGTGGAATCGAGGGAATCCGTCAGCAAGCGTAGCCTCGATGCAACGAAATGGAATCGAGGGAATCCGTCAGCAAGCGTAGCCTCGATGCAACGAAGTGGAATCGAGGGAATCCGTCAGAAATTTCGCGTGCGAGAAGTCACCCCATTCGTCAAGGCGGCAAACCCCGAAAGCCAAGTGGAACTCGGGGGATTGCTTGGAGGCGTAGCGTTGCAACGCGAGCGGCGAGACACACGACACCAGCCCCGACAGCCATCCCCTCTTGGCAATCGCTGCCGCAAAACGGCTCCGGCTTCTCTACCATGACCACCAAGCGCCTGCCGCCATCGAGCGAACCGCCGACACGATCATGGGCGTGCTGCGACACCCCTCGATTCCACTTCGTTGCATCGAGGCTACGCTTGCTCCGGCCTCTCTACCATGACCAAGCGCCTGCCGCCATCGAGCGAACCGCCGACACGCTCATGGGCGTGCGGCGACACCCCTCGATTCCACTTCGTTGCATCGAGGCTACGCTTGCTTGGAACGGTAGCAGCTTTTTCGTCAAAGCCGCGTCCATGACGGGCTTGGCGCGTCATTTCGCCAAAACTCGACTTTGCACAAAACCTGGCGCCAAGCCCGTCACCGACGTCATTTGCGCCAAAAGCCAATGCGCCCGCGGCGGCCACGACCTCGCGCAAACGGTGCCATCAGACGCCGATCAACGCGTGCAGGCGATCACGCTCGGCGGCGATCTCGTCGGAGGTGCCACGCAGCACGACGCGGCCCTTCTCGATGCCGCTGTGATGATCGGCGAGTGGCAGCAGCGCGCGCAGATCCTTGTCGATGACGAGCATCGCCAGGCGCTCGCGCTTCAATTCGCCGAGCGCGCGCCAGATGTCGGCGCGCACGAGCGGCGCCAAGCCCTCGGTCGCCTCGTCGAGCACGAGCAGGCGCGGGTTGGTCATCAGCGCGCGGCCGATCGCCAGCATCTGCTGCTCGCCGCCGGAGAGCGTGCCGGCCATCTGCTGCAAACGCTCACCGAGGCGCGGGAAGAACGCGACGACGCGCTCGATGGTCCACGCCGTCTGACCCGACACCTGCGGCGGACGCGCCGTGGCGACGAGATTCTCGCGCACGCTGAGCGTGGGAAACACCTGCCGCCCCTCGGGCACGAGGCCAAGCCCCAGCTTGCCGATCACGTGCGCCGGCGCACCGGCCACGGCATGACCGTCGAAGCTGATCGTCCCCGCCGTCGGCCGCAGCCAGCCGCAAAGGCACTTCACCAGCGTGCTCTTGCCCATGCCGTTGCGCCCGAGCAGCGTCGCCACCTCGCCTTCGCGGATGGTCAGATCGACGCCGAACAGCACGCTGCTCGCACCGTAGCCCGCATGCAGGTCGCGCACCTCGAGCAGGGCGCTCATACGCTTTCTCCAAGGTACGCCGCACGCACCGCGGCGTTGTTGCGGATCGACCCCGGCCGGTCGCTCGCGATGATGCGACCGTAGACCAGCACGCTGATGCGGTCGGCCAGCGCGAACACGGCCTCCATGTCGTGCTCGACGAGCAGCATCGGATAGCGCCCCTTCAGCGATTGCAGCAGCGCGACGATAGCCACCGATTCGCCCTGACTCATGCCGGCGAGCGGCTCGTCGAGCAGCAAGAGGCGCGGCTCGGTCGCCAGTGCCATCGCGATTTCGAGCTGCCGTTGCTCGCCGTGCGCGAGCTCCGCCACCGTCGACTGCGCGCGCCCCTCGAGCCCCACCGTCGCCAGCGCCGCCCGCGCCCGCGCGACGGCGTCGACATCGTCGTGCGCATTGCGCCAGAAGCGGAAGTTGTGCGCAAGCCGCGCGTTGACCGCGAGCAGCACGTTGTCGAGGGCCGTGAACTCACGCGCGAGCTGCGTGACCTGATAGGTGCGCGCAAGCCCGAGCGCAGCCCGGCGGTGGGCGGGCTCGCCCGTGACGTCGCGGCCGAAGAGCAGCACGCGCCCCGCATCGGGTGCGATCTCGCCGGCCAGTTGCCCGATCAGCGTGCTCTTGCCCGCGCCGTTGGGGCCGATGACAGCGTGAATCTCGCTGGCCTCCAGCTTCAGCGAGACCTCATCGGTTGCCAACACGCCACCGAAGCGCTTGACCAGCGCCTGCGTGACGAGCGCGCTCACGGCCTCTCTCCGCGCGACCCTTCGGCCAGCGAGCCGTAGACGCCGCGCTTCAGCGCCAGCGCCACGATGAAGATGAAGAGCCCAAGCAAGAGCATCCAGTTCGATTTGTAGTCGGGCATCACCGCGTCCACCAGCGCGGGCAGCATCTCCTCGAGCGCGAGCAGGATGATGGCGCCGATGACCGGCCCGAACACGGTGCCGATGCCGCCGATGATGACGATGACGATCAGCTCGCCCGACAGCGTCCACGCGCCGTAGGAGGGCGAGGCGAACTGTGTGAGGTTCGCCAGCAGCGCGCCGGCGACGCCGCAGGTGACGGCCGAGAGCACATAGGCCACCCACTGATAGCGCGCAACCGGATGCCCGAGCGCGATCGCGCGTCGGGCGTTCGCCTTGCTCGCACGAAAGACCAGTCCGAACGGGCTGAGCACCGCGCGCCAGGACAGATACAGCGCGATCAGCACCGCCACCAGCGCCACGTAATAGAGCGTGGCAGGATGGCCAAGGTCGAGGCCGGGCCAGGTGCTGCGCTCGGCGATCGACAGGCCGTCGTCGCCGCCAAAATCCTTCAGCCCGACGGCGCCGAAGTAGAGCATCTGCGCAAAGGCCAGCGTGATCATGATGAAGGCGATGCCGGTGGTGCGCAGCGCGATGGCGCCGACCACCGCTGCTACCAGCGCGCAGAGCCCGATCGCCAACGCCAGATGCAACCAGCCCGCCGGCATGCCCAACGTGATCGGGATCGCCACCGCATAGGCGCCGAGCATCACGTACATCGCGTGCCCGAAGCTGACCAGACCGCCGAAACCGAGGATGAAATTGAGCCCGATCGCCGCCAGCGCGTAGATCAGCACGCGCGTGCCGAAGCCGATGTAATACTCGAACCCGAGCGCCGCCGCGAGGAACGGCAACACGGCGAACAGCAAGAGCACGGCGACCGCCACGACGGTGCGCGGCGCCGCCCAGCGCAC
>JAFEDD010000063.1 GCA_018241765.1 Pseudomonadota bacterium | reverse complement strand
CACGACGGACCGCGCCGACGTCGCCGCCTTCGTGGCCAAGGGCTGGGTCGACGAGGGGCAGGTGATGTGTGTGCCGTTGTGAGCGCAGGCGCAGGCCAGGCACTAGGACCTCGCCAGTCGCCTCAAACTAGTTTGCATGCGCTCACTTTGCATGCGGTCAGCAGCGGCGTTCATTTCGCGTTTCGCGTCAGGGCTCGGAGCGTTTCGGGCTCGCGGGGCGGTTGATGCCGCGCATTGCACGCGAAGCGAAATTTCGCTAAATTTGCCCCCTTCACGCGGCAGATGGGCCAGCATGTCGGCGCGCAGCAAGCGCGCCAGATGGGCGGCCTCAGGGGAATCGAGCGTGAGACTCAGTGTTGATCCCGAGGCAGAAATCGCCACGACGAAGCGCTTCAGACGCTTTGGCACCGCCTCCATCAGCACGTCATGGCGGCGGCCCGTTTCGCGGGCGTGTCGCAGTGCAGCGCCGAGCGCCGGCATGCGATCGAAGTACTGGGCCAAGCCCAGAGGTCGCGGGTAGAGCGTCGGGCCTTGGCGCTTGGAGTTGAGGGTTTTCACGTGCAGATTATCGTTGTTTCAAATGGATTCCGCAGCAAGCGAACGGTGAACGTTGGCGTGCCGCATGTCGTCGGCCTGGGTTTTGGCGCCTTGGTGGCGCTGGCGCTGACGGCGACGCTGGCCAACTACCTGTCGTTGAAGTACGCGGTGACCAGCAATCATCCGCTGATTCGCGGCATCCTGCTCGCCGACCAGCACGCCGAGGCCCGCCAGCGTCAACAGCAGATCCAGGACAACATCAACAGCCTCGCCGTCAAGCTGGGTGAGGCGCAGGCGCACATGTTGCGCCTCGACGGTCTGGGCGAAAAGCTCGCCCTCGTGGCGGGCCTGAAACCGCAAGAGCTGCCGAGCGCGACGGCCAATGCCGGGCGCGGTGGCGCAGCCAGCGGTGGCGCGCCGTTGTCGATCGACGACTTCGCGCGACAGTTGGGCGATCTGTCACGCAGCGTCGACGTCAAGGCGGACCAGCTCTCGGTGCTCGAGGCGCTGCTCGTCGAAGGCAGCGCCCAGCGCAAGTTCCTCCCGACCCTCGCCCCGATCGAGGCGGTGAACTACACCTCGAATTTCGGCTACCGGATCGACCCATTCAACGGCCACCAGACCTTCCATGAAGGGGTGGATTTCGCGGCGGAGACCGGGACCACGATCAACGCGGCCGCGAGCGGCAAAGTGATTTATGCAGAACAACATCCCGCCTACGGCAAGTGTGTCGACATCGACCACGGCAACGGGCTCGTCACGCGCTACGCGCACGCCTCCGAGCTCTTGGTCAAGGAGGGCGACCTCGTCGTGCGCGGGCAGCCCGTGGCGCGCGTCGGCTCGACCGGGCGCTCGACCGGACCGCACCTGCATTTCGAGGTTCGGCTCAACGGCGTGCCGCAGAATCCGTCGCGCTTCCTCGCCGTGCGCTGACCGACCGGCGCCCGCGCGGCGCCTCCCGCTTAAAATTTCCTGTTTCCCTGTCGATCGGGGCGGCGCGGTTTCGCGCGCGCGCCACGCCGGCAGCCTCTGCCACTGCCGCCACGGCCTCGCCCTCGGCGCCCACACACCATGATCGACAAACTTCTCAAATCCGTTTTCGGCAGCCGCAACGACCGACTGCTCAAGCAGTATCGTGGCCAGGTTCAGCGAATCAACGCGCTCGCCGACGGCCTGAAGGCGCTCTCCGATGATGCGCTGCGCGCCAAGACGGCCGACTATCGGCAGCGCGCGGCCAATGGCGAGAGCCTCGATGCGCTGCTGCCGGAAGCGTTCGCGCTGGTGCGCGAAGCGAGCGGCCGCGTGCTCGCCATGCGCCACTTCGACGAGCAGATGATCGGCGGCATGGCGCTGCATCATGGCAAGATCGCCGAGATGCGCACCGGCGAAGGCAAGACACTGATGGCCACGCTGCCGGTGTACCTGAACGCGCTCTCCGGCAACGGCGTACACGTCGTGACCGTGAACGACTATCTCGCCAGTCGCGACGCCGACTGGATGGGGCGGATCTATCGCTTCCTCGGCATGAGTGTCGGCACCATTTTGTCGCAGCAGGACAACGCCTCGAAGATCGCCGCCTACGCGGCCGACATCACCTACGGCACCAACAACGAATACGGCTTCGACTACCTGCGCGACAACATGGAGTACGCGGTGGCGGATCGTCGGCAGCGCGGGCTCAGCTACGCCATCGTCGACGAGGTCGACTCCATCCTGATCGATGAAGCGCGCACACCGCTCATCATTTCCGGCCAGGCCGACGACAACATCGACATCTACTACAAGATCAACGAGCTTGCGCCACGGCTCAGCCGTCAGGCCGACGAGAAGGCGCCGGGCGACTACCACGTCGACGAAAAGGGCCGTCAGGTCTACCTGTCCGAGCAGGGCCATGAGCATGCCGAGAAACTGCTCGAGCAGATGGGGTTGCTGCCCAGCGGGTCGAGCCTGTACGACGCGGCCAACATCTCGCTGATGCACCACGTCTATGCGGCGCTGCGTGCGCACGCGCTCTACAACCGCGACGAGCATTACGTCGTGCAGGATGGCGAAGTCATCATCGTCGACGAATTCACCGGCCGCCTGATGTCGGGGCGGCGCTGGAGCGATGGCCTGCATCAGGCCGTGGAGGCGAAGGAGGGTGTGCCGATCCAGCGCGAAAACCAGACGCTCGCCTCCATCACGTTCCAGAACTACTTCCGCATGTACGGCAAGCTCGCCGGCATGACGGGAACGGCGGACACCGAGGCCTACGAATTCCAACAGATCTACGGACTCGAGACGGTCATCATTCCGACTCATCGCCCGATGATTCGGCGTGACGAGAATGACCTTTTCTTCAAGACGGCAGCCGAGAAGTACGCTGCTGCCGTGCGTGACATCCGCGACTGCCATGAGCGTGGTCAACCGGTGCTGGTCGGCACCACGTCGATCGAAAACTCGGAGCTGATCTCGGCCATGCTGAACGCCGAGCAACTGCCGCACCAGGTGTTGAACGCCAAGCAGCATGAGCGCGAAGCGCAGATCGTCGCTCAGGCCGGTCGTCCGAAGATGGTCACCATCGCCACCAACATGGCGGGACGCGGCACCGACATCGTGCTTGGCGGCGCCCTTGAACCCGAACTGCGCGCGATCCGTGAGGACGAAGCGTTGACGCCGGCTGAACGCGACGCGAAGATGGCGGCCATCGAACGCGAATGGCAACAGCGTCACGACGAAGTGCTCGCGGCGGGCGGGCTGCGCATCGTCGGCACCGAGCGTCACGAGTCACGCCGCATCGACAACCAGTTGCGTGGCCGCGCCGGACGCCAGGGCGATGCCGGTTCGAGCCGCTTCTATCTGTCGGCCGAAGATCCGCTGATCCGCATCTTCGGCGGCGACCGCATGAAGAACATCATGACCCGCCTGCGCATCCCCGATGGCGAGCCGATCGAAGCGGGCATCATGACGCGCCAGATCGAAAAGGCGCAACTGAAGGTCGAGTCGCGCAACTTCGACATCCGCAAGCAGTTGCTCGAATACGACGACGTCGCCAACGACCAGCGCCGCGCCATCTATGAGCAACGCAACCATCTGCTCGAGAACGTCAACGTCACCGACACCGTACGCGAGATGATCGGCGGTTGGGTCGACGACACCGTGGCGCAGCACGTCGCGCCGGACAGCGTGGAGGAGCAGTGGGACATCGCCGGCCTCGAAGCGGCGCTGCACGACATGCAGGTTCCGATCAGCGTGGCGGCGTGGCAAAAGGAGGCGCCCGACCTCGACGACACGGACATTCGCGATCGCTGCAAGAGCGCGGCGCTCGCCGTGTATGACGACAAGCGAAGCGTCGCCGGTGAGGAAGTGTTCAACCAGTTCGAGCGCAACATCCTGTTGCAGATCATGGACACGCAGTGGCGTGACCATCTGTCGAATCTCGACTTGCTGCGCCAGGGCATCCATCTTCGTGGTTATGCCCAAAAGGACCCCAAGCAGGAATACAAGCGCGAGGCGTTCTCGATGTTCGGGCAGCTTCTCGACCGCTTCCGCGGCGAGGTCGTGCGCATCCTGCTCACGGTGCAGGTGCGCACCGAGGCCGACGCGCAGGCGGTCGAGCCGCATGCCGGCGTGCAGAACGTTGCCTACCGCCACGCCGATGTCGATGGCTTGACCGGTGAAGAGGAAGCGCCGCCCGCGGCGGACGGCAAGAACGCCGCCAATCAACCCGTCGTCAATCACGGCCCGAAGCTCGGGCGCAACGACCCGTGCTGGTGCGGCTCGGGTAAAAAATACAAGCACTGCCACGGTCGTCTGGACTGACCGGGGCGCACCCGATGGCGCCACGTACGCTGGCGCCCATCGGGTGGCGGAACCCGCATGCCGTCCGCGACGCCCCACGTCCTGCCGCCAAACGCCATCGCCCAAAACGTCTCAGCCGGAGCCAGCAACATGCCCGTCGCCTATCAGCCTCTCGATCCTGCACGCGCCCACGCGATTGCCGGTGTGCGCTTCGCTGCCGTTCAGGCGGGCGTGCGCAAGGCCAACCGCTACGATCTGCTGCTTGCCTGTTTCGATGAGGGCACCGCCGTCGGCGGCGTGTTCACGCAGAGTCGCTTCGCCGCCGCACCGGTGCAGGTCTGCCGCGAGCATCTTGCGGCGACGACGGCGACGCGCGCGCTGTTGATCAACACCGGCGTCGCCAACGCCGCCACCGGCGAACTTGGCCTGAGCAACGCCCGCGCCAGCTGCGCGCGCCTCGCCGCGGCGTTGCAGCTGAGGCCGGAGCAGGTGTTGCCGTTCTCCACCGGCGTGATCCTCGAACATCTGCCGATGGCGCGCATCGAAGCCGGCATCGACGCCGCGGTGGCCGAAATTCGCCTCGGCCCCACCGCGGCGTGGGATCGTGTCGCGCAGACGATCATGACGACCGATACCGTCTACAAACTCGCCAGCGTGGAGACGACGCTCTCGGGCAAGCGCGTGAAGGTGACCGGCATCGCCAAGGGGGCGGGGATGATCCAGCCGAACATGGCGACCATGTTGTCGTTCATTTTCACCGATGCCGTCGTGGCGCCGGATCTGCTGCCCCGCCTCGCCAAGCGCGTCGCCGATCGCAGCTTCAACCGCATCACCGTCGATGGCGACACCTCGACCAACGACAGCTACATCATCGCCGCCACCGGGCGCGCCGGCCATGCGCCGATCACCTCGCTCGATGACGCCGACGCCGTGACGCTCACGGCCGCGCTCGAGCAGGTGAGCCTTGCGCTGGCGCAGGCGATCGTGCGCGACGGCGAAGGGGCCACGAAGTTCATGACGATCGCCGTGCATGGCGGACGCGACGTGGCCGAGTGCGATCGCATCGGCCGCGCGGTGGCGCATTCGCCGCTGGTGAAGACGGCGTTCTTTGCGAGCGACCCGAACCTTGGACGGATTCTCGCTGCCGTTGGCTATGGCGCGCCGCCCGACCTCGACCCGTCGCGCGTGACCGTCCACCTGAACGACGTGCTGGTCGCCGAGCGTGGCGGCCGCGCCGCGAGCTACCGCGAAGAGGACGGTGCACGCACGATGCAGCAGCAAGACATCACGGTGCGCATCGATCTCGGTCGCGGCGAGGCGAGCCAGACGCTCTACACCTGTGATTTCTCGTACGACTACGTGAAGATCAACGCGGAATATCGAAGCTGATGTGGTGTTTCGCGTCGTTCGCCAAACCAACACGCACCGCCACGCGTGCTGCGTTGCGATGCCACGCCCGTTGATTGGTGTCGATGAACGAAGAGAGCTCTGGTGACCGGCTCGCCGTCATGCCAACGAAGGATCTGACGGAGGTTGCCGATGCGCTCGCGCGCATCGCGGCCGCGCTCGAACGCTTGGCGCCGCCGCGGCGCGAGGCCCCCGACTTCGCCCGGCACCTCGCGGCACGCTGGCGAGTGACCGGCGGAGCGCGCTACCTCGAAGCGGTGCGCCACGTCCATCACGTGGACGCCGACTGGCTCGTCGGTGTCGCTGAGCAATGCGCGCGCATCGATGGCAACACGCGGCAATTCATTGCCGGACGACGCGCCAACAACGTCTTGCTGACCGGCTCGCGCGGCACTGGCAAGAGTTCATTGGTCAAGGCGATGCTGTCGCGCTACGCGCAACGGGGCCTGCGCCTGATCGAAGTCGAGAAGGAGCACCTCAACGATCTGCCTGACATCGTCGATCAGATCGCCTCCGATCCGCACCGCTTCATCCTCTTCTGCGACGACCTCTCGTTCGATCAGGGAGACGGCAGCTACAAGGCACTGAAGGCGATTCTCGACGGCTCGATCGCGGCGGCCACGCCCAACGTGCTGATCTATGCCACCTCCAACCGGCGTCATCTGTTGCCGGAGTATTTTCACGAGAACGCCGAGACGCGGCACGTCGGCGACGAGGTGCACTTTGGCGAGAGCGTCGAGGAGAAGGTATCGCTGTCGGAGCGCTTCGGGCTGTGGATCTCCTTCTACCCGTTCTCGCAGGACGAGTACCTGCACGCCGTGCATTCGTGGGTGCCGCTGTTGGGGGGGCGCGCGCCGCAGTCGGCACGACAGCGTGAAGCGTTCGAGCGCGACGCGCTGAATTGGGCGTTGCAGCGCGGTTCGCGCTCGGGCCGCGTGGCCTATCAGTTTGCCTGTGACTACGCGGGGCGAACGGCAAAGGCACCGCCACGCCCACGCGCGACGCGGCGAAGCGCGACGTGAGCGCGCGATTCGACGCGAACGATCCGCGCCCGCTCACACGCGTCGCCGTCGCCATCATCGAACGCGTGCATCAGGGCGAGCATCAGGTGCTCTTCGCGCAGCGACCCGTCGGCAAAGCCTACGCGGGCTACTGGGAATTCCCCGGCGGCAAGATCGAGCCGGGCGAAAGTATCGTCGCCGCGCTGAAGCGCGAAATCGACGAAGAACTGGGCCTTTGCATCCATACGGCCGCGCTGTGGCGGGTCGAGCGCTTCAGCTACGAGCACGCCCACGTCGAACTCAATTTTTGTCGTACCCGGGACTGGAGCGGTGAACCCCACGGCCGCGAGGGGCAGGCCTTTGCGTGGCAGCCAACGCACGCGATCATCCTGACGCCGCTGCTGCCCGCGCTGCACGCTCCCGAGAGCGGCGTGCTCGCCGCGTTGCAAGGCGCCGCGATGGAGTGAATCGTCAGGCAACACCGAACACCGCCTGCGCCGGCACCGCGAACGACCCTCACGGCCCCTACAAAGCGTAAACAACTTTTGCGCCAAACCCGCATCCACAACGGGCTTGGCGGCCGATTTTGCCGATAATCGACTAATGCCATAATGCGGCGCCAAGCCTGTTATGGACGTCATTCTGGCGAAAAGTTGTTGACGATCACCTCCCGTACGATGATCAAAAAACGCACCGGTCGAGCTTACGAGTCATGCTGCAGGCAACTGCGGGTTTGCAGGTAGAACGCCCCCGACTGGCATTCCGGTCACGACCGTGTGGGTGGCCACAGGCGTGCGGTATGCACCAGCGCCAAGATCCACAGCGGGTCGGCCTGCACCTCGCAGACCAGCCGGTAGCTCTCGTGCGGAATCAACTCCCGAGTACCCGGGACTTGCCCGGGGCGTCCCATCAAGGGGGGGCGCGGTCAGTCGGCCGACCGCTGCCTTGAAGAGCTCAGCCAATCGGATTGCAGCGAGCGGGTTGTCCAGGGCTATGTCGTCGACGATGTTGGCGCGGCCCTGCTCGGCGGCGAGGGCCCACAGCACCCTCATGCGTCTGCGGCACCAGACTTGGCCCGCAGCGCGGCGCGACGCGCAGCAAAGCGCGCCTCGACGTCGGCGCTGCTTGCGACCTGGCCAAACGCGATCCGCTCGCGCGCCGCATCGCCGATTGCTTTGTCGCTCATCCTCGCCATAGCGATGGCTATGGCTGAGGTTCGCTTCGCACACTCGGCGCGCGGATGCGCGTCTCGGCATGTACGCAAACTTATGGGCTGAGACACTAGTGCAGTGCTTCACTCCTCTTGGTACAAAAAGGCGCCTCTTTTGGCTCGACTCGGTAGTGTGCTGATTTGTGTGCA
>JAFEDD010000062.1:2873-18923 GCA_018241765.1 Pseudomonadota bacterium | reverse complement strand
TTGGCCTCGTCCCAGTTGCTCTCGATCGCGGTCAGCCCGAGGTGATAGCCGAAGGAGTACGTGTACCAGGGCACGCCGTTCCTCACGTGCACCAACTCCGAGGCGTCGTACTCCCCGCCATCGAGCGCATTGCGGCGCTTGGGCGGGCTGAACGTGAGTTCGTCGGTGGTGGTGGGGGTCGGCAAATTGGGGGGCGGCACGAACATGTTGCACTCCGGGTCGCCCGGATCGACAAGGGCGACGGGATCGATCAGCCAGCGGGTCTGACTCGTTTGTTGAGTGCCCAGCGCGGGCAGGGGCATCCTGATGCGACCGTTGCAGGTGCCGTCGCGATAGCCGTAGAGATCGATCGTGCCCGCAGCAGAATCGATACCGTGCATTTGGGGCGCAAAGGCTCTGAATCCTCGATCACTGGTCGTGAAGCCGTCCCCCAGGCGCCCGGGTTGTGGCCCGTCTCCGGTCATGCGCAGCCAAGGCACCACGTCCTTCATCGGACGCGTCGAGGTGACGCCCATGGCCCGTACGGCGGCGTCGGACGGCAAGAAGAAAACGTAGTAGGCGCGCGAATCGATCGCGCCGCCCGAATCGGCCGCCCCGAGCATGAGCGCGGCCGCGAGGCCCGCGACGATATGTCGCCCGCCGCGCGCCGGCCGCTGCGCGCGATCGGGAGGCGCTTCGTACCCCGTGAAGGCATTTCGAAACTCGGGCTTGGTGGCAAAGGATCGCATGGAAAACCTCCGCAAACGGAACGCTGCCTGCGGCTGCGCGCGCTACCTGGATGGCGGCACTGATGCGCCGACCGCGCTCGATGGCGGACGATACGCCCGCACCAGAACGGTCGGATGGTACTCCCCAGCCGCGGCCAACTGCGTTGCGGCCATCGGGGCGCCCGTGCTCGGCGCGACCGGAAAGCCTGCGCTGGCGGGCAGGGAAAACGGGGAACCCGCTCCACTGCGCGACGCGCGACGCGCGACGGAAAAGCTCATTTTGATTCAGGAGCGAACCAACAACTTTGGCACGCAAGGCGCATCCATAACGGGCTTGGCGCCATGAATTGCCGAAAGTCGACTTTTGCTGTTTTGCGCCGCGAAGCCCGTTATAGACGTCATGTACGCGAAAAGTTGATTCGCCGTAACGGCGTTGCGCGAGCGTTTTCGTCGCGCGTGGGAACGCGGCGCCGCCGCTCAGTGCGTGTAGCGCCAGGCCTCGGGCGAGGCCAGCAGCGCGCGGCAGAGCTTGTTGTTCAATTCGTGGCCGGACTTGAACGCATGGTATTTGCCGCGTACGCGGTGTCCGAGCAGAAAGAGGTCGCCCACCGCGTCGAGCACCTTGTGTCGCGCAAGCTCATCGGCAAAACGCAGCCCTTCGCGATTGAGCACCTTGTACTCGTCGAGCACGACGGCGTTTTCCATGCTGCCGCCCTGCGCGAGGCCCATCGAGCGCAAGGTCTCGACCTCATAGGCGAAACCGAACGTCCGCGCACGACTGATCTGCGTCAGGAAGTCGGCCTCGTCGAGGCGCATGCGCACGCGGCATTGATCGTCGGCGATGGCTGGGTGCGCGAAGTCGATCGTGAAGTCCACCTCGAAGGCGGGGTTCGGCAGCAGCTCGGCGAATTTTTCACCGAGTTCGACCCGGATCGGCGCGAGGATTTCGATGTAGCGGCGCGGCGCCTCCTGCTCGACGACACCGGCCTGCTCGATCAGGTAGACGAACGGTGCCGACGAGCCATCCATGATCGGCACTTCGAGGTTGTCGAGCTCGATGATGAGGTTGTCGAGCCCGCAGCCGACGCACGCCGCGAGCAGGTGCTCGACGGTTGCAACCTTCGCCGTCTCGGTGGCCAGCGTGGTGGCGAGGCGGGTTTCGCGCACCAGTTCGGCGCGCGCCGGAATGTCTTCGGGCGGCGTGAGATCGGTGCGCCGAAACACGACGCCGTGGTCGACGGGCGCGCTCTTCAGCGTGATCTGCACGCGCACGCCGGAGTGCAGCGCCACTCCGGTGGCCGTCACCGCGGAGGCGACCGTTCGTTGTTTGGGCATGCAACGAGTGTACAAGGGCGGCAGCGAGTGTGTCGGCGGGGCCGGTGCCCGCGCCGCCTGCTGCCGCCCGAGCCGCGCTCAGTCGGCCTGCTTGCGCAGGAAGGTCGGGATTTCGAGCGAACGCGCGGTGCGAGCGGCCGCCCGGGTATAGGTCGGCTCATCGTACGACACGTCGATACCCGCGGTCGTCGGCACCGCGTCCACCGGCACGCCCAAATTGTCGGTGCCGGTACGCAGCGCCGGAATCTCCACGCGTGGCGCGGCCGCAGCCCCGCCCTGCACGGCCTGCATCTTGCGCCGCGCGCCGAGGCCCGTGGCCACCATCGTCACCCGCATCTCGTCGCCCATGTCGTCGTCGATGACGTGCCCCCAGAGCACCGTCGCTTCCGGCGAGACGAACTCGGCCACGGTGTCGGTGACGTCGTAGAGTTCGCCCAGCTCGACGTCGCTCGACGTGGTGATGTTGAGCAGCACACCCCGCGCACCCTGCAGATCGACATCTTCGAGCAGGGGGCTCTTGATGGCGGCCATCGCCGCCGCCTTGCCGCGGTCTTCCCCGCGTGCCGTTGCCGTGCCCATCATCGCCATGCCGAGTTCCGACATGATGGTGCGCACGTCGGAGAAGTCGCGGTTGACCATGCCTCGCTTGTTGATGATCTCCGAAATGCCGGCCACGGCGCCGTGCAGCACGTCGTTCGACGCGGCAAACGCGGCCGGCAGCGAGACGTTGCGCCCGAGCACCTGAATGAGCTTTTCGTTGGGCACGACGATCAGCGAATCGACGAATTTCTGCAGCTCGTCGATGCCCGTCTGCGCGGCGCGCTCACGCTTCTGCATCTCGAAGCGGAAGGGCTTGGTGACGACCGCCACCACCAGAATGCCCATCTCCTTGGCCAATTGCGCGACGACCGGCGCGGCGCCCGTGCCGGTGCCGCCGCCCATGCCCGCCGTGATGAACAGCATATCGGCGCCACGAATGGCCTCCTGCACCGCCATCTTCGACTCCATCGCGGCATCGCGTCCCACCTCGGGTTTCGCCCCCGCCCCCAGCCCCTGTGTCAACTCCGCCCCGAGCGCGATGCGCTTGGGTGCGGGGTTGCGATCGAGTACCTGGGCGTCGGTATTGGCAGCGATGAATTCGACGCCTGCGACCCCCTTGTTGATCATGTGCTCAACGGCGTTGCCGCCGCAGCCCCCGACACCGATCACTTTGATGACCGCGCCATCCCGTTTTTCATCCACGATCTCAAACATGCTTTCGCTCCTTCAAGGCAAACAAGATCCAACGAACACCGAACATCCCATCAAGCACCGGCATTGCCACGCTACAACCCGAACGCATCACGCAATTTCGCAAACATGCCGGCCGTCACCGATTCGCGCCGCCGCGCAACCGCCTGCTTGGCGAGTTGATCGCGGCCGTGCATCAAAAGCCCAAGCGCCGTCGCGTACTTGGGTGCCGCCAGCACCTCCTTCAGCGCGCCGCGATAGTCGGGGCTGGCCACCCTGACCGGCATGTGAAAAACCTCTTCGCCCAGCTCCACCATGCCGGGCAAGATGCTGCTGCCGCCGGTGAGCACGATGCCCGAGCGCAACAGCGGCTCGAATCCGGAGCGGCGAATCTGCTCGTGCACCAACTGAAACAGCTCTTCGACACGCGGCTCCACCACCTCGGCCAACACGTGGCGCGACATGGTCTTCGCGGGACGATCCGCGACGCTCGGCACCTCGATCAACTCGTCGGCATCGACCAGTTTCGTCAGCGCGCAGGCGTAGCGATGCTTGATATCCGCCGCTTCCTTGCTGGGCGTGCGCAGTGCCATCGCGATGTCGTTGGTGATCTGGTCGCCGGCAACGGGAATCACGCCCGTGTGGCGAATGGCGCCGCCGGTGAACAGCGCAAAGTCCGTCGTGCCGCCGCCGATGTCGACCAAGCCGACTCCGATCTCCATCTCGTCCCGAGTCAGGCACGCCGCAGCCGACGCGAGCGGTTGCAACACCAGTTCCTGCGGGTGCAAGCCACAGCGGCGCACGCACTTTTCGATGTTCTCCGCCGCCGACACGGCGCCGGTCACGATGTGCACCTTCACTTCGAGTCGGCGGCCGCTCATGCCGAGTGGACGACGAACCCCTTCCTGACCGTCGATGATGTATTCCTGCGGCAACGTATGCAGCACGACCTGATCGTTCGGGATCGCAATCGCGCGCGCCGTCTCGATCACGCGCTCCATGTCGCCCTCGGTCACCTCGGTGTCCTTCATCGCCACCATGCCGCTCGAATTCAGGCTCTGGATGTGCGAGCCGGCGATGCCGACGAACACGTTTCCGATCTTGCAGTTGGCCATGGCCGCCGCTTCTCGCACAGCGGCGGCAACGGTATTGGTCGTGGCGTCGATGTCGACCACCATGCCCTTGCGCAGGCCGAGCGAAGGCTGCTCACCGAAGCCGATGACGTTGATGCGATGCTCGGCATCCATCTCGGCCGCCAGCGCCACGACCTTCGACGTGCCGATGTCGAGTGCGGCAATCAATTCACTCACGATTGACCTTTCTGTATCTCGCCGCCCGCGGCCGCGCCACCACGCGCCACCGCCACGGCGGCCTTGTAGCGCAGGTCGACGCGGGCGAGCGTCGCGCGAAATGCCGGTGGCCAACCCGCGAACAGCGCGACGAAGCGGGCCAGTCGCTCCTGGTAATGCTCACGGCCGAATTCGATCTGCATGCCGTTGTCGGTGACGACGCTGATCGCGCCACGCGGTGACTGTGAAAGCGCCTTGATCACGATGCCGTGCGTGGCCAACGCGACGCGCGCCTCGTGGTAGCGCGCCAGCACCTCGGGCGCGCTGCCAAGCGGGCCGTCGAAGCGCGGCATCGGCGCCTTCGACGCCGCGCGGAACACATCGCCACGGTCAGAGAGGATTTCGCTGTCCCCCCAGTACCCGACCGCGCGGTACTCTTCGACCGAAAGATCGAGCCCGAGCGGCCAGCGCCGACGCACCGTCACGTCGCGAACCCACGGCAACTTGCGCAACGTCGCGCGCGCCTTGTTCGGTGCGATCGAGAAGAACGTGCCGCGCAGGTCGGTACGAATGGCCGATTCGAGCAAACCGGCATCGACTTCCACCAGAGGCGAGAGCACGCGCACGTCACGCAGCGCGAACACCCCGCGTGAACCCACCCACGCCAACGCACACCACACGAGCAGCAGCGTCGCAATGGTGCCAACGATCATCGCCGCCCGATTGACCGCGCCGGGATCGGTCGTCATCGCACCCCTCCTGCCGCACGTTGCGCCACCTGCTGTGCCACGCCACCGATCGACCCCGCCCCCATCGTCATCACCACATCGCCGTCGCGCACGCTGGTCAGGATCTGCTGCGCCATGTCCGCGATATGGGCGACGAACACGGGTTCGACCGCGCCGCGCAGGCGAACGGCGCGTGCGAGCGCGCGGCCGTCGGCGGCGACGATCGGCGCCTCTCCGGCCGCGTAGACTTCCGCCAACAGCAGCGCATCGACCTCGGAGAGCACGGCGACGAAGTCCTCGAACAGGTCGCGCGTGCGCGTGAAGCGGTGCGGCTGAAACGCCAGCAGCAAACGCCGGCCCGGGAACGCGGCGCGCGCCGCAGCCAGCGTGCTGCGCAATTCCACCGGGTGGTGGCCATAGTCATCGATCAGCTCGAACTGCGCGTCGGCGCTGCGAACGCTTCCGTAGCGCTGGAAGCGGCGAGCCACACCACCGAAACTCGCCAGCGCGCGCGCGATGACGGCATCGGCGACGCCAAGGTCTTGCGCGATGGCCACGGCGGCGAGCGTGTTGCGCACGTTGTGCAGCCCCGCCAGACGCACCGTGATCGGCAGCGGTTGCCGCTCGCCGCGATGCACGACGAAGCGCATGGAGGCGCCATCGGCCGCGATGTCGGTCGCCCGTACCTCGGCCTCGTCACGGAGGCCGTAGGTCAGCACCGGTTTGGCGATGCGCGGCAAGATGGCGGCGACACCGTCGTCGTCGATGCAGGCGTACAGCGAACCGTAGAACGGCAAACGGTGCGCGAAATCGACGAATGCCTGACGCAGCCGCTCCTCGCTGTGCGCGTAGGTCTCCATGTGGTCGACATCGATGTTGGTGATGACCGCCAACGTCGGAGCCAGATGCAGGAACGAAGCGTCGGACTCATCGGCCTCGGCCACCAGAAATTCACCGGTGCCGAGCCGCGCGTTCGATCCCGCCGCGAGAAGCCGCCCGCCGATCACGAAGGTGGGGTCGAGGCCACCGGCGGCCAGCACGCTCGCGACGAGCGAGGTCGTCGTCGTCTTGCCGTGCGTGCCGGCGATGGCGATGCCGCGCTTCATGCGCATCAATTCGGCGAGCATCAACGCGCGCGGCACCACCGGCAATTTCGCGGCACGGGCGGCCACCACCTCGGGGTTGTCTGGAGCGACGGCGGAGGACACGACGACGGCCTGCGCATCACCGAGATTCTCGGCCCGATGGCCGATCGTCGTGTGCACGCCGAGGGCGGCAAGACGCTCGACCACCGGCGAATTCGCCGCATCGCTGCCACTGACCGTATAGCCCTGGTTGTGCAGCACCTCGGCAATGCCGCTCATGCCGATGCCGCCGATGCCGACGAAGTGCAGTCGCTGCATGCGAAACTTCATGCGCTCGCCTCCTTCGCATCCGAACCGGCTGCGGCGCCGGGCGCGAGCGAGGCCAGCACCGTGCAGATCTCGGCCGTGGCATCGGGGCGTGCCAGCGTGTGTGCCGCGTTCGCCATCTGCAGGCAGCGCTCGCGCGTGAGCGAACCGATGGCCTGCGCCAAGCGTTCCGCCGTCAAACCGGGTTGCTCGAGGACTTCCGCCGCTCCGACGTCGGACAGCACACGAGCGTTGCGCAATTGCTGCTGATCCTTGTGATGCGGATAGGGAATGAGCAGCGAAGCCACACCCATGGCGGCGAGCTCCGCCACGGTGCTCGCCCCACTGCGGCCGATGAACAGGTCGCAGCGAGCCAGCGCAGTTGCTGCATCATCGATGAATTCGACGAGGTCGGCATCGACGCCCGCCGCTTCGTAGAGCGCGGCGGTCGACCCCTTCGCGCCGCGGCCGGTTTGATGCACGACGCGGGGTCGACGCTCTGCGGGCAACAGACGAAGCGCCGCTGGCAGCAACGCGTTGATCGCCTCGGCGCCGCGACTGCCCCCCATCAACAGCACGGAGAGCGCGCCCTCGCGCCCCACGAAGCGCGCGGACGGCTCGGCAAACCGCGCGAACTCGGCGCGAATCGGATTGCCGGTCACGACTCGCTTCGATGCGTATTGCGGGAATACCGTCGCGAAGCCCACGAGCACACGGTCTGCGACACGCGCGAGCACGCGGTTGGCGAGACCCGCCACCGCGTCACTCTGATGAATGGCCAGCGCAATGCCACCGCGCGCGGCGGCCAGTCCACCGGGGACGGTCGGGTAGCCGCCCATGCCGATCACCACATCGGGGCGCAGTTCGCGCAACAACCGGCGCGCCTCGCGATAGGCGCGCGCGAGTCGTAGCGGCAGCATGAGCTTCGCGCCCGCTCCGCGACCGACGACCCCTTCGAAGGCGATGGCATGCAGCCGAAAGATGTCCTGCGGCACCAACGTCTGCTCCATGCCGCGCGGTGTGCCGAGCCAGCTCACGCGCCAGCCGCGTTCGCGCATCGCGCGGGCGATGGCGAGGCCGGGGAAGATATGCCCCCCCGTGCCGCCCGCCATCATCAACAGGTGCGGTTTGTCGCGGCTCATACCTTGAACCCCCGCGCCAGCCGGCGGTTTTCCCAATCGATGCGCAGCAGCACCGAAAGCGTGACGAGACTGGCGATCATTCCCGAACCACCATAGGACATCAGCGGCAGCGTGAGGCCCTTGGTTGGCGCGAAACCGAGATTCACGGCGATGTTGATCAACGACTGGATGCCGAACAGCGTGCCGATGCCCTGCGCGACGAGCGCCGAGAAGGGCTGTTCGAGCCGCCGCGCTTCCCGCCCGATCATGAACGAACGCCACGTGAGCCACGCAAACGCAGCGATCACCAGGCACAGCCCGAGCAGGCCCAGCTCCTCCGCCGTCACCGCCAGAATGAAGTCGGTATGCGCCTCGGGCAGGTAGTAGTGCTTCGACACGCCCGCTCCGATGCCAAGGCCCCACAGGCCACCGCGCCCGATCGCGATCAGCGATTGCGTCAACTGATAGCCCTTGCCGAACTCTTCCTTCCAGGGATCGAGAAAGCCGAAGACGCGCTCCAGGCGGTAGGGCTCGATCCACACCAGCGCAACCGCCGCGATGAGCCCGACGGCGAGCACCGGCAGCACCAGCCGCGCATCGAGCCCGGCCATGAAGAGCACCAAGAGCCCCGTGCTCAGCACGACCAGCGTCGCCCCGAAGTCGGGCTCCTTCAACAGCAACACGCTGATCAGGAGCGCCCAGAGCAGAAACGGGCCGAGCCCGTGGATCAGGCTCTGCTTCAGCGGCTGCGCAGCATGCAGCACGGCAGCCTTGGTGACCGCGTAGCGCGCCGCGAAGAGCACGATGGCGAACTTCATCAGCTCCGAGGGCTGCAAGCCAAACGGGCCGAGCGCGATCCAGCGGCGAGCGCCATTGACGACGCGCCCGATGCCGGGCAGCAGCACCAGCACCAGCAAAACGATGGCGAACGCGAACACATAGGGCGCGGCGCGTTGCCAGTTGCGCATCGAGGTTTCGAAAACGAAGAGCGCGAGCACGGCGCCGATGACGACGAACACGAGTTGCCGAATCAGGTAGTACGACGCCGAGAAGCGCGTGAAGCGACTCTCGCTCGCGCTGGCGATCGACGAGGAGTACACCATCAGCAGACCCAGCGCCACCAGCGCGAAGATCACCCACAGCAACGTCACGTCGAACTCGGCCGCCACTCCGGTTGGCGACTGCATGCGACGTTCGCCCTGCGCGCGCGACCACGGAGCGCTTGGCGACGACGCCATGCGTTCGCGCAGCGCGCCCCACCACGCTGCCGCGCTCATGCCAACGCTCCGCCGCCAACGGGCGTCAGGGTCAGGCTGACGCCGCGTTGTGCCGCCCATGCCTCGACCGCAGCGATGAACACTTCCGCCCGATGACCGAAGTTGCGGAACATGTCCCAACTGGCGCAAGCCGGCGACAGCAGGACGACATCACCCGAGCGCGCCGCGCTCAGCGCCGCCTCTGTCGCGTCAGCCAGGGTGTCGAATTTGCGCCACGGCACGCCGCTTGTCGCGAGCGCCGAGGCGATCGCCTCGGCGTCACGGCCAATCAGATGCACGCCGCGACAGCGTCGCGCGGCAGCCGTGGCGAGGGCGTCGAAATTCTGTCCCTTGCCATCGCCACCCGCGATGAGCCAGACGGGCGCGAACAGCCCTTCGAGTGCGGCAATCGACGCCACCACGGTCGTCGCCTTCGAGTCGTCGATGACACGCACGCCGGCCACGGTGCCAACGGCCTGGCAGCGATGGGGCATCCCTCGAAAGGCGCTCAGCACGCGCGCGCGGGCGTCCGTCGACACCTCGAGCGAATCCACCAGCGCGAGTGCCGCGAGCACGTTCTGAACGTTGTGCGCACCGACGACACCCAGCGTGTTGACGTCGGCGATTCGTTCGCGGCCGCGCATCAGCCGCGCTTGATCTCCCTCGCCTTCGACGCCGTAGTCCGATGCACTCGGCGCCGGCATCGCGCCGAAGGTGGTCGCGGCACAAGCCGGCCGGCGCATGCTTGACGACCAGACGTCGTCTCGGTTGAGCACCTGTCGCCGAGCGCCGTCGAAGATGCGCTCCTTGGCTGCGGCGTAGGCAAAAAAGCTCGGGTAGCGATCGAGATGGTTGGGCGTCACGTTGAGCACGCAGGCCGCCTCGGTGTGCAGCGACGTCGTCGATTCGAGTTGAAAGCTCGACAGTTCGAGCACCCAGGTGCGTGCGTCGGGCGCCGCTTGCAGCGCATCGAGAATGGGCACGCCGATGTTGCCGACGACTTGCGCGCCCGCGTCAACGGTGCGCGCGAGTTCGCCGGCAAGCGCGGTCGTCGTGGTCTTTCCGTTCGAACCCGTGACCGCGAACACACGGGCGTCCGCAGGAACTTCACGGGCGAAGATCTCGATGTCACCGATGACGGGAATGCCGTGCTCGATGGCCGCGCGGACCGCAGGAGACGCTCTCGGCACGCCAGGCGACAACACGACGAGATCCGACGACGGCAACGTATCGCGCACCAAGTCGAGCGCCGAGAAACGAGCCGCCGGCAGTTCGCGACGAAACTGCGGCAGCGCGGCGGGCGATGCCTCCGAATCAACCGCGGCCACGATCGCCCCGCGTGCGCTCAAATAGCGCGCGAGCGACAACCCGGTGGCCCCGAGGCCGACGACGGTGGTCCTTGATTGCGCGTAGCGAGACAAGCGGCGGCCTCCGTTCAGCGCAGCTTCAGCGTGGACAAACCGGCGAGCACCAGGAACATGGTGATGATCCAGAAGCGGATCACCACATGGTTCTCGTGCCAGCCCCCCAGTTCGAAGTGATGGTGCAGCGGCGCCATGCGCAGGATGCGACGCCCCTTGGTGTACTTGAAGTACCCGACTTGCAGCATGACCGACACCGTTTCGGCCACGAACACCCCCCCCATCACCACCAGTACGATTTCCTGACGCACGATCACCGCGATGGTGCCGAGCGCGGCGCCCAGCGCGAGCGCGCCGACGTCGCCCATGAAGACACGCGCCGGATGCGCGTTGAACCACAGGAAGCCCAGGCCCGCACCGGCCATCGCGCCGCAGAACACCATCAATTCGGCGGCGCCGGGAATGTGCGGAAACAGCAGGTAGCGTGAATAATCGACGCGGCCGACGACATACGCGAAGACCGCCAGCGCGCTGCCGACCATCACCACCGGCATGATGGCGAGCCCGTCGAGGCCATCGGTCAGGTTGACCGCGTTGCTGGTGCCCACGATGACGAACCACGTCAGCCCGATGAACCCGAACAGGCCAAGCGGATAGCCGATGTTCTTGAAGAACGGCACGATCAGGTCCGCTTTCGACGGCAGTTCGTTGGTGAACCCGCTCTGCACCCATTGCAGGATCAGCGCGAAGATCTTTCCGGTGCTCGGCGCCGACACCGCGAAGGCAAGGTAGGTCGAGGCAATCAGCCCGATCGCTGCCTGCCACCCGAGTTTCTCGCGCGCCGACATCCCCTTCGGGTTTTTGTGCACCACCTTGCGGTAGTCGTCCACCCAGCCGATCGCGCCGAATCCGAGCATGACGAACATGACGACCCAAACGAAGCGGTTGCTGAGGTCGGCCCACAAGAGCGTGGAGATGGCGATTGCCGTCAGCACCAACGCCCCCCCCATCGTCGGCGTGCCCTGTTTGGCCAGATGCGACTGCGGGCCATCGTCGCGCACTGCCTGTCCGATCTTCATCGTCAACAGCCAACGAATCATGCGCGGACCGAGGGCCAGCGCGATGGCCATCGCCGTGGCGCAGGCAAGGACGCTGCGCAGCGTGATGTAGTTGAACGCCGATAGCGCACGGATGTCGTTGGCGAAGAGGTTGGCAAGCCACAGCAGCATCAATGCACTCCCACGCGTGCAGCCAGGCGTTCGGCCACGCGATGCATCGCCATCGAATGCGCGCCCTTGACCAATACGGTCGTCGCCGTCGGGCTTGCGCCGTCGAGCACGCGGTTCAGTTCATCCATCAAGACGTCGAGGTCACGGTGCGTCACGGCGCGCCCGGCGAGTGACTGCGCCGCCGCATGCATGCGCGGCCCGAGCGTGAAGACGTGTTCAACCGCAGTTCGTTCGATTTCGGCCAGCAGCGCGCGATGCAGCGCGTCACTGTGAGCGCCCAGCTCGGCCATGTCGCCGATGACGAGCACGCGGATTCCGTGCTCCTGAAGCAGCACCTGCACTGCCGCGCGCATGGAGGCCGGATTGGCGTTGTAGCTGTCGTCGATGACGCACAGCGTCGGAGTCAGCGTGTGGCGCGTCAATCGCCCACCGATGTTCGTTGCCTTGCCAAGACCACGCACGACGGCGTCGGCGGGGACACCCAACACCATTCCTACCGTGGCGGCCGCGAGCGCGTTGCGACCGTTGTGCTCCCCCGCAAAAGGCAACGCCGCCGTGAACGGTTGCGGCCAGCCGCGCCGGAGCTCCAGCGCGCCCTCCGACGCCGAGTAGCGAGCCATGACGTCGGCGGCGTCATCGAACCCGAAGCGCACGACCCGCCGCTCGCGATTGATCGCTTGCCAATAGGACGCGAAGGCATCGTCGCCGTTGATGATGGCGACGCCTTCGCGCGCAACACCGGCGAAGACCTCGCCCTTGGCGCAGGCCACCCCTGACAGCGACCCGACGCCCTCGAGATGCGCGGGCGCGGCGTTGGTGATGACGGCGATGTCGGGTTGCGCGAGGCTCGACAGCAAGCCGAGCTCGCCGAAATGGTTCATGCCCATCTCGATGACGGCAACGCGGTGCGACGGTCGCAGCCGCAGCAACGTCAGCGGCACGCCGATGTGGTTGTTGTAATTGCCCTCGGTGGCGAGCACCGCGGTGTCACCAAAGTGCTCACGCAGCACCGAGGCGGTCAACTGCCGGGTCGTCGTCTTGCCGTTGCTGCCGGTGATGGCGATCACCGATCCGGCAAATTGCCGACGTGCTGCATGCCCCATCATCTGCAATGCGAGCAGCGTGTCGCTGACCTCGATGACGGCGACGCCGTCGGGCACGGTGGTGATGGGCGCCGCAGCGACGATGCCGCGCGCGCCACGTGCGATCGCGGCGTCGATGAAGCGATGACCGTCGAAGTTGGCGCCCCGCAACGCCACGTACAGAGCCCCGGGCTCGAGCGTTCGGGTGTCGATGGACACCGAAGTGAAGTGGGCTCCCGCCGGCGCTCCATGCAGGCGACCTACCGCGGCCTTCGCCAGAAACTCAGCCGACCACATGGCGCGCTCCCCGGTCATGTTCGAGCCGCCACGCGAGCAGCGCGCGCTCGGCGTGCTCGACGTCGGAGAACGGGCGACGCACGCCGGCACTCTCCTGATACGTCTCATGCCCCTTGCCGGCGACCAGCACGGCGTCACTCGCTCCGGCGCGGGAAATCGCGCGCGCGATGGCTTCGGCTCGATCCGGCAGTACGATGATGCGCTCCGCCGTCGGCGCGGCGACTCCTTGCAGCACGTCGGCGATGATCCGCTCGGGCGACTCGCTTCGCGGGTTGTCGCTGGTGACGTAGACGCGATCCGCACGCTCGTCGGCGATGCGCCCCATCTGCGCGCGCTTGCCGCGGTCGCGATCACCGCCGCAACCGAAGACGACCGCAAGCGCCTCGGGATCGGTTTCGCGCACCGCATCGAGCGCCTTGGCCAACGCGTCGGGCGTGTGTGCATAGTCCACATACACGCGCGGAGCAGTCGGCGTCGCGTCACCCACACGCTGCAAGCGCCCTGGTGCCGCCGTGATCGCGGTCAGTGCGCCCGCGATGTCCTGACTCGGCACGCCCCGCGCCAACAGCGTCGTCGCGACTGCGAGCAGGTTGCTCGCGTTGAAGCGCCCGATCATCGGGGTGCGCACCACGGCGCGCTGACCGTCACAGGTGATGGCCAGGCACATGCCTTGAGCGTCGGCGCTCACGATGTCGCCGCGCACGCGCGCTGCGGAATCGAGCCCGAACGACCAGGTGTCGGGCAGTTCGCGCCCGATGAGTGCGCGCCCGAACGGATCGTCGGCGTTGAGGATCCGGTGCGCCACCGGATGATCGGTGAACAGCGTCGCCTTCGCTGCGGCATACGCCTCGATCGTCTGATGGAAATCGAGGTGATCCTGCGTCAGATTGGTGAAGATCGCGCTGTCGAACGCAAGGCCGGCGACGCGCCCGAGCGCGAGCGCATGGGAGCTGACCTCCATGGCCACCACGCGGGCTCCGGCGTCGCGCAGGTCGCGCAGCGTCGTCTGCAACGTCACTGCGTCCGGCGTGGTGTTGGCGGTGGACCAGTGCTGCCCCTCGAAGCTCACACCCAGCGTGCCGATCGCGGCGCAGCGCTCGCCGAGGGCGGCAAAGGCTTGCTGCAGGCCATTCACGATCGTCGTCTTGCCATTGGTTCCGGTGACGCCGACGAGGCGCAGATCGCGTGCCGGGTGCCGATAGAACTCTGCGGCGAGCGCGCCAAGCTGCGGCGCCAGATCGGGCACATCGAGCACTCGCGCATTGCCCGAGCCCGACACGGCGCCGCGAGCTTCCTGAATGACGGCGCCGGCTCCGGCCGCCAGCGCCATCGCGATGAACTCGCGCCCATCGCGATGGGCGCCCGGCAATGCCACGAACACATCGCCTGGGCCCACGGCGCGCGAATCGAGCGTCATTCGGCGGCGCGCGACCCCGAGCCGGTCGAGCTGCGCGATGACTTCGGCGACGTGCAGCATGCTGGCGCTCATGGCCGCGCCCCGCGTACGATGGCAACCTGCGTGTCCGCACTCGGTGCGTTACCCGGCAGTGGCGCGTCGAACGGCACTTCGAGCAGACGCAGTGTCTGGCCCATGATGCTGCTGAACACGGGCGCCGCGACCTGACCGCCGTAGAACACGCCGCCCGCCGGCTCGTCGATCATGACGGCAACGACGTACTTCGGATTGCTGACCGGCGCGAGGCCGACGAAGGATGCGATGTAGCGTGCATCGGAGTAGGTGGCGCCCACCAGCTTCTTCGCCGTGCCCGTCTTGCCCGCCACACGGTAGCCCGGCACCTGCGACAGCGGCGCCGTGCCTTCCTTGGACGTTGCCTTCTCGAGCATCGGCAGAACCGAGGCCACGGTGTCGCGTGAATACACGCGTGTCCGCCGACTCGCTCCGTTGTTCTTCAGCAACGTCACGTCGACCAGTTCACCTCGATTGACGAACACGGTGTAGGCGCGCGCCAATTGCACGAGGTTGACCGACAAGCCATAGCCGTAGCTCATGGTCGCCTTCTCGATCGGGCGCCAGGATTGCGGGGAGCGCAGTCTGCCGTGCGCCTCCCCCGGTACCCCCGTCTGCGGAGCGCGTCCGAAGCCCGCGCGTTCGAGATGGCGCCACATGACTTCATTGGGCAGACGCTCGGCGATGCGCGCCGTACCCACGTTACTCGACTTCTGCACGATCTCGGTCAACGAGGCAACACCATTGCTGCCGATCAGATGCGTGTCACGGATGGTGGCTCCGTTCAATGTGTAGGTGCTTCCCGGCATGGCGATCAGCGTGTCCGGGCGCACGGCGCCTGTTTCCAGCGCCGTGGCCACCGTGAACGCCTTCATCGTCGAACCCGGTTCGAACAGATCGGCGACGGCACGGTTGCGCAGCCCCCCATTGACGGCGGCAGCGCGGTCGCCCGGCTTTGCCGTCGGGTAGTTGACGAGCGCGAGAATTTCCCCCGACGTCGCATCGAGCACCACCGCGGCGCCTCCCTTGGCGCGATGCGCTTCAACCCCACGCTTGAGCTCGCGAAAGGCCAAATGTTGCACCCGGGAATCGAGCGCAAGCTGCAGGTCGCGGCCTTGCTGCGGCGTACGCACGCTGCCCAGTTCCTCGACGACGCCGCCACGACGGTCGATCGTGACGCGACGCGCGCCAGGTTTGCCCGATAGCCATTCGTTCTGCGCCAGTTCGATGCCCTCCTGGCCAACATCGTCGACGTTGGTGATGCCCAGCACCTGCCCCACCACTTCCTGTGACGGGTATTCGCGCTTGTACTCGGTCTGAATCGCAATGCCGGGAATCTTCAACGCAGCGATGCTCTGCCCCTGCTCCGGGGTGATGCCACGAGCCAAAAACACCAGATCGCGCTCGGTATCGAGCTTGCGATCGAGATCCTTCGGCTTCATCTGCAAGCCCTGCGCAAGACCGACGCGCTGGGTGTCCGACATTTCGACCTGATCGGGAAACGCGAGCACACCGCGCGCCGGAACGCTGGAGGCGAGCACCGCGCCTTCGCGATC
>JAFEDD010000062.1:1607-2785 GCA_018241765.1 Pseudomonadota bacterium | reverse complement strand
CAGCACAACGAAGCCCGCAAGCAGGCCCCAGGCGACGGCACGCACTCGCCACATCGCAAACTGCGGGGCGTTGCGGACATTGACCGACTTGGTGCGCTCTCTCATCGCGGCGACACCTGCGACGGATCGTTTGCGCCATCGCCGCCAAGCTCGATTCGCTGCGTCTGAGTCGAATCGGGCAACTCCATGCCGAGGCGCTCACGCGCCGTACGTTCGACGATGGTCGGTGTCGACAACCGCGACTGGACAAGGACAGCCCGATTGCGGTCCGATTCGAGTTGGTATGAAAGATCGCGCGCGCGATTGATCTCGATGGTCAAGTGACGCACGCGGTATTGACTACTGACCAGCGCGAACGCGCTGATCCACACCAGCAGGGCGAGCACGACATTGGCGCGACTCATGTCGGCGCTCCCGCGCCCTCGGCAAGGCGTTCGGCCACCCTCAGGCGAGCGCTTCGCGCGCGCGGATTGGCGGCAACTTCGGCCTCGCTCGCCGCTGCGTCGCGCCCCACGAGACGCATGGTCGGCTCCGGCCCCGACACCGCGGGCAAGTGACGCAGACGCGGATCGATCGCGACGCGACCGCTCTGCGCACGCATCCACTGCTTGACGATGCGATCTTCCAGCGAATGAAACGTAATGACGGCGACCCGCCCCCCGGCCGCGAGCAGGCTGGGGAGTGCGCTCAGCGCCATTCGAAGCTCCTCGAGTTCACCATTGACGTGAATCCGAACAGCCTGGAACGTGCGGGTCGCCGGATGCTGGCCGCGCCACCGCGCTGGGACGGCTTTCTCGACAATCTGCGCGAGCTGAACGGTGCGCTCGATGGGCTGGCGCTCGCGTGCAGCAACAATCGCTGCTGCAATCCGCGAAGCAAACCGCTCTTCACCGTAGTCACGGATCACCTCGGCGATCTGTTCGCGCGTCGCGAGCGCAAGCCATTCGGCCGCGCTGACGCCGTGACGCTGATCCATGCGCATGTCGAGCGGCCCGTCGCGCATGAAGCTGAACCCGCGGTCCGCGTCGTCGAGCTGCGGCGACGAGACACCAATGTCGAGCGCGACGGCATCGACGGTGGCGATGCCTCGTTCGCGCAGCACGACGGGCAGTTCTGCGAAACGCGCGGAGACGAATTCGAAACGTGGATCGGTGATGCCTGCCGCTTCCAGCGCGGCG
>JAFEDD010000062.1:0-1549 GCA_018241765.1 Pseudomonadota bacterium | reverse complement strand
AACACGCCGCCGCGCTCCGGTTGCAGCGCATCGCAGAGCTCGTGCAGCATGACGGAGCGGTGTTCGAACGTGGCCATGGTGACGCCGCACTCATACCGACAAGCCGGCCAGCTCGGCCGGCGGTTCTTCGCGCATCGAGCGTTGCGCCAGATCAACGACGTCTTGCCAGCCGCGCTCGCTCCACAGCTCGAAGCGATCGCCCTGCCCAAACAGATGCACGCTGCGCTCCAGTTTCGCGTAATCGCGCAGCTCGGGTGACAGCACGATACGGCCAGCCGCGTCGACTTCGCAATCGCTGCGGTAGCCCAGCCACATGCGCTGCATCGCCTTGATGCGCGGATTGAGATTGGGCAGCGCGCTGACACGGTCCGCAAACGGCTGCCAGGCATCGGCGGGAAACAGCAACAGGCAGCCGGAGGGATCGGCCGTCAACACCAGGTTCACGCCCAGGGCATCCCGATAGCGCGTGGGAATTGCCACGCGCCCCTTGGCATCGATGCTGACATGGGATGGACCGGTAAACATACGGGTCATTATCCCACCTTTTTTCCATTAGTCCCCACTTTTATGCACAGTTTGACCACCGCACGGTCTTCATTGCAAAGATGCCACGTTTTCAGGCACTTAGCTCGCTATCTTCATTGAATTGACAAACAAAAATCAATGAAAAATGAAAGACTTATGCACAATTCCCAAAGTGTTGCATTCGATCGTCGGCGCACGCCCTCGCCCGCCGACGCTCGCTGCCTTCGCTCGCTGCCGAAGGCGACTTTCGGCTTTTTCCGAGCGCAAGCCCATTGCGGTTGCGGGTTTCCGCGAAAAGTCATCTGCCGTGCGCCGTTGCAGCGCGCGGTCAGTGGGGCGTCAGCGCGCCGGTGAAACGATTCGTTACAAGCATTCGCTGGCCGATGTCGTCGTCGCGCGCGACGAACGCGTTGCACGGCGACGGCCACCAAGAACACAAGGAGCACGCCATGCCCGACCCCCGACACCCGACGCGTCACCTGACGCTCCGGTTCGCTCTCGCCACCGCCGTCGCATCGGCCGCCCTCGGCGCCCAGGCCGCAGAACCGGGGGCCACCATCGTCGAGTTCGTCAACCCCGCGTGGAACAAGTACTTCATCAGCGCCAACCCCGCTGACTGGGCCTTGCTCGATCAGTACGCGAGCGTTGGCTGGCGCCGCACGGGCGTCACCTTCAGTGCCTTCACACAGGGGCAGGACGCACGCGCCAAGCCGGTCTACCGCTTCTTCGCGCCGGCCGTTGGATCGCATTTCTTCACCATCAGCGACAGCGATCGCGCCCTGCTGCTGCGCACGCCGGGCTTCGTCGACGAAGGCATCGCCTGGTATGCGCTCGACACCGTGCAGACCTTCGCCGCCACCGAGAACCCATGCAGCGGTGACAGCACGGCGCTCTATCGAACCTTCAACAACGGCAGCAACGGACCGGCCAACCATCGCTACTTCGAGGACTACACGTTCTACCGCTCCTATGCCACGAAGGGGTACGCGCTCGAAGGCGCCGTCATGTGCCTGCCGATGTCGAC
>JAFEDD010000061.1 GCA_018241765.1 Pseudomonadota bacterium | reverse complement strand
GCGAGGCCCGGACCCAGCGCGTGGCCGGGATCGACAAGCGCCTTCACCGCCACCCTTGCGCGTCCTAGTTCATCAGCTCCACGGCCATTGCGGTCGCTTCGCCGCCGCCGATGCAGAGCGAGGCGAGGCCGCGCTTCTGCCCCTTGGTTTCCAGCGCCGACAGCAGCGTGGCGAGGATGCGCGCGCCGCTGGCGCCGATCGGGTGGCCGAGCGCGCAGGCGCCGCCATGCACGTTCAGCACATCATGGCTGATGCCGAGATCGCGCATCGCGATCATCGAGACGACGGCGAACGCCTCGTTCACTTCGAACAGATCGACATCGCCGATCGCCCAGCCGGCCTTGTCCAGCGCCTTCTGCATCGCGAACACCGGCGCGGTGGTGAATTTGGCTGGCAGATGGGCGTGCGCGGCGTGGGCCACGACGCGCGCGACCGGGCTGAGGCCGAGCTTCTCCGCGATGCTGGCGCGGGTCATCACCAGAGCGGCGGCGCCGTCCGAAATGGACGAGGCGTTGGCGGCGGTGATTGTGCCGTCCTTGGCGAAAGCCGGTTTCAGCGTCGGAATCTTGGATGCATCGCCCTTGGCCGGCTGCTCGTCCTGCGACACAATCACATCGCCCTTGCGGCTGGCGACCGTGACGGGAACGATCTCGCGATCGAACGCGCCCGATTTCTGCGCCTGCTGCGCGCGCGTCAGCGACGCGATCGCGTAATCGTCCTGCTGTTCTCGCGTGAACTGATATTCGCGCGCCGTGTCCTCGGCGAAGGCGCCCATCAGCTTGCCGGGCTCGTAAGCATCCTCAAGGCCGTCCAGATACATGGAATCGAACATGCGGTCATGGCCGATGCGCGCGCCGCCGCGATGCTTGGTCATCAGATAGGGCGCGTTGGTCATGCTCTCCATGCCGCCGGCGACGAGCAGGTCGACCGAGCCCGCGCCCAGCGCGTCGGCGGCCATCATCGCCGCCTGCATGCCGGAGCCGCACATCTTGTTGACCGTGGTCGCCTCGACCGAATCGGGAAGGCCACCCTTCAGCGCCGCCTGACGCGCCGGCGCCTGGCCAAGCCCGCCCGGCAGCACGCAGCCCATATAGATGCGCTCGACCGCGTCACCCTTCACGCCTGCGCGCTCCACCGCCGCGCGCACCGAGGCCGCGCCAAGCTCGGTCGCGCTCACGCCCGACAGCGCGCCCTGGAAACCGCCCATCGGCGTGCGGGCATAAGAGACGATGACGATCGGATCGGCGGCCATGACAAACCCTCGGAGTAAAATGTTGCGGTGCCTTTTGACGCTCGTCCCGAGCGAAGTCGAGGGGCGTGGGCACTAGATCGGACAAGCGCCCCTCGACTTCGCTCGGGACGAGCGAATACGTAGAGAGACATGGAGATAGGGTGGGCAGCAGCCGGTTTCATCCTGGGCGCGATCGCGGGGAGCTTTCTTTCCACTGCCGCGATCCGCTGGCCCGAGGGCGAGCAGGTGACGCGCGGGCGCTCGGCCTGCGATGGCTGCGGGCGCGTGCTGGGGGTGATCGACCTGATTCCGATCGCGGGCTTCCTGATCCGGCGCGGGCGCTGCGCGACATGCGGCGCGGCGATCGACCGGCGGCATCTGGCTCTGGAGATCGCCGCCGCGCTGATCGGCGCCGTCTCCTTCGCGGTCGCGCCGGGGCCGGCGGGCGTGGCGGGTGCGCTGTTCGGCTGGATGCTGTTGCTGCTGGGCGCGCTGGACGCCGGGCATTTCTGGCTGCCGGATCGGGTGACGTATCTGCTCGCGCTGACCGGTATTGCGGCCGGCGCTGCGGGGATTCCGCCTTTCCCGAACGACCGGCTGATCGGCCTCGCTGCCGGGTTCGGCGCGCTCTGGCTGATCGGCGCGCTCTATCGCCTGATCCGCAAGCGCGAGGGGCTGGGGGGAGGCGATCCCAAATTGTTCGGCGCGATCGGGGCATGGCTCGGCTGGGCGGCCTTGCCTTACGTGCTGCTGCTGGCCGGGCTGGTCGGCCTGGCGGCAGTGCTGCTCGCCCGGGCGCGGGGCGAGCCAGTGAGCGCGACGACGCGGGTGCCGCTGGGCGCGTTGCTGGCAGTCGCGGCGTGGCCGGTGTGGCTGGCCAGTGTGGCAGGAGGCTGATCCGCCCTGAGGCCGGCTTGCCTGAGCTTGTCGAAGGCTTCTCTTCTTTCTGAATCGCCGTGTTAGAAGAAAGGAAGGGCTTCGACAGGCTCAGCCAAGCCGGCATTGGGATTCGATGCTAGTCTTTCAGCCTGGCCGCCTTGCGCGCCGCCGCTTCGATCGCGGCCGCGTCCATTCCAGGCTTCACCAGCCAGCTGCCGCCGACGCAGAGCACGGCTGGCTCCGCCAGCCATTCCGGCGCGCTTTCCAGCGTGATGCCGCCGGTCGGGCAGAAGCGGACGTCGCCGAACGGGCCGGCGAGCGCGCGGAGCGCCTTCAGGCCGCCATTTGCTTCGGCGGGGAAGAATTTGAAGCGGTTGAGGCCGAGATCGAGGCCGCGCATGATGTCCGATGCATTGGCGATACCGGGCAGGAAGCTGGCGCGGCGCGCGATCGCGGCCTTGGCGAGCCGGCTGGTGAGGCCGGGGCTGACGATGAAGCGTGCGCCGGCATCCAGCGCCTGATCGAGCTGGCGCTCATCAAGCACCGTGCCTGCGCCGACGATCGCGCCGTCGATCCCGGCCATCGCTTTCATCACGTCCAGTGCCCGCGGCGTGCGCAGCGTGACTTCCAGCACCGGCAGGCCGCCCTTCACCAGTGCCGCGCCGATGCCGACCGCCTTGTCCGGATCGTCGAGCACCAGCACCGGAATCACCGGCGCAGTGCGCATGATTGTTTCGATCGCGTCCATCCGGCCGACTCCTGAGGCTTTCCGTTCGTCGCGATTAGCGCGATTTTCACTTCCGCCAAGCCATAGTCGCACACATAATCCTTGCACGAATCCGCGGGGGATTCGCGCGTTTGTTTCGGTCGGGGGGCCGATGGCTGTGCGTTTGTTGCTTCTGCTGTGCGGCCTGCTGGCCACGGTTTCCGCTTCGGCCCGGCCGCTCGTCGCTGTGGTGGACAGCGGCGTCGCCCGCACCGGCGCGCTCGCGAACGTGGTGGTCGGCGAATATGACATGGCCGGGGCACGGCCCGCCTATCAGCCGCGCTATGATCACGGCACGATGGTCGCGGCGATCATCAACCGCGAAGCGCAGGGCGAGATCGACATCGTTTCGCTGCGCATCGACGATCCCGCCGGCTGCCCGGCCGGCTTCGCGCCGCCGTGCCAGCCTTCGTCCAAGCCGATCGCCGCCGCGATCGACAAGGCGGTGGCCCTTGGTGTCGATGCGATCAACCTGTCGCTCAGCCTCGCGAACGATCCGGCGATCACTGAAGCGGTGCGCCGCGCCTCTGCCAAGGGCATCGTCGTGGTGATGGCGGCGGGCAATAACGGCCGCAATCATCCGGACAATATCGCGATGGCCCGCGCCGGCTTTCCGCGGGCGGTGCTGGTCGGCGCGACCGACGGCGCCGGCCATCCCTGGACCGGCACCAACCGGCCCGACGCGGACGACTATCTCTACGTATGGCGCCGGGGCGTCGAGGTGCCGACCGTGTCGGCGGCGGGCGAAGCGGTGTTCGGTACCGGCACGTCCTTCGCCGCCCCAATCGAGACGGCGCGGCGCGTGCTGGCGCTGCACCGCGAAGTCGCGGTGGCGGGGACGCATTAAGATCTTCCTCTCCCCGGCGGGGAGAGGCGACTCGCGAAGCGAGCGGGTGAGCGGGCTCGGTGCCCCAATTACAAACTCAGAACCCCCTCACCCAACCCTCTCCCCGCCAGGGAGAGGGCTTTTTTACCGCATCGCCAGCCGCACCGGCGTGTCGAGCTGGGCGATCAGGCGGCTGTCGCGATTGTAGGGGTCTTCCAGCATCCTGAGCTTGCCGTCCGGGCCGATATCGGCGGTGAAATAGACCAGCCAGACCGGGCGCGCCTCGCGCAGCTTCAGCGTCTGCGTCGCGTAGGTCTTGAGACCGCGCTCCACCGCCGCGTCGCTGCCGGTATCCAGCTTCACCAGCTCCGCCGCCAGCCCTTCGGCATTCTGCACGCGGATGCAGCCATGGCTGTAGGCGCGTGAAGTCTTTTCGAAATACTGCTTGGACGGCGTGTCGTGCAGATAGATGGCGTGCGGATTCGGCAGGTCGATTTTGACCCGGCCAAGCGCGTTGCGCGGGCCCGGCGGCTGGCGGAGCGCGCCGCCGTCGCGGACGAAGCCCTTGCCCGAGACTCTGATGCTCTTGGGCGGCGTCCACCAGGGATTGAGCACGACTGACTGGGCGGCATAGCCGATCGCCGGCGTTGGGGTCGCGCGGGCGCCGACCACCACGACATGCTCGGTGACCGGCTTGCCGTTTTCTACCAGCTGCAGCGTGTAGCTGGGCACGTTCACATAGATATGGTCGGCGCCGAGATCGCGCGGCATCCAGCGCCAGCGCTCCAGATTGGCGCGCAGCCGGCCGCGCGCGACGAAATTCGCCTCGGGTGTCTCAGCATAGGCGGTGCGCAGCGCTGCATAGCGGCTGTCCGAAGGCAGCAGCGAACGCAGCCAGGGCTGGATGCGGCCGGAGGCGACCGCCTGCTGCAGCTGCATCGCCAGGCGTGACGGGTCGCCATCGGCGCGATCTATGTGCCAATCGTAAGCGGCCTTGTTGTCGATTGCGCCGAGCAGATAATCGTGCGCCAGCTTCAGCGCGGCGGCGTCGGCCATGCGGTCGAAGGTTTCGCCGCCGCCGGAACGGTTCAGCTCCGCCTCCAGCGCCGCGGCCGAATAATCGGCAGGGTCGAGGCCTTCGCTTGCGGATGCGGCGATTTCCGCGATCAGCGCGCGACCGTTTTCCGCCGACCACCGGCCGAGCTTGACAGGCGCTGCGGATTCGACGCTGGCATCGGCGCGGCCGCCGATCGGCGGCGGCGGGGCGGCGAAAAGGAACGCCACGCCGAGCGAGGCTGCGCTTGCCAACAGGACCGCGCGGGCTGTGCTGGTGAGGGTGTGGGGACGGGACATTTCGGGCTCCAAAAACGGGTCGATTTGTTGAGCCCCGTTTTGCCCGGCCGGCCGGATCGCCCCCGTGCCGCAGCGCACAGGTGCTGGGCGCGCCGGTCTCGGTGATTGGAGGATTGGTCGCGGGACTTCTGTTCCGTCCCGAAGAACTGCATTTTCGTCGCAGCGCGCCCCGCTCGTCATCCCGAAACAAGTTCGGGATGACGGGGGGATGGGTCAGCGGAGCAGCGGGCGCTCTCTGGCGAGGTCGTTTCGGATGGCGGTGGCGGCGACACCGCCTTCGCCCATCGCGTGGCTGATCTGATCGAGGCCTTTCACCACATCGCCCGCCGCATAGACGCCGGGCACCGATGTGCGCTGGTGGGCATCGACCTTGATGCAGCCCTCATCCGACAATGCCACACCGAGCATTTTCGCCAGGCTGCTGTGCACATCGGAGCCAAGCGCCGGGTAGACAGTGTCGAAGCAGTGGGCCGTCGCGCCGGTTTGTACGACGATAGTGTCGCCTTCCGGGCGGAGGGCCGTGACCGGGCCGTGAGCGGTGGCGATGCCGCATTCCGCCAGCTTCGTCCAATCCTGCGTCT
>JAFEDD010000060.1 GCA_018241765.1 Pseudomonadota bacterium | reverse complement strand
GGGGATCGGCGCTAAAGAACAAGCGGCGCCCTTTTGCGCACAACGGACAATTTCGATGAGCGACCACGTCTATTCTGGCGGATTCTACGATTATATCGACGCCGGCTCGCGCGCGTCTGCGAGCACGGTGGCGAAGCTGCTGCTCGGCGAAATGCCGATCGCGAGCCTGCTGGACGTGGGCGCGGGGCATGGCGCCTGGGCGGCGGAGTGGATCGCGGCGGGACTGCCGGATGTGGTCGCGGTCGATGGCGACTATGTCGCGCGCGACCGGCTGGCGATCCCGGCCGACCGTTTCCGTTCGCACGATCTGCTGCAGCCGCTGGACCTGGGGCGGAAATTCGATCTCGTCCAGTCGCTGGAAGTGGCCGAGCATCTGCCCGATGCATCCGCCGACGGCTTCGTCGAAACGCTGACCCGGCATGGTGATGTCGTGCTCTTTTCCGCCGCCGTGCCGTATCAGGGCGGCGAGCATCATGTGAACGAGCAGCCGCTGAGTTATTGGCGCGCCAAGTTCGCGGCGCGCGGCTATCAGCCTTATGACTGGCTGCGGCCGCTGATTGCTCACGACCGGGCGGTGATGCCCTGGTATCGCTTCAATTCGCTGATCTACGCTAATGAGGCTGGCGCGGCGCGGCTGTCTCCGGCGATCCGCGCTTCGCTTGTGGCGGCGGGCAAATCGGTCGACATCCCCGGCGACCTGCGCTGGCGTGCACGCCGGGCGATGGTCCGTCTGATTCCGACCGCCCTGGTCAAGCCGATCGCAATGGCCAAGGCGTCGGTTGAGGCAAGGCTGCGATAATCTGCACCGTTCGGGCTGAGCCTGTCGAAGCCCTCCTTTCCTTCTTGATTCTTCGAGCGAAAAGGAAAGGGAGGGCTTCGACAGGCTCAGCCCGAACGGCAGTTAGAGTCCAAGAGATTTTCGAATGCTCAGCCAAGTCACTCCCGAATCTCGCGCCGCTTTCTGGCAGCTGATCCGCTATGCCGTGATTGGCGCGCTGATCACGGCCGGCGGCCAGGCGATCTATTATTACGGCGTCGAATGGGCGGGGCTGGACCCCAATGTCTCGATCGCGGTCGCGTTCGTGATCGGCGTGATCGTGGGCTATTTCGCGCATGGCTGGATCAGCTTCGCCGGGCACGGTGCGCGCGACGATCATGCGCGGATGGGCACCCGCTTCATCATCGTCAATCTGTTCGGCTTCGCGCTGAACAGCTTTTTCGTGTGGTTATTGGTGAAGGCTTTGGGTGGCCCCACCTGGTGGCCGATCGTCCCCAACATCCTCGTCACGCCCTTCGCGACGTTCCTGATGCACCGCCACTGGACCTATGGCGGCTGAAGCGTCGATGCCGAGCCGCGCGCTGCGGTCGGCCCGCGCGCCGCGAATATCGGAGACGATATAGAGCGGCCTATGTTTCGACTGGCTGTAGAGGCGGCCGAGATATTCGCCCATCACGCCCAGCACGAACATCTGCACCGCGCCCAGCGCCACCACCACCAGCATCAGGGATGTCCAGCCCTCGACCGCGCGGCCCGTCAGCCAGCCGGCCAGGATATAGACGATCAGCAGCAGCGAGCCGATGGAGAGCAGGATGCCGGCATGGCTGGCGAGCTTCAGCGGGGTCGAGGAGAAGCTGGTCAGCGCATCCAGCGCGAAACGGATCATCTTGCGCAAGGGATAATTGGTCACGCCCGCGAAGCGCTCGTCGCGGTCATAGGGCAACGGCACCTGCCTGAAGCCGAGCCAGGCGACCATGCCGCGGATGAAGCGCGCCTGCTCCGGCATCGACAGGAACACATCGAGCGCGCGGCGGGTGATCAGGCGGAAATCGCCGGTATCGACCGGGATTTCGGTGTCGGTCGCCTTGGAGAGCAGGCGGTAGAACAGCTTGGCCGTGCCGCGCTTGAAGGCCGTCTCGCCTTCGCGGCTGCGGCGCAGGCCATAGACAACGTCGGCGCCGGCCAGATCCATCTCGCGCATCATCGCCGGCAGCAGTTCGGGCGGATCCTGCAGGTCGGCGTCGATGATCAGGATGCGATCGCCCATCGCCAGGTCAAGGCCGGCGGTGAGCGCCAGCTGGTGACCGTGGTTGCGCGACAGGTTGACGGCGACGAGGTGCGGATCGCTGGCGGCGAGCGCCTGCATCACCCCCCAGGTCGAATCGCGCGACCCGTCATTGACCAGCACGATCTCGCGAGATGCACCGACGCATTCCAGCGCGGCGGCGGAAAGACGGCGGTGCAGTTCGGCCAGACACGCCTCTTCATTGTAGCAGGGCACCACGATCGAAAGGGCAGGACGGTTCGTCATCGTTTCACACGATAGAGCGTGGAGTGGCCGTTCGACCAGATGGGTTGAAGATCGGCGGCTGCGGCCCAGCCGTTCAGCACCCAGACGTGATCGAAGGCGGCACGGTTGAAGGTCGCAATCGCTTCGTTGAGGTCGGAGCCCTCGCCCCTGCACATCTTGGGATAGACGAGCTGCGAAGGATCGCGGGCGAAAGCGCCAACGCCGGGCTTGATGACCTGCATCGCCTGCGCGCTGTCGACCGTCCATTGATCGTTGGTGAAAGCGTCGCGCCGCACGATCGCGAGCGCCGGCAGGTGATCGAGACGTTCGGTCGACCATTCATTGCCGCAAGGTCTCACCACCAGCGACAACACCGAGCTGCCACGGGGCAAATGATCGAGCGCAGCGAGTTCGCGCTGGAAAAGGCGGTCGTAGAGCGCGTAGCTGGCCGTGCTCCCTGCAAGGCGGATGACGAGGAAGACGAGACCAGCCGCCGCCAGCCATTGCGCGGCCTTGCCCTCGACCGGGCGGATCGCAAGCAGCGCCATCGCGAAAGTGAAGGGCAGCAGCCGCATGTCCGAATAGGCCGAACCGAACGTGACACGCGGCATCAGCAGGAACGCGATCAGGCATAACAAGGCGGGAATGCCAAGCAGCGGATTCATCCGCAAATGCCGGCCGAACATGCCCAGGCCCGCGACGATGATGATCGGCCAGGTCGAGATCAGATCGTAGGCATGCCAGCGATCGCGCAGCAGCGATTGCAGCCACAGCAATTTCGCCTGCCCGTTGAAGAAATCGAAAGTCTGCACGTCGGGCGATGTGCTCCGCAGCAGCAGCATCGGCAGCAGCGGCAAGGCGAGCGGCAGGCAGGCCAGACCTGCGAACAGGATCGCGCGCGGCCAGCCTTCGCTCCCCGCCCGGCGCCGCGCCAGTTCCGACCCGAACGCGCCGAGCCCGAACAGGCCCCAGCCGACCGTGTGCGTCAGCCAGAGCAGACAGGCGAGCGGCACGAAGATCGTGGCGCGCAGGCGGAAACGCTCCAGCCGGGCGAGGCGCACCCACAGCGCCAGCATCAGCAGCGCAAAGGCGACCGACAGCGAGAAATTGATGAAGCCGAACTGGAAGGGGAAGGCATAGGCGAGCGGCAGTGCGAACAGTGCCGTAGGCGGCACCCGGCCATGCACTTCGCGGGCGAGCCAGAGCATCCCGGCGGCGGTCAGCGGCGGCACGGCCAGCACGATCAGCTTGGTGCCGAGCTCTATACCGAAAATCCGCCCGATCGGCTCGATCAGCAGATCGACGCCCAGATTGCCAAGCAGCCGCCATTTGAAGCTGAACGCCTCGACCAGCGCCGGCACCCGGTCGATATGGGTTTGCACATAATAGCGGCCCATATGGCCGAGCACGTCGATCAGCGGTGGCAGCGGCGGCCAGACGAGCGGGATCGCCATCGCGAGTACCAGCGTAATGACGGCCCAGCGCCGATCAAGCCAAGTCGCCCCGCCCATTCCCAAGGCCTTAGCGATTGCGCGGCGGCGGCGGCAAGACCCGCCACAGCATCGCCCGGCTGTCGATCAACGGCATCGGGTCCAGCCAATCGGGCGTGTCACCCGCGCGCAGATGCGCGAGCAGGCTGTTGGGCTTGACCATCGCCGCAGGCACTTCGCCGAAACTCTCCGGACAGAAAGCGACATAGTCGATTTCCCAGAGGCTCGCCTGGTAGCGGGCGGCGTTCACGTCGGAGAGGAAGAAGTCGTACATCGCGCGGTTGCCGCGATTGTTGCGGTGATAGGGCCCGGCAAGCGCGCGCAGCCCGGTCCGGCCGACCAGATAGGCGCCCATGTCGATCGGCGCGGCGACATTGCCGGGGTCGAGCTTGTCGAATTGCTGAAGCGTGGTGGCGGACGTGCAGCTGGCCCCGCTCGCACCGGTCTGCGTCGTCGCCGGGGAAGCGGTCGCGCTCCCCGCAAGATTGCCGATGCCTTGCCAAATAAGGCCAGCCGAAGCGAGCCATGCCAGCGCCATCGCGGCGCTGCCTTTCGCGCGAGCCCGGGCGATCAGATGCGCCAGTACCGGCGCGGCGAGCGCAGCGGCGGCATAGGCAGTGCGAATCTGCACGAAAGCGAGCAGCATCGACACGCCAATCAGCAGAAGCGGCGCGAGCCACAGCATCCGGCGCTCCGGCTCCCGCCGCCAGAACCAGCCAATTGCTCCCAGGGCCACGAAGGCTAGGCCGAGATAGGCGATCACCGTGCCCGGTTTCTGCGCGAACACCCCGCCCGCCTCGCCGACGCTACCGAGCCAGACTTTCGCCAGCACAGGGTCGACCGGACCATAAGGGCCGGCAAAGCAACGCGGCGCCGCGGCCCAGCCTGCCGCCAGGGCAAGCGCGCCCAGGACAAGGCCGCTGCCGATCCGCCATCGCCGGTCCGGCAGGCGCGGGTCGAGACCGCCCATCACCAGCCAGGCGCCGCTCGCGATCAGCATCAGCGCGAACAGGCCGGGCGTGAAGCTGTCACACCAGTCGGTCGTCCAGATACGCGGGCGCAACAGCAGAAATCCGGCGAGCGTGACGGCAAGAAACGCCGCGCCGAAATCAGCCGCGCCGCGCCGCGTCTCGATCCAGCGCAGAAATTGGTGCAGCATCGCCGCCGCCACCAACGGCGCGGTTTCCAGCCCGATCAGCAAGCTTGTCGCGGCGCACAGGCCGGCGGCGAAAGATCGGCGGCCAAGCAGGGCCAGCAGCATTGCTTCGACCAGGACGATCTGGAGGCCGTGATGATCGATCCGGCCCGGCACGAACATGCTGATCGCCGGATAGGCGACCGCTGCCAGCACCACCGCGGTTGGCCCCGCCGCTCTGTCATCGCTGAGCTTCATCGCGATTTTGCCGGCGAGCAACAGATGCAGGAGAAACAGCAGCTCCGGCCAGAACACCACCGCCGCCAGCTCGGCGCGGGTCGCGCCCATGAACGGCGTGAGCATCGTCGCGACGATCGCAGGCACCAGATCGGGCAGGCGCGACCAGTGCATCGCCACGCCGCCTAATCCGCCCATCCGGTATTGTGTCAGGTCGCTGAAGGGCTGGCCGTTCAGCCAGTCCCTGATTTGCGCCAGCCGCATCATGTCGTCGGTATCCGGCAGCACCAGCCGGGAGAGCTCGCTCCAGGCAAGCATGGTCCACCCGGCCGTCAGCAGCACGGTCAGGATCAGCGCGAGGGGGAGGATCGGCGCTGGCCGGGCGGGCGTCATGGCGCGCGGCTTAGCAGCCCCTCTCCCCGCCGGGGAGAGGGAGGGGCCCAAGCCGGCAGGCTTGGGAGGGTGAGGGGCGGTCCCTTCCACGCTCGCTATGCTTCGCTCTATTCCCCCTCACCCCGCTCGCGCGATCGCGCGAGTCGCCCTCTCCCCCCATGGGGAGAGGGGCTATCCTAGCGCCCCCGCCGCCCCAGGAGGCGCAGGCGCAGCGCGTTCAGCTTGATGAAACCCTCGGCGTCGCGCTGATCATAGGCGCCCATATCGTCTTCGAACGTGACGATGTCGGTCGAATAGAGATTGTAGCGCACGTCCGCCTTGCGACCGACGACATGGGGCGCGCCCTTGTAGAGCTTCAGCCGCACCGTACCGGTCACCGACTTTTGCGAGCTGTCGATCGCGGCCTGCAGCATCTCGCGCTCCGGCGAGAACCAGAAGCCGTTATAGATCAGTTCGGCATAGCGCGGCATCAGCGCATCCTTCATGTGCGCCGCACCGCCGTCGAGCGTCAGCTGCTCGATGCCGCGATGGGCGAGATGCAGGATGGTGCCGCCCGGCGTTTCATACATGCCGCGCGACTTCATGCCGACGAACCGGTTCTCGACCAGATCGAGCCGGCCGATACCGTGGGTGCGGCCATAATCGTTGAGCTTTTCGAGCAGAGCGGCCGGGCCAAGCGCCTCCCCGTTCACCGCGACCGGATCGCCGCGCTCGAAATCGATCGTGATATATTCGGGCGTGTCGGGCGCATCCTCCGGGTTGTTGGTGCGGGAATAGACGTAATCCGGCACTTCCTCCCACGGATCCTCGAGCACCTTGCCTTCGGACGAGGTGTGGAGAAGGTTGGCGTCGGTGGAGAAGGGCGCCTCGCCGCGCTTGTCGCGCGGGATCGGGATCTGGTGCGCCTCGGCGAACTCGATCAGCTTGGTGCGGCTGGTTAAATCCCATTCGCGCCAGGGGGCGATCACCTTGATGTCGGGATTGAGCGCGTAATAGCCGAGCTCGAAACGGACCTGGTCATTGCCCTTGCCCGTGGCGCCGTGGGAAACGGTGTCGGCACCGACTTGGCGGGCGATCTCGATCTGGCGCTTGGCAATCAGCGGCCGCGCGATCGAAGTGCCGAGCAGATACTGGCCTTCATAGACGGCATTGGCGCGCATCATCGGGAAGACATAGTCGCGCACGAACTCGTCGCGCAGATCCTCGATGAAGATATGTTCGGGCTTCACGCCCATCAACTCGGCCTTACGCCGCGCCGGCTCCAGCTCCTCGCCCTGGCCCAGATCGGCGGTGAAGGTCACGACCTCGCAATCATAGGTCTGCTGCAGCCATTTGAGGATGACGCTCGTGTCCAGCCCGCCCGAAAAGGCGAGAACGACGCGGTTGACCTTGCTTGCCATAGACTCCCACCCGTGATGTGTGCGGGCGAGCCTCTAGGGTGCGACGAGGACGGGCGCAACCGCAGTCGCCGCATGGCCGCGCTCGGCCCTTGCCATGTAATCGCGCGTGATCGGCAGGGCGTGGCGGTCGCGGATATACTGGATCTGGTAATTGCACATGCCGCCCTGCTCGAACGAGACGAGCGCGCCGGCGAGATAAAATTGCCAGAGACGGAAGAAGCGCGCGTCATAGAGCGCCTCGATCTGGGGACGATGTGCGACAGTGCGGTCGTACCAGTGCTGCAATGTCAGCGCATAATGGAGGCGCAGGGTTTCGACGTCGGAGACGATCAGCCGTGCCGTCTCGCTCGCCCGCACCGTCTCGCTCAGCGCCGGGATATAGCCGCCGGGGAAGATATATTTGGCGGTGAAGGCGTCGGT
>JAFEDD010000005.1 GCA_018241765.1 Pseudomonadota bacterium | reverse complement strand
ACATCAGCACGCTGTCGCCATCGTCGAGGCAGTTCTTGATCGCCTGCGCATCGACGCGGCGCTCCTCGCTGCTGTCCTTCATGTCGATGCCATCGACGACGCCGATGGGCTTGGCGACCACGAAATTGCCACCGGTGATCTGGTTGTGGCTCGGGGCGACGACGCCGGTGCGCGGCGCCATCGACAGCGCCGCCTCGATGCGGGTGCGGGCGCGGGCGCTGGCGCCGATCACGCTACCCAACTGATCGGCTTCGGTGACGCGCACGCCACGGTGATAGCGGCTCTCGATACCGCGCTCGGCAAGCAACTTTTCGACCTGCGGGCGCGCCCCGTGCACCAGCACGAGGCGAATGCCGAGGCTGGCGAGCAGGTTGAGGTCGGCAATGAAATTGGGGAACGTCTCATCGGCGATCACTTCGCCGCCAAAGGCAACGACGAAGGTCTTGCCACGAAACGCCTGGATGTAGGGCGCCGACGCGCGAAAGGTCGGCACGAAGGCCGACAGTTCGGTGTCGCCGCCGTTGACGGGCGCACCGTTCGGCGCTGAGGGGGTGGGATCGGGCGGCATGGCCGCGATTCTATCGGCGCCACCCGCAAGCCATCGCAAACCGCCACCTCCACGCGTGGTCCACGCGCGAACGCCGCTACATTGTCACGATGAACCGCCCGCCGCGCACCGTCTCCGGCCGCCTGCTGCGTCTCCTTCAGCTGCCGCTCGCGCTGATCGTGATGTTCTACGAATGGGGCTGGGCAACGCTCGCGCACCTCTTCGACTGGTTCGCGCGGCGCCCGTGGTGGGCCGCCATCGAGGCCGGCATCCGCCGCCTGCCGCCGTGGCCGGCGCTGCTGTTGTTCGGCGCACCGGGCGTCGCACTGGTGCCGGTGAAACTCTTTGCGCTGTGGTTGATGGCGTCGGGCCAACAGTGGCTCGGGGTCGCCGTGATCGTTGCCGCCAAGGTGCTGGGCACCGCCATCGTCGCGCGGCTCTTTGCGCTGACGCAGCCGGCGCTGATGCAGCTTGCGTGGTTCGCACGCGCCTATCGCTGGTTCGTACCGTGGAAGGACGCGTGGCTGGAGGCCATCCGCGCGAGCCTCGTCTGGCGCATGGCGCGCGTCATCAAGTTCCGTCTGCGGCGTGCGCTCACGCGGCTGGTTCGTTCGCTGCGCGAGACGCTCGGGCGCGCGCGCTGAGCGCGGGCGGGCCGCGTGCCCCGCCTCCCTAAAATCGAGCGATGAACACCGCCCTGCTCGCGCCGCTCAACGAGCCCCAGCGCACCGCCGTCACGCTGCCCCACGTGAACGCCCTGATCCTCGCCGGTGCCGGCTCCGGCAAGACGCGGGTGCTGACCACGCGCATCGCGTGGCTGCTGGCCACCGGACAGGTCAGCCCGGCCGGCGTGCTGGCGGTGACCTTCACCAACAAGGCTTCGCGCGAGATGCTCACCCGCCTCGCCGCTCTGGCGACGGTCAACACGCGCCCGATGTGGGTGGGCACCTTCCACGGTCTGTGCAACCGCTTTCTGCGCACGCACTGGCGCGAGGCGCAGTTGCCGCAGACCTTCACCATCCTCGACACGCAGGACCAGATCGCGCTCGTCAAGCGCGTGATGAAGGCGCACCAGATCAACGACGAAAAATATCCACCGCGGCAAATGGCGTGGTTCATCGCCAGCGCCAAGGAAGAAGGCCTGCGTCCGGATCGTGTGGACGCGCACGATGACTTCACGCGCAAGCAGGTGGAGATCTACCGCCTCTATGAAGCGGCCTGCCAGCGCGAAGGTGTGGTCGACTTCGCCGAACTGCTGCTGCGAAGCTACGAGGTGCTTGCGCGCGATGGCGCGCTTCGCGAGCACTACAACGCGCGTTTTCGCCACATCCTGGTCGACGAATTCCAGGACACCAACACCTTGCAGTACCGCTGGCTGCGGCTGTTGGCCGGCCCCGACACGGCGGTATTCGCCGTCGGCGACGATGACCAGTCGATCTACGCCTTCCGTGGCGCGAAGGTTGCCAACATGCAGCACTTCGAGCGCGATTTCGCGCCGGCGCGCATCATCAAGCTCGAACAGAACTACCGCAGTTTCGGCAACATCCTCGATGCCGCCAATGCGCTGATCCGCCACAACGAGGGGCGCATCGGCAAGGAGCTGTGGACCGATCGCGGGCATGGCGAGCCGATCCGCATCTTTCAGGGCTACAGCGACGCCGAGGAAACGGCCTTCGTGCTCGACAGCGTGCGCGCGGCGATGGCCGACGGCATCGCGCTCGACGACATCGCCATCCTCTACCGCGCCAACGCGCAATCACGCGCCTTCGAACACGCGCTCTTCAACGCGCGCATTGCGTACCGCGTCTACGGCGGGCTGCGCTTTTTCGAGCGCGCCGAGGTCAAGCATGCGCTCGCCTACCTGCGCCTGATCCACAACCCGGACGACGACAACGCGCTGCTGCGCGTCATCAATTTCCCGGCGCGCGGCATCGGCACGCGCACGCTGGAGACGCTGCAGCAGGGCGCCGCCGGGCACGGCGTGACGCTATGGCAGGCCGCATGCAGCGGCGCCGGCGGCCGCAGCCAGAGCGCCATCGCGCAGTTCGTCGCGCTGATCGAGAGCATGCGGGCGGCGACGCGCTCGTTGCCGCTGCCCGACGTCATACGCCATCTGCTCGCCGCGAGCGGCCTGCGCGCGCACTACGCGGCCGAAAAAGACGGCCAGGACCGCGTCGAAAACCTCGACGAGCTGATCGGCGCCGCCGACGCCTTTCTGCACGAAGCGGACGGACTCGTCGCCACGCCCGACGCCGAGGAGTCGCCGGCCGAGCTCGACCCGGTCAGCGCCTTTCTGGCCCACGCTTCGCTCGAAGCCGGCGACACCCAAGCGGCGGCCGGCCGCGCGGCGCTGCAAATGATGACCGTGCATTCGGCCAAGGGGCTGGAGTTCGACACCGTGTTCGTGACCGGACTGGAAGAGGGGCTCTTTCCGCACGACAACGCGCTCGACGACGCCGGCGGACTGGAGGAAGAGCGGCGGCTCATGTATGTCGCCGTGACGCGCGCTCGGCGGCGACTGCACCTCTCCTGCGCGCAGGTGCGCATGCTGCACGGACAGACGCGCTACAACGTGCCGTCGCGCTTCATCGAGGAGATCCCGCCGCCACTCTTGCACTGGCTCTCGGCGCGGCCGCGCGGCGCTCTGGCGCAAGCTGGCGACGCAAGCGCAGCGGCGCCACACCCGGCACGCTCGGCGTTTGCCCAGGCAATCGGCAGCGAAACGCGAAGCGACTCCGGCTTTCGCATCGGTCAGCAGGTACGCCACGCCAAGTTCGGCCACGGCGTCATCGTCAGCGCCGACGGCAGCGGCAAGAACGTGCAGGTCGAGGTGAACTTCGCGGAGCACGGCATCAAGCGCCTCGCGCTGGAATACGCGAAGCTGATGCCGGCCTGAGCGTCACGCCGAGCGCGGCTCGAGCGTCACGCCGAGCGCGGCTCGAGCACCTCGCCGCGATGGAATACGCGGCGATAGCAGATGTAGTCGCTGATCATGCGGATCGCCGTCAGCGGCACCACCAGCAGCATCGCCAGCGTGAGCGCCGTGGTTGGCGACAGCAGATAGAGCAGCGGCGCCATCAGCAACGCCGCCGCCACGCTCAGCGCGAACATGGTGATGCCATAGACGCTCATCGCGAGCCAGTTGGCGAACGTTGCGCGCACCGAAGCGAGGATCGCCATCGCGAACGACGCGTCGGAAAAGACGACCAGTGCCGGCGAAAACCACATCGCCGCCGTCACCGGCAGCGTGATCGCGAGCGTCACCAGCATGACGCGCAGCAGCGCCTCGGGCGGCACGTTGCCCTGCTCTTCGATGCTCTTGAGTTGCTCGAACGACAGGCCGGAGGCGAGCAGCCCGACCGTCAGCGCCACGATGAGCCCGAGCAACTGCACGCCACCGAGCGCCACCAGCACGCGCCAATTGGAGCGAAAACCGGCGAACAGATGCTGCAATTCAGGCAGCTCACCGCGCTCGTGATGCCAGGCAGCCGCCAGGAAGCCGACCGAGAGCACGGGATTGAGCAGCACGACGAGCGGGCCGGTGAAGGTCGCCGTCAACTGCATCAAGAGCAGATACAGCGAGGTCAGGCCAATGTAGCGCGGCCAATGCAACCGAAACATGAGCCATGAGTGATACACCCACGCCGCCCCCTCACTCGCCCGCGCGTTGGCGACGAACGTGATCTCCTTCGCCATGTCAGGCTGCCCCCGCGACGAGCGCTTCCGGCCAGAAGCTCGGCGTCGCAATGCGCGCGCGCAGAATCTGCTCGAACACCGTCGGATCGTGCGGCGTGTTGATGTCGGCCACGCGCGGCAGATGCAGGTCATAGAGCCGCGACAGCCAGAAGCGCAGCGCCGCCGCGCGCAGCAGCGCCGGCCACGCCTGCTGCTCATCATCGCTCATCGGGCGCTGCGCGACATAGGCCGAAAGCAATGCCCGCAGACGGGCGTCGTCGAGAGCGCCGCCCGGCATCACGCACCAATCGTTGGCGGTGATCGCGAGGTCGTAGGCGAATTCGTCGGTCGCCGCAAAACCGAAGTCGATGAATCCGCTCAGGCGCTCGCCGTCGAACAGCACGTTGTCGCGAAAGAGATCCGCGTGAATCGCGCCGCTCGGCAGCCGCGTCTGCCGCCGCTCGCGCTGGAAACGCAGTTCCGCCTCGACCATGGCATTTTGTTCGGCATCGAGAAACGCGCGCACCGCGCGCGACGTCGTCAACGCCCAACCGGGGCCGCGTTTGTTGTTGGCCCGTGTGCGAAAGGTTCGGCTTGCCAGATGCAATCGCCCGAGTTCGCGGCCCACCGCGGCACAGTGCGTGGCAGAGGGCTGCATGACGGGGCGACCGGCGAGGCGCTGCGCGATCGCCGCAGGCCGACCATTCAAAATCGAGAACAGGGCGCCGGTGCGATCGGCCACCGGCGCGGGCACCGCGACGCCCGCGCGCGCGAGATGGGCGGTGAAGTTGAGATAGAACGGAAGATCTTCGGCCGGAATGCGCTCATAGAGCGTCAGCACATGCTCGCCGGCCGTCGTGGACAGGAAATAGTTCGTGTTTTCGATGCCTTCGGCAATCGGCGTCAGCGCTTGCACGGCGCCGAGCGGATAGCGAGTCAGCCAGGCGGATACGTCTTGCTCGCTGACACGGGTGAACACTGACATGGCGGGGCTGAACTGCGCGAATCGTTGACGTGGAGGGCGATGCGGCGCTCGCCGCAGGGCAAGGTGATCGTAGCGGGATTGCCGGGTGTTGCGTGCCGGAGTGGTCCGCCCGCGACAACCGTCGGGCGGAAATACGGCTAAAAGCGCAGCAGCTCCCAAAGCGAAGGCGTCACCCGTCGGCCGCCGTTGTCGGCGCGACGGTCGAACTGGCCGACGGCGGGGTCGACGACGCGATACGCGAAGGGGCCGATGCTGACACGCGCACTGGCCAAGCGGCCCTGAAGGCGCTCCTCCTGCACGCGCCCGCCGACCGCGGCGACGCTGGCCGCCGCCGTGCTGCGTTCGGTGATCGTCGCTTGCGGATCGACGCTCGGCGCGCCATCGGGCACCTCGGTCGATCCCGCCGGCGGCGCGCTTTGCGCGTGCGCGCCGAGACAGCACGATAACGCGAGGCTGGTCACGACCGCGCAACGCCACGCAACGGCAGGAAAATTGGGCGCTTTCATCGGCTCCAATTGTAGCGACGCCGCGTGCGGCGGCGATCCATTCAAACGGCCGTCAGCAACGCCACCGCCTGCGCCGCAATGCCCTCGCCCCGGCCCGTGAAGCCGAGCCGCTCGGTGGTGGTCGCCTTGACGTTGATCTGCCCGATGTCGACGGCGGCATCGGCGGCGAGGTTTTGCCGCATGCGTTCGATGTGTGGCGCCATGCGCGGCGCTTCGGCGATGATGGTGGCATCGATGTTGCCGACCTGCCACCCGGCCTCGCGCAGCAGGGCGACGACGTGGCGCAGCAGCGCGCGGCTGTCGGCACCGCGATACCGGGGGTCGCTGTCGGGGAAGTGGCGGCCGATGTCACCGAGTGCGGCCGCGCCGAGCAGCGCATCGCAGACGGCGTGCAGCAGCACGTCGGCGTCGGAGTGGCCGAGCAGGCCGCGCTCGTACGCAATGTCGACCCCTCCGATGATCAACGCTCGTCCCTCGACGAGGCGGTGGACATCGAAACCGGTGCCGATGCGAACGGCGGGACGAGGAGCGGGCGTGGTCGTGGCAGTCATCGCGAGTGCTCGACGTGATCGTGATGCGCGAGATGGTACGCGGCGAGCGCGGCATCGTCCGCATGCGTGATCTTCAGGTTGGCCGCGCTGCCCGGCACCACCCGCGGCGCCAGACCGAGCGCTTCGATCGCCTGCGCCTCATCGGTCACGTCCGGCGCCGCCGCGAGCGCATGCATGAGCGTCGCATGGCGGAACATCTGCGGCGTCTGTGCCCGCCACACCCCCTCGCGCGGCAGCGTCTCGATCACCGCATGCGTTCGATCCACGCGCTTGAGCGTGTCGGCCACGGGCAGCGCCAAGAGCCCGCCGACGGGGTGTTCGCCAAGCGCATCGAGCAGCGCTGCCAGCGCCGATCGCGGCAGACACGGGCGCGCCGCGTCGTGCACCAGCGCCCAGGCATCGGCCGTGACCTGCGACGCCGTGGCGGCCAACGCGGCGTGCACGGTGGCGGCGCGCGTGGCGCCGGCGCAGTAGAGCACGGTGGCGCCGGCGGCGGCGGCGATGGCGTCGGCGCGCTTCTCACCGGGTGGCACCACGACGAAGCACTGTTCGATGCGCGCGTCGGTGCGCAGTGCCGCGAGCGTGTGTTCGAGTACCGGTTTGCCGAGAATCTCGACGTATTGCTTCGGCAGCGCCGCGCCGAAACGTGCCCCGCTGCCACCGGCGGGAACGATCGCAATGCAGCCGTAGCGGCGGCGCGTCATCGTCCGCCGCAGCGACACCCGTGGCGGCACTCGCGCCGGGTGCGTGCGCTCACGTCACCACCTTGATGCTCGGGAACTTGGCGCTGAAGTCTTCGCTTTTGCGGGCGATCGAGACGGCGACCTTGCGCGCGATTTCGCGGTAGGTGGCCGCCACCGCGCCGTCGGGGTCGGCGATGACGGTTGGCTGCCCGCCATCCGCCTGCGCCCGGATCTTGCTGTCGAGCGGCAGCGCGCCGAGGAAGGGCACGTCGTAATCGCGGCACATCGCGCGACCGCCGCCCTCGCCGAAGATCGGCTCGACGTGGCCGCAGTTCGAGCAGAGGTGCGTGCTCATGTTTTCGACGACGCCGACGATCGGGATGCCGACTTTTTCGAACATCTTCAGCCCACGCCGCGCGTCGAGCACGGCGATTTCCTGCGGCGTGGTGACGATGACCGCGCCGGTCACGGGCACCTTCTGCGACAGCGTGAGCTGGATGTCGCCGGTGCCCGGCGGCATGTCGATGACGAGGTAGTCGAGATCGCGCCAGTTGGTGTCGAACAGCAGTTGCTGCAACGCCTGCGTGACCATCGGGCCGCGCCATACCATCGGCGTGTCGGTGTCGATCAGAAAGCCGATCGACATCACCTGGATGCCGTGCGCTTCGAGCGGTTCGAGCGTCTTGCCGTCGGTGCTGTCGGGGCGGCCGCTGACGCCGAGCATCATCGGCTGCGACGGCCCGTAGATGTCGGCGTCGAGCATGCCCACGCTGGCCCCTTCGGCCGCCAGCGCCAGCGCGAGGTTGACCGCCGTCGTGCTCTTGCCGACACCGCCCTTGCCGGAAGCCACCACCACGATGTTCTTGATGCCCGGCTTCAGCTTGACGCCGCGCTGCACGGCGTGCGAAATGATCTTCTGGCTCACGTTCACCGTGACCTGCCCGACGCCCGGCAGGCGCTTGAGATGTTCGCTGACCAGCGTGCGCAGCACATCGTGTTGACTGCGCGCCGGGTAGCCCACCATGACCTCGGCAAGCAGATCGTTGCCGGTGACCACGATGCGCCGGATCGCACGGTCGGTGACGAAATCGCGCCCCGTGTTCGGGTCGATGCAGGTGGCGAGATGGGAGAGCACTTCAGATTCGTTCATGCCGTGAAGTTTAGCGCGGGGGCATGCCGAAGGGCCCGTGGATTTGATACTATCTCCATGTTTTTTCAAGGGTTTTCTCCCTTGATGCAAGCGCCCTCGCGCGCCCCCCTGCACCGCTCCGAGTCATCCATGACCGCACCCCACCACGCCCAGGCGCCCACCGCCCGCCGCCATCTCTTCGTGACCACCGCTCTGCCCTATGCCAACGGCAGGTTTCACCTCGGGCACATGATGGAGTACATCCAGGCGGACATCTGGGTGCGCTTCCAGCGCATGCAGGGGCACGCCGTGCACTGGATGTGCGCTGACGACACCCACGGGGCACCCATCATGATCGCCGCCGAGAAGGCGGGCAAGACGCCGCAGGAGTTCGTCGCGGAAATCGCGGCGACGCGCCGGGCGTACCTCGACGGTTTTCATCTGTCGATCGACAACTGGTATTCCACCGATTCGCCCGAAAACACCGCGCTGGCGCAGGACATCTACCGCAAGCTGAAGGCGGCGGGCTTCATCGCCTCGAAGACCATCGAGCAGTTCTTCGACCCGGTCAAGGCGATGTTCCTGCCCGACCGCTACATCAAGGGCGAATGCCCGAAGTGCGGCGCGCAGGAGCAGTTTGGCGACGCCTGCGAGAGCTGCGGCGCCGTCTACGCGCCGACCGACCTCAAGAACCCGCGCTCGACGCTCTCCGGCGCCACGCCCGAGATGCGCTCGTCGGAGCATTTCTTCTTCAAGCTCTCGGACCCTCAGTGCGTGGAGTTTCTGCGCGACTGGACGGAAGGGCTCGACCGCCACGGCAGAAAGCGGCTGCAAAGCGAGATCATCGCGAAGACCAAGGAATGGCTGGGCGAAGACGGCAAGCTGGGCGATTGGGACATCTCGCGCGATGCGCCCTACTTCGGCATCCCGATCCCGGACGCGCCGGGCAAGTATTTCTACGTCTGGCTCGATGCACCGATCGGCTACCTCGCCTCGCTGAAACACTACTTCGACAGCGGCAAGGCGGCCGCGAAGGGCGAAGCGCGCAGCGTCACCGAGTTCCTCTCCGATCCGGCCACCGAGCAGATTCACTTCATCGGCAAGGACATCGTCTACTTCCACGTGCTGTTCTGGCCGGCGATGCTCAAGTTCGCCGGCTACAAGGTGCCCGACAGCGTGAACGTGCACGGCTTCATCACCGTCGGCGGCGAGAAGATGAGCAAGAGCCGCGGCACCGGCATCGACCCCTTGAAGTACCTGACCATCGGCATGAACCCCGAGTGGCTGCGCTACTACATCGCCGCCAAGCTCAACGCCAACGTCGAGGATGTCGATTTCACGGCGGAGGACTTTCTCGCTCGCGTCAACGCCGACCTGATCGGCAAGTTCGTCAACATCGCATCGCGCTGCGCCGGGTTCATCAGCAAGCGTTTCGATGGGCGCCTCGGCGACAGCCTCGATGCCGATGCCGAACCGCTGCTGCGCTCGACCGAGGCCGTGGCCCATGATGTGGCGGCGTACTACGAGACGCGCGAGTTCGGCAAGGCCGTGCGCCGCATCATGGAACTGGCCGATGCCGCGAACCAATACGTCGATCGCCGCGCGCCATGGCTGCTCGCGAAGGACCCGGGCAAGGCGGACGAATTGCACCGCGTGTGCAGTACGGCGCTCACGCTGTTCCGGCACCTGAGCGTCATGCTGGCGCCCGTGCTCCCGCGTCTGGCCGACGACGTCGCCACGCTGCTCGCGCTGCCGCTCGACCGCTGGGGAGGGTTTGCCGAGGCGTTGCCGTCGGGGCATCGCATTCGCCCCTACACCCACTTGATGGCGCGCGTCGAAGAGCGCCATCTCGATGAACTGCTCGGTTTGCTTCCGGAGCCGTCGGTGGCGAAGCCCGTCGCAGCACCGAAGTCCGCCACCACGGCCAAGCCGGCGCCGGCCGTGCCCGACGGCTGCCTCACGATCGACGACTTCGCCAAGATCGATCTGCGCATCGCGAAGATCGTCAACGCCGAACACGTCGAAGGAAGCGACAAGCTGTTGCGTCTGACGCTCGACGTCGGCGAAACCGACGCCCAGGGCGCGCCGCGCCTGCGCAACGTGTTCTCCGGCATCAAGTCGGCCTATGCGCCGGAACAGCTGATCGGCCAGCACACGGTGCTCGTGGCCAATCTGGCACCACGCAAGATGAAGTTCGGCCTCTCCGAGGGCATGGTGCTTGCAGCATCGGACAAAGACGACGACAATGCCCATGGGTTGTATCTGCTGAATCCCCACTCCGGCGCCCGCGCCGGCATGAAAGTCACATGAAAACGCTGCTCGGTGGCAACCGCACCGTATTTGCCCAAGACAAATACCGCATCCTGAAGGCAAGCTCGCGTGATGCGCCCATCGTCTCCGCGCTGACCAAGGGCGACTGGTCGGAGCGTGTTGCCCTGTCGCAGCGGCGCAAGAACGACAACCCAAGCCAGATCGCCGATGATCTGCGCGCCGGTGGCGGGCTCGTGCTCTACCGCAACGGGGTGCCGGTGGCCGCGCTGTCGTACGTGAAGGCGCGCGACGGCAGCTGGGAGCTGCGCCGGCTCGGCGTCACCCGCAGCTTTGCCGGCCGTGGCTTCACGACGCTCTTGCTCGACACGCTCGAGACGCTCGCGCGCGGCGCCGAAGTCCGCTCGATCCGCATCCCGGTCGAAACCAACACGCCGCAGTACCGCGCCTATTTCGAAAAACTCGGCTTCAGCGCCGAATCCGAGCAAACGTTCTCGACGATCTTCGCCGGTGCGATGCAACCGGTGCGCATGCGCAAAGTGGTGGCCTGAACGCCCACCTCCCGCGTCGCTGCACGGCAGGAGCCCTACCGAACGCCCACCGAGTCCGCATGTTCCGCCTCACGTTCCGGCCGCGGCTGCTCGCGGAGCTGCGCCATTACGACCGCCACAAGCTGCGCGCCGATCTCTTCGCCGGCCTCACCGTCGGCATCATCGCCACACCGCTCGCCATGGCCTTCGCCATCGCCAGCGGCGTGACCCCCGAACAGGGGCTCATCACCGCGGCCGTCACCGGCTTCATCATCTCGGCCTTCGGCGGCACCCGGCTTTGCATCGGCGGCCCGACCGGCGCCTTCATCGTGGTGCTCTACGCGATCCTCGTGCGCTACGGCTGGGTGAGCCTGATGATCTGCACGATGATGGCCGGCGCGATGTTGATCGTCATGGGCGTCGCGCGACTCGGCTGGCTGATCCGCTTCGTGCCCAATTCCGTCATCATCGGTTTCACCAACGGCATCGCGGTGCTCATTGCACTGTCGCAGGTGAAGGATTTCTTCGGCTTGCCGGTGAAGAACATGCCGGGCGAGTTCTTCGGCATCGTGAAGACGCTCGCGGCGAACCTGCCGCAAATGCATCTGCCGTCACTGCTCATCGCCATCGCCTGCTTCGTGTTTCTGCGCCTGTGGCCGGCGCGCTGGTCGCGCCTGGTGCCCTCGCCGTTTCTGGTGCTGATCCTCGCCACGCTGGCGACGCATTGGAGCGATCTGGACATCGCCACGATCGGCAGCAAGTTCGGCACCATCACCGCCGCCGTGCCCCGCCCCGAGTTGCCGTCGTTTCGCATCGAGCAGTTGGGCAGTCTCATCGCGCCGTCGATCACTATCGCGCTGCTCGCCGCCATCGAATCGCTGCTGTGCGCCGTGGTGGCCGACAAGATGACGCACGATCGCACCGACGCCGACCAGGAGCTGATCGCGCAGGGGTTGGCCAACGTCGTCTCACCGCTCTTCGGCGGTCTTGCCTGCACCAGCGCGATGGCGCGCACCAGCGCGAACATCAGCAACGGCGCGCAGACGCCGGTGGCCGGCATCGTGCACGCGCTCACCGTGCTGCTGGTGCTGCTGGTGGCCGCGCCGCTCGCGAGCTTCGTGCCACTGCCGGCGCTCGCGGCCATCCTCGTCTGGGTCGCCGTCAACATGGGCGACTGGCACGAGTTCCGCGCGCTGCGCCGCTATACGCTGATGCGCAACGCCACGCTCATCAGCACGTTCCTCTTGACCGTGCTGTTCGATCTGACGGTCGCCGTGCAGGTCGGCATGGTGCTCGCCACGCTGCTCCTGGTGAAGCGCCTGACCGAGGCGGCCACCGTGCAGAGCGTGGACAACCTCGCCGAAGACCCCGATGCGCCGCCGCTCATGCTGCCCGCGCAGACGGTGGCCATCCGGCTGCGCGGTGCACTCTTCTTCGGGGTCGCCGATCGCATCGAGGCCGGTTGCGCTGCCGTCGCGCCGGGCAGCAAGCTCGTGCTGTTCGATTTCCTCGACGTGATCTATCTCGATTCGACGGCGCTGGAGGCGATCGAGCGCGCCTGCCTGGGCCTGCGCAGCGAGGGCGTCGAGGTGCTGCTGTTCGGGCTCGGCGCGCAGCCGCGCTCGCTCGTCGCGCGCACCGGCTTCGAGGCGCGGCTCGGCGCCGAGCGCATCGTCGACACCCGCCGCCAAGCGTTCGACCTCGCGCTGTGGCGCGAAGTGCAGCGCCACGCCGCGCTGCTGCAACCGACGCCACCGACGCCGGGCGCGGACACCCACTGAGCGCGCCGCCACCGCCGGACGTCGAAATTCCACGCGCTCGCCACCTATGGCTTTTTGCTGAAATGACGTTGGTTGCGGGCTTGCAGCCACATTTCGAACAAACTCGACTTCTGGCGAATCTGGCCGCCAAGCCCGTCATGGACGTCATTTGCGATGAAAGCTGTTGAGATTCCGATTCGGAATCGACGAGTCAACGAGATGCCCGACGGCACGTTTTTCGATTCGTGCGGTCAAATCGACAGCACGGCGCACGCACGCGCCGCCGGGCATAGTCGCCACCAAGCCAGGGAGACCAACGTGATCAAACCCATCTTCGCCATGACGCTCACCGCCCTCGCCGCCAGCGCGGCGTTTGCGCAGCCCTACCCCGCGCCGAGCCAGAGCTACACCGACACCGCGCAAGTGCTGTCGGCGCAGCCCATCTACGAGCGCAACAACGTGCCGCGTCAGGACTGCTGGAACGACACCGTCACCGAAACCCGCGCCGTGCCCTCGCCCGGCTACGCCAACGCCAACTACCCGGCCGGGCAACCCGCGCCCGCCCCGAGCGGTGAGCGCACCGTCGGCGCCGGCACCATCCTCGGCGCCATCATCGGTGGCGTCGTCGGCCACCAGTTCGGCAACTCCTCGGGCGGGCGCGATCGCGGCACGGCGGCCGGCGCCATCGTCGGCGGCCTGGTCGGCAACCAGATCGAGAACTCCCCGTCGGCCAACGCCGCGCCGGTGGCGAGCGGCCCCGCGCGTGTCGACTACGTCCCCGAAACGCGCACCGTGCAGCGCTGCCGCACCGTGTACGACGGACGCGACGAAATCGTCGGCTACAACGTCGTCTACCGTTATCAGGGCCGCGACTACAGCACCCGCATGGCCTATGACCCGGGCCCCACGCTCTCGGTGCGCGTGAACCTCGCGCCGGAAGCGCCGCCGCCGGTGCGTCGCTGACGCACCCGCCCCGCGAAGAACGGCCGCCCCCGGGCGGCCGTTTTTTCGTATCGATGCGCACCGTCGGCGTCCGAACGGCGGCGGCGCACCCGTACAATCGCCCTCATCCCCGACCAACTTTTGCGCCGCGTGCGGCGCCTTCAGGAGCTCATCATGATTCGTCGTTACGGCGTCGGCAAACGTCTCTCCGAAATGGTCACGTACCACGGTTTTCTCTACCTCGCCGGCCAGGTCGCCACCGACCCGAGCGCCGACGTGAAAGGGCAGACCGAACAGATTCTCAAGCAGATCGATGAACTGCTCGAAGAAGGCGGCGCCAACAAGAAAGGCATCCTGTCGGCCACCATCTACCTCTCCGACATCGCGAGTTTTTCGCAGATGAACGAAGCGTGGGAAGCGTGGGTTCCCGAAGGGCACACCCCCGCGCGCGCCACCGTCGAGGCGAAGCTCGCCAAACCCGAATACAAGGTGGAGATTCAAATCACCGCCTGCAACGGCATGAGCCAGCACGGCCATGGCCACGACCACAACCACTGACGAGAGGTAACCAGGAGTCCCATGCTCGACCCGATCAGAACTCAATCCAACCTTGCCGCCCCGGCGCACGTTCGCGAAGCCGAACCGATGCGCGTGAGCCGAGCAACGTTCGATGAGGTCATGTTCCAGACGTACGCCCCCGCGCAGTTCGTGCCGGTGCGAGCGTCCGGGTCGCGCATCTGGGACAGCGAGGGGCGCGACTACGTCGACCTCGCCGGCGGCGTCGCCGTGCTCTCGCTCGGGCACTGCCATCCCGCGCTCGTCGCGGCGCTGAAGGCGCAGGCCGAGCGCATGTGGCACGTCTCGAACTACATGGTGAACGAGCCCGCCATGCGGCTCGCCAAGAAGCTCACCAACGCCACCTTCGCCGAGCGCGTATTCCTGTGCAACAGCGGCACGGAGGCGAACGAGGGCGCGCTCAAGACCGCGCGCAAGTACGCAAGCACGCGCTTCGGCGAGCAGAAGTTCCGCATCGTCTCCACGCTGAACTCCTTTCACGGCCGCACCTGGCTCGCCGTCTCCACCGGCGGCAGCCCGAAGTACACCAAGGGCATGGGGCCGGTGCCCGCCGGCATCACCCACGTGCCCTACAACGACGTCGATGCACTGCGCTCGGTCATGGACGACGACGTCGCCTGCATCATCGTCGAACCCATGCAGGGCGAAGGCGGCATGCATCCCGGCACGCGCGAATTCCTCGGCGCCGCGCGCGAGCTTTGCGACAAGCACCACGCGCTGCTGATCTTCGACGAAATTCAAAGCGGCGTCGGACGCACCGGCGCCCTCTTCAGCTACATGCAAAAGGGCGTCACGCCCGACATCCTCACCTGCGCCAAGGGCATTGGCGGCGGCTTCCCGATCGGCTGCTTCATGGCGCGCTCCGAAGTCGCCGAAGTCATGCAACCGGGCACCCACGGCACCACCTACGGCGGCAACCCGCTCGGCGCCGCGGTCGCCGAAACGGTGCTCGACATCGTCGACAACGAAGCCTTCCTCGCCCGCGTTCTGGTCGCCGAGCAGCGCCTGCGCACGGGCTTCGCGGCCATCAACCGCAAGCACGACGTGTTCTCCGATGTGCGCGGCGAAGGGCTCTGGCTCGGCTGCGAACTGACCGCCCGACTCAGCAACCGCGCGAGCGACTTCATGAAGGCCGGCCACCGCAACGGCGTCGTCTTCCTCACGGCAGGCAACAACGACATCCTGCGCTTCGCCCCCGCCCTCAACATCACCGACGCCGACATCGACGACGGTCTGGCGCGCGTCGAGCGAGCGATTGCGGAAGTGGTGAGCAGCCAAGCTGCTTGACCTCCTCGATTCCGTAGCCTCGACGCCGTAGCCTCGATGCAGCGCAGCGGAATCGAGGGCAGCCGTGGCACGCGCCGGAGCGCGACATGGCCAACCAAGGATCGCGACGTTCTTTCCAGATCGACGCGGGCCATGATTCGCCAACGTGCGATTCCTCGATTCCGCTTCGCTGCATCGAGGCTACTTCCTGCGCGCATCCAGCCGGCCTGACGGCAAACAAGACTGCACGGTGCGCAGTCGAGCCGTAGCCTCGATGCAGCGCAGCGGAATCGAGGGCAGCCGCAGCGCCGGCGATTCACTCCGGCACTTCGAGATCCGAGGCCACGGCCCAATCGGGCGGCAGCAATCCGTTTCGCACATAGCGATGAAACGACGAATACGGCCAGTCGCGCGGTGCCTTGGCGTGGCCGTGTTTCACTGCGTTGTAGTGGATGTAGTCGACGTGGGCCTCGAAGTCACGCTCATCGCGAATCGTGTGTTCCCAATAGCGTCGTTGCCAAAGATCGAACGCACCGGCGTCGTCGCGAGTCAGCACAACGCCCGCGCGACGGCAAGCGGATGTGAAGCGCGCCTTGATTGCCCGCCATCGCCCCGCGTAGTCGGCGTCGCCGTCCGGTAACGTCCAGACGCAATGCAGATGATCCGGCAGCACAACGATGGCGTCGTTCGCGAAGGGTCGCGCACGATGGACGTGTTCGTACGCCTCCCGAAAATCATCGATGCGATCCACCAGCGCCCGCGAGCGCCGATCACGCAACGTCACCGTGAAGAAAAACGTGCCCCCGGGAACCACGTTGCGGCGATAGGCAACCATCATTCAGCCAACGATATGCCGTCGATCCGTAGATCCGTAGCCTCGATGCAGCGCAGCGCAATCGAGGGAAACCGTGGCGTCACGCCGAAGGTCGACATGGCGAACCAACGTTTGCCACGCTCCTTCGAGATCGACCCCGGCCATGACTCGCCAACGCACGATTCCTCGATTCCGCTGCGCTCCATCGAGGCTACTTCCCTGCACGGTACGCCATCGATCCGTAGCCTCGATGCAGCGCAGCGCAATCGAGGGAAACCGTGGCGTCACGCCGGAGGTCGACATGGCGAACCAAGGATCGCGGCGTTCTTTCCAGATCGACGCGGGCCATGATTCGCCAACGCACGATTCCTCGATTCCGCTTCGCTCCATCGAGGCTACTTCCGGAGTCACTTCCTGCGCGTAGTCATCCGGCCTGACGGCGAGCGGGCACCATTCCTCGATTCCGCTTCGCTGCATCGAGGCTACTACGCGCGTTTTGGTTTCGCCGCGACTCGATTCAACTCTGAGTTAGCGTTGCCAACGCCTCATGCAACTTGCCCGCATCGGTCCCACCCGCCATCGCCATGTCGGGGCGGCCGCCGCCCTTGCCGCCCACGACGGCGGCGGCGCGGCCGACGATGTCGCCGGCCTTGAACTTGCCGATGAGGTCGGCGGTGACACCGGCGCACAGCGACACCTTGCCGTCGGCGGCTTTGGCGCCGAGCAGGACGACGCCGCTGCCGAGCTTGTTCTTCAACTGATCGACCATCTCGCGCAGCGCCTTGGCGTCCGCGCCGTCGACTTCGGCGGCGAGGAACTTGACGCCATCCTTGTCGATGGCCTTCGCGATCAGGTCACCGCCGGCGGCGGCGGCGAGCTTGCTCTTCGCGGCGGCGAGTTCCTTCTCGACAGTCTTCAGGTGTTCCTGCATCTGCGCGAGCCTGGGCACGATGTCGGCGACGGGGGCCTTGAGCGCGTGGGCGACGGCGCCGATCTGCGATTCGATCGACTGCACGTGAGCGACGGCGCCCATGCCGGTGACGGCTTCGACGCGACGCACGCCGGCGGCCACGCCGCCTTCGCCGACGATCTTGAAGAGGCCGATGTCGCCGGTGCGGGCCACGTGGGTGCCGCCACAGAATTCCTTGCTGCTGCCGATTTCGAGCACGCGCACTTCATCGCCGTACTTTTCGCCGAACAGCATGACGGCGCCGGAGTGCTTGGCCTTCTCGATCGGCATCACTTCGGCGTGGGTGGCGGAGTTGGCGAGAACTTCGGCGTTCACCTTCGCTTCGACCTCGCGGATCTGCTCGTCGGTCAGCGGCGCGTTGTGCACGAAGTCGAAGCGCGTCTTGTCGGGGTCGACCAGCGAGCCCTTCTGCGCGACGTGGCTGCCGAGCACTTCACGCAGCGCCTTGTGCATGATGTGGGTGACGGAGTGGTTGCGCATCGTGCGGGCGCGGGCGTCGAAGTCGACGTTGGCGGCCACGGTGTCGCCGACCGCGATCTCGCCCGTCTTCATCTCGCCGTAGTGGCCGAAGACTTCGGGTTGCAGCTTCTGCGTGTCCTCCACGGCAAAGAGGTTCAGGCAGACGCGCCCCGACGAGAGTTCGCCGCGGTCGCCGACCTGACCGCCCGATTCGGCGTAGAACGGCGTGCGGTCGAGCACGACGATGCCGCGCTCGCCGCTCGTGAGTGAGTTGACGCCGACGCCGTCCTTGTAGAGCGCGACGACCCGTGCCTCGTCGGAGAGCGTCTCGTAGCCGCGAAAGAGCGTCTTCGGCCCGTCGTAGGCGAGCACTTCGGCCGCCTTGAATTTGCCGGCGGCGCGCGCCTGCGTGCGCTGCCGCTCCATCGCCGCATCGAAGCCGGCCTCGTCGACGCGCACACCGCGCTCGCGGCAGACGTCGGCCGTGAGGTCCAGCGGAAAACCATAGGTGTCGTAGAGCTGGAAGGCGACGGCGCCGTCGAGCACCTGGCCGCCATCGGCCAGAGCCTTTTCGAGAATCGCCATGCCGTGCGTCAGCGTCTCGCCGAAGCGCGTCTCCTCGGTCAGCAGCGCCTCGGCCACGCGCTCCTTCGCGGCGCGCAGTTCGGGATAGGCCCCCCCCATCTGCGCATCGAGATCGGCGACCAGCTTGTGGAAGAAGGGCTGGGTCTGGCCGAGCTTGTAGCCGTGCCGCAGCGCGCGGCGGATGATGCGGCGAAGCACGTAGCCGCGCCCTTCGTTGGAGGGCAGCACGCCGTCGGCGATCAGGAACGAGCAGGCGCGGATGTGGTCCGCAATCACGCGCAGCGAGGGGTTCTTCAGGTCCTTGCAGCCGGTCTCGCGAGAGGCAGCGTCGATCAGCGCGACGAAGAGGTCGATCTCGTAGTTCGAGTGCACGTGCTGCAGGATGGCGGCGAGGCGCTCGATGCCCATGCCGGTGTCGATGGAGGGCTTGGGCAGCGGCTTCATGGGGCCGTCCTTCACCTCGCGCTCGAACTGCATGAACACGAGATTCCAGATTTCGATGAAGCGGTCGCCGTCCTCGTCGGGCGAGCCGGGCGGGCCGCCGGGGATGTGCGGGCCGTGGTCGTAGAAGATTTCCGAGCAGGGGCCGCAAGGCCCCGTATCGCCCATCATCCAGAAGTTGTCGCTGGCGTAGCGGCTGCCCTTGTTGTCGCCGATGCGCACGATGCGATCGACGGGCACGCCCACCTCGTCCTTCCAGATGCCGAAGGCTTCATCATCCTCGGCGTAGACGGTGACCATGAGCTTGTCCTTCGGCAGGCCGTAGACCTCGGTCAGCAGTTCCCACGCGAATTTGATGGCGTCGCGCTTGAAGTAGTCACCGAACGAGAAGTTGCCGAGCATCTCGAAAAAGGTGTGATGGCGCGCGGTGTAGCCGACGTTCTCCAGATCGTTGTGCTTGCCGCCGGCGCGCACGCTGCGCTGCGCCGTCGTCGCCCGTTGGTATGCACGCTTGTCGACGCCGGTGAAGACATCCTTGAACTGCACCATGCCCGAGTTGACGAACATCAGCGTCGGGTCATTGGCGAGGAAGAGCGGCGACGAGGCGACGCGGGTGTGCCCCTTCGATTCGAAATAGGCGAGGAACTTTTCGCGGATGTCGGCGAGTTTCATGGAGCGTCTCGAAGTTGGGGCGTGCCGCGCGTTGGCGAGTCGCGGCGAGCGGGTCGGCGCGCGGCGCGACGCCGCGCAAAACCTTCGATTTTACGGTCCGCCCGGCACGAAATGCGCACCGCAAAGCGCTCGGCGCGATGCCTCGGAAGGATGCCCGAATCGATACAACTTTTCGTTCAAATGACGTCCATAACAGGCTTGCGGCGCGTTTTTCAATGATGTCGACTATTGGCAAATGCGCGCTACAAGCCCGTCATGGATGCGGCTTTCGATGAAAAGTTGTTGGGTCGCGGGGCGGCTTGTGGAACGCGGTGACGGCGAAACTGCGCGCTCGACGCGATAATTCGAAGGTTCAACGAGTGGCGGCGCCGCCACATCGACTCCAGGGAGACGCGGATCAAACCACGGCGACGTCGTCGTTCGGGCACGCACCCACACCGCACGGGGTGGTCGCGGTGACGACGCCGACTCCGCCATCGCTGCCGCGCGGGCTCTTCGTTCTCGTCGCTTGCCTGATCGTCGCGCACACCGCGTTCAACGGCATCCGCATCACGACCTCGCTGGCCGCCATCAAGGCGGGCGGCGGCGCGCTGTGGGTCGGACTGCTGACGGCGATGTTCAACATCATTCCCGCGTTCCTCGCCATTCGCGTCGGGCGACTGGTCGACCGCATGCCGCTCAAGCGGCCGCTGATCGCGGGCTGCATCGCCGTCGCACTCGGCGGCGCGGTCGCGGCGGCGCAGCCGATGCTCGGCGTGCTCGCGCTGTGCGCCTGCGTCATCGGGGTCGGCTGGATGGTGATCGCCGCGGCGTCGCAATACGCGGTCGGATTGTTCGGCGGCACTGAGCAACGCGTGCGCGCCTTCAGCGTGATGTCGATGGGTTTTTCGATTTCGAGCTTCCTCGGTCCGCTGGTGGCCGGGTTCATGATCGACCATGTGAGTTATCAGGCCGCCTTCGGCGTGCTCGCCGTGTGCGGCGCGTTGCCGACGCTCGTCTTCGCGAGCGGACGCGTCACCCTGCCCTGGGAGCCGCCGCCGAGCGAGCAGCGCAACGGCGGTGTGCGCGAACTGCTCGCCATGCCCGCCGTGCGCAACACGCTGATCATTGCCTCGTTCATCACCGTCGGCTGGGATCTCTACATCTTCATCGTGCCGGTGCTCGGCTCGGAACTCGGGCTCAGCGCCACCGAGATCGGCTCCACACTGTCTCTGTTCGCGGTGGCGGTGTTCGTCGTGCGCCTCTTCATGACGCGGCTGACGGCGCGTCTGGGCGAGCGCGGCGTCATGGTCAGCGCCATGGTGCTCGCCGGCTGCACCTTCCTCGCGTTTGCCTTCACCCGCAGTTACGCGATGATGCTGACGCTGTCGTTCATCATCGGCCTCGGGCTGGGCGCCAGCCAGCCGATCACGCTGAGCATCCTGCACGAAGCGGCGCCGCCCGGACGGGTGGGCGAAGTCAACGGCATGCGCATGACGCTGATCGCCACCAGCCAGTGGACGATGCCGCTCGTGTTCGGGGTGCTCTCGGTCAGCACCGGCATGCTGCCGCTCTTCCTGGTCATCGGCGGCGGCATGCTCTCGGGAAGCTGGTTTGCCAAGCGCAAGATGCCGGTCGAGTAGGCGCGCGGCGTTGCATCCTCGCCGCTTGACAACGGTATTCGCCTGCACGATCTTCTCTCCCTCTTTCCATTGCCCGATGAGCGAGGTCCGCCGTGAAAATTCCCCGAATGAACATGATCACGCTGGGTGTGGCTGACCTCGACCGCGCCACCGCCCACCGGGACGAAACATCATGACGACACGGAAACCCTCTGCGAACAAGGCATCCAGCGACGAAGCCGCGCTGCCGCCGGGCCGGAAGCCCCGCTGCCACTGGGCCACCGGCGTGCCTGATTTCTATGAGAACTATCACGACGAGGAATGGGGCGTGCCCTGCTTCGATGAGCACAAGATGTTCGAGATGCTGATTCTCGAAGGGGCGCAGGCCGGGTTGTCGTGGCAAACGGTGCTCGCCAAGCGCGAGAACTATCGCCGTGCGTTCGACGACTTCGATGCGCAAACCATCGCGCGCTACGGGGAACCGAAGATCGAGAAGCTGCTGGCCGACGCCGGCATCATCCGCAACCGGTTGAAGATCCGCGCCGCCGTGACCAACGCACAGGCGCTGCTCCGGTTGCGCGAAACGGCTGCGCGCCCGGCATTCGCGCTCACCGATTTCTTCTGGCGCTTCGTCGACGGCCGACCGATTCAGGGCAAGCGTCGGCGCCGCGAGGACGTTCCGGCAACGACGCCGGTGTCGGACGCGCTATCGAAGGCGTTGACGCAGGCGGGTTTCAAGTTCGTCGGCTCGACCATCGTCTACGCCCACATGCAGGCATGCGGCATGGTCAACGATCACTTGCTCGGCTGCTGGCGGCACGACGCGGTGCGGGCGTTGGGCGAAGCGCTGTAGCGCGTGCTGCACGCGGGTCAGCCGAAGATCGAATCGAGCAGGCTGCCAATGCCATCGGCGACGAGGTCGACGATGCCGTCGCCTGCATCGGCCGCGTTTGCGAGCAACGAGCCGGCGCTGGCGACGGCGTGCTCGCCGCCGGAACCAAGTGACGCGATCGCATCGATCGCGCCGCCGCTTCCGGCGCCCATGGCGTCGATCAGCGAAGACGCCGAGGCGAGATCGACACCATGACCGAACAGTGCCTGCGTCGCCTCGGGCAGCCCGGCGCCGATGCCGGCACCGCCCACGCCCAGCAGCGCGTCGGTGGCCGTCGGCAGGGCGTTCGCGCTCGCACCCAGCCCCGCGAGCACAGCTGGCGCGGCGCGATGCTCGTGACGGGTGACGGCGCGACTCAGCGCAAACAGGATGTCGCTCGCAAGATCGGCCGTCGCCCACGAAGACGTCGATGAGCGCTCGGCGGATGCCGGCTGCGGCCAGGAGACGGGAGCCCACGGCACGGGCGGCGCGTCGTGCGCGGGCAGCGATCGCTGTTGCAGGTAGCGATCGATCGCCTGCTTTGCGGCGTCACGGTCGAACACCGCGATCGGGGCGCGGCAGTAGCCGCAGGCGTCGTTCTTCGCGATGTCGACCGGGGCCCCACAGTTGGAGCACTTGATCTGGCTCACGCTGACCGAGAGGCGCTCGCGTTCGGCCGGCAGCAGCTCTCGCACGAACTGCTTTTCGGCGAGGAAATTGTAGAAAGTCATATAGCGGCCATGCCCCTTCGGGCACGCCTGATAGACGAAGCGCGACGACAGCGCGCGATCGTGCACCAACCGCATCGCGGAAGAACAGCTCACGCAGCGCAGCGACTGGCCGACCCGATCGGTACTGCGGCTCGCGGCGCCTCCGCGCTCGCTGATCAGTCGAAACAACGCGACGATGCTGTCGGGCGAGAGTTGCGCGCTCTCCCAGCCGTCGAGCCACAACGCGCTGCACGCCAGACAGGCGTCGAGTTCGACGTTTTTTCCGTAGTGTCCGGGCAGCGTGTAGAGCGTCATCGACGTGGCGCAATTCGGGCAGCGCCGCGATGACGGTTGCGGATCGAGCGGTGGCAGAACGGATGCGGTCATTGCAGTCTTTCGGTGGCTCGGGCATCGTGTGCCCCGGAGCGTTGCGACGCGGGAAACCCGGGTTCGTCTCCCGATGGAAAGCGTAGCGGCAATTGGGGCGTTTGTGCGCCTCGGCGCGACGCGTGCGACGAACGGCGTAGCGCGGCGACGGGCGGCGGGCGGCGCGGTGCGCCGCGCGGGGCGGACAGGTTGGCGCTCGCGCTGTTTGCAGCTTGCGTGGGGGGCAACGCGTGTGGGGCGCGCGAGGCAGATGCGCCGGGCGCGGGGACGGCGCACCCGTTCGACGCCGGCGCACACGCTGCGGCTCGCGGCACGACGCAGGGCGTTCCGCGTTGCGGCAGGCGGCGCGGTGGGCCGCGCGGTCAGACGTCGTCCGGAGGATCGGCGTCGTTGCGCGCGCCCCACGGGCGGGCGCGCGGGATGCTGCTGCGCCGCAGCGGTGTGCCTCGGCGCAACGTGGACGGGGCATCGCCGGTATCCCGAGCGTCGGCGTTGCGTCCGGCGGTGCCCGCGACACGGTCGCCGTCGCCTCGCGTCACGGCGCGCGGGACGACCTTGAAGGCGTCGCCGAGATGGAAACCGCGCGAGAGCAGGAAGCGAATCTGGCGCTCGCGGGCGCGCTCGTCCGCCGGTGGGTCGTCGCCGAAACGTCGCTGCCGGAGGGCGCCGGCGAGGTCGCGCTCGTCGCGTTCGAGCGCGGTGAGCGCGTGTTGCGCGACTTCCTTGGCGATGCCGGCCTGCGCCAGTCGGTCTTCGATGAAGCGGCGGCTGGCCTGATCGCCGAGGCGACGGACGATGGCCTCGGCGTATCGCTCGTCGGATTGCCAGCCCGCCGCCGCGAGTTCATCGAGGATGCGTTCGATGTCGTCGCGCTGATGGGGGGTCGGCTCGGCATTCTGCCGCGCGCGGCGGGCACGCGCCTGCCCGAGTTTGCGCAGCAGTTCCTCGCGCGAGTGTTCGCGCGTGGTGAGCAGCCGCAACGCCTTGTTGCGCAGCGCTTTGCCGGCGTCCGGCGGGGCGCCATCGCCGGAGTCGTTGCCGTGATCACTGCTGGCCATGCGCGGATTATCGATCGCGGGTGACCGAACGGGAAGAGCGGATGAGCCTTGCATGCGTGGCCTCCGTGGGCCGCGGTATCGCTGTGGCGCGGCAAACGATTGCCAACGAGGGTTGGAGCGGGGTTCGGGCAGGCGGTTCCCCGGTTGCCCCGCACGCCATCGCACTGACGACGGATGGGCACGGCCGCCGAAGCCGTGCCCCGATGGCGCGAGGCGGCTTCGGTCGTGTGCGCCTATTCGTCGTCGGGACTGCCTTCGTCCTTCGATACGGCGCCGCCGATGGTGATGCCGATTTTTTCGCGGATCTTGTTTTCGATCTCGCGGGCGAGCGCTGCGTTTTCGCGCAGATAGTCGCGGGCGTTGTCGCGGCCCTGACCGATGCGCTCGCCCTGATAGCTGTACCACGCGCCCGATTTGTCGATGAAGCCGTGTTCGACGCCCATGTCGAGGATTTCGCCCTCGCGCGAGATGCCCTGCCCGTACATGATGTCGAACAGCGCTTCCTTGAACGGCGGCGAGACCTTGTTCTTGACGACCTTGACGCGAGTTTCGTTGCCGACGATCTCGTCGCCCTTCTTGATGGCGCCGATGCGGCGAATGTCCATGCGCACCGAGGCGTAGAACTTGAGCGCGTTGCCGCCGGTGGTGGTCTCGGGGCTGCCGAACATGACGCCGATCTTCATGCGGATCTGGTTGATGAAGATGACGAGCGTGTTGGTGCGCTTGATGTTGCCGGTGAGCTTGCGCAGCGCCTGGCTCATCAGACGCGCCTGCAGGCCGGGCAGTTGGTCGCCCATCTCGCCTTCGATTTCGGCCTTCGGCACGAGGGCGGCGACGGAGTCGATGACGACGATGTCGACACCGCCCGAGCGCACCAGCATGTCGGCGATTTCGAGCGCCTGCTCGCCGGTGTCGGGCTGGCTGATCAGCATGTCGGGGACGTTGACGCCAAGCTTCGCGGCATAGACCGGGTCGAGCGCGTTTTCGGCGTCGATGTAGGCGGCCACACCCCCGGCCTTCTGGATTTCGGCGACGACGCTCAAGCACAGCGTGGTTTTGCCCGACGATTCGGGGCCGTAGATTTCGACGACACGGCCGCGCGGCAGGCCGCCGATGCCGAGCGCGATGTCGAGGCCGAGCGAGCCCGACGACACCGCCTGGATGTCGTGTTCGGTGTTGCCCTCACCCATCTTCATGATGGAGCCCTTGCCAAATTGCTTTTCGATTTGTGCGAGTGCGGCGGCGAGAGCCTTTTTGCGGTCATCCATGGCGAGTTCTTTGGTCATTTTGAAGTCCTCAAATTGTAGGTAGGCATCGACGAACGACCGACACCCCGTGCGGGGGAGGATCGGACGTTCGGGCAGCCGGCGCATTCCTCACGTGAGCGACCGCGTCAGGAATGGTGCCTCGCCGGCTGCCGAAATCGCGTCCGGCAAAACGGGTGACGACAGCGAGCTCGATCGGTGGGGCGCGAAGCGGTGCACGGGGGCTTGCATCGACGCGAAACACTGGATAAAATTCACTGTACGGATGCGCACTGTATCTATTTACAGGCACCATGTCAAGCCCCAGGGAGAAACCCGTCATGCGACCGCTCACCGCCCGTCAGGCCGAAATCCTCGCCTTGATCCAGGACTTCATCGAACGCTCGGGCTTTCCGCCCACGCGGGCCGAAATTGCCGAACAGCTTGGCTTTCGCTCGGCCAACGCCGCCGAGGAACACCTGCGCGCGCTCGAGCGCAAGGGCATCCTCGATATCCTGCCGGGTGCCTCGCGCGGCATCCAGTTGAAGCAGGCGGGTCTGCCCGGCCTGCCGCTCATCGGGCGCGTCGCCGCCGGCACGCCCATCCTCGCCGAAGAAAACATCCGCTCGCGCCACAAGATCGACGCCGCGCTGTTCTCACCCAACGCCGACTATCTGCTCGAGGTGAAGGGCGATTCGATGATCAACATCGGCATCCACGACGGCGATCTGCTCGCCGTGCACAAAACCTCGGAAGCGCGCTCGGGGCAGATCGTCGTCGCCCGCATCGACAACGAAGTCACCGTGAAGCGCCTGAAGCGCAAGGGCGGCGCGATCGAACTGCTGCCCGAGAACGACCGCCTGAGCCCCATCGCGGTCGACCCGAGGGTGGACGACTTCGCCATCGAAGGGCTCGCGGTGGGCATCATCCGCACCGGCGGCATTCACTGAGCGGCTGACCCGGTTTCGAACAACTTTCACGTCGGCACGCGGTTTGCGGCCGGGGTGCCGCACTGAAACCGTGTTGGCTTGCGCTGCAAGCCATTGTTTTTGCATATAAAAAGCGCAAACTCCGGCGCGAACGGCAGTTTTTCGATTTTCCATGTCGACTTCTGCCGTTTTTCGGCCTGAAGCCCGTTGTGGATGCGGCTTCCAGCTTCAAGCTGTAACGGGGCCCAGGAATCGAGCGTCACAGCGCACGCGGCGGCGCCGCCAGCACCCCATGATCGGCCAGCGCCTCGATGACGCGACCGGGCCGGTCGATGCGCTCGGCCGTCCAGCCGCGCGAGCGCGCCGCGGCGACGTTCGCGGCCGAATCGTCGAGAAACAGCAGGCGTGCCGGCTCCAGCCCGTAGCGCGACTCCAGCGTCGCATAGATCGCCGCATCCGGCTTCAGCTGCTGCACGCGCCCCGAAAACACACCGCCGTCGAAGCGCGCAATCCACGCGCAGCGCGCCTCCAGCACGTCGGAGAAGCGCGTCGGCATGTTCGAGAGATACAGCACGCGACGCCCGCCCTCACGTTCGCCGCGCGGCACCGCCGTCAGCGTCTCGACCGCGGCGACGGAGGCCTCGAACATCGGCAGCACATGCGGAATGCGCTCGATGAACGCGGCGAGCGGCGCCTCGGGCAACGACAACCGCGCAGCGCAGCGCGCCGCCAGCGTCGCGCCGTCGATGACACCGCGATCGAAATCATGCCAGTCGGTGTGCTCGACCAGCACCTGCGCCAGTCGCTCGGCCGTCCACCCCGGCCGCGAGGCGACGGCGTAATGCGCCTCGATCAGCCGCACCGGATCCCATTCAACGAGCACATTGCCGAAATCGAACACGATATCCATGGCGGCAAGCATAGGGGTTTGCCGCGGCGCGCTGCAGCACGGCCCGCGCGGCCGCGGCGTGATATGGTGAAATTCCGCTGCCCGTTTGTGTTCGCTCCTGCCATGGTGACGTTGACTGCCGACATCCTGCAATCGCTGCTCGGGCGACGGCTCTCCGTCGACGCCGACGGTGGCGTCGAGATGTGGCGCATCGACGGCGTGATCGGCGACGCCTCGACGCAGGCGCCCTCCAGCGAGCGCTTCCGGGTGCTCCTCACGGCGCCGCCCGACAGCGACCGGCGCGGCGGGTTGCGCCGCGGCGTGCTGCCCGATGGCGAAGCAATCGACTTCATCGCCACGGTCACCAGCGCCGACGCCCACGGCGTCTGCTACGAAGCGCGCTTCGGCGACGCCTGAGCCGCGCCTCCCGACTCTCCGGCATCCAGCCGGTATCGAATCGCGATACCCAACGCACTGCGGTGCGGTACGCCACATCGAGCGCTGGCCGCCACGCCCGCGCCATGCAACAGTTCGCGCCGTCTTCAACTCGCACGCGAACCCGACATGAACCCTTCGAACGTGATCATCCCACGCGACACTCCGGCCTGGCGGCTTCAGGTCTGGGTGTCGTTCGCCATCGCCGTCTTTCTGTGCGCCACCGGCCTCGCCTTTCTGCCCGGTCAGGACATCGACCGCGCGTTCATGATCATGGGCTACCTGTTCTGCCTGTCGGCCACCTTCATGCTCTCGAAATTCGTGCGCGACAACCAGCGCCAGCGCACCGACACGCCGCTGTGGCGCTGGGTCGTCCACGGCGGCTTCGCGCTCGCCATGGGGCTCACCGGCTGGGGGCTCTCGCGCATGAGCATCAACGAGACCTACAAGGCCTTCCTGCTGGTGAGCTGGCTCTACCTCATCACCACCACGTTCACGCTGGCGAAAACGCTGCGCGACGCCCATGACGCGGACCTCGCCGAAGCACGCCACAGCGGCAACGCCGCGTGACCTCGCCCCGATTTCGAACGCAAGGAAAACGACCATGAAACTCATCATCCGCCTCGCTTCCGGCAACCGCCATGCCGCCACCGGCCGCGGCTGGCAACACCCGTTGCGGCATGCCGCCACGCTCGCCGCAGCGGCCACCCTCGCCGTCGCGCCACTGGGCGCTCACGCGCATCGTGGCGACGCGCCCTCGGCACTCAGCACGCTCTCCGCGCTGCCCGTCGCCTCGGTCGTCGTCGCCGGCGTCGGCGCATCGAGTGCAAGCGCCTCCGTCGCCGCGTTGCCGGTGGCGCTGTCGGTCGGCGGCGCCGTGCTCATCGTCCAATCGGTCGAAGTCTCGGGACGCATCACGCTCTGCGTGCTCGAGCGCGCCTCCGACGGCGCCCGCGTCAGCCTCGAAATCGCGAGTCGCGGCATCGAACGCAGCGCCCTCTCGGTGGGGCAGAGCGTGACGGTGAGCGCGCTCGCCTCCGGCACCCTGCTCTCGGCGGCGGGCGAAGTCATCGCCTTCCTGCCGAACGCCCTGGGGCGCGCGCTGCTGCACGACGAGCGACTCACCGACTGAGGCGTTGGGAAACCCCATGAACACGCCGAAATCCATCCTGCGCGCCTTCACCATCGCCGCGCTGGCCGCACTGCTCACGCTGGCCGCTCCGGCGCACGCCGGGCGCTCCTGCGAGCAACAAGCGGCCGATCCGCGCGCCGTCAGTCGCGGCCTCACGCTGGCCGCGCAGACGCTCTACGCGCTGAACGCCAGCGGCGCGCGCGTCGTGCTGCTGGCACGGGCCGGGCAGGACCTGAGCCGCTACGGCCTGCGCTATTCGCATCTGGGCTTCGCCTATCGCACCGATGGCGGTACGTGGCGCGTCGTGCACAAGCTCAACGCCTGCGGCAGCGCCGAGGCCGCGCTGTACCGCCAGGGCTTGGGCGAATTCTTCCTCGATGACCCGTTTCGCTACGAGGCGGCGTGGGTGGTGCCGACACCGGACGTGCAATCGCGGCTCTACGCGCTGCTCGACGACGGCAGCCGCGTCACCGCGCTGCACGTTCGGCCCTACAGCATCGTGAGCTACGTCTGGGGCGGCAAATATCAGCAGTCAAACCAATGGGTGCTGGAGACGCTGGCGATGGCCATGGATGCCGACATCCGCAACCGCGCTCAGGCACAGAGCTGGCTGCGTGCGCGCGGCTTTCGCCCGACCGCGCTGACACTCGGTCCGTTGACGCGACTCGGCGCGCGCATCAGCGCCGCCAACGTCGCCTTCGACGACCACCCGAACGACAAGCGCTTCTCCGACCGCATCGAGACGGTGACCGTGGAGTCGGTGTTCGCCTGGATGCGCGACGCGCGGCTCGGCGGTGCGTCGCAGACGCTGCGTCTGTAGCCGCGTTCGCGCCACGGCGCATTACACTCGGGCGCTTCCGACCCACCCCGCAGGAGACGCCCATGAAAGCACCATCGAGTCTGTTCCGCCATTTGCTGGCGCTCATGCTGATGCTCTGCTCGATGGCCGCCTTCGCGCAGGACAAGGCCGTCTATCACATCGACAACGCGGCGCTGCAGGGGCTCAAGGCGCTGCGCAACCTGCGCAACCATCTCGATGTCGCGCCGGAGACGAAGATCATCGTCGTCACCCACGCCGACGGCGTCGATCTGCTGATGGAGGGGGCGCGCGACGAAAAGAGCAAGACCGAGTACGCGCCGCTCGTCTCGGCGCTGAAAGCGCGCGGGGTAAAATTCGAGGTCTGCGAGATCACGCTCAAGAACCGCAACCTCAAGAAAGAGCAGTTCATCCTCGACGCCGACTTCACCCCGTCCGGCGTCGTGCGCATCGCGCAATTGCAGACTCGCGAACATTTCGCCTATCTGAAGCCCTAGGGCTTCGCCGAACTTCCTGCATCGTTGCGGCCCGCAGCGGCCCACCCAGAGCGCCGCGCGCGTGCGGCGCTTCGGGCTTTGGCCTTGACCGGCACGGCGAGCACCGGGCTTCGGCGTGCCTTCGGGTTCTGGTCACCGTCATTCATCGAAAGGCCGTTGCCATGCAAGGAATCCACCTCACCGCCGATCTCTTCGACTGCAAGGCCGCGCGCGATCTGATGATCGACCGCGGCGTGCTGCAGGAAGCCTGCATACGGCTCGTGCGGCGCTCCGGCCTGACCGTCGTCGGTGACGACTTCCACCAGTTCGCCGATTTCAACGAGCAGCCCGGCGGCGTCACCGGCCTCGTGCTGTTGGCCGAATCGCATCTGGCCGTGCACACCTGGCCCGAGCTCGACGCGGTGACGCTCGACGTCTACGTCTGCAACTTCACCAGCGACAACACGAGCAAGGCGCAGATGCTGACCGATGAGCTGGTGCGGCTTTTCGCCCCCGAGCGCGCGAACCGCAACAGCCTGCTGCGCGGTGTGCCGCAGTCGCCCGACTCCCCCGACCCGGCGCACCTCGCCATCGAATGGCTGACTCCGGACGTCGTGCATGGCTTCGCCCGTCGGCGTCCGCCGCGCGTGGTTGAGACGGGCCTGCAACGGCTCGAATGGCACGACACGCGTGCGCTCGGCCGCATGTTCTCGCTCGACGGCGCCTTCATGGCCAGCGAGCGCGACGAATTCATCTACCACGAGTGCATGGTGCATGTGCCGGCGCTCGCCCACAACGCGCCACGCCACGCGCTGGTGATGGGCGGCGGCGACGGTTGCAGCGCGCGCGAACTGCTGCGCTATGCGGGCATCGAACGCATCATCGTCGCCGAGCTCGACCCCGAGGTCATCGACACCTGTCGCCGCGAATTTGCCGACGTCAATCGGCGCGCGCTCGACGACCCGCGCGTCGAGGTGCGCATCGGTGACGCCTTCGAAGCGCTGCGCAAACCACGCGTGAACGATCCGCGCTTCGACCTCGTGGTCATGGACCTGACCGACCCCGGTGGCGCCGACAGCGAGTCCGGCAGCCACGCCAGCGCGCTCTACAGCCGCGAGACCTACGAGCTGATCCGCTCACGGCTGACGCCCGGCGGCCTGGTCACGCTGCACATCGGCAGCGCCTTTCATCACCCCGACCGCTTCCGCCGCACGCTCAGCGACCTGCGCGACGTGTTCCGCCACGTCGCCGCCTACAAGGCCTACATGCCGCTCTACGGTTGCGAGTGGGGGCTTGCCGTCGCCTCGATGAACCACGACCCGAGCACCCTCGGCGCAGCGGACATCAAGGCGCGCCTCGCGCAGCACCACATCGAGGGGTTGCGCTTCTACTCGCCGCGCGTGCACGCCTCGCTCTTCGCGTGGCCGCTCTACGCCGAGGCGCTCGGCGCCTGAATTCGACGATGAGTCACCGCGCGCAGCACCGACGTTGCGCCGGACTCAGACGCCCGCGCGCATGAACTCCGCGACGGTTTGCGCGTATCGCCAATCGACCGCCTGAGCGTGGCACGCCACGCGCAGGCTGTCCTGCCATTGACCGAGCGTCGCTTCGTCACGAGCGTACAGCGCCGCGAAATCACCATCCACGCCCGGCACCAGAGCGCCGCGACAACCGGGCTGCCCGAGCAGCACTTCGAGGGTGCGTGCGTGCGAATGCTCGCCCACGACACCCTCGCCGTCGACCGGCGCCTCACCTTCGCCAAAGAGCGCAACCTGCGTCTCGCTCGACCAATACTGATCGAAAAGATGCACGGCAATTTCCGGCGCTCGCGTCCACACCAGCGGGATCGCCCGCCGTGGCCAGCGCGTCGTACGGCGTACCGCATAGTTGCCGTGGCTCTGCCATGCACGGCCCGCTGCCTCGTCGCCGATCTCGCCGACAAAGGTGACGGCCCAATGCGCACACAGCGCCTGCGCGAGCGCTCGTCGAATCGGCATCGCCGGGCCGCCGTCGACAGGCGATGGCGTCGTGCGAAAAGCCAGGAACGCCGCGCGCCACCCCGGCAACGCCGACATCTTCAGCTCGCGCGGCGGCGTGCCCAGGAATACGCAGATAACATGGTCGACGGCGGCGCTCATCATTGCAACGGCTTTGCTGGCAACACCTACGGCACGTTCGCCGCGGGCAAGGGTTTGGAGAACATTCATTTCACCCAAGACCGCAGATACCTGCGACGCGGTAGGGTATGCAAAGGCTCCCTATGGCGCCACGCCCAACCCACATACGCTTGCCAGCCGCGTGCGGATGGCGCTCCAGTTGGTGCGTGTTGCGCACGGCGAGATGGCGTCGGCCACGACGGCGTTGCCGCCGAAGCCGAGCAGCGCGCGCAAGAGCATCAGGCCGTCGGTCGTGGCGTCGACGCTGGAGTCGCCATCGAGATCGAGTTGCTGTGCAGTGAGGTGCGCGGCGATGTCGGTGGGCTGCGTGCGCGTCGCACCGGGTCCGAGTGCGCCGCTGGTCAGCGCGCCACCGCTGAGGCCGAGCATCCAGCGCAGCGCGAGCACACCGTCGGCGAAGGCGCGTGTGTCGCCACCGCTGGCATCGGCATCGAGATCGCAGGTCGTCGGCTGCCGCGCCGCGAGGGTGGGCAGCGCCGCGTTGCTGGTGGCCGAGGCGATGCGCAGCGGTGGCGAGAAGAGGGTGTCCGCCAAGCGCGGGTAGAGGCGTCCCGAATAGCCGTAGGGTACCGTGCAGCTGAAGTTGCCGCTGGCGTCGCTCGTCGTGCAGCTGACGCCGGCACCGCCACCGCAGAAGGTGACGCCGGCGCGCGCTGCGGCGCTGCCGCTGATCGTGCCGGTCAAGGTGATGGGGCCGACGGCGGCCTCGCCGGAATTCGCGTTCACCATCAGCGATGACACGTCGACCGCCTCGAAGTCGCTGCCGCGAATGAAATCGAGTTCGTGCAGCTCATCGTTGTTCCAGCGCGAATCGGTGGTGCCCGACACGTACCAGTTGGTGCCGTTGTCGGCGAGGATGATGCCGTACTTCTTCATCGCGCGAAGGATCGTGCGCGCGGTGGCGGAGAGCGGCGGCGTGCGCGTCTCCGACACGCTCGCCTTCAGCCGGAAGCGCTGCCCCATCGCCGGCACGTTGGGGTTGGTGTTGTTCGAGGCGAAGTGCCGCGCCGGCCACACGTACGCCTTGCGGGTGACGTCGGCCGTGAAGCGCAGTGCGTGCGTGATCTCGCCCGCGGCCACCTCCTCGTAGCGAATCAAGCCTGGCAGAATCGGCAACCCCGCCGCATCGGCGGAAGTCCATCCGGCCGGACGCAAGGCATGCGAATTGAGCGACCACACCGCGCCGGCATCGGCCTGCCAGCTGGTCGGTGTCGCCGGCCAGGCGGGGGTTTGCGTCAGGTGATAGGTTTCGTAGAGCGTGCAGGTGCCGGTTTCGATGACGATGCCGTGACGGTCACCCGAGGGGAACGCGGCGCCGCCCTCGATCGGAATGTCGGCGGGAATCGGGTACGGGCCGGGGTCGCTTTCGTCGAAATAACCGAAGCTGATCGGCATCTTCGGTTGGTTCGACGGCACCGTGGTGAACGGGATGCCCATCGGCCGCCCGTTCCAGGTGCCGGAGCCGAAGTCCATGTGCAGCCCGGCGTTGTTGCCGATCGAGGCGACGAAATTGGCCGAATTGGCGTGCACCGGCAGCGTGTCGACCGGCACGTTCCAGATGTTGTTGGCAGGGAAGATCGGGCAGCCGGCGATCATCGGCGGCGCAGCCGTGCTCGCCGCGGCGGCAGCGAGCGCGGCGATCGCGAGCAACGCGTGGCCCGTTCGCATCGCTTTCCCATGTCGTCGCATTCTCATCGCGTCCTCCTTCGTGTTCACCAGCCGTTGAAGCGCGGCCACCGCGTCAGCGTGTCGCCGTCGAGCACGACGTATTCATCGAACTGCGCCGCCGTCGCGCAGGCGTGGTTGGGCAGGATGCGCAACGTGGTGCCGACCGGCAGATGACGCTCGATGTCGGCGTCCGCTGCGTCGGCGCGGGCGATGATGCCGTGCTCCTGATTGGCGGCGACGACGGTGTAGCCGTGCATCGGCCGACCGTCGAGCGCGCAGACCTGCCCGTAGCCGTAGTCATGCGCCTGCCCCTGGGTGCCGCGGTCGCGGCTCAGCGCCATCCAGCCGGCGTCGATCAGCGCCCAGCCCTTCTCGCGCTGATGCCCGATGACGGTGGTCAGCACCGAAAGCGCGATGTCGTCGAAGGTGGCGACACCGACATTCGCCATGACCAGATCCTGAAACACATAGACCCCGGCGCGCACTTCGGTCACGCCGGAGAGCGTGCCGGCGCTCAGTGCGGTCGGCGTCGAGCCGACGCTGACGTTCGGGCACGCAATGCCCGTCTCGCGCAATCGCTCGGCCGCGCGCACGCAGCCGGCGCGTTCGGTCTCGGCGATTGCGCGCAGCGCCTCGTCGTCGTGCAATTCGTAGCTCGCGCCGGCGTGCGTCATCACGCCGCCGACGGTGGCGCCGCCCTCGTGCAGCACGCGCGCCACCGCGAGCAGCGCATCGCCCTGCGGATCGAGGCCGGCACGGTGGCCGTCGGTGTCGATTTCGAGCCATACCTCGAAGCGGTGGCGATGCGCGCGGCCGTGCTCGACGATGGCGCGCGCCGTCGCTTCGTTGTCGCAGAGAATCTTCAGCGCGCAGCCCTGTTCGCGCAGCGCCCGCACGCGCTCCAGCTTCACGGCGGCGATGCCGACCGCGTAGAGGATGTCGGTGACGCCGTCGGCGAAGCAGGCCTGCGCTTCGCGCAGCGTCGACACCGTGACGCCGCTCGCGCCCGCCGCACGCAGCCGACGCACGATCTCGATCGCCTTGCCGGTCTTCACATGCGGCCTGAGCTTCACGCCGAGCCCGTCGATGCGCGCCTGCATGGCGTCGATGTTGCGCTGCATGCGCCGCGCATCGAGGAGCGCGAGCGGTGTCGGCAGCGTGCGCAGGGCGTCGGGTGGTGTGGCGTGATAATCGGTCATGGCGGGCACCGGCGGGACGAGGGTTCCGGTAGGATAACCAACCCCGCCCGCGCGGTGCGCGGTGCACTGCGCTGTTCTCTTCCAGCCCCCTCATCACCATGTCGCACTCCGCTCCGTCACCCTCCGTACTGGCTGCACTCGTGCTCATCCTCTTCGCTCTCGCCGGGCCCGCGCGGCCGGTGGCGGCGGCCGAGGCCGCGCCGCTCGCGAGCGAACTGCACGAGCGCGTCGATCGCGTGCCGGTCACCGTGCAGCCGCTCTACGGCGACGCGCACCGTGGCGAGATGATCATCACGCAGTTCCGGCCCGATGGCGACGGGCCGTTCCCGGCGGTCATCATGCACCACGGGCGCTCACCGACCAATCGCGCCGAGACGCCGCGCTTTCGCTACCTCGACGTCGTGCGCTACTGGACGCGGCGCGGCTTCGCGGTGTTCGTGCCGACGCGGATCGGCTATGGCGACGCCGGACTCACGCCCGACCCCGAAGATTCGGGGCGCTGCCAAGAGCGGCAATACGACGTCGCCGCGCGCGCCGTGACCGTGCAATCGCTCGCCGCCATCGACTTCGCGCAGCGCCAGCCGTGGGTCGACCCGAAGCGCATCATCGTCATGGGGCAGTCGATGGGCGGCTTCACCACCATCGTGACGATGGCGGCGCGGCACGCGGGCGTCATCGCCGGCATCAACTTCGCCGGCGGTGGCGGCGGCGACCCGGCCAGTCGTCGCGGCAACCCTTGCTCGCCGGGGCGCATGTCCGATGTCTTCGCCGCCGCCGGTCGCGCCAATGCCGGCGCCACGCCGACGCTCTGGCTCTACGCCGAAAACGATGGCTACTGGGGGGACGCGCTGCCGCGGCGATGGTTCGCGGCCTACACCGAGGCGGGCGGCAAGGGAGAATTCGTCGGCTTCCCGCCGGTCGGGGACGAGGGTCACCGCCTGCTCGCGCGAGGCATGGCGCTGTGGCGCCCGGTGCTCGATCGTTTCCTCGACGGTCTCGGCGTCAAGGCCCCGCACAGCGTCGGCGCCCCCGCCGCGAGCGGCTGGGCCGCGATCGATGATCCGAGCCGGGTGCCTCGGGTCAAGCCCGAGGTGCGCGAGAAGGGCTACCGCGCGTTTCTCGCCGCCGATGTGCCGCGCGCCTTCGCCATCGGGCCCAAGGGCGAGTGGGCCTATCGCACCGGCACGGATGCGATGGCGCGCACCCTCGAGCGCTGCGCCGAGTACGCCGGCGCGCCCTGCCGCCTCTATGCCGTCGACGATGCCGTGGTGTGGCGCGAGTGAGCGCCGCGCCGTGCGCCGTGGTATGGTGAGGCTTTCCCTCTTCCTCGTCCACTGAGCCGGAGACGCCCATGCCTGCCTTGCTGAACACCGTCGACCCCGATGGCCTGCTCGAGTTTTCCGTCGTCTACACCGACCGCGCGTTGAACCACATGTCGCAGCGCTTCCAGGGCGTCATGAAGGACATCTCGCGGGTGCTGAAATCGGTCTATCGGGCGCACGCCGTGGCCCTGGTGCCCGGCAGCGGCACCTTCGGCATGGAAGCCGTCGCCCGCCAGTTTGCGACCGGCAAAAAGGTGCTCGTGATCCGCAACGGCTGGTTCAGCTACCGCTGGACGCAGATCTTCGAAATGGGCCGCATCCCCGCGCAGGAGACGGTGCTGAAGGCGCGGCGTACGGGCGAAGGCCGCCAGTCGCCGTTCGCGCCACCGCCCATCGAGGAAGTCCGCGCCGCGATCGCCGCGGCCAAACCCGACATCGTCTTCGCGCCGCACGTCGAGACGGCCGCCGGCTTGATGCTGCCCGACGACTATCTGCGAGCGGTCGCCGAGGCGACGCACGCGGCGGGCGGACTCTTCGTGCTCGACTGCATCGCTTCCGGCGCGATGTGGGTCGACATGCAGGCCACCGGCGTCGATGTGCTGATCAGCGCGCCGCAGAAAGGCTGGAGCGGGCCGCCGTGCTGCGCGATGGTCATGTTCTCCGAGCGAGCCCGCGCGGCGATCGACGCCACCACCAGCACGAGCTTCGCCTGCGACCTGAAGAAGTGGCTCGGCATCATGGAGACCTACGAGAAGGGCGGTCACGCCTATCACGCCACGATGCCGACCGACGCACTCGCGAACATGCGCGAGGTGATGCTGGAGAGCGAGCGCTACGGCTTCGAGCGGCTGCGCGCCGAGCAGATCGCGCTCGGCGAGCGCGTGCGGGCGCTGTTCGAGGGCCGCGGCCTGCCGAGCGTCGCCGCGCAAGGCTTCAAGGCGCCGGGCGTGGTGGTCAGCTACACCGACGATCCGGGCCTGCAATCGGGCAAGAAATTCCTCGCCGAGGGGCTGCAAACGGCGGCCGGCGTGCCGCTGCAATGCGACGAAGGGAGCGACTTCTCCACCTTCCGCATCGGGCTCTTCGGGCTCGACAAATGGCACGACGTCGAGCGCACCGTCGCCCCGCTCGTGCGCGCGCTCGACCGCATCGGCATCACCGCCACCGCAGCCGTGACCGAGCACGCGCCGGCCTGACCGTCCGCGCCGCGCCGACGGCCGTGGCGCGACACCGCCACGGCAAACCGTGGCATCAGCTTCGAGCGCAAAGCCGCATTCATGACGGGCTTCCGGCTCGATTTCCGCATTTGTCGACTTTGCGCGAAATCAGCCGCCAAGCCTGTCATGGATGCGGTTTTCACGTCAAAGTTGTTGCCTGGATTCGGCCGCGGATGATGCGATTTTGATGCGCCGCAGCAAGAACGACGCCACGCCCGCTACACTGCGCGATTGTCTTTCGCATCCCGGCGCTCGCACGCCGCACCCCGCATCGTCATGAATCCCGCGCAACGCCTCGCTGGCAAAGTCTCCCTGATCACCGGTGCCGCGCAAGGCATCGGCCTCGCCACCGCCCTGAAATTCGCCCGCGAAGGCGCCATCGTCGTGCTCTGCGACCTCCAGCAGGCGGCCGTCGACGCCGCAGCGCAGCAATGCCAAGCGCTCGGTGCCAAGGCGGTCGGCTACGCGCTCGACGTGACCGACCGCGCCGGCATCGATCGCGTGGTCGCGCAGATCAAGGCCGAATTCGGCCGCATCGACGTGCTGGTCAACAACGCCGGCATCACGAAAGACGCGCGCCTGCAAAAGATGACGCTCGAACAGTTCGACCGCGTCATCGACGTCAACCTGCGCGGCGTCTTCCACGCTTCGCAGGCGGTGGCCGACGTGATGGTCGCGCAGGGCGCCGGCGTCATCCTCAACGCCTCCTCCGTCGTCGGCATTTACGGCAACTTCGGCCAGACCAACTACGCCGCCAGCAAGTTCGGCGTCATCGGCTTCACCAAGACCTGGAGCCGCGAACTCGGGCCCAAGGGCGTGCGCGTCAACGCCGTGGCGCCGGGCTTCATCGCCACCCACATCCTGGACACCATCCCCGCCAACGTGCTCGACGAGATGAAGCACCGCGTGCCGCTGCACCGCCTCGGCACCCCCGAGGAAATCGCCAACGTCTACGCCTTCCTCGCCAGCGACGAAGCAAGCTACATCAACGGCGCCGTCATCGAAGTCTCGGGCGGCATGTCGGTGTAGCGCCTTACCCCAGCGCGCCGCCGCTGACGAGCGTCAGCACCCCGAGCGCGAGAAAGATCAGCGCGGCGACGACGTGCACCGCACGCACCGGCAGTTTCTCGGCGAGGCGGTGGCCGATGAACACGGCCGGTACGTTGGCGAGCATCATGCCCGCCGTCGTGCCGAGCACGACGGCGGTGAGCGAGGGAAATTTCGCGGCCAGCGCGACGGTCGCGATCTGCGTCTTGTCGCCCATCTCGGCCAGAAAGAACGCGACCACGGTCAGGCCGAACACGCCGAGCCGCGCGCCGATGCCCGCTCCGGCCTCGTCCTCGTCGATCTTGTCGGGCACCAGCATCCACGCGGCCATCGCCATGAAGCCCAGGCCGAGAATCCAGCGCATCGCCTGCGGCCCGATCAGCCGCATCAGCCACGCGCCAACGGCGCCGGCAATGGCGTGATTGACGAGTGTCGCCAACAGGATGCCGAGCACGATCGGCCACGGCTTGCGGTATTTGGCGGCGAGGATGAAGGAGAGCAACTGCGTCTTGTCGCCGATTTCGGCGAGCGCGACGATGCCGGTTGCGATGAGGAAGGCTTCCATGCGAGCGATGTCCGGCGCCGGAAGCTGAACCATTGACTGCGAGGCTTCCCCGGCGCGTGCGGAGGCTTCGCAGTCAAAGGTCTTGCCAGACATGCCGCGAGCGACGAACGCCGCGAGCATCGCACGCGCCATGGCCGATCGGCCAAGTGTGTTGACGCGAGCCCCGTTGCCAGCGCCATGACACGGCGCGCACGGGCGGCTACTCCCCAATGACCCGCGCATTGTACGCAAGCGCGGCGTCGCTCGCGTGCGAGCGCGGGGCTGTCGCATCACAAAAACTGTCTTTACAATGGGTCGAGGGAGGCGCTGAGCAAGTCTCCGCATGTCACCGTCCGCGAGGACTTGCCCAGCGATTGCCTGTTGTCGAGCACAGCGGGGAATCGTCATGACACATTCAGCGAGCAGTTCGATCCGCACCGTGGCCCTGGTGGGTCACGGTGCGGCCGGCAAGACCACGCTGGCCGAGAGCCTGCTCGCGGCCAGCGGCGCCATCAACAGCCGCGGCAGCGTCGAGCGCGGCAACACGGCACTCGACTTCGACCCTCTGGAGAAAGAGTTCGGCCACTCGCTGCAGGCGGCGATGGCGAGCTTTTCGTGGGGCGGTGCGCAGGTGCACCTGATCGACACCCCGGGCTACCCGGACTTCATGGGGCAGGCCATCGGCGCCTTGGCCGCCGTCGACTGCGCACTGGTGGTGATCAACGCGCAGACCGGCATCGAGCTGGCCACCGAACGCATGTTCCATCTGGCCGGCGAGCGTGGCCTGTGCCGCATGATCGTCATCAACAAGATCGACGCCGACAACATCGATCTGCCGGCTCTGGTGGCGGAAATCCGCGAGCGCTTCGGGCGCGAATGCCTGCTGCTCGATCTGCCCACGCAACACGGGCAGCAGGTGGTCGAGCTGCTCGGCCATGACAGCGGCGACAGCGACTTCGCCTCGATCGCGGCGGCGCACCGCGCGTTGATCGACCAGATCGTCGAGGAAGACGAGGATTTGATGGCGCGCTATCTCGAAGATGGCGCCGACCCGAGCCCCGAGGCGCTGCACGAACCCTTCGAGCGCGCGCTGCGCGCGGGGCATCTGATTCCGATCCTGTTCACCTCGGCGCGCACCGGCGCCGGCATTCCGCAACTGCTCGACGCCATCGCCCGGCTGGCGCCGAACCCGGCCGAGGGCAACCCGCCGCCGTTCTATCGCGGCGAGCCGGGCCAGACGCATGAAGCCTTCGCGGCAGAGCCGGATGCGGAGAAGCACGTGCTGGCGCATGTGTTTCAGGTGATCGTCGACCCGTTCATGGGCAAGCTCGGCGTGTTCCGCGTGCACCAGGGCACCGTGCGCCGCGATTCGCAGCTCTTCGTCGGCAGCGGCAAACGCGCTTTCAAGGTGGCGCATCTCTATCGACTGCACGGCAAGGACTACGTCGAAGTGCCGCAGCTCGTGCCGGGCGACATCGGGGCCGTGGCGAAGGTCGAGGAGATCGAGTTCGACAGCGTGCTGCACGACTCGCACGACGAGGATCACATCCATCTCAAGGCGCTCGAATTTCCGCAGCCGATGCAGGGCCTCGCCGTGGAGACGAAGCGCAAGGGCGACGAGCAGCGGCTGTTCGAGATCCTGCACAAGCTCGAACTGGAAGACCCGTCGTTCAAGACCGAACGGCACCCGACGACCAACGAGGTGGTCATCCGCGGCCTGGGTGAAATGCACCTGCGCTCGAAGCTCGCGCGCATGCAGCAGCAATACAAGCTGGAGCTCGCGACGAGCCCGCCGCAGATCGCCTATCGCGAGACGATCACCGGCAATGCCGAGGGCCATTGCCGCCACAAGAAGCAAAGCGGTGGCGCCGGGCAGTTCGGCGAGGTGATGCTGCGGGTCGAACCGCTGCCGCGCGGCGGCGGCTTCGAGTTCGTCGATATCGTCAAGGGCGGCGCCATCCCCAGCGTGTTCATGCCCGCCGTGGAGCGCGGCGTGCGGCAGGCGCTCGCCTCGGGCGTCATCGCGGGCTTTCCGCTGCAGGACATCCGGGTCACCGTCTACGACGGCAAGACGCACGCGGTGGACGGCAAGGAGATCGCCTTCGTCACCGCAGGCCGCAAGGCGATGATCGATGCGATCCGCAAGTCCGGCCCGATTCTGCTGGAGCCGATGGTGACGGTGGAAGTGGTGGCGCCGGACGCCGCGATGGGGGATCTGACCGGCGACCTCGCCGGCCGTCGCGGCCATGTGACGGGCACGCAGACGCGGCTCGCCGGCACGGTGTCGATCAGCGCGCTGGCGCCGCTGGCGGAGCTCGAAAACTATCAGGGTCGGCTGAAATCGCTGACCGGCGGCAAGGGCGCCTACAGCGTCGCGTTTTCGCACTACGCGCAGGCACCGGGCGCCGTGCAGCACGACCTTGCGAGCAAATACAAGGCGGTCGAGATCGACGACTGATCGCCCGCGTCGCGCCGCCGCAACCGGCGTGACGCGCCTGCCGCTACGGGCGGGTGAGTTCCGGGCCGAGCCGGGCGTCGAGCGCCGTCAACCCCTCGCGCAGTTGCGCATAGGCCGGTGCCACGGCGTCGGGCGCCCCCTTCACGCCGAGGTCGATGTGACGCCCGTGCTGCGGATGATCGACGCTGGGCAGGCTGAATACCTTGACGCCGGGATGATCGCGCTCCACCGCTTCCATCAGCGGCGTCAGCGCGGCCTCCATCGCGCCGAACACGATGACCGAGCGCTCGACATAGGCATCGCGCCGATGCAGGTGCGCGTAGCGACCGTCGAGCAGCCCTTCGATCATCGGCCAGGCCATGACCGGAAAACCCGGCATGAAATGCACGTCGCCCACCGAAAACCCGGGAATCTGGTTGTACGGGTTCGGGATGATCGTGGCGCCTTGCGGGAACACGCCCATGTTCAGCCGATGCACGTTGTCGGCACGATCGGGCTCATAGGGCACGCCCTGCTCCTGCGCGAGCTTGCGCATGCGCTCGCGGATCAGCGTCTCGGCCTCGGGGTGCAGCGCGAGCGGCACGCCGAGCGCCGCCGCAGCGCATTGCCGCGTGTGATCGTCCGGCGTCGCGCCGATGCCACCGGTCACGAAGACGACCTCGCCGGTCTCGCGCGAGCGCTCGAACGCGCGCCGCAGCGCCGCCTCGATGCGCGGACGGTCGTCGCCGACGTACTCGGCGGTGGCGAGCGCGAGCCCGCGCGCAGCGAGCAGTTCGATGACGCGCGGCAGGTGCTTGTCCTGGCGCTTGCCGGAGAGGATCTCGTCACCGATGATGACGAGGGAGAACGGGGGCGCAGTGACGTCGGGCATCATCGAAGCATAGTCGCTTCGGCGTCGCGGCACCGCGCTTGCACGCGACGGCCGCTCAGCGCACGACGGCGCGCGCCAGCGCCTCGGCGACGCGAATGCCGTCGATCGCGGCCGACAGGATGCCGCCGGCGTAACCCGCTCCCTCGCCCGCCGGATAGAGCCCGCCGATATTGACGCTTTGCAAGTCGTCGCCATCGCGCTCGACACGCAGCGGCGAACTGGTTCGCGTCTCGACACCGGTCAGCAGCGCGTCGGGCAGTGCGAAACCGGGCAACTGCCGCTCGAACGCGGGCAGCGCTTCGCGCAGCGAGGCGATCACTTCGGCGGGCAGCGCGCTCGACAGATCGGTCAGCCGCACGCCGGGCCTGAAGCTCGGAGCGACGCTGCCGAGGGCGGTCGACGGGCGTCCCGCAAGAAAGTCACCGAGCAACTGCGCCGGCGCGTCGTAGTTGCCGCCGCCCAATTCGAACGCGCGGCGTTCCCATCGGCGCTGGAAGGCGATGCCGGCGAGCACGCCGTGGTCGGCATCGGCATAGTCGGCCGCATCGATGGCGACGACGATCGCCGAGTTGGCGTTGCGCTCGGCGCGCGAGTACTGGCTCATGCCGTTGGTGACGACGGCGCCCGCCTCCGAGCTGGCCGCGACGACGGTGCCGCCCGGACACATGCAGAAGCTGTAGACGGCGCGGCCGTTGCCCGCGTGATGCACCAGCCGGTAGTCGGCGGCGCCGAGCAGCGGGTGACCGCCGCGCTCACCGAAGCGGCTGCGATCGATCAGGCTCTGCGGATGCTCGATGCGAAAGCCCACCGAAAACGGCTTCGGCGTCATCTGCACGGCGCGGCGCGCGAGCATCGCGAAGGTGTCGCGCGCGCTGTGACCGACGGCGAGGATGACGTGATCGGCCGCGAGCGTCGTCCCGTCGGCAAACACGACGCCGCGAACGCGCCGCGAACGGCGCGCATCCCCCTCGGGGTTCGCCTCGAGCAGCAGATCCTCCACCCGATGGCGGAAGCGGAATTCGCCACCCAGCGCCTCGATGCTCGCGCGCATGTGCTCCACCATCTTCACCAGCCGGAAGGTGCCGATGTGCGGCTTGCTGAGGTAGAGAATTTCCTCGGGCGCGCCCGCCTTCACGAATTCCTCCAGCACCTTGCGGCCGTAGTGCTGCGGGTCGCGCACCTGCGAGTAGAGCTTGCCATCGCTGAAGGTGCCGGCGCCGCCCTCGCCGAACTGCACGTTCGATTCGCAGTCGAGTTCGCGCCGACGCCAGAACGCCCAGGTGTCGCGCGTGCGCTCGCGCACCACCTTGCCGCGCTCGACGATGATCGGCCGCAACCCCGCCTGCGCGAGGATCAGCGCGGCCAGCATGCCGCAGGGCCCGAAGCCGACCACCAGCGGACGCGTCGCCCCGGCCGGCAATGCACCTCCGGTGGCCACCGGCCGATAGCGGGTGTCGGGTGTCGGGCCGGTGCGCCCGTCGCGCTGCAAGCGCTTGCGCAGCGCGCGCTCGCGCGCCGCCGGCAGTTCGACGTCGATCGTGTAGACCAGCTGAATGTCGCTCTTGCGCCGCGCGTCGTAACCGCGCCGCGCGATGTGAAAGGCAAGCAATTCCTCGGGCCCGATGCCCAAGCGCCGGCAGATCGCCGCCGGCAACGCCGCATCGTCGTGATCGAGCGGCAGTTTGAGTTCGCTGAGGCGCAACATGGCACGCTCCAAGGGAAGGCGGGAGGCAACCCCGCAACGGCGACGATGTTACGGCAGGAAAGCCGCCGGTAGGCGCGGGCTCGACCGCGCTCGGCTGCGTTCGATAACCAGCGGCGATGAACAACCGCACGCAAGCGACGTCAAGCCGTCGCCTACAACCGGTAGGCGCGGGCTTGACCGCGCTTGGCTGCGTTCAATAACCAGCGGCGATGAACAACCGCACGCAAGCGACGTCAAGCCGTCGCCTACAACTTGTAGGCGCGGGCTTGACCGCGCTTGGCTCCGTTCGACGGCCGCCGACGATGATCAACCGCACGCAAGCGACGTCAAGCCGTCGCCCACAACTTGTAGGCGCGGGCTCGACCGCGCTTGGCTGCCTTCGATGAACGGTGGCGATGATCAACCCCACGCAAGCGACGTCAAGCCGTCGCCTACACCCGGTAGGCGCGGGCTTGACCGCGCTTGGCTGCCTTCGATGACCGGTGGCGATGACCAACGGCACGCAAGCGACGTCAAGCCGTCGCCTGCAACTTGTAGGCGCGGGCTTGACCGCGCTTGGCTGCGTTCGATAACCAGCGGCGATGAACAACCCCACGCAAGCGACGTCAAGCCGTCGCCTACAACTTGTAGGCGCGGGCTTGACCGCGCTTGGCTACGTTCGATGACCGGTGGCGATGATCAACCGCACGAAAGCGACGTCAAGCCGTCGCCTACAGTTGGTAGGCGCGGGCTTGACCGCGCTTGGCTGCCTTCGACGACCGGGGGCGATGACCAACGGCACGCAAGCGACGTCAAGCCGTCGCCTACAGCGCGTAGGCGCGGGCTTGACCGCGCTGGGCTGCGTTCGATGACCGGGGGCGATGATCAACCGCACGCAAGCGACGTCAAGCCGTCGCCTACAGTTGGTAGGCGCGGGCTTGACCGCGCTGGGCTGCCTTCGATGACCGGCGGCGATGATCAACCGCACGCAAGCGACGTCAAGCCGTCGCCTACAACTTGTAGGCACGGGCTCGACCGCGCTCGGCTGCGTTCGATGACCGGTGGCGATGATCAGCGCCACGAAAGCGACGTCAAGCCGTCGCCCACAACATGTAGGCGCGGGCTTGACCGCGCTGGGCTGCCTTCGATGACCGGTGGCGATGATCGACCCCACGCAAGCGACGTCAAGCCGTCGCCTACAAGTTGTAGGCGCGGGCTTGACCGCGCTGGGCTGCCTTCGATGACCGGGGGCGATGATCGAACCCACGAAAGCGACGTCAAGCCGTCGCCTACAAGTTGTAGGCGCGGGCTTGACCGCGCTTGGCCGCCTTCGATGACCGGTGGCGATGATCGACCCCACGCAAGCGACGTCAAGCCGTCGCCTACAACGCGTAGGCGCGGGCTTGACCGCGCTTGGCTGCGTTCAATAACCAGCGGCGATGAACAACCCCACGAAAGCGACGTCAAGCCGTCGCCTACAACGCGTAGGCGCGGGCTTGACCGCGCTTGGCTACGTTCGATGACCGGTGGCGATGACCCACAGCACGCAAGCGACGTCAAGCCGTCGCCTTCACCCACGCCCACACATAGCCCTGCACGATGCCCACGGAACCAGTCACCAGAGTGTGGTGACAAACGCCGCGACCAGCAGCGAAAGACCGACGGACGTGCCGATGAAGTGCGGCATGCGACAAGTCGGGTTGCGATGTTCGCCGAGATGGAAAGGATGGAAATCCACGAAGGTTGCGAACTTCCGCGCGACGGCTTCGGCCAGGGGTTCCTCCGTTCTGGCGCGCTCTGCGAGCGGCGCTCGACAGCAAGAGCGCCGAACCGCCGGGGCGACAACACTTCAGCAGGGTCACCGCCGGCAAGACTCGCCGGCGACGTCGGGCATCAGCTTGAAGCCTGAAAATTCACCCGCTGAGCAATTTCTGTTTATAGAATCAGGCGCGGTACGGGCGGGTTGGCCCGCACCCGCATCCTTCGCGACAAAAATGCCAGCCCGTCCTTGCCGAATCGCGGCACTCGAGGGGTCTGGTCATGTTGGTTTCCGTCCTTGCGCCGCTTTTCGCAGCGCTTCCACGCTTTCCCCGAACATCAACGTCACGCTGGCTTGCTTGGCTCGCCGGGACATTGTTGGCAGTCAGTTCAGCGTGCAATGCCGCAGGATGGAGCACGGCCGCCAGCATGGCGACTGCGAGCCAGGGGCACACGGCCACCCTGCTGCCGTCAGGCAAGGTGCTGGTGGCCGGGCGCAGCGGCCCCGGTGCGGCCAACCCCCTCGCGAGCACCGAACTGTATGACCCGACGACCAACAGCTGGAGCAGTGGCGGCAACCTCACCACGGCGCGCTCCTTGGCTACCGCCACGCTGCTGCCTTCCGGCAAGGTGCTGCTCGTTTCCGGCGTCGGTGCCAGTGGTATCGTGAACAGCGCAGAGCTCTATGACCCCATCAGCAACGGCTGGAGCAGTGCGGGCAACCTGATCACCGGGCGTGTCAACCACACCGCCACGCTGCTGCCTTCCGGCAAAGTGCTGGTCGTCGGCGGCACCGACATCAGTGGTGCGGCATTCAACACCGCCGAGCTCTATGACCCAGCGAGCAACAGCTGGAGCGCGGCGCCGAGCTTGACCACGGCACGCGTCAACCACACCGCCACGTTGTTGCCCACCGGCAAAGTGATGATCGCCGGGGGCGCCACCAAGTTCAGCGGTGTGGCCTACGCCACCACCGAGCTTTATGATCCCGCGAACAACAGTTGGAGCGCAGGCGCGAGCTTCGCCACGGCGCGCAGCCTGCACACCGCCACCTTGCTGGCGACGGGCAAGGTGCTACTGGCCAGCGGAGAGGGGTCCAACGGCAGCACGATCCTGACCAGCGCCCAGCTCTACGACCCCGCAACCAACACCTGGACGGCTGCCGGCAATCTCGCCGACCCGCATGCGTTCCACACGGCAACGCTGCTGCCCTCAGGCAAAGTCATGGTCGCGGGCGGGTTCGGTCAAGCCAGCACGGAGATCTACGATCCGACCGCGAATTCCTGGAGCAGCGGCGGCAATCTGTCGAGCACGCGCCTTCTTCACGCTGCGACCCTGCTGGCCTCCGGCAAACTGCTGATCACCGGCGGTACAGCGACGCTGTACGGCAGTTCGCTGAACAGTGTTGACATCTATGACCCGGCCGGGAGCACCTGGGTCGGCGCCGGTACGCTCGCCACCGCGCGCGGCGGACATACCGCGACGTTGTTACCCTCGGGCAAGGTGCTGGTCGCCGGCGGCGGCAACGCCGGCATCCTGGCCAGCGCCGAACTCTATTCCCCCGCCAGCAATGCCTGGAGCAGCGGCGGTACGCTCACGGCCGCGCGCGCGTCACACACGGCGACGCTGCTTGCCTCGGGCAAAGTATTGGTCGTGGGGGGCAATAACAGCGGCGGCGCCCTGAGCAGCGCGGAGCTGTATGACCCTGGCAGCAACACCTGGAGCAGCGCAGGATCGCTCGCCGCAGCGCGCTATCAGCACACCGCCACGCTGCTGCCGTCCGGCAAGGTGCTGGTTGCAGCGGGCCTGGGCAGCAGTGGCATCATTTTGAACAGTGCGGAGCTCTACGACCCTGGCAGCAACACCTGGAGCGGCGCGGGCGCGCTGACAACGGCTCGCTACCAGCACACCGCGACCCTGCTGCCCTCGGGCAAGGTGCTGGTTGCCGGGGGCGCTGCCAACCTCGGCGGCACCCCCTTGAGCAGCGCCCAACTCTACGACCCGGTCGCCAATACCTGGGCCGCGGCGGGCTCACTCGCGGCGGCGCGCACGCTGCACAGTGCGACGCTGCTGCCCTCGGGCAAGGTGCTGGCGGCGACGGGCCTCGGCGCCAGCGGGTCGCTGTCGAGCGCTGAGCTCTACGACCCGGTGAGCAACACCTGGGGAGCGGCGGGCCCAGTCGTGAGTGCACGCAACGCTCACACGGCCACGCTGCTGCCCTCGGGCAAAGTGCTGATGGTGGGCGGGACGACTGGCGTCACCGCGTCGAACAGTGTCGAGCTCTATGACCCCATCGGCAACAGCTGGAGCAACGCCACGACGCTCGCGGCCGCGCGCGCCGGCCACACCGCGACACTGCTTGCCTCCGGCAGGGTGCTGGCCGCGTCCGGAAGCGGCAGCAACGCGCTCATCAACAGCGCCGAGCTCTACCTTGAAGACTTCGGCATCGATGACGCTCGCCGCCCGGTGATCACCACGGTGACCAATCCGCTGCCGCCGGGCGGTAGCGTCACGTTGACCGGCACCGGCTTCACGGGCGACAGCGAAGCGTCTGGCAGTAGCAGCAATAACAGCGCCACCAACTATCCGCTGCTGCAATTGCGTCGCCTCGACAGCGAACAGGTCGTCTGGGCGTCGCCGGCGACTGGCAGCACCCGGTCCGCGACCACCTACCAAAGCGCACCACTGTCCAGTCTGCAACGTGGCCCCTACGCACTCTCGGTCGTCGTCAACGGCATCGCCAGCACTGCCACCCTGGTGTACGTCGGCGTCAGCGCCCAGACGATCAGCTTCGGCCCCGCACCGACCATCGCCTACGGTGGAACCGGAACGGTCACGGCCACCGCAACGTCCGGCCTAGCGGTGACGTTCAGCACCGCCAGCCCGGCCTGCACCGTCAACGCCAGTTCCGGCCTCGTGACCGGCGTCGCCACCGGGACCTGCGTCATCGCCGCCAATCAGGGCGGGGATGCGACGTACGCGTCGGCACCGCAGGTGACCCAGAGCATCACCATCGGCATCGGCAGCCAGACCATCAGCTTCGGCCCGACGCCCGCGGTGGTCGTCGGCGGCAACGGCAGTCTGAACGCGACGTCCGACAAGGGTCTGGTTCCGGTCACGCTGACCAGCACGACACCGACAACGTGCAGCGTGAGCGGCAACACGGTCACCGGCATCAGCACGGGCGTCTGCACCATCCAGGCCAATCAGGCTGGCAATGCCAACGTTGCTGCCGCCAGCGCCAGCCTGAGCTTTGGCATCGGTGGCGGCTTCCAGACGCTGCTGTTCGGCCTGGTGCCAAGCATCGCCGTGGGCGGCACTGGCACCTTCACGGCCACCTCCGACAAGGGCCTCACGCCGGTCACGCTGAGCAGCACGACGCCATCGGTGTGCTCCATCAGCGCGGGCACCGTGAGCGGCCTTGCTGTCGGCACCTGCACCATTCAGGCGACTCAGGCAGGAAGTGGCATCTACAACGCCGCCGCCGCGACGCTCAGTTTCCGCATCAATGCCGCTCCCGTGGTGTGCGACCTGCGCATGAACGGTGTCAATCCGCTGCAGGCGACCGTGGAAGGCCTGATCCTTACCCGCGCCATGCTCGGCATCACCGGCAATGCGGTCACAGCGGGCACCGGCATCGCGACACCGTGGACGACCCTCCGCGACAACCTCAACGCGACGTGCGGAACGTCGTTTCAGTAGCTGATCCCCTTGCACTAGCGCAACAGCGTCATGCCAGCGCGTCGCGCGGCCTTGGAGTCGAACGTGACGGTAGCGACGCACCCCGCACGCTCACCCAGTATCGCCACCAGGCAATCCTGAAAGCCGGCACTACGGTCGCGCGAAACCGCAATGGCGCGCGCAACCGCAGCGCACTCCGCAATTTCAAGCGCCTCCACGGCGAGCAAATCCTCAACCACCGCCATTTGCTGCCCGGCATCAAATTCGTAAAGCGAGTCCAACACCCACACCACCTCAAGCAGGGTGACGAGACTGACGTATCCGGGTTGCGCCGCTGAAATTTCATCTCGCATGAAGCGCAGCGCCCGGGCCGACTGCCGTGTGTCGTCCGCCAGCAAAAATCGCAGCAGGACGTTGGTATCAATGCCGATCATGCGCCGAAACGCTTCTTCATGCGCGTGCGGATCGCCGTGTCAATTTCATCAACGCGGCGCGACTGTTTGACGAGGTGCGCATATTTGCCGTGCAAGCCAAGCACCGGCTGCCTGCGAGGCACGATCTCAAAGCCGTTGGCTGAACGGACGAAATCGATCTTGTCGCCAGCCGCAAGCCCGAGCTCGTCCCGAACCGCGGCCGGGATCGTGATCTGGCATTTGCTGGATATGGTGGCGGTGTGGGCGGACATGGTTTTGTTCCTTACGCAGAGTAAGGAGGGTAACACGGTTGCGACCAAGACCTGCTGACGGCGGTGAGTGGGGCTGCGCATGTGAAGCGCTGGGGCGGCGACCTGCCCTACGGGCTGAAGAGGTGTCGCGGCAATGATGGACGGCACGCAAGCGACGTCAAGCCGTCGCCTACAACTTGTAGGCGCGGGCTTGACCGCGCTTGGCTCCGTTCGACGGCCGCCGGCGATGAACAACCGCACGCAAGCGACGTCAAGCCGTCGCCTACAACTTGTAGGCGCGGGCTTGACCGCGCTTGGCCGCATTCGATGACCAGCGGCGATGAACAACCCCACGAAAGCGACGTCAAGCCGTCGCCTACAACTTGTAGGCGCGGGCTTGACCGCGCTGGGCTGCCTTCGATGACCGGCGGCGATGATCAACCGCACGCAAGCGACGTCAAGCCGTCGCCTACAACACGTAGGCGCGGGCTTGACCGCGCTTGGCTGCGTTCGATGACCGCTGGCGATGACCAACCCCACGCAAGCGACGTCAAGCCGTCGCCTACAGCGCGTAGGCACGGGCTTGACCGCGCTTGGCTGCGTTCGATAACCGGTGGCGGTAACCAACCCCACGAAAGCGACGTCAAGCCGTCGCCTACAAGTTGTAGGCGCGGGCTTGACCGCGCTTGGCTGCGTTCAATAACCAGCGGCGATGAACAACCCCACGAAAGCGACGTCAAGCCGTCGCCTACAGTTGGTAGGCGCGGGCTCGACCGCGCTTGGCTGCGTTCGATGACCGCTGACGATGATCAGCACCACGAAAGCGACGTCAAGCCGTCGCCCACAACATGTAGGCGCGGGCTTGACCGCGCTTGGCTGCGTTCGATAACCAGCGGCGATGAACAACCGCACGCAAGCGACGTCAAGCCGTCGCGTACAGCACGTAGGCGCGGGCTTGACCGCGCTTGGCTGCCTTCGATGACCGGTGGCGATGATCAGCGCCACCAAAGCGACGTCAAGCCGTCGCCTACAGCGCGTCACCGCGGGCTCGAGCGCGCATCCAAACCATCAGCTTTTCACTCAAATGGCGTCCATGACGGGCTTCAAGCGTGTTTTTGCGGACAATCGACTTCAAGCCAAATTTGGCTCCAATCCCGTTACCGTTGCGGGTTCCAGCGAAAAGCTGCTTGCTACTTTCCTGACCGTTCACGCGCGCGCGGGTGCGCTGGTGGCGGCGTTCGCGTGCAGCGGGCGCAGGCCGTGGGCGGCGAGCAGGGTGCGGAACTCGGGCAGCGGCGCGAGCGGGGCGAGCAGCGGGTCGACCTGCGCTTCGGCGAACCCGCCTTCGTGGCACTCGGCGGCGAGCGCGAGCCAGCGCATGGCTTCGGCCGCGTCGCCCAGTTGCGCATACGCGCTGGCCAGCGCCGAGGGATTGGTGCGCTCGATGCCGCTGTCGGCGCGCACGGCATCGATGCGGCTGCGCGCTTCCTGCTTGCGTCCGTCGCGGGCGGCGAGGACGGCGAGACCGAGCCGCGCGGCGGCATCGGCGGGCTCGCGTTCGAGCACGGCGTCGAGCTCGCGTTGCGCGGCGTCAGTCTCGCCGAGCAGCGTCAGCGCGTTGGCGAGCGATACGCGCGTGGCGTTGCGCTGCGGGTGCAGGGCAAGCAGTTCGGAGAACACGCGGGCGGCTTCGGTGTAGTGGCCGCAGAAGAGCCAGGCGACGCCACGGTTGGCGCGGATCGCCGGGTACAGCGGGTCGAGCTCCTGGGCGGCGTCGAGATGCTGCAACGCTTCGTCCAGCCGCGCCTCGTAGGAGGCGATGGTGCCGAGCAAGAGATGCACGCCGGGTTGGCGCGGCGCGAGCGTCAGTGCCTGCCGCAACAGCTCGCGGGCGGCGGCGAAGTCGTATTCGTAGTAGATCTTGTCGCCGGCCAGATTCAGGTAGGCGCCGGGTTCCAGCGGGTCGAGTTCGAGCGCGCGGCGCGAGGCGGCGCTGCCCAGGCGCCACGCTTCCTCCGGCGTGATCTGCTCGTACATCGAGAGGTTGCCGAGCGTGCTGGCGAGCGCCGCATGCGCCATCGCGAAGTCGGGCGAGCGCGCGATGGCCGCCTCCAGCAGCCGTCGCGCCTGCCGGTGGCCGTCGGCCGTGCCGAGCGCGCTCTCGCGCCGCGCCGCCACGTAGGCGTCGGCCGCTTCGCCGTCGACGCCCTGAAAACCGCGGCGCTGCGCCGGTGGCGTGTACTCGCCGGGCAGCAAGTCGACCAGCGCCTCGATGCTTGCATCGCGCACGAGGCGGCTCACGCGCTCGACGAAGCGCGCGTCCGACTCACCCGCCGCGCGTTCGTAGCGATGACTGGCCAGCATGTGCCCGTACGGCGCCGACAGCAGCAGGGTGTGCAGCGTCGGCACCGTCGCCGCGCCTTCGGTCGCCGCCACGCGCAGCAGGCGCGACGAGAGGACGGCGTGGGCGTTCAGCCGTCGCGCGGAGTCGAGCGGTTCATCGTCGGCCACCGCCCGCGCCGAGCGCGAACCGAGTACCTGCACCTGAAGCAGCGCTTGCAGTTCGCCGATCATCGACTCGAACAGCAGCGTCGCCAGCGCATCATCGGCCGGTTCGCTGACCACCGGCAGCACCAGAAAGCGCGGCGGCATCAGCGTGCGCGTGCCGAGCTCGATGAATTCCGGCACGTAGCGTCCCTTCGGCAGTTCGATGCGCAACTGCGGCGGGGTGTCGAACATCGCATAGTGACGCATCAGCCGCTCGCGCAGCCGGCTCGCATTGACGCGCACGATCGGGTCGTTCTTCGGGTCGAAAGTGGCCGGGTTGCGCTGAAACACCTCGATGCCGATCGCCATCTCGCGCAGCGCGCCGGTGTCGCCGGCCAGCCGCCGCTCGACGAGATAGCGCAGCAGCCGCAGATGGCTCGGCGAGCGGCGCAGGAATTCGCTGCCGAGCAAGCGCTCGAGCTCACTGCGCACCAGTTTGCCGTCGTCCGCCATGCCGCACCTCGTCGTGCCACCGTCCAGCGCGCATTGTGAGACCAACGCGGGTGCGGTGACGCGCCGCTGTAACAGCCTGTAACGTGCCCGTGCTAGTCCTGCACTAGCGCAACAGCGCCGCGACATGGGCGCCGATGGCGAGCGCACTGGTCAGGCCGGGGGACTCGATGCCGAACAGGTTGACCAGACCGCGCACGCCGTGCGCCGCCGGCCCGTCGATCAGAAAATCGGCGGCTGCCTCGTCGGGACCGGAAATCTTCGGGCGGATGCCGGCATAACCGGGCTGCAAGGCGCCATCGGGCAGCGCCGGCCAGTAGTTGCGGACTTCGGCGTAGAACGCGTCGCCGCGGCGCGCGTCGACGAGCAGGTCTTCGGCGGTGGCGACCCACTGCACGTCGGGCCCGAACTTCGCCTGCCCGCCGAGATCGATCGTCAGGTGCACGCCGAGGCCCGCGTGCTGCGGCAGCGGGTAGATCAGCCGACTGAACGGCGAGCGTCCCGCCAGCGTGAAGTAACTGCCCTTGGCGAAGAACGCGCGCGGCACCCGCGCGGCATCCAGGCCCCGCGTGCGGGCGGCGAGCCCGGGGGCGCCGTGGCCGGCGGCGTTGACCACGCGCTGCGCAATGAGTTCGGTGCCGTCCTCGGTGCGCACGATGATGCCGTCGGCGGTGATTTCGAGCGCCGCCACGGGCGTGCGCAACGCGACGAGGCCACCGGCGTGCTCGACGTCCCCCTGCAACGCGAGCATCAGCGCATGGCTGTCGATGATGCCGGTGCTCGGCGAATGCAGCGCCCCCACACACCGCAACGCGGGCTCCATCGCCTGCGCTTCGGCGGCGCCGAGGCGCACGAGGTCACGCACGCCGTTGGCCGCGGCGCGGGCGATGATGGCGTCGAGCTGCGCGAGCTCGGGCTGCGACGTCGCCACCAGCAGCTTGCCGCAGCGGCGATGCGCGATGCCGTGCTCCTCGCAGTAGCGGTAGAGCAGCGTCTTGCCTTCGACGCACAGCCGCGCCTTCAGCGATCCGGCCGGGTAGTAGATGCCGGCGTGGATGACTTCGCTGTTGCGCGAACTGGTGGCGGTGCCGATGGCCGACGCCGCTTCCAGCACCATCACCTCGCGAGCGTCGCGCGCGAGCGCGCGGGCGATGGCCAGGCCGACGACGCCGGCGCCGATGACGAGGGTATCGATGCGCTCCAAGGCTGGCGTCTGCTCGCTCTTTTTACCGAATCACCTCGAGCCCGCCCATGTAGGGTCGCAGGACATCGGGCACGGTGATCGAGCCGTCGGCGTTCTGATAGTTCTCGAGCACGGCAACGAGCGTGCGGCCGACGGCGAGGCCCGAGCCGTTCAAGGTATGCAGCGGTTCGTTCTTGCCGGCCGTATTCTTGAAGCGCGCGCCCATGCGCCGTGCCTGAAAGGCTTCGCAGTTCGAGCAGCTCGAGATTTCCCGATAGGTGTTCTGCGCGGGCAGCCACACTTCGAGGTCATGCGTCTTGGCACCGCCGAAGCCCATGTCGCCGGTGCACAGCAACATCACGCGGTAGGGCAGACCCAGTTTTTGCAGGATGCGCTCGGCGTTGGCTGTCATCTCTTCGAGCATCGCGTTCGAATCTTCCGGCTTGCAGAGATAGACCATCTCGACCTTGTCGAACTGGTGCTGGCGAATCATGCCGCGCGTGTCGCGGCCATAGCTGCCGGCCTCCGAGCGGAAGCACGGCGTGTGTGCGGTCAGGCGCATCGGCAGTTTGGCGGCATCGACCAGTTCGCCGCGCACGAGGTTGGTCAGCGAGACTTCCGCCGTGGGGATCAGGTAGCGAGGCTTCACCTCGCCGCCCTCTTCCGCCGCCATCGGCACCTTGAACAGGTCTTCCTCGAACTTCGGCAATTGCCCGGTACCGGTCATCGTCTCCGCGTTCACGACGTAGGGCACATAGCACTCGGTGAAGCCGTGCTCGGTGACGTGGGTGTCGAGCATGAACATCGCCAGCGCGCGGTGCAGCCGCGCGAGCGGCCCCTTCATGACCGTGAAGCGCGTGCCCGAGAGCTTGACGCCGGCCTCGAAGTCGAGCTGCGCACCGGCGTTCGAGGCGAGCGCCTCGCCGAGCGCGACGTGATCCTTCGCCTCGAAATCGAAGGCGCGCGGCGTGCCCCAGCGGCGCAGCTCCACGTTGTCATCGCTGTCCTTGCCCACGGGCACATCGGGCTGCGGCAGATTGGGGATGCTCATCAGGATGGCGTTGACGCGCTCCTGCACCGCAGCGAGCGCCGCCTCGTTGGCCTTGACCTTCTCCGGCAGCGCGGCGACCTCGGCCAAGAGCGCCTGCGCCCGCGCCTCGTCCTTCGCCGCCTTGGCCTGGCCCACGGCCTTGCTGAGCGTGTTGCGCTGTTGCTGCAATTCCTGCGTCTGGATTTGCAACGCCTTGCGCTCGGCCTCCAGCGCCTCGAACGCGGCGACGTCGATCACGTAGTTCCGCGCCTTCATGCGCGCAGCGGTGGCTGCGAGATCGGTGCGCAGCAGGTTGATATCGAACATGATGATTTCTCGTGAGCAATGGTGGAGACAGGATTCGCGCAGGTGACGCCATGACGGCGCGGTCACGCGCGGGCCAGCCCGCAGCCGCGATGGCTTGCGGCGCAGGAGCTTACTGGCGAGAGGAGCGGCTGAAGGCGCCCTGATGCACGAACACGCCCACGCGGTGCACGGCGGGCGGCACAGCGGTTCCGATGGCGAACTTGGTGTCCATGCGAGAAGTTTAACCGCCCCGGTCGGCGCAATGGCGCCTCGGGCCTACACTGCGCGGGCATCTTCGGGAGCCCTGCCATGCAAGCGTATTACGCCGCCCGCGCCCAGGAATACGACCGCGTCTACGCGAAGCCGGAGCGGCAGGCCGACCTGCGCGCGATCGAAGCATGGCTGCCGGGTGCGCTGGCCGGTCGCACGGTGCTCGAAGTGGCGTGCGGCACCGGCTACTGGACGCAATTTCTCGCACCGCGCTGCCGCGCGATCCACGCCTTCGATGCGACCGAGGAGACGCTCGCCATCGCCCGTGCCCGCCAGCTTCCGCCGAACGTCCACTTCACGAGCGGCGACGCCTGGGCCATCACGCCGCCACCGGAGCCTTGCGACGGTGCCTTCGCGGGTTTTTGGTGGTCGCACGTGCCGCAGGCGCGGCTGCCGGCGTTCCTGAGCGGTCTGCACGCGGCGCTCGCGCCCGGCGCGCGGGTGATCATGCTCGACAACCGCTATGTTGCCGGCAGCAGCACGCCGGTGTCGGCCCCCGACGAGGCGGGCGACACGTGGCAGGAGCGCACGCTCTCCGATGGCAGCAAGCACCGCGTCCTGAAGAACTTCCCGAGCCGCGAGGCGCTGCTGCAAGCCGTTGCCACAAGCGGCCGCGACGCCCGCGTTCGCGAGTGGCCGTATTACTGGGCGCTCGAATACACGACGCTTGCGCGTTGAGCGGTGCGACGGAGCGCCGCGTCGCTCAGCGCCCGACGCGCTCGCTTTCGTGCCAGCCGCCGAGCGCCCAGCGGGTGACGAGGTCGGTGGCGACGAACAGCAGCACACCGGTCAGCGCGATCAGTGTCAACGCCGCGAACATGCGCGCGATGTTCAACTGATAGCCCGCTTGCAGGATCTGGTAGGCGAGTCCGGTGCCGGTGCCGCCGGTGCCGGCCACGAACTCAGCCACCACGGCGCCGATCAGCGCGAGCCCCGAGGCGATGCGCAGCCCGCCGAAGAAGTACGGCAAGGCGCCGGGAACGCGCAGGCGCCACAAGGTCTGCCAGCGTGAGGCGCGCTGCAAGCGGAAGTAATCCGCGAGGCCGGCATCGACACTGCGCAGCCCGAGCGTGGTGTTGGCGATGATCGGAAACAGGGCGACGATGGTGGCGCAGATGACCAGCGAGAGCGTCGGGTTCTGCACCCAGATGATGATGAGCGGCGCGATGGCGACGATCGGCGTCACCTGCAGCAGCACGACGTAGGGAAACAGCGCCGCCTCGATCCAGCGGCTCTGCACGAAGGCGAACGCGATGGCCACGCCGAGCAGCACAGCCGCCGCCAGCGCGAGCAGCGTGACTTGCACGGTGACCCAGAGCGCTCGGCCGAGCAGCGCGGCGTCGGCCACCAGCGTGCGCGCCACGGTGAGCGGGCTCGGCACCAGATACACCGGAATGTCGAAGGCGACCACCCACGTCTGCCACAGCGCAAGCAGGGCGATGGCGACGACGAGCCCGGGCAGCGCGCGCCTCATGCCAGCGCCTCATCGGCGTCGCGCGCCGCCGCGAGCAGCGCCTGCTGCAAGTCGCGCGCATGGCGCGCAAAGGTGGTCGAGACGCGGAAGGCGTCGTCGCGCGGCTCGTCGGTGGTGATGGCGACCTCGGCCACCACGCGGCCGGGCCGCGCCGCCATCACGACGACGCGGTCGGACAGATACACGGCTTCGTGAATCGAGTGGGTGACGAAGAGCACCGTGAGTTGCTGCTCGCGACGCACGCGCAGCAGTTCATCGTCGAGCCGGTTGCGCGTGATCTCGTCGAGCGCGCCGAAGGGTTCGTCCATCAGCAGCAGCGTCGGTTCCGTGACCAGCGCACGGGCGATGGAGGCGCGCATCTGCATGCCGCCGGACAATTCGCGCGGCCACACTTCAGCGAAGGCACCGAGCCCGACGCGACGCAACGCCTCGGCCGCGCGCGCGTTCGCCTCGGCGCGCGCCACGCCGGCGAGGTCGAGCGGCAGGCGCACGTTGGCCGCCACCCGCGCCCACGGCATCAGCGTCGCCTGCTGGAACACGAACCCGATGCGCTCATCGGGGCCCACCGAGACGTCTCCGGCGGAGGCTTCGGTGAGGCCGGCGACGATGTTGAGCAGACTCGATTTGCCGCAACCGGAAGGGCCGAGCAAGGTGACGATTTCGCCACGCTCGACACGCAGATCGAGCGGGCGCAGCGCCTGCACGCCGTTTTCCCACGTCTTCTCGACGGCGCGCAGTTCGATGGCGCTCACGTCGCGCTCCGCTACGGCATCACCTTCAGGTCGCGCACGAAGCGGTCGTCCCACGCGTCGTGGAACTTGACCTTGCTCGGATCGATGAGCTTGTTGGCGACCATCATGTCCCAGGTCTGCTTCATGCGCGCCTCGGTGATGATGCCGATGCCCTGCTTCGCGGCGTCGCCGCCGGTGACCAGCCCCATCTGCTTGATCTTCTGCAGCCCGTAGGCCAGCAGTTCATCGCTCATCGCGGGGTTGTCCTTCTTGATGAGCGCGTTGCCCGGCGCCGGATTGGCGAGATAGCTGCGCCAGCCCTCCATCGTCGCGCGCAGGAACGCCTCGATCATCGCCGGCCGCTGCTCGATCGTCTTGCGCAGCACGGTGACCGTCTCGGTGTAGGGCGGATAGCCGAGGTCCGCCAGCAGAAACACGGTGGCGTCCTTCACGCCCGCCTTTTGCACGGCCAGCGTCTCCGAGGTCAGATAGCCCTGCTGCGCGACATTGCGGTTGGCGACGAAGGGTTGCACGTTGAAGGTGTAGGGCCGCGTCTGCTCGTCGCGCAAGCCGTACTTCGCCTTCGCCCACGGCCACCAGTTGGTTTGCCCGTCGGCCGAGACGAGCACGGTTTTGGTCTTCAGATCGGCGAACTGCTTCACGTCGGAATGGGCGATGACGACGGTCGGGTCCTTCTGGAAGAACGTCGCCACGCTGACCGCCGGCACGCCCTGCTCCCACGCCTTGTAGTTGACGATGTCGAAGCCCATCCACATGTCGACCTGACCGACCGCGAGCAGTTGCAGCCCGTTGACCTGCGCGCCCCCCATGCGCAGCGTGACGTCGAGGCCATGCTTGCGGTAGGTGCCCTCGGCCAGCGCCTGATAGAGCCCGCCGTGCTCCGCCTGCGCAAACCAGTTGGTCTGGAACACGACCTTCTGCTGCGCCTGCGCAGCGACGGCGCCGATGGCAAACAACGCGGCGGCCAGCCGTTTCATGATGCGACGCGAACGCATGGGCAGAGTCTCCAAGGGTAGTGGGCACCGGGCAAGCCGACCGCAACACCGAAGCGCAGCAGCGTGGCGCGGGGCGCGGCGAATCGAAGGCGCTCATTATCGTTGGCCCCGTGAACCACGCCCGAGCCCGGTCAGGTTCGCGCATCAACTTTTTGCGCAAAGCCGCATCCATGACGGGCTTCGAGCCATAAAAGCGCGAAACTCGACATTCCGCGTTTTCGTGCTCCAAGCCTGTTGTGGACGCCATTTTTTTGAAAAGCCATATCGCATTGCGAGGGTCGTTGCGTATCATCACGCCACGATGAACCCACGCCAGCGCCCCCCGTCACGCGTCAGCGCGGCAAGCGCGCCGCGGTGGGCCGTGCTGTCGTGGGCCGCGATGGCGGTGGTGTTCGCGCTCGCGGGGTGGTTTTTCATGCTGAAGCCGGTCTCGATCGCCGTCGGCAACGCGCTGCTCGCCCGCGACTACCAGCGCGTGCCCGGTGAGGTCGTCGCGCACACGGGGCGCGACGGCGAAGGCGCATTCACTTGGTACAGCGCGCGCTACACGGTCGGCGGACGCACGTACGACACGCAGCGCCTCTCCGTGCTCGACGACGAGGCGATCGACAACCCGTGGAACGCCCGCATTTCGGATGGCATGGCGAAGGCCGCCGCCGCCGCGCAGAGCGTCGACGTGTGGGTGAGCCCGCGCCGCCCGGAAATCGCCTTGCTGTCGCGTGAGTTGCCGCTGGCCCGACTGTGGGTCCGCGTGTTCGGCGGCATCGGCTTTGCCATCTTCACGCTGGCCGGCATCGCTGGCGCCATCGGCGCGCTCGCCGCGCTGCCGTACTACCGACGCATGCACGCGGCCGCGTTCATGTGGCTGTTTTCGGCGTTCTGGTGTGGCTTCGTGTTCACCGTCAACGTCGTCTTGTGGGACGAGGAGCCGCGCGAGTGGTTCGCGCTCGCCTTCGTCGGGCTCTTCGTGCTGATCGGCCTGCTCGTGCTGGCCAGCGCCGTGAGCACCACGCTGCGCGGCGACGGTGACCTGGGCACGGCCGACGATGGTCCATCCTCCACCGGCAAAGCGACGCGCGGAGTGCGCGGCAACGTCCGGCGCGGCGGCCTCGGCGGGCACGGCAGCGATTTCGACAAAAGCTGACGCGCGGCGCGGGTGGACATCAACTGCTGCACGAGAGCATCGAACAGCCCGCCTTCGTGCGCGCCCAATCCGGGCGCTTGTGCGCGAAGCGCTCGCGACCGGGTTGCTCTTCATAGGGCCGGCGCATCACATCGAGCAGTTCCGCGATGGGTGCGTAATCGCCCGCGTGCGCCGAGTCGATGACCTGCTGCGCGAGGTAGTTGCGCAGCACATACTTCGGGTTCACGGCATTCATGCGCGCCGCACGCTCGGCACGCGCGTCGGGCGTGGCGTGCAAGCGCGCGCCGAGTGCGGCGTAGCGCTCGAACCACGCCGCCCAGGCGGCGCGCGCCTCATGCCACTCCGTGTCGCGGTAGAACGCGTCGCGCAGATCCGCAACCGTCGTCGCGCTCGCCAGCGAGCGAAAGAAGATCGTCATGTCGATCTCATGTTGCACGAGAAGCGCAAACGCCGCATCGATGATCGCGCGGGCTTCGCTCGCGTCGTCGCCGTGGCCGACCGCCGCACGCAATCCGAACTTCTCGGCAAAGAGGCCGTTCGCCTCGGCGGCATAGGTGCGCTCGAACTGCGCCAGCGCATCGGTCAGCGCCTCCGGCGGCACCGCATCGAGCGTGGCGAGCGCGTCGCCGAGCCGCGCGAGATTCCACTGCGCCACGCCCGGCTGGCGGCCAAAGGCATAGCGCTTGCCCTGCGCATCGGTGGTGTTGGGCGTCCAGCCGGGGTCGAAGTCATCCACCCAGCCGTAGGGGCCGTAGTCGATCGTGAGGCCGAGGATCGAGAGGTTGTCGGTGTTCATCACGCCATGCACGAAACCCACACCCATCCACCGCGCCATCAGCCGCGCCGTGCGCGCGCAGACCTCGGCATACCACGCCAAGAGCCGCTCACGCGGATCCGCGTGAGCCGCCGCGATGCCCGGGAAGTAGTGCGTCACCGTGAAGTCGATCAATTGCCGCAACAGCGCATGCTCGCCGCGCGAGGCAAACAGCTCGAAGTGCCCGAAGCGGATGAAACTCGGCGCCACCCGGCAGACGATCGCACCCGGCTCCAGCTCGGGGTGACCGTCGTAGAACATGTCGCGCTCCACCGGCTCGCCGGTCAGCACGAGCGACAGCGCGCGCGTGGTCGGCACGCCCAGATGATGCATCGCCTCCGAGCAAAGGAACTCGCGAATCGAGGAGCGCAGCACCGCGCGACCATCGGCGCGACGCGAAAACGGCGTCGGCCCCGCGCCCTTCAGTTGCCATTCGAAGTGCTCGGCGGACGGCGCCAACACTTCGCCCAGCATGATCGCGCGGCCATCGCCCAGTTGCCCCGCCCAGTTGCCGAACTGGTGGCCCGCGTAGGCCGTAGCGTAAGTGTCCATGCCCGGCAGCACGCCGTTGCCCGACAACGCGGCCAGCATCTCGGGCGAACGCATCTGCGCCTCACTCAGCCCGAGCATCGCCGCCACCTCGGGCGAATGGAGCAGCAGCGAAGGTGCCGCCACCCGCGCCGGCGTCACCCGCGACCAGAACGCCCCATGCACCTGGCGCGAATGGTTGCTCGGGTTGGGGTCGCCGGGGAGCGCGTTCAGGAAACGGTTGGTGAAGGTCAGCATTTCGTTCCATCAAGCTGCGGTGCGCTGCGAACTCGTTGGCAACGCGCTCGCCACATCGCGGAATGCCGCCAGCGCCGCCTCGAGATGCTCAATGATTTCCTGCTGCAGCACATCGGGCGGCGGCAAGTCGTCGAGATTGTCGAGACTGTCGTCCTTGAGCCAGAAGATATCCAGGCTGGCTTTGTCACGGGCGACGAGCTCGTCGTAACTGTAGAACTTGAAGCGCTCGGTGGCCGTGCGCACGTGCCGGTCATCCGCGTGGTAGCACGTGATGAAGTCTTGCAGGTCATCCAGTTTGAGTGGGCGCGTCTTCAGCGTAAAGTGCTTATTGGTGCGCAGGTCATAGAACCAGATGCCCTTGGTGTGTACCCGCCCGTCCTTCGGCGCGTTGTCGAAGAACACTACGTTGGCCTTCACCCCCTGCGCGTAAAAAATGCCAGTGGGCAGGCGCAGGATGGTGTGGACATCGCAGTTCTCCAGCAGCTTGCGGCGAATCTTTTCACCCGCACCGCCTTCAAACAGCACGTTATCGGGCAGCACAACGGCGGCTTTGCCGCCCACCTTCAGCATGCTCACGATGTGCTGCAAAAAATTGAGCTGCTTGTTTGACGTGGTTTCCCAGAAGTCCTGCCGTTCGTACGTCAGCGCGTCCCGGTCCTCCTCACCGTCCTCGTTGGTGATGGTCATGCTGCTCTTCTTGCCAAACGGCGGATTGGCCAGCACGTAATCCACTTTCAACCTGGGCTCAGTGATCAAGGCGTCGGAGCGCTCTACCAGCGGCTCACCATCCAGCTCGCCCACGTTGTGCAGAAACAGATTCATCAGGCACATGCGGCGCGTGTTGGGCACGATCTCGTTGCCGTGAAACGTCCTGTCGCGCAGAAATTCCTTCTGTGCCTTGTTCAGCCTGGCTTCCGGGCGCGTCAGCCAGTTGTACGCGCCCAAGAAAAAGCCGCCGGTGCCGCACGCCGGATCAGCAATGGTTTTCATGGGCTCTGGCCGTACACAGGCCACCATCGCTTCGATCAACGCGCGCGGCGTGAAGTACTGGCCCGCGCCGCTTTTGGTGTCCTCGGCGTTCTTCTGCAACAGGCCCTCGTAAAGATCGCCCTTGGTATCGGCGTCCAGGCTGATCCAGCTCTCGGCATCAATCATCTGCACCAGGCGGCTCAGTTTCGCAGGGTCCTGAATCTTGTTCTGCGCCTTGAAGAAAATCGCGCCCAGCATGCCAGGCTCCTGCCCCAGCTTGTGCAGCGTGGCGAGATAGTGCGCCTCCAGCGGTTCACCGACCCTGGCGGTCAGGCTCGGCCAGTCATGGCCTTTGGGAATGTGCGTGTCGCGGTTGTACGGCTCCTGCGCGTATTCATGCGCCAGTTTCAGAAACAGCAGATAAGTAAGCTGCTCAAGATAGTCGCCGTAACCCACGCCGTCGTCGCGCAGGGTGTGGCAGAAATTCCAGACTTTCTGGATCAGTGTGCTTGTGTTCATTCAGGGTCCCGTTACGCCCAGTACGGCCAGTACTCGGCAAACTTGTTGCCGCTGCCCTCGTCTTTGCGCTTCAGCCTTCCAGCGGCGACCGACTCACCAATCAAATTGGTAATCTGGTTCCGGGACTTTTCGTGCAGCTTGAAGCGATTTCGCAGTGATGTATTGGTCAAACTAGCGCTGGACAAATACTGCAACACCGCGTGCTGATAGGTGGCCTCAACGCGCTCGCCCAGCGTCATGTCGGAGAATTTCTTTGGTGCGAACAGCGTCACGCGAAACGCATTGTCCAGTACTGTCATTTTCAGCGGCGGCAAACCAAACAGCTCAATTGCCTTCACCGCCTTTTGAAAGCCCGTGCCACGCTCTTCGCAGATGCGATAGCGACGAAATGACGACGCCAGCTTGTCATTCCTCGATTCCGGCGTGGTGCCAATCAAGCGATCCAGCTTTTTGCCAGGCTCCCGGATGCGTACCAGCAGGATCGGTGTGCCACGGCAATCCGCCACCGAGTGGTCTAGCGCCAGCGGCGGCTCAATGGCGTCGCGACCGACGTTGGCCAGCGTGTTCGCGATGGTTGCCACCTCCGATTGCAAGATGCCGACGGGCTTGCCAGTGTCGTCGACACCAAAGACCAGGCAGCCGCCGTTTGGGTAGTTGGCAAAGGCAATCAAATGCTCGATCAGACGATCCTTGTGGTCGGTGATCGCCACCTTCCAGTCCAGTTCATTGATTTCGTGCGGGACTGGCTCCAGGCTATCCGCCAGCCAATCCAGTGCCTCAGCCACCCAATTTTTCCGTGTCATGTGATTGCAACCCATTGATTTTTATGGGTTTTCAAACCTTTTCCGAATTCGGATGTGATAAGCCAAAGTTATCCACAACCTTCCTGCCGCCGCGTGCGCGGGCCCCTTTGTCCAGCCCCCGCGCCGCCCGCTCCGCGCGGATGCGCGCCAGCAGCACGCTGGCGGGTTCGTCGTTCGGGTCTTGCGGGACGAGCTGACCAGCGAAGGCGGCGCGCAGGATGTTTTGGCGTTGGGCGGTGGCTTGTTTGAGACAGAGATCAATGGCATTACTCTGATGTTCGAGCGAACTCAATGCCATTTCGAGGCTAGCGAGAAGTGCTTGCTGCTCGTCCTTCGGAGGCAGCGGGATCGGTAGTCCACGGCACACTTCAAGCGTCAAATTGGTCTGCCCCGCCGTCGTTTTTGATCGCGCCTTGAGCCACCGCTGAGCGCCCGGAGACAGCAAATAGCGACAGATGAACCATGGCAATACGCCTTCAACCGCACGGAAAATCGCGATGGCTTGATTGATATTCCACTCGTCGAAAGTTTCCGGTACGACGGACACCTGCCCGAGCGGCGGACCAACGATGTTCATCAGGACGTCGTTGGGATAAACAGTCGAGCGAGCCAAGAAGCCTTGATGTGTCTCTGGAGCCACGAAAACCTTGTCGGCCAAATCTAGCTCGCCTCGATCAGTCAAGTTCGTGACCCGGAGAAACGGGATCGTCCTTTCGGCACCAGAATCCAATTCCTTTGGGGGAGTCGTTCCTTTCGTAATGAACTCGCAAAGTTGCTCGCCACTAGCCCACACCCACCCCTCCGGCAATTCCGGCAAGTCGGTGGTGTCGGGCTGCACGGGCTCGGGGTATTTGCTTTGCCAGTCTTTGGGTGGGGTTTTGCCCTGCTCCGCAAACTTGGCGAGTTGTTTGGTTTCCCAGCGGGCGCGGCGTTCTTGCAGGATGCGTTGCAGCAGTTGCGCGCCGGATTCATCCGTTTCCGTAGCCCGGATGCTCGCATCCGGGTCCTCGTGCACATGCTCCCCGGAGGGGGCTGATTTGCCTTCGGCGGGTTGAGGAACCCGGATGCGAGCATCCGGGCTACGTTGCTGCCGCGCTTTGCGCCACTCGGCCGTGAGCGCGCCTTCCACCGCGGCTTTCAGCAGCGACTGGCGGTATTGCGCGAGCTTCTTCTGCGCAGCGTTGAGCTCGGCCACCCCGGCATCGAGGTCGGAGAGCAGTTCTTCGAGTTTGGCGACGATGCGGCTTTGTTCCGCGCGGGGGGCTATCGGCACACGTACCCTATACAAATCGTCCCTGCTCAAGCTCGGAATTGCAGTGGACTTATCGAGCAACCCAAGCCGACTGATGCTCAACAAATGCGACAGGTAAAAGAGGTCGATGTCCGGTGGTGGTTGAACAAAGTAAGCTGTGTCGATAGGCCAACTCGATTCGCCGACAAAGTGTACGGAGCCCGCAGCACCTTTGCGCCCAACCACCAAACAGGGGCCATCGACGAGTGCTTCGTCATGGTGTCCAACTACACCACTTGACCCAATCACTGGTACTTTGCCAGTTGACGCTCTAACACCGGCAGCAAGGGCTTTCCCGTAGTGAACCGTTGCGAGCTCACCTAGTTCGATCAAAATCCAAGATGGTGGGAGGACCCGCGTTAGGTCAATCACGCCACCAACTCCAAATTCATCTCGCCCATCAAGGCGTCGAGGTCCTTGCCAAACAGGCCCCAAGCCTTTTGCAAGCCGCCCTTGTCGGCCAGTTCGGCGTAGTCAAAGTCGTCGCGGTTGATGCTGCATGAGCTGGCGATGTGATCCTTCATCAGCCGCAGCCATTCGGTTTGCTCGGGCGTGAAGGCGGTGCCGCGCTGGGCGTTGTGCCGGAATATCCAGGCCTGAAAGCGTTTGTCGACTTCGTCGGCAAATGGTTTCAGCTCGCCGTCCAGCCCGAGCGCAAAGCGCACGAGCGACACCAGATCGGTGAGCTGGCGCTTGCGGTCCGCGCCCTTGACCTGTGCCGCCTGCACGCGGGCATAGGCGCTCCACAGCCGCTCGGTGGTGAGCATGAGCGGCGGTTTGCCCAGATGGTCGTGCAACTCTTCGATCATGGCGAAGGTGAGCGCGCGGCGCTGGTAGGGCTGCTGATAGAAAAAATCGAGCGCAGCGATTTCGTTCTTGTGTTGCCGGATGTAATCGGCGAAGGTCTGGATGGTGGTGCGGGCTTGCGCTTCGGCCTGCGCGCTGAAGCCGGAGAAGGTAACCTGATCGAGGTTGATGTGGTCGATGAGCTGCTCACGCTCGCGGCGGGCGGATTCAATCTCGTCGCGCAGCTCCGGCTTGTCGAACGGCGCGCAGGCGGCGGCAACGCGCAGCGCGCGGGCGGCTTCGATTTCCTCGGGCAGCAGCGTGTCTTCGCTACGTGTGATGCCGTTGATGCTGGCGGTGGCCAGCGCGGTTTGCACAATGGCGTCCGGGTCGAGGGCGGCAATCAGCGCCTTGCCGAGCTCGGCCACGGATGCGCCGCCGCTCACCTTTTCGATACGCGCCTTGGCCTTGTCGTCCAGTTGCTTCGACAGGCGAACAAGACGATTGGCGAGCGAGAGCACGGTGTCGTCATCACGGCTGCCGATGGCCACGCCCTGCAGCAAGTCTTTCAGCGGCACGCCGGGTTGCTTCTCCAGCGGGCGGCATTCTGTCTTGAGGGATTTTTCTACGCCCACCGCGTCGATCAACACGAAGCGGGTTTTGGCGCCGTCAGCGCTGTTGCTGACGCGCCTCAGACTGTCGCCATCAAGGCTTCGCACGCCACGGCCTTTCATCTGCTCGTAGTAGCCCCTGCTGCGCACGTCGCGCATGAAGAGCAGCACTTCGAGCGGCTTCACGTCAGTACCGGTAGCGATCATGTCCACGGTGACGGCGATGCGCGGGTGGTAGTCGTTGCGGAAGCTGGCGAGGATGCTGTCGGCGTCTTCTTCGGCGCGATAGGTGACTTTTTTGCAGAAGGCGTTGCCCTGGCCATACACCTCGCGCACGATGTTGATGATGTCGTCGGCGTGGCTGTCGGTCTTGGCGAAGATGAGGGTCTTGGGCGTTTCTTTGCGGGTGGGGAAGATTTGCGTTTCGACGGCGGTCTTCATGGCCAGGATCACCTGCCGGATCTGGCTCGGGTTCACGACCGAGCGGTCGAGCTCCTTGCCGGTGTAGGCGGTGTCGTCTTCCGTCTGCCCCCAGCGTTTCTTGCGGGTCTGGCGGTCGCGGTGATCCACCCATTCTTTGGCCTTGAGGGCGGCGCCAATCCGGGTGATGTCGGTTTCAATCTCCCACACGTCGTAGCCGACGTTGACGCCATCGGCGACCGATTGCTCGTAGGAGTATTCGGCAACGATGTTCTCGTTGAAGAAACCGAAGGTGCGCCGGTCCGGCGTGGCGGTGAGGCCAATCAGGAAGGCATCGAAGTAATCGAGCACCTGCTTCCACAGGTTGTAGATGCTGCGGTGGCATTCGTCGATGACAATGAAATCGAAGGTTTCCACCGGCACGGCGGGGTTGTAGCGCACCAGCTTGCTTTGGCTGGCGGTTTGCTGCACTTCGTTGAGCGAGATGTCTTCGGCGGATTCGTCAATGGGCTCGCCGCTCAGGATCGAGTACATCCGCTGGATGGTGCTGATGCATACCTGCGAATGCGGATCGATATGGGGCGAGGCGAGGCGCTTCACGTTATACAGCTCGGTGAATTTGCGGGCGTCATCGGGCGGCGTGTAGGCCATGAATTCCTGATGCGCCTGTTTGCCGAGGTTGCGGGTGTCGACCAGAAACAGGATGCGCCTGGCACCGCCGAACTTGAGCAGGCGATAGACCGAGGTGATGGCGGTGAAGGTCTTGCCTGCGCCGGTGGCCATGTGCACGAGCGCGCGCGGCTTGTTCAGGGCGAGGGATTTTTCCAGCCCGGTGACGGCGCTGATCTGGCAATCGCGCAGGTTGCGCTCGGGCAGCGCAGGCATCTGCTCCGCCAGACGGCGGCGCAGGGTGTTGGGCTGGGCGAGCCACGCGGCCAGGGTTTCCGGCTTGAAGAAGTGGAAAACTTCGCGCGAACGCGGCACCGGGTCGGCGCCGTCGGTGAAACGGATGATCTGGCCGGTGGCTTCGAACAGAAAGCGCAGCGGAGCATTGTCCTTGCGCCACTTGAGCGTGGCGTTGGCATAGCGCTCGGTTTGCGCTTCGGTCTCCGTGAGGTTTTCGCCGACGCTGTCCTTCTTGGCCTCGATAACACCAACCGCGTTGCGATTGACGAACAGCACGTAGTCCGCAGGACCAGTGTCGGTCGGGTACTCGCGCACGGCGACGCCCGGCGCAGCGCCGAGGTTGAGCTGCTTCATGCCCTGAACGGACCAGCCCGCCGCTTCGAGTTTGGCGTCGATCAGCGACCGGGCTTTGGCTTCAGGCGTCATGCGCCGATTCTAAGGACTTGATCGGCAGTCGGGACGGGGCAACTCCGCTGTCGACTTCGCCGACATCTCCCCTACTTCGCAGGTAAGACTTCCGGCAATAGGATGGCCCGTTGGCAGTCACCCCTGTGCGGCAGGGGCGGTGGCGCCTAGCTGCGAAGGGGTCGGGCGCGGCGGTCGCTACACCAGCAGCGCATTCACCCGTCGCACGTAAGCAGCCGGGTCGTCGGGCAGACCGCCTTCGGCGAGCATGGCCTGATCGAAGAGGATGTGCGCGAGGTCGTTGAAGCGCGCGTCATCGGCGGTGGACGCTTCGAGCTTTTTCACCAGCGCGTGTTCGGCATTGACTTCGAGAATCGGCTTCTGGTCGGGCACGTTCTGGCCGACCTGCTTCAACATGCGCGCCATCTGGGTGGACATGCCGCCTTCTTCGACGACGAGGCAGGCGGCCGAATCGACGAGGCGGGTGGTGACGCGCACATCCTGCGCTTGGTCCTTCAGCGCGTCGCGCAGCCGGTCGAGCACGGGTTTGAACGATTCGGCCGCGGCCTCGGCGGCTTTCTTCTCCGCTTCATCTTGCAGCTTGCCGAGATCGACCGCGCCCCTGGCCACCGATTGCAGCGGCGTGCCATCGAAGTCGTGGAGGAACTGCAACGCCCATTCGTCGACGCGGTCGGTCATCAGCAGCACTTCGATGCCCTTCTTGCGGAAGACTTCGAGTTGCGGACTGTTCCTCGCGGCAGCGAGGGTGTCGGCGGTGATGTAGTAGATGGCCTCCTGGCCCTCCTTCATGCGCGCCTTGTAGTCGGCAAGCGAGGTCATTTCACCGGGCAGGATGGTGGTCGGGTCCGCGCCCTCCTTGCCCTCGCGCGACACGCCTGACGACGCGAAGCGCAGCAACCTGGCGAGGCGTTCGCGGTTGCCGAAGTCTTCGCCCAGACCTTCCTTCAGCACGGCGCCGAACTCCTTGTAGAAGTCGGCGTACTTCGCGCGCTCGGCGTCGTCACCGCTCGATGCCAGATCGTCGAGCATGGTGAGCACCCGGCGCGTGTTGCCCTCACGGATCGCCTTCACGTCGCGGCTCTCCTGCAGCAGTTCGCGCGAGACATTGAGCGGCAGATCGGCCGAATCGACCACGCCCTTCACGAAGCGCAGGTAGACGGGCATCAGCGCCTCGGCGTCGTCCATGATGAACACCCGCTTCACGTAGAGCTTGAGCCCGCCCTTCTTGTCGCGGTTCCACAGATCGTGCGGCGCCTTGGCCGGGAGGTAGAGCAGTTGCGTGTATTCGGTTGCGCCTTCCACCTTGTTGTGGCTCCACGCGAGCGGCGCTTCGCTGTCGTAGCTGATCTGCTTGTAGAACTCGGTGTATTGCTCGGCGGTGATGTCCTTCTTGGGCCGCGACCACAGCGCGCTGGCCTTGTTCACCGTCTCCCACTCGTCCTTGAGAACGCTCTCTTTCTTCTCGGCGTCCCACTCCTCTTTCTGCATGAGGATCGGCAGCGAGATGTGGTCGGAATATTTGCCGATGATGGACTTGAGGCGCCACGCGCTCGCGTAATCCAGCGCGTCGTCGCGCAGATGCAGGATGACGCTGGTGCCGCGCTTGTCACGGGTGATGCTCTCGACCTCGAATTCGCCGGTGCCGCCGCTCACCCAACGCACGGCTTGATCGGGCTTGAGACCAGCGCGGCGCGATTCGACGGTGATCCGGTCGGCCACGATGAAGCCGGAATAGAAGCCCACACCAAATTGCCCGATCAGCGCACCCTGCTCTTTGGCATCCGCTTTCTGCGACGCTTCGAGCCGGCTCACGAAGTCGCGCGTGCCGCTCTTGGCGATGGTACCGAGGTTGTCGATGGCTTCCTGTTGCGACAGGCCGATGCCGTTGTCGGTGATGGTGAGGGTTTTGGCGTCGCGGTCGAAAGCGACGCGCACGTCGAGGTTCGGTTGATCTTCCCACAGTGCCGCGTCGGCCAGCGCCTCGTAGCGCAGCTTGTCGCAGGCGTCAGAGGCATTGGAGATCAGCTCACGCAGAAAGATCTCCTTGTTCGAATACAGCGAATGGGTGACGAGATGCAGCAGTTGGGCGACTTCGGCCTGGAAGGAAAGGGTTTGTTTGCTCATGATGGTGACGAAGGCGTGCGCCAGCCGACGCCAGTCGGCCTTCGCGTGTTGACGGTACGCGAAGGACGTCGGGGCGCCCCGTTCAATTTCAAGAAGCGACACCCCGCGCGACCCGTCATCGGACGCAACCAAGCGCGGTCAAGCCCGCGCCTACCCTCAACGGAGGCGCCGCGATTCGGGCCCGCGCCTACCGGTTGTAGGCGACGGCTTGACGTCGCTCGCGGGCCGTGGCACCTCACACGACCGGGAATCGGACGCACCCAAGCGCGGTCGAGCCCGCGCCTACCGGTTGTAGGCGACGGCTTGACGTCGCTCGCGGGCGGTGGCACCTCACACGACCGGGAATCGGACGCAACCAAGCGCGGTCAAGCCCGCGCCTACCGGTTGTAGGCGACGGCTTGACGTCGCTCGCGGGCCGTGGCGACCCACACCACGCGTCGTCGGACGCACCCAAGCGCGGTCAAGCCCGCGCCTACCGGTTGTAGGCGACGCCTTGACGTCGCTCGCGGGCGGTGGCACCTCACACGACCGGGAATCGGACGCAACCAAGCGCGGTCGAGCCCGCGCCTACCGGTTGTAGGCGACGGCTTGACGTCGCTTGCAGGCCGTGGCGCCTCACACGACCGGGAATCGGACGCACCCAAGCGCGGTCAAGCCCGCGCCTACCGGTCGCAGGCGACGGCTTGACGTCGCTCGCGGGCGGTGGCACCTCACACCACGCGTCATCGGACGCACCCAAGCGCGGTCGAGCCCGCGCCTACCTGGAACGGATCGCGCGGCTATTCGGGTGCCGATTCGAGCACGCGGTTGCGTGCCGATTCTCGCTCCGAGAGCACGCTGTAGAGGCCGGTGGCAACCAGGAGCGCGATGCCGGCCCACGCCAGCGCGTTCGGGATGTCGCCCCAGACGACGAAGCCGATGATGACGGCGGGCAAGAGCGCCGAGTAGCGAAACGGCACGATCAATGAAATGTCGCCCGCCCGCAGCGAGCGAATCAGCAGCAGATAGCCGCTGCTCAAAAACACCGAGGCGGCGGCAAGCGTGGCCACCTGCCACGCGGTGATCGGCTGCCACGTCTGAAACGGCGCGAACAGCGCCGCGCCGAGCGTGACGGCGATGGCGGTGCCGATGGTGACGATGATCGATGGCGTGGCCGGGTCGATGCGGCGGGTGTAGAGGTCGCGGCAGGCGACGATGAAAGTGCTCAGAAGGCACAGCAGCGAATAGCCGTTGAAGCCTTCGCCGCGCGGCTGCACGACGCAGAGCACGCCCATGAAGCCAACCGCGATGACCAGCCAGCGCAGCACGCCGACCCGTTCTCGCAGCCAGAACACGGCGAGCAGCGAGATGAAGAGCGGTGCGGCCATGCCGATGGCCGTGGCGTTGGCGAGCGGCAGGTAGAAGAGCGAGACGATGAAGGTGAAGGTGGCGGCAGCGTCGAGCAGCGCGCGCACGATGAGCGTGCGTTGCCGCAGGTCACCGATGCGTGCCCCTGCCCCTCGCAAGAGCCCCATGCGCGCGGCAATGGCCAGGAGCAGGGCAATCGCAAAGATGCCACGCACGACGATGAGCTGCGTGCCCGGCATGCTCTGGCTGGAAAATTTGACCAGCGCATCGTTGATGACGAACGAGGCCATGGCGCCCATCATGGCGAGGATGCCGCGCCGGTTGCCGGCACGCCGCGCCGCGTCGGCCGTTTGCACCACACCGATCGACGCAGCGTCAGGCCTGACCGTCACGCTCACGCAGTCGGGCGAGTTTGTCGCGAATCTGGGCTTCGAGACCCCGATCGACGGGTTGATGGAACCGCTGCACCTTCATGCCGTCGGGGAAGCAGGTTTCGCCCTGCGTCAACGCTGACGACGCAAACGCAAGCGCATCGATCCGGCGACAACGAGCAAAAGCGCCAGCGCCAACAACGCCTGCCAGTCAAGCGCAGGCACGACCGCCGCGCTGATGGTGAAGCTTTGCGTCACCTGCGCCGCCGCCGCGTAGCTCGCATTGCCCGCCTGATCGGCGGCGATGGTGCAGGTGCCTGCCGTCAGTGCGCTGACCGCACCGGTGCTCGCGTTCACGCTGCACACGGCGGGTGTCAGACTGCTGTAGCTGATTGGGTTGCCCGAATTCGGGCTGGCACTCGTCGCGGCAACGGTCGCCGAGCCACCGACCACGACAGCACTCGGCGCTGCGCCAAACGTTAGGGTCTGCGCGGCCAAAATGATGGTGAAGCTTTGCGTCACCTGCGCCGCCGCCGCGTAGCTCGCATTGCCCGCCTGATCGGCGGCGATGGTGCAGGTACCTGCCGTCAGTGCGCTGACCGCACCGGTGCTCGCGTTCACGCTGCACACGGCGGGTGTCAGGCTGCTGTAGCTGATTGGGTTGCCCGAATTCGGGCTGGCGCTCGTCGCGGCAACGGTCGCCGAGCCACCGACCACGACACCACTCGGCGCTGCGCCAAACGTTAGGGTCTGCGCCGCCAAAATGATGGTGAAGCTTTGCGTCACCTGCGCCGCCGCCGCGTAGCTCGCATTGCCCGCCTGATCGGCGGCGATGGTGCAGGTGCCTGCCGTCAGTGCGCTGACCGCACCGGTGCTCGCGTTCACGCTGCACACGGCGGGTGTCAGACTGCTGTAGCTGATTGGGTTGCCCGAATTCGGGCTGGCACTCGTCGCGGCAACGGTCGCCGAGCCACCGGCCACGACACCACTCGGCGCCGCGCCAAACGTTAGGGTCTGCGCCGCCAAAATGATGGTGAAGCTTTGCGTCACCTGCGCCGCCGCCGCGTAGCTCGCATTGCCCGCCTGATCGGCGGCGATGGTGCAGGTGCCTGCCGTCAGTGCGCTGACCGCACCGGTGCTCGCGTTCACGCTGCACACGGCGGGCGTCAGGCTGCTGTAGCTGATTGGGTTGCCCGAATTCGGGCTGGCACTCGTCGCGGCAACGGTCGCCGAGCCACCGGCCACGACACCACTCGGCGCTGCGCCAAACGTTAGGGTCTGCGCGGCTAACGCCGCCAAAGCGTCAAAGGACTGTCCGCCACGCACCAACCGGACGGCGTAGCGGTTGCCGCTCTTATTGCCGGCAAGGGAATTGCCATCGTTGAAGCCGACAACCCACGCGAAGGCCGGGTCGCCGAAGAAGGTTGTGCTCGTCCACGTCCAGTCAGCAACTGTCGCCGGAAACACCGTGTCATTGATCGCGGGACTGAAGCAGGTGCTATCCACCAGCGACTCAAGCTCTTGTTTGGTCGGCAAGCGCCAATCCGTGTATCCGGCAAACGTGCTGTTGCGCGCGGTGGTCAATGCGGTGGGCCAATCTTGAGGACTCACCGTGCTGATGGCGCAAGCCGGACCGCTCAAACCTTCGTTGCATTGCTTCCACATCAGGCCTGTGGGCGTGTGGGTCACCGTGCCGTTGGCGTTCACCACAAAATCACTGGTCGGCGTGGTGCTCGCGCCAAGGTTGCCGGAACAGGTGGCCGCAAAGGCGGCGTGCGTCAATGCCAACGAGGCAAGGACGGCTGCAGCGGCGTGCAGGCAGCGACGCGACACCGATCGCGCGAGAGATTGACTGGCAGGCATGGCGATGACCTTTTGATGGTTAAGGTTTGAGTTGAGTACGCGCGGATAGCGATGCGCGCGCGGAAAATGCGCCACGGCGGATTCAACAGCCACGGCAAGCTCCATCGCAGTACGCCATATCGGCAGATGGTCATACCGAGCCACAGTGACCTCGCCAATGCAGACCAAGAGTCAAATTACTGTCCGCCACGCACCAACCGGACGGCGTAGTTGTAGCTCTTAAGGTCGGCATTGGAAACGCCAACGTCGAAGTCGACAATCCACGCGAAGGCCGGGTTCGCCGCGTAAGTCGAGCGGGTCCAAAACCAGTACCCGACCGGGGCATTTGGGAAGTAAGCGCTATCGATGCTCGGGTTGACCGCCCCCGCATGCACGATGCTGAGCAGTTCTTTCTCTGTGGGCATGCGCCAATCATTCGCGCCGCAGAGCATGGCCGCGTTGACGGCGGCGGTGAAATTCCGTGTGTTGCACTGGTTGTTGTACGGCGCGGCGGCGAGTGTGCCGCCGCAGGTGTCGGTGCCCGCCGTGCCTGCGTTGCCGCCGTTGGTGGTGGCGTCGGTCGAATACCAGGTGTAGGTGTGTGCGGCGTCGCGCAGACCGCTCGTGGTTTTGACTTCCCAGATCAGGCCGGTGACGTTGTCTTTGGTGCAGGCCCAGTCGGCGGGGTTGCTGCCGAGTGTGGCGCTGGCGGGCAGCGTGCTGCCGTTGTTGGCGATTTTGGTGAAATCAAAGCCTGCCGCGCCTGCGCCGATTTTGCTGAGCGTGCCCGCAGCGGCCTGAGCGTCGCGCCCGTAGCGGGCGTCTTGCCGCGGACGGGCGGCGCTGTCGCCGCAATTGGCTTGAGTGACCGCGACGGGGGCATTGGTCGCATCAAAGCACTGGGTCTGCCCGGTGTCGTTGAGTGGGCGGGTTTGGGCGTGGATACCCGGTGCCGCCAGCAGCACGATGAACGCCCATGCGGCGCTGAGCAGCGCCGGGGCGCGGCGGACTACGCGGTTGGTAACAAGCTGACTGAGCATGATGCGGGCCACGGTCGGGGTGGATGGCTGTAGGGTGCGCGCGAGTCTAGCAAGCTCAGCCGCGCGTCCGCAACAGTGCGTATGCAACCAACCTGCGGGCGCGGACTGTGTACCGAGCCACCCTTCAAGGGGAAACGCTGAACAAGTCCTGGCGATGCAGCGCGCGAAGGACGGCACAGCCCAGCCATAGCCGTAGCCGTAGCCGTAGCCGTAGCTATGGCGAGCATTTCCGACGAAGCAATGCACCGGAATGCGTGCCGGCGCCCAAAACGCGGATGCGATGCGCGCCGGCGACTTGTTCAGCGTTTCCTTAATCGGGTGCGCTGACCATCGGTTTTGCTGCAACTCGCTTTGCCGCCTTGGCTAAATTCTTGTCGAACGTTTTGAACTGCGAACTGTGATGCGAAAGCGCCAAGTGCAACGCGTCGGCAATGTCCATGCCGTGCGCCTGCCACGCGAGCGCGCGGACGACCGCGTCGCGCTCCTGAACGGCTAGCTCCGGCAGCCCCAGTAGCGTGCGCAGCCCGAGCGCCACAGCGTTTGCATCCGCACCATAACTGCGCAGCACCCAAGCCACTTCGAGCACAACGGTGATGGGTAGCGAGAAGCGCTCGCCGCTGGACAGAAGTGCGCGTGCCCTTTGGCTCTGCCGCACATCGTCGTTGAGCAGGTAACGCAGAACGACGTTGGTGTCGAGTGCGATCATCGCTTGCTAGCTTCGTCGTCCTTGCGCAGCGCAGCTAGCAGCGCCGCATCATCGTCGCCCGTAGGTTTTTGGCGAGCGCGGGCGATCCCGGCAAGCACGCCAAAACCCGCATCAACCGTGGTCGCGCTAATTGTGGCAACAGGAGTCAACAGCAAACCATCATCGGTGCGAATCACTGAGAATTCAGTACCGGGCGGCCACGCGCGCACCGCTTTGGGAATGACAAGTTGACCTTTGCTGGAAAGACGCGAAAGATTCATGCGACACCGAAAGTAAGACGAATAGGAGATATTTTACCTTACGCTTACCCAAGTCGATGCCGATGATCGGTGCTTTGAGCAAACGGGCCGCAGCTCAGAGCTTACGCAGGGCGTCGAGTTTCTCCCGAATCCTGGCTTCAAGCCCGCGATCCACCGGCTCGTAGAACCGCTGCACCTTCATGTCATCCGGGAAGTACGTTTCGCCCGCCGCGAAGCCGCCGGCTTCATCGTGCGCGTAGCGGTAGCCTTCGCCGTAGCCCAGGCTCTTCATGAGCTTTGTGGGGGCGTTGCGCAGGCGCAGCGGCACCGGACGCGTGCCGCTTTCGGCGGCAGCGACGCGTGCTTTTTTGTAGGCGGTGTAGACGGCGTTGCTCTTGGCCGAGACGGCGAGGAAGATGCAGGCTTCGGCCAGCGCGAGTTCGCCTTCGGGAGAACCCAGACGTTCGAACGCGGCCACGGCGTTCAGCGTGATTTCGAGCGCGCGCGGGTCAGCGAGCCCGATGTCTTCGCTCGCCATGCGAATCATGCGGCGACCGAGGTAGAGCGGATCGGTGCCGCCTTCGAGCATGCGGCAAAACCAGTACAGTGCGGCGTCGGGGTCGCTGCCGCGCACGCTTTTGTGCAAGGCGCTGATGAGGTCGTAGAACTGCTCGCCGCCCTTGTCGAAGCGGGCACGGGGGCGCGTGAGCGCGCCCTTGACGAAGTCGACACCGATGCTGCGTGCCTTCTTGGCGTGCGCCGCGATGTCGAGCTGTTCGAGCGAATTGAGGAAGCGCCGACCATCGCCGTCGGCGTAGTCGATCAGCAATTGCCGCGCGTCGTCGTCCACCGTGTAGATGGCGCCGAGCATTGCCATCGCGCGCTCGAACATGATGCCCAGCGCGTCGTGGTCGAGCGCTTCGAGCACATAGACCTGTGCCCGTGACAGCAGCGCCGAATTGACTTCGAACGAGGGGTTCTCGGTGGTGGCGCCGATGAAGGTGAAGAGCCCTGATTCGACGTGCGGCAGAAACGCGTCCTGCTGGCTCTTGTTGAACCGATGGACCTCGTCGACGAAGATGAGGGTGCGCCGCCCGAACTGGTCGCGCGACATCTGCGCGCGTTCGACGGCGTCGCGAATGTCCTTGATGCCGGCCATCACGGCCGACAGCGCGATGATTTCGACGTCCAGCGCGTCGGCCAGAAGCCGCGCCAGCGTGGTCTTGCCGACGCCGGGCGGCCCCCAGAGAATCATCGAGTGCAGCGCTCGCGCGGCGATGGCGTTGGCGAGCGGTTTGCCGTCGCCGAGCAGGTGGCGCTGCCCGACGACGTCGGCGAGCGAGCGCGGACGCAGGCGCTCGGCGAGCGGGGCCGTCAGCGGCGCGGCGGAGTCGGGATGCACGGTCGCCATGGCGCAGACATTCTAGTGGCGCAGCGGCAAAGGCCATGACGGCGATGAGGATGGTGTGTCGCCCGGCCAAAATGAGCAAGTTTTCCGTCACGAATTCGCACCATGAGCCAAACCTCTCTCGACAAGGACAAGATTCGCTTTGTGTTGTTGGAGGGCGTCCACGAGTCGGCGCTGCGTGCGTTGCGGGCCGCGGGCTATCGCAATATCGAATCGCTGCCGGGCGCATTGAGCGGTGCCGCGCTGCACGAGAAGATCGCGGACGCGCATTTCGTGGGCATCCGTTCGCGCACGCAACTGACGTCGGAGGCATTCGCCGCCGCGCACAAGCTGGTGGCCGTCGGCTGCTTTTGCATCGGCACCAATCAGGTCGATCTCGACGCGGCGCGGGAGCACGGCGTCGCGGTGTTCAATGCGCCGTTCTCGAACACGCGCTCGGTGGCGGAACTGGTGCTGGCCGAGGCGATCCTGCTGCTGCGCGGTGTGCCCGAGAAGAGCGCCGTGGCGCACCGCGGTGGCTGGTTGAAATCAGCGACCGATGCCTTCGAGATCCGCGGCAAGACGCTTGGCATCGTCGGCTACGGCTCGATCGGCACGCAGCTCAGTGTGCTGGCCGAGGCGCTCGGCATGCACGTGCTGTTCCACGACGTGGTGACCAAGCTCCCGCTGGGCAATGCGAGGCAGTTGCCCGACCTGCACGAACTGCTGGCAACCAGCGACGTGGTGTCGCTGCACGTGCCGGAGCTGCCCTCGACGCGCTGGCTGATCGGGGCGCGGGAGCTGGCGATGATGAAGCGCACGGCGGTGCTGATCAACGCCTCGCGCGGCAGCGTGGTCGAGATCGAGCCGCTGGCGGAGGCGCTGCGCGAGCGGCGGCTGCTGGGCGCGGCGATCGATGTGTTCCCGCAGGAGCCGAAAGGCAACACGGACACCTTCGAGTCGGAGCTGCGCGGCATCGATCACGCGCTGCTGACGCCGCACATCGGCGGTTCGACGATCGAGGCGCAGGCGAACATCGGCGTCGAGGTGGCCGAGAAATTGATCAAGTACAGCGACAACGGCACCAGCACGTCGTCGGTGAATTTCCCGGAAGTGGCGCTGCCGGCCCATGCCGGCAAGCATCGGCTGCTGCACGTGCATCGCAATGTGCCGGGCGTGCTTTCCGAAATCAACCGCATCTTTTCGGAGGCGAACATCAACGTCGCCGCGCAGTATCTGCAAACCAACGAGAAGATCGGCTATGTCGTCATCGACATCGATGCCGCCTATTCCGAGCTGGCACTCGACCGGCTGGCGCGCGTGCCGGGAACGCTGCGCAGCCGCGTGCTCTTTTGATGCGCCGCTTCGATATGCGAACGGCATGACCGCGCGGCGCCGCGCGATCTGATACAACGTGCGCTGCACATTCGCGCGCATCCGGCGCCGCTCCATGCGGCGTGATGTGAACGCCCGCGACAGCCGACGCCACCCGAGCGCTCGCGATCCGGCGGCGCGCCGCCCAGCCACGCCCCTCTCGTCATGCCACGACTGTTTTCTTCGCTTCGCGCTGCGTTGCTCGTGCCCTTCGTCGGCGTCGTCATTCTGGTGGCGGCGTCGATCTCGCTGCTGTCGTATCAGACCGGCCTGCGCGCCGTCGACGAGCTCTCCGAGCAACTGCTGCTCGACATTTCCAACCGGGTGACGCAGGCCACGAGCCGTCATCTGGCGAGCTCGTCGGTGATGCTGAACGCCGTCGTGCCCGAACTGGCCACGAGCGGCAACGACGGCGTGGGACGAACCGATCTCGTGCCCGCGACGCTCGGGGACTTCGAGCGGCGCATGTGGATCGCGCTGAATCTGTTCCCGACGGCGGGCAGCTACATCTATTACGGCTCGCACGAGGGCGAGTTCGTCGGCCTCGAACGCAAGAGCGAGCACGACTACGAGGTGCGCTGGCGTGAAGCGAATGCGCCGCAGCGCTCGATCTTCGCCACCGAGGGGCCGGGCGAGCGCAGCCGGCTGCTGCGCAGCGACGGCTACGACCCGCGCGTGCGACCGTGGTTCAAGGAGGCGGCGCAGCGCGGCATGCTGACGTGGTCTTCGGTGTATGTCGACTACACCACGCGGGCGCTCACGGTGACGCTGGCGAAGCCGGTGTTCACGCCGCAGCGTGTGCAGCGCGGCGTGGTGGCCACCGACGTGGCACTCACCGCGCTGACCGACTTCGTGCGCGGGTTGCAGGTGAGCCGCACCGGCGTCGCCTTCATCGTCGAGCGCGATGGTTCGCTGATCGCGAGTTCCGGAGGAGATCAGTTGTTCGGCAGCGACAACGGGCGGCCGACGCGGCTGCATGCCAGCGAAAGCAGCAACCCGCTGGTGCGCGCGGCGTGGGCCGCGCTGCAAAGTCCGCGCGAGCGCTCGCTCGATGTCGTGCGCGGCATCGAGATCGCCCGCCACTCCCTCGACGGCCCGAACGGCCGCGTGCACATGAGCGCGACGGCGCAGCGCGACGGCGCCGGGCTCGACTGGACGATGGTGGTCGCCATTCCGCGCGCCGATCACATGGGCAATGTGCAGCGCACGATCATTCAGAACGTGTTGATTGCGCTGGTGGCCATCGGGCTCGCCATCGCCAGCGGGCTGTGGATCACCCACCGCATCAGCGGCGACGTGCAGCGCTTGTCGGAGGCGACCCGGCTGCTCGCGCGCGGGCAGTCGCCGGAGCGCCTGTTCCGCGGTCGGCGCGACGAACTCGGCGTCATCGCGCGGGCGATGGAGGACTTCAAGGAGGGCTTGCTGGTCGATCCGCTGACCGGGGCGCTGACGCGCACGACGTTCGAGAAGCGGGTGGCGGCGTACCGCGAACATCAGAGCGTTGGCGAGCGGGCGCCATTCGCCGTCGTTTTCATCGACCTCGACCGCTTCAAGTCGATCAACGACGCGCACGGTCACGCCGTGGGGGACGCCGTGCTTGCGATCATCGCCAGGCGGATCGCCTCGACGCTGCGCAACGAGGACATCCTCGGTCGCTACGGCGGTGACGAGTTCGTGCTGATGCTGCCGGGGCTGCACGACGCCGCGACGCTCGATGCGCGCATGCGGCAGCTCAGCGCCGCCCTCGCGCAGCCGATCACGGTGGGCGACGTCACGCTGCGCTCGGGCGCCTCGTGCGGCGGTGCGCGGTGCCCCGACGATGGCGTGACGCTCGACGATCTGGTCCGTGCCGCCGATGCCCGCATGTACGAAGCCAAGGCGCAACGCCCCGATTGAATCCTTGTACGCAGGCGCATCAACTTTTCGTTGAAACGGCGTCCATAACGGGCTTCAGACGCGATTTCGCCAATAGTCGACTTTGCAGTAGATGACGCGCCAAGCCTGTCATGGATGCGGCTTTCAGCAAAAAGCTATTCGCCTCCCGGTGTCGGCGTGAAGCGGCGGCGGCGCTACTGGCGCAGCACGTCGGCGCCTTTGGGCGGCACGAACGCGAAGGCGTCGGGCGCGAGTTTCGCGTTCTTCTGGATGTCGCCGAAGCGCAGCGTGTTGACGTTCTGAAGCGCGTCGCGCCAGGTGATTTCCTGCGGTTGCAGCGCGACCATCGCGACGCGCAGATCGGTGAACGCGGCGTCGGCCTTCTTCGGCTGCGCTTCGATGAAGCCGATCGAACCCGACGGTGGCAGCAGTTTCAGATCGAACAGGCGATCGGCCGCCGCCGGGTCAAGCAGCAACGCGAGCGGCTGCTCGGAGAGCGTGTCGCCGAGCTTTCGGATGGTGACCTGGTTCAGGTCCTCGTCGTAGAGCCAGACCGTGGTGCCGTCGCTGACGATGGTCTGTTTGTAGGGCTTGTCGTAGGCGAAGCGAAATTTGCCGGGCCGCGCGATTGCGAAGGTGCCCGCCGACTGCCGGCTGACGCGGCCGCTCTTGTCGCGCACTTCCTGGCTGAACTGGCCCGACAGCGTTTGCAGGTCGCGCGTGTAGCTGCGGAAATCGGTGAGCGCGTTCGCGGCGCTCTGCGCGTGCGCTGCGGCGGGCAGCAGGGCGGCGGTGATCAGGGCGAAGAACGATTTCATGATGGCAATGGGTTCCGGCGCGAAGCAATCAGACAGTCGGACAATCGGACGACGGGCGCGACGCAGCGCTCACTCCTCGCGCCTGGGCACCAGCACGTCACGCTTGCCCATCGCGTTGGGGCGGCTGACGACGCCCGCCTGCTCCATCGCTTCGATCAGGCGTGCCGCCCCGTTGTAACCAATGCGAAGACGGCGCTGGACATAGCTGATGCTGGCCTGACCGCTCTCGAGCACGGCGGCGACCGCCTCGTCGTAGCGCGGGTCGCGTTCGCCGTCGTTCGATCCGCCGCCGTTGATTTCGTTCAATGTCTCGGCGTCGGTGCCTTCGAGCACGCCTTCGATGTACTGCGTCGGCGCCTGCGCCTTCCAGTGCTCGACGACGCGATGGACCTCGTCGTCGGTGACGAACGCGCCATGCACGCGCTGCGGCACGCCGGTGCCGCCGAGCATGTAGAGCATGTCGCCGCGCCCGAGCAGCGCCTCGGCGCCCATCTGGTCGAGGATGGTGCGACTGTCGATCTTGCTGGCGACCTGAAATGCGATGCGCGTGGGCACGTTGGCCTTGATGAGCCCGGTGATCACGTCGACCGAGGGCCGCTGCGTGGCGAGCACCAGATGGATGCCGGCAGCACGCGCTTTCTGCGCGAGCCGCGCAATCAGCTCTTCGATCTTCTTGCCGGCGACCATCATCAGGTCGGCCAGCTCGTCGATCACCACCACGATGAACGGCAGCTCCTCGAGCGGTTCCGGCGAATCGGGCGTCAGCGAGAACGGATTGGTCAGCGGGGTGCCTTTCGCTTTCGCGTCGCGCAGCTTCTGGTTGAAACTGGAGAGCTGCCGCACGCCCATATGCGACAGCAGACGGTAGCGCCGCTCCATCTCGTTGACGCACCAGTTGAGGCCGTTGGCCGCGAGTTTCATGTCGGTGACGACGGGACACAGCAGATGCGGGATGCCCTCGTAGATCGACAGTTCCAGCATCTTCGGGTCGATCAGCAACAGGCGAACCTGGCGCGGCTCCGCCTTGTAGAGCAGCGACAGGATCATCTGGTTGATGCCGACCGACTTGCCGGAGCCGGTGGTGCCCGCCACCAGGCAATGCGGCATGCGGCCGAGGTCAGCGACCACCGGGCGACCGGCGATGTCCTTGCCGAGCCCCATCGTCAAGAGGCTCGACGAATCGTTGTAGACGGCGCTGCCAAGAATTTCGATCAATCCCACCGACTGCCGCTGCGGGTTGGGCACTTCGAGCCCCATGCAGGACTTGCCGGGGATCGTCTCCACCACGCGGATGCTCATCACGCTCATGGCGCGCGCCAGGTCCTTCGCGAGATTGACGATGGAATTGCCCTTGACGCCGACGTCGGGCTCGATTTCGTAGCGCGTGATGACCGGCCCCGGATACGCCGCCAGCACCTTGACCGGCACGTTGAATTCGCCGAGCTTGCGCTCGATGAGGCGCGAGGTGAATTCCAGCGTATCGGCGGAGACGGTCGGCTGCTCCTTCGGTACCGGTTCCAGCAACGACAACTGCGGCAGCAGCGAATCGGGCATCTCGGCGAACAGCGTGGTCTGCTTTTCGCGCTCGACGCGATCGGAGAGCACCACGGGCGCCACCGTCTCGACGATCTTGATCGGCTCATGCTGCTCGATGCGCTCGCTCTCGGCGCGCACATAGTGCTCGCGCTGTTCGATCTCGGGCGCGGCGATCTCGAAATCGCGGCGCGCTTCGCGCCGCGTGCGCCAGCGCGACGCACCATCGAGCAGCCATTCGCCGATGCGCTCGCTCCATTCCAGCCACGGCACCGCGAAAGCGACCGTCGCCGCAATGAAGGCGAGCACCAGCAGCCCGAGCGCGCTTGGCACGAAACCGACGAGGCGCAGCAACGGATAGCCGACGCTCTGCCCGATCGCCCCACCGGCGCCCTGCGGCAGCGCCGCAAACCAGCGGTACATGGCGATGGCTTCGAGTGCGCTGCTGGCCACGACGAAGAGCCCCAACGCGATGAGGCGCCACGGCGACAGCCCGAGCGCGGGCGCCTCCAGCGCTTCCGCCGGCAACGACTCACCGCGCCCGACGCGCCACGGCAGCGCGCGCGGACGCAACGGCCAGATCAACAGCAGCGCAAACAGCAGCAACCACCACACCGACGCCCCGGCAGCGAAGTAGGCGACGTCGCTGACCCACGCGCCGGCCACGCCGAGCCAGTTGCCGACCGTCGCGCCGCTGCTGCCGCTCGTGGACCAGGCCGGATCGGCGCGGCGATAGCTCGCGAGCGCGAGCACCAGCGAAATCCACGCCGCGACGAACAGCAGCCAGACGATCCAGCGGCGCAGCGCGCGCAGACGCGCCGAGGTGGGGGTGCCGTGGCGCGCGGAGCGCGCGCTGCGGTTGCGTCGGTTGGTCGGCGGCCGCACCAGCAGACGCTTCAGACGTTCAAGCATGGACCGATTTTATTAGGCGCGCCTGACGGCGGTCACCGCGCCGCGCGGCGGCGCGGCCAAGGGGTGTCGGTCGGGGCGCGCGGCGCGGCGCGCAACACCATGGGGTGGCGAAGCGGCGCGCTCGTTGCCCATCAAAGAAAACGCGCTGCCGTGGCAGCGCGCTTCTGATCGGGCCAGCCCGGTGCGGACGTGGCTCAGCGTTTGGTGGCGAGCGAAGATTTCTGCGCCGCGAAGTACGCCGCGAGGTTCTCGATCTCGGCCTTGGTCAGCGGCTTGGCGAAGCCGCTCATGATGGCGTTGACGCGGGCACCGGATTGGTAGTCGCGCAACGCCTTGGCGAGGTAATCGGGGTACTGCCCGGCCAGACGCGGGTTGTTCGGGTCCGTGCTGTTGCCATCGGCGCCGTGACAGGCGGCGCAGATTTCAGCGGCCTTGGCGCCTCCGGCCTTGATGTCTGCCGCCGCGGCCGTAGTCACCATGCCGAGCGCGGCAAGCGCGATGAGGATGCGCTTCATCTATTTGCCCTCCGCGTAGTAGGCGGCGAGATCCGCCATGTCCTGCTCGCTCAGCGACGCCGCGATGCCGCGCATGCTCGGATGCTTGCGGTCGCCGGACTTGTATTCCTTCAGTGCATTGACGAAGTACGTCGAATGCTGGCCCGCGATGCGCGGCACGCGGTAGACCTCGGGGAACGCGGTGCGCCACCCCTCGATGCCGTGGCAGCCCTGGCACATCTGCACCTTTTGGGCGCCAGCCTTGGCATCCCCCTGAACCTGGGCGGCCGCACCCCCGGCACCCAGCAAAAAGGCCGCTGCGGCGACCACGCTGACATTGAACGCAAGGCGTTTCATGGCTTGTTGCACTGGTTATGGTTTCTTCGGGACTAATCCAATCAATTATAAAGGGATTTGCGCGAGCGCAAAGCGGACGCGGATATACCCGAGCTCGCCGTGGGCGACTTGCAACGGCGCGCGGCGACTTCAACTAACATCCTGTCTTCTCTCCCTTTTTTTCGTGCCGGAGCCTTCGTGCCATGAGCGAACTGATCACCCACGTCACCGACGCCACCTTCAATGACGACGTTCTGAAGTCCGACATGCCCGTGCTGGTCGACTTCTGGGCCGAGTGGTGCGGTCCGTGCAAGATGATCGCGCCGGTGCTCGAAGAGGTCGCGCAGTCGCACGCGGGCAAAGTCCGCATCGCCAAGGTCGACGTCGACGACAACCGCGAAGTGGCCGCCAAATACGGCATCCGTGGCATTCCGACGCTGCTGCTGTTCAAAAATGGCGAGGTTGCCGCGCAGAAGGTCGGCGCGCTGTCGAAGGCGCAATTGACTGCCTTTGTTGACAGCAACGTCTAAGACCGTCACAATTACCCCCCGGTAGTCGCCCCGCGGTCCTCGCGGGGCGCAGCAAATCCCCTTCCCGACCCAGGCAGAAGACACGCCGCGCGCTCGCGCAAGTCGCCCGTCTCGTACGCACCCCGAATCTCCATCGGAGCGCTCCGCCGCATGCTGGCGTCGAGTCGCCCAACCCGCCGCCCGAGAGCGGCCCTTTCCTCCCACCGCATGAACCTCGCTGAACTCAAAGCCAAATCCGCAGCCGAGCTGCTCGAAATCGCGACCGCCAATGAGCTGGAAAACGCGAACCGCTTCCGCAAGCACGACCTGATCTTCGCCCTGCTCAAGCAGCAGGCCAAGAAGGGCGAGAGCATCCGCGGCTCCGGCGTGCTCGAAGTGCTGCCCGACGGCTTCGGCTTCCTGCGCTCGCCCGAGGCGAGCTACCTGGCGGGCACCGACGACATCTACATCTCACCCTCACAGATCCGCCGCTTCAACCTGCACACCGGCGACTCGATCGAGGGCGAAATCCGCACGCCGAAAGAAGGCGAGCGCTACTTCGCGCTGACCAAGCTCGACAGCGTCAACGGCTTCCCGCCGGAGGCGGGCAAGAACAAGGTGCTGTTCGAGAACCTGACGCCGCTCTTCCCCGACGAGCCGCTGAAGCTCGAGCGCGACATCAAGGCCGAGGAGAACATCACCGGCCGCGTCATCGACATCGTCGCCCCGATCGGCAAGGGCCAGCGCGGCCTCTTGGTGGCGCCGCCGAAATCCGGCAAGACGGTGATGCTGCAACACGTCGCACACGCCATCGCCAGCAATCACCCCGACGTGGTGCTGATCGTGCTCCTGATCGACGAGCGCCCCGAGGAGGTGACCGACATGCAGCGCACCGTGCGCGGCGAAGTCGTCGCCTCCACCTTCGACGAGCCGGCGACGCGCCACGTGCAGGTGGCCGAGATGGTCATCGAGAAGGCAAAGCGGCTGGTCGAGCACAAGAAGGACGTGGTGATCCTGCTCGATTCGATCACCCGCCTCGCCCGCGCCTACAACACCGTGATGCCCTCCTCCGGCAAGGTGCTGACCGGTGGCGTCGAGGCCAACGCGCTGCAACGCCCGAAGCGCTTCTTCGGCGCGGCGCGCAACATCGAGGAAGGCGGCAGCCTCACCATCATCGCCACCGCGCTGATCGACACCGGCAGCCGCATGGACGATGTGATCTACGAAGAATTCAAGGGCACCGGCAACATGGAAATCCACATGGATCGCCGCATGGCCGAAAAGCGCGTCTACCCGGCCATCAACATCGGCCGCTCGGGCACCCGCCGCGAAGAACTGCTGCTCGAGCCCTCGGTGCTGCAAAAGACGTGGATCCTGCGCAAACTCTTCTCCGAGATGGATGAAATCGAGGCAATGGAGAAGCTGCAGAAGCACATGCGCGAGACGAAGAACAACAAGGAATTCTTCGACGCGATGACGCGCGCGCGCTGAGAGGCCGTCGACGTTCAGCGGCGCCGCGCCGCGTTGCGCGCGAGCGCCGCCTCGGTGCGCGCTTCCCCCGTGCGCAGCAGTTCGAGCGTCGCCTCGCTGCCCGCCGCGATGGCATCGGCGACGCTCGGCAGCATGCGATTGGCTTCACGAAACGACGTGAGCGCGTCGCGCAGACGCCGTTCGCACTCGGCGGCCGGCGGCGCTTCGTTCGCCTGACACAGCCGCCAGTTGGTCTCGGCGCTGCCCAACGCCAACGCGAACTGCACCACGCGCCCCGGACGCTCGTCGCGCAGCGAAGCGGGCAGTTGCGCCATGTCATCACGCAGGGCGTCGACCATCCGCAACAGCACGCGCGGCTCAGCCTGCGCATGAAGCTCCATTTCGAGTTCGGCGATCGCCGCTGCCACCGCGTTCAACCGTGCCTGGGGAAAGTCGGGCTCGATGCGGGCGAGTGCCGCCGCGTGCCGTCGGGCATCGGCGAAACCCTGCCGCGCAGCGCTCATGTCGCCCGCTTCGCGCGCCAGTTGCGCCGCCATCGAGGTGGCAAAGGCCAGGTTGCCGAGCGTGTGGGGTTCGTTCGCGTGGCTGGCGTTGCGCGCGGCGAACAAGGCGACGGATTCATCGGCGAGGCTCCGCGCGGTGCCCGCAGGGAGCGTCGGCGGGGCGCTTTCGCTCGCGACGATCGCGGCGTAGAGCGCCACCACGGCGTGCCGCTCGTCGACGTCGGCGGCGTCGGTCGCCGGGATCGGACGAGCCGCCAGCGCGCGCTGGATGGCGAGCGCCTCCGCGGCAAGAGGCCAGCGCTCGTTCGCGGCAATCGAGAGCACCGGAAGTCGCGCCGCCTCGATGAGGGCATCGGCGCGCGCCAGTTGCAGTGCGATGTCGTCCGCCGGTTCGGCATGCGCGCGTGCCAGCGCGACCGCGGCGGCACGCTGCCGGAGCGCTTCGGACGCATCGCCGGCGTTGACGGCGACCGATGCAAGCGCCGTGCGTGCGGTGAGTTCGCGGCGCACGGCGAGGCGCTCGTCCGCGCCACGCGCGCGCGCCGCAGCGATCAGCTTCAGTGCGTCGCGCAGCCAGTCGGCCTGAACGCGGGCGGCGACGAGATCGCGGGCGCCCAATTGCGCGAGCGCGGTGAACGCGCGCGCCGCTTCGAGCGCGATCTCCGGTGCGACATCGCGCTCGTTCGCGATGGCGGCAAGGTAGCGCGCGCTGGTGTCGAGCATGTCGCGCTGCACGGCGCGGGTGCCGCCGATGCGTTGCAGTGGCGGCAGCAGCTTGAAGATGAAATCGTTGGCCAGCGCGCGCACTTCACCGAGATGCCGCTCGGCGCGCGCCTGCGCGAGACGGGCCTCGCGTTCCTGCACCACGGCGATGATCAGCGCCGTGGTGACGCCGACGACCGCGAGCGCGGCCGCCACCACCGCCCAGCGGTTGCGCATGACGAACTTCCACGAGCGGTAGCGCCAGGAATCGGGGCGCGCGCGCACCGGCAGGTGGTCGCGATAGCGACGGACGTCGTCGGCGAGTTGTTCGACCGAGGCGTAGCGCCGCTCGGGCGCTTTCTGCATCGCTTTCAGCACGATGTTGTCGAGATCGCCGCGCAGCGCGCGCGCCCGCGAGCGCTGCGCGGTGTGGGTCGCCGACCGCGCAAGCGCCGTGCTCGGTCGCGTCGGTTCGGTTTCGGCAATCTCGCGCGCCAGCGTGAGCGGTTCGCCGGGCTTGCTGCGATAGGGGCTGTGGCCGGTCAGCAGTCGATAGAGCAGCACACCGAGCGCGTAGACGTCGCTCGCGGTGGTGATGGGCTGCCCCTTGATCTGCTCGGGGCTCGCATAGGCCGGCGTCATCGCATTGGCTTCGGTGGGCGCGGCGGCGGGGACGCGCCCGCCCGGGTCGAGCGCGTCCGCGTCGAGCAGTCGCGCGATGCCGAAGTCGAGCAGCTTCACGCGCCCTTCGGCGTCGACGAGGATATTGCCGGGCTTCAGGTCGCGGTGCACGATGAGCCGCTGGTGCGCGTAGTGCACGGCGCCACAGACGGCAACGAAGAGATCGAGTCGGCGATCGATGCCGAGTTCGTGCGCATCGCACCAGGCATCGATCGGCTGGCCTTCGATGTATTCGAGCACGAGGTAGGGCGTGCCGTCGTCGAGCTGTCCGCCATCAAGGAGCCGCGCGATGTTGGGGTGTTCGAGCGTGGCCAGCAGTTGCCGCTCGGCAAGGAATCGGCGCACCAGCGCCTCATCGGCGAGCGCCGCGCGCACGACCTTGATGGCGACCGTCTGCCGATAGGCATCGTCGGCGCGCACGGCCTTCCACACGCTGCCCATGCCGCCGCTGGCGATGGCTTCGGTGATGCGCCAGGCGCCGACGCGGCGACCGATCCAGCGCGCCTGGGTGGCCGATTCCTGATCCGCGACGGCCGTGGCCAGTGCCGCCTCCCCCAGCGTCATTCGAATGCCGTGGGCCAGCGCCTCCGGCGTGAGCGTGGGCGCGGGCGTCTCGGCATGCACGAGCAGAGCGTCGATCTCCTTGAGCATCGCCGTGTCGTCAGCGACCGCGTCACGCACGAACTCGGCGCGCGCCCGAAGGTCGCCGATGGCGAGCGCGTCGGCCACGATGTCGCTGATGCGCTGCCAGCGCTCGGGGGTCACGCTGCCATCGCCGTCGCGTCGGGCCGCGCCGGGGGGTTCAGCCATCGCGCGCCGCGATCAGTTCGCGCTGCAAATAGAGGCGCGCAACGGCCCAGTCGCGCTTGACGGTGGCAATCGAGATGCCGAGCGTCTCGGCGGTCGCCTCGATGGAGAGTTCGGTGAAGAAACGCAGCTGCACGATCTCGGCCTGGCGCGGGCTGAGTCCGTGCAGGCGATCGAGCGCGGCATCGAGGGCGATGAAGTCCATCTCGCGCTCGAACGCGGTGCTGGCTTCGGCGCTGGCGTCGGGCGCGGGCAGGTCGCGCCCGAGGCGCTCCGCGAGGCCGGTGACGGTGCGGTCGAGCCGCGTGATGTGAACGTCGCCGCCGCGCTTCTGCGCGCGCCGCGCACGGGCATGATCGACCAGAACGTGGCGCATGACGCGCGCCGCGAGGCGAAAGAAGTGCCCGCGATCGGCGGGCATCAGGCCCGTCGCGTCGCTCATGCGGGCGTAGGCTTCGTTGACCAGCGCGGTGCTCTGCAGCGTGTGATCGGCGCGTTCGTGACGCAACTGCGAGCGCGCGACGCGCTTGAGTTCGGCGTAGATCTGCGGCGTCAGTTCGGCGACGACGGCGCGCGCTTGGGCTTCGTCGCCGCAGGCGAAGCGCGCGAGCGGCTCGGCGAGCCGTGGCGCCGCATCGTGAAAGGCGTCGAGCCAAGTCTCGGCCGTCGGCCCGGTCATCGTCGCGTCGGTGCTCATGCGAGGCAGTATAGGAGAGACATGCGCCGCGCTCATGTCGTTGGCATGGTGATCGCGCGTCAGAACAGCACAGAACCAACCCAAAATGCCAACAACTTTTTGTTCAAATGACGTCTGCAACGGGCTTGACGCTTGATTTCATCGATTGTCGACTTTTAGCCATTTTACGCGCGAAGCCCTTCATGGATACGCCTGTCAGCAAAAAGTTGTACGTATCTCGCCGATGCCGCAGGCCCGCTCAGCCATCGCGAAACACGAAGTACACGGCACCGAGAAGACACAGGCCCGCCCACAGAAAATCGAGCTTCACCGGCTGCTTCATGTAGAGCACCGCAAACGGCACGAACACCGTGAGCGTGATGACCTCCTGCATGATCTTCAGTTGCGCGATGGAATAGGTCGAGGCCCCGATGCGATTGGCGGGCACCTGCAGCAGGTATTCGAAGAGCGCGATGCCCCAACTGACCAACGCGGCGATCCACCACGGCTTGCTCGCAAGGTTTTTCAGGTGACCGTACCAAGCGAAAGTCATGAACACGTTGGACAGCACGAGCAGACCGGCCGTCCATGCCCAAACGGGAAGCGTCGACATGGTGACGATGGGGAGGCGCAAAGGGATGCGCAGTGTACGGCGAGCACGCCCCTCCGACCGCCACCGGCTTGGGTTACGCTTCGCACCTCATTTCGACCCACTCAGGGAGAGCGCAACGATGAAACCGAAGACCCTCGCCATGGCCGGCGCGTTGGCCGCCGCCCTCGTCGTCGCTGGCGCCGCCAGCGCCCAGACCAACATGAAGATCAGCATCTCGGTGGCGCAGAACTCGCATCAGGGCGTAGCCATCGACACCTTCGCCAAGGAAGTGGAGATGCGCACCAACGGACGCATCAAGGTGCAACCGTTCTACTCCGGTGCGCTGGGCGGCGAGCGCGAGTCGATCGAAGCGGTGCAACTGGGCACGCAGGAGCTGACCTTCACCTCGACCGGGCCGGTGCCGAACTTCGTGCCCGAAGTGCGCATCCTCGACATCCCGTTCCTGTTCCGCGACAAGGCGCATGCCCGCGCCGTGCTCGACGGGCCGATCGGTCAGGAGATGCTGACCAAATTCGACAGCAAGGGCATGAAGGCGCTGGCGTGGGCCGAAAACGGCGTGCGCCACATGACCAACAACAAGCGTCCGGTCAACGTGCCCGACGACCTGAAGGGCCTGAAGATGCGCACGATGGAAAACCCGGTGCACATCGCGGCCTACAAGGGCTTTGGCATCGTGACGACGCCGATGGCGTTTCCCGAGGTGTTCACGGCCTTGCAGCAGGGCACCGTGGACGGGCAGGAAAACCCGCTGTCGGTCATCATGTCGGCCAAGTTCGATCAGGTGCAGAAGTACCTCGCGCTGACCGGGCACGTCTATTCGCCGGCGGTGTTCCTGATGAACAAGGCCGCCTTCGACAAGCTCTCGGCGGCCGACAAGCAGGCGTTCCTCGATGCCGCGAAGGTTGCCGTGAAGGCGAACCGCGCACGCGTCGACGAGGACGATGCGAAAGGCGTGGCGGAGTTGCGCTCGAAGGGCATGCAGGTGGCGGAAGTGGACAAGGCGAAGTTCGTCGCCGCGCTGGCGCCGGTCAACGCCGAATTCGAGAAGCAGTTCGGCAAGGCGAACATCGATCGCATCCGCAACTACAAGTAAACCTGAGCCAGCGCCATCGGACACCGCCGGCGCACGGCGGGCAAATCGCGCAAGGGTGAGGGTGACGGCGGCCCGACACGACGCACGACGTCCAGGGCGCAAGGGGAGAGCATGAAGCAGGCATTTCTGCGCTTCGAGCGGTTCACGACGGCGGTGTCGATGTACGCCGCCTGCGCGATGCTTGCGCTCGCCTCGGCGCTCGGCGTCTTTCAGATCATCATGCGCTTCATCCTCGAAGCGCCCGCCGAGTGGACCGAGGTGCTGATCCGCTTCTCGCTGATCTGGATGGTGTTCCTCGCCATCCCGATGGCGTTTCGGCAAGGTGCGATGGTGAGCGTGGACGTGCTGCACCGCATGGCCAACGCGCGCTGGCGGCGCGTGCTCGACGCCCTCGTCATGATCGCCTCGCTGCTGCTGATCGGGCTCATCATCGTGATCGGCTGGGACTACGCGCTGCGCGGTCGCGTGCAGACGATGATCGGGCTGGAGAGCCATTCGATGTTCTGGGCCTACCTGGCGATGCCGGTGGGCAGTGGCTTCGCCGTGCTCGGCATCATCGCCAACTTCCTCGACCCGCGACGCCTCGAACTCGAGGTCGCGCAATAACGCGGGGCCCAGATCATGTCCGGTGTCATGCTCGTCACGATGGTGCTGTGCTTTGCACTCACCGTCTCGGTGGCCGTCTCGATCGGCCTCGCCGCCGTGCTCGGCATCAGCGTCGGCAAGCTGAACATGCTGGTGTCGGTGAAGGAGATGTTCTCCGCCATCAACAAGTTTCCGCTGGCGGCGATCCCCTTCTTCATCCTTGCCGGCAATCTGATGGAAACCGGCGGCATCTCGCGGCGACTGGTCGATTTCGCGAAGAGTCTGGTCGGCGGCGTGCAGGGCGGCCTGCCGATGACCTGCGTGCTGACCTGCATGATCTTCGCGGCCGTGTCGGGCTCATCGGTGGCCACCACCTTCGCCATTGGCGCGATCCTGATTCCGGCGCTGATCAAGCACGGCTACCCGACGCACTGGGCGGCGGCACTGCAGGCGACCAGTGCCGAACTCGGGGTCATCATCCCGCCATCGATCCCGATGATTCTCTACGGCGTGTCGGCGGAAATTTCGATCGGCGAGCTGTTCATCGCGGGCTTCGGGCCGGGCCTGTTGATCGGCGGCGGGCTGATGCTCTATGTCTTCGTGCTCTGCAAGCGTCGCGGCTGGGGGCGCGACGACGGCGTCGGCAAACTGCCGGCGATGACGGCGTTGGCGGACCTCGCGCTGATCGCCGGCGGCATCGTCGCGCTGTGGCTCGGCAACCGCGTCATCGGCCCGCTGCTCTTCGCGGCGAACCACGACGAGCGCACGCTCGATCGCTACACGGACCTCGTCGGCATCACGGCCTTCGCGCTCTACTTCGTCGTGCTGTCGCTGATCCCCGCACTGCGCGCACGGCTCAATGACCGCGCCGCCTACGCGCTGATGATGCCCGTCATCATCCTGGGCGGCATCTATGGCGGCGTGTTCACCCCCACCGAAGCGTCCGCCGTGGCGGTGGTCTACGCGCTCTTCGTCGGCATGGTGGTGTACCGTGAGATCGCGCTGCGCGATCTCGTCGCGGTGTTTCGCAAGAGTGCGCTGTCGTCGGCGGTCATCATGTTCATCATCGCCAACGCGGGGCTCTTCGCCTACCTCGTCACGCGCGCCGGCGTTCCCGATGCGATCGGGCAGTTCCTGAAGGAATGGTTGCAAAGCCCGATGCTCTTTCTGCTCGGTGTCAACGCGGCGCTGTTCGTCATCGGCATGTTCATCGAGACGAGCGCCGCGATCATCGTGCTGGCGCCGATCCTCGCGCCGGTCGCCACGCACTTCGGCATCGATGCCGTGCACTTCGGCATCATCATGGTGGTGAATCTGGCGCTCGGCATGATCACACCGCCCTTCGGCGTCAATCTGTTCGCGGCCTGCACCGTCGCGCGCATTTCGCTCGACCGCATCATTTCGCAACTGCTGCCGTTCGTGCTGGTCGTGCTCACCTGCCTGATGATCATCACCTATGTGCCGCCGATCTCGCTGTTCCTGCGCGACATCGTCTACGCCAAGGGCGGCTGAGCGCGAAGGACGGCGGCCGCGCACGCATCTTCGGAGCAAACAGCTTTGCTTCGACAAGCCCATCCATGACGGGCTTGGAGCGCGGAAAGCCATGGAGTCGACTTTCGCCTTTTCAACGCTGGAAGCCCGTTGTGGATGGGTCTTTCAGCAAAAAGCTGTCAGGTCGAATTCCACTCGCGCGCGAGCATCGCGTAGACGAAGGTGTCGCGCAGCGTGCCGTGGTGGTCGCGGCATTCGCCGCGCAGGTGCGCCTCGCGCGTGAAGCCGGCGCGCTCGGCAAGCCGCCAGCTGGGTTCGTTCAGCACGTCGATCGTGCCCCACACGCGATTGGCGCCGATGTGCTCGAACGCAAGCCGGCAGCACAGCCGAAGCGCTTCGGTGGCGATGCCGCGACCGCGCGCGCTCTTGCGCAGGAACCAGCCCATTTCGAGCGACGGCACTTTCCAGTCAAAGCCGTGAAAGCCGGTGCCACCGTAGAGCGTCCGCCCGTCCGGCGAAAAGATGCCGAGAATCAGCGCGTCGCGGGTGAGCCATTTGCCGGCCAGGTTGCGCACGTAGGACTCGGCCTCGTCGAGCGTCCGATGTTGCGTCGCCGGCCACGCCATCCAGCGGCACAGATCGGCGCGGTCTTCCTCCAACGCGGCAAACAAGAGCGTGCCGTCGCCCGGCGCATAGGGACGCAGCACGATCCGTTCGCCCACGAGTCGGGGCGGCAGATCGAGCAGGCGCGGTTGGTCGATGGCGGGCATGGTGATCGGAGTGGCGTTCGTCTCGGTTCAGGTGGGCGGGATGTCGATGGCGCGAACGGCCTTCGTGCTGTCGCTCATTCGTCGGCGTCGCCGCCCGCCGCAAGGTCGGCGCCAGCTTTCAACGACGCCTCGATGAAGCCATCGAGATCGCCGTCGAGCACCGCCTGCGTGTTGCCCACCTCATAGCCGGTGCGCAGGTCCTTGATGCGCGATTGGTCGAGCACGTAACTTCGGATCTGGTGGCCCCAGCCGATGTCGCTCTTGCTGTCTTCGAGTTTTTGCTGCGCCTCCATGCGCTTTCGCATTTCGTGCTCGTAGAGGCGCGAGCGCAGTCGCTTCCACGCGACCTCGCGGTTGCTGTGCTGGCTGCGCCCGTCCTGGCACTGCACGACGATGCCGGTCGGAATGTGCGTCAGGCGCACGGCGGAGTCGGTCTTGTTGATGTGCTGACCGCCGGCCCCGCTCGCTCGATAAGTGTCGGTGCGGACGTCCGACGGGTTGATCTCGATTTCGATCGAATCGTCGACCTCGGGGTAGACAAACACCGACGCGAACGACGTGTGCCGCCGCGCGTTGCTGTCGAACGGGCTCTTGCGCACGAGGCGATGGATGCCCGTCTCGGTGCGCAGATAGCCATAGGCGTAGTCACCCGAAAGCTTGATCGACGCGCTCTTCAGCCCGGCCACATCGCCTTCGGATTCTTCGAGCACGTCGACCTTGAGGCCCCGACGCTCACCATAGCGGCAGTACATGCGAAAGAGCATCTGCGCCCAATCCTGCGCTTCGGTGCCCCCCGAGCCGGCGTTGATGTCGAGGAAGCAGTTCGCCTCGTCCTGCTCGCCGGAAAACATGCGCTTGAACTCGAGGTCGGCGAGCGCGGCTGTCAGGCGCTCGACGTCGTGTTTGAGGCTTCGCAGCGTCGGCTCGTCGCCCTCGAGTTCGGCGAGTTCCAGCAGTTCACCGGCGCCCTGCGCTTCGGCGCCGAGCGCATCGAGACGCGCGACGATGTCGCCCACCATGCGCTGCTCGCGGCCGAGTTCGCGCGCACGGGTCGGGTCTTCCCAAATCTTCGGGTTTTCCAGCTCGGCGTTCAGTTCGAGCAGGCGGTGGGACTTTTTTTCGTAGTCAAAGTAACCCCCGAAGCTCATCCACCTTCTCGCGGGCGGCGGTGATGGCGGGAGTCAGTTCGTGGACGAGTTCGGCGGCGGTCATGGTGCTCGTGCCTTGCGGCGATGGTGTGCGTGTCGAAGGGGTCGTATTTTACGGTGCGTGCGAGGTCGGTCTCGCAGCGAGCCCGGCGTCGTCATGCGGCAACCGCGGCGGCTCGCCGGCTCGGTGCCGCGCATCGGTGCCGATCGGTGCGCATCGGCGCCCGTCATCGGCCGCACACGGCGACGGCGCCGGGGAAAAAAAGAGGCCGGGGTCACCCCCGGCCTCGCTCCGCCTCAGCGAAGCCTCACTCGCGTGAGGCGCGCGCGGTCAGCCGTGTGCTGCGCCGCCGCGACGACGCAACGCAAAGGCCGCCAACGCCGCGAGCAGCAGCGTGATCATCCACCACGGCGTGACCGGGATGGCCACTGCCGTCGTGTCACTGATCGTCACCGTGTCGGAGCAGCGATTCTCAACCGGGCAACCACCGTCGCCCGTGGTGGCACGTGCCGTGTTCGCGAGCACATTGGTGCCGGTCTTCACGACGGTGAGCGTGACCACCATCGCATCCAGCGTACCCGCCGCCACACCCGCTGTCGACGTGCAGGTCACGGTCGACGCGCTGCCATCGCCGGCCAACGGCAGCGGCGAGCTCGGTACGCAGGTGAAGCCAGCTCCGGCGTTGATCGCCGTGACCGTCACGCCAACCGGCAAGGTGTCGACGATCGTGGTCGGACTCGCGCTCGCGACCGGCCCGGTGTTGCTCACCGTGATGATGAAGTCGAACGTCGTGTTCACCGCGGCGCCCGTCACCGTCGCCGACTTGCGAACGACCAGACGCGGCGTTTGCGCTGCGACCGAAATCGTCGCCGTGGCGCTGTCGCACGCAGTCGGCACCAGCGTCGAGCAGATCGTGTAGCCGATCGTGTAGACGCCCGGCGTGGTGCCCGGCGCGACGGTGATGGTGCCGTTCGCGTTCATCACGATGCTGCCGGTCGCAGGCGGTGTCGCCACCGTCCCCGGTGTCAGCGTGACGTTGGGCGACCCGCCGAGCGTTGCTCCGACGGCGCCCACCGTGTCGTTGCCGAGCACGGAGACTGCCGTGGTGCCGCCAACGCCGCCACCGATCGTGCCCAGGTTGTCGTCGAGCGCGTCGATGATCGCCACCGTGGCGCTGCTGCCGTTGTTGCCGGTCACGATCTCGTTCGTCGCACTCGTCGTGCCACTGACCGTGACGGCCGTCTCCGGCGTATTGCTGCCACCGGGGGTGCCAGGCATCGAGACGACGACCGGGCAGGTCAGCGTGGCGCCAACCGGCAGGCTCGCCGCCGTGCCGCTGCTGGCCGTACAGCTGCCCGTCATCACGCCCGCACCGCTTGCGCTGCAAGTGGCGTTGGTCGCCGCGGCCGGCCCGTTGTTGGTGCACACGATCGTGCCCGTCACGGTGCTGCCGGGCGCGCCGACGGCCGGCAACGTGATGGCGCTCACCATGTCGGCACTGCTGTCGGTCACCGTGATGGTGACGAGGGCGGTGTCGCACACCGTCGGCGCCGCCTGCGCACAGATGCGGTATTCGACCGTGTAGGTGCCCGGCGTCGTTCCTGGCGGCACGACGACCTGGTTGCTCGCGTTGATGCTCGCCCCCGGCAGCGTCGTACCCGGCCCGGCCACGATGGTCGGGGCGGTGATGCCGCCGACGCCGACGCTCGGGTTCACCGTGGCGCCCAACTGGTCGTTGGTCAGGATCGCGATCGTGCCGCCCGTGGTCGAACCCACGCTGCCCGTGTCGTTGACCGCGTCGATGATGTCGGCGTTGGCGGTCGCCGTGTTGTTGCTGGCGTTGCCATCGTTGACTGCACCGGTGCTGCCGCTGAAGTTGACCGCCGTTGGCGTCACATCGCTGCTCGCCGGGTTGGGCGGCGCGGTGTAGTCGAACGTGCAGGTGATGTTGGCATTGGCGTTGACCGACGCCGGCGGCGTTGGCGTGCAACTGATGTTGCTCACGGTGCCGACATCGGCGCTTGGTGCACAGGTTGCCGCCGTGGCGGTCGCCTGACCGATGTTGCGGCACACCAGCGTGAGCCCGGTGTATGTCTGCCCCGGCGCGACGACGCTCGGCATGTTGCTGAACGACGCGGTCATGTCGGCAACGTTGTTGACGACGACCGGCGTGACGGACGCGTTGTTGCCCGCCCTCGGATCGCTGCCGCCGTTGCTGTCGTTGTCAGCGCCGGTGCCGCCCTCGACCGGAATCAGCGTACCCGTCGCCACGAAGCTCACCGTGCAACTGAGCGACGCCCCTGCGGCGACGCTGCCGTTGGCCGAGCAACTCGGCGTCGGGCTACCCGGCAGGCTCGTCGCGTTCGGCACCGAGCAGAAGGCGTTGTTCGCCGCTGCCGTGCCAACGTTCGTGCAGGTGACCGTGCAGGTCACGGTCGCGCCGGCATTGGCCGGGTTCGGCGTGCAGGCAACGGTGCTGGTCATGTCCGCCGTGCTGCCGCTCGGCGTGCTGTTGATGGGCACCGTCGTGCTCGAGTCGTTGTTGCTCGGATTGCCGTCATTCGTCGCGCTCGTGGTCGCCGGCACGGTGACCGGCGTCGCCACGGTCGGCGTGAACGTGACCGTGCAGCCGAGCGTTCCACCGGGCACGACGGACCCGCTGGGCGAACAGCTCGCGGTCGGCGCTCCCGGCAGGCCGCTGGTGTTGATGGAACACGTCGCCGCCGTCGCCGTGACGGCGCCAGCGTTCGTGCAAATCGCCGTACAGGTCACCGGCGAGCCGACGGTGCCGGGCGACGGCGTGCAACTCACCGTGCTGACCATGTCCGCCGTGCTCGGTGCCGCCACAATCTGCACATTCGTCGTGCCGTTGTTGTTGCCCGTCGCCGCCGCCGGCTCGTTGCTCGCAGCCGTCGTCGAGTTCACGGTAACCGTACCCGCCGTCGGCGAGCTGAACAGCACGCTGCAACCCAGCGTAGCCCCAGGCGCCACGTCGACCGGGTTCGCCGCATTCGGGCAAACCACCGTCGCACCTGCCGGCAACGACGCCGCGTTGCTCACCTGGCAGGTCGCACCGAGTGCCGCGACCGGACCGATGTTGGTGCAGGTCACCGCGCACGAGACCGTCGCACCCACGTTCGCCGGACTCGGCGTGCAGGCCACGGTGCTCGTCATGTCGGGTGTGCTGTCGTCGGTGACCGTGACGGTGCTGGTGCAGCGTGCGGGCAGCGGGGCGACGCAGGCCGGATCCCCACTGGTGACGCTCGCGGTGTTGGCCACACTGCTCGTCGAGGTCTTGGTGGCGTTCAACGTGACCACCGGCTGGTTGCTGGCGCCGGCCGCGACCCCCGTGGCGTTGGTGCAGCTGATGTTGCCCGGCCCCGTCAGCGTGCTCGGCGTGCAGGTCCAGCCCGTGCCGTTGGTGAGGCCGGTGATGGTGACCCCGGCGGGGACGTTGTCCGTGACGACGGTGTTGGCGGCACTGGCGACCGGGCCGCTGTTGCTGGCCACGATCGTGTAGGTGAAGCTGCTTCCCTGCGCGGCGCTGGCCACGCTGGCCGTCTTGTTCACACTCAGGTTCGGCTGGCTGCTGTCGGTGACCGTGACGGTGCTGGTGCAGCGTGCGGGCAGCGGGGCGACGCAGGCCGGATCCCCACTGGTGACGCTCGCGGTGTTGGCCACACTGCTCGTCGAGGTCTTGGTGGCGTTCAACGTGACCACCGGCTGGTTGCTGGCGCCGGCCGCGACCCCCGTGGCGTTGGTGCAGCTGATGTTGCCCGGCCCCGTCAGCGTGCTCGGCGTGCAGGTCCAGCCCGTGCCGTTGCTGAGCCCGGTGATGGTGACCCCGGCGGGGACGTTGTCCGTGACGACGGTGTTGGCGGCACTGGCGACCGGGCCGCTGTTGCTCACGTTGATCGTGTAGGTGAAGCTGCTTCCCTGCGCGGCGCTGGCCACGCTGGCCGTCTTGTTCACACTCAGGTTCGGCAAGGCATCATCCACGATAGCTGTTCCGACGCAGCGAGCGGGCGGTGTCGCAACCGTACATCCAGGGTCACCGCTCGTCACCGTGGCGACGTTCGTGACGGATCCGCCAACCGTCTTGGTCGCGTTGAGCGTCGCGACGAGTTGGTTGCTCACCCCGGCGAGAACCCCGGCGGCGCGTGTACATGTGATTGTCGCCGGCCCCGTGGCACTCGTCGGCGTGCAGAGCCAGCCCGCGCCGTTGGTGAGGCCGGTGATGTTGACGCCTGCCGGCACGTTGTCGGTGATGACCGTATTGGCCGCCGAGGCGCCCGGCCCCGAGTTGCTGACGTTGAGCGTATAGGTATAGCTTCCGCCCGCAGGAGCCGTCGCGACGCTCGCGGTCTTCGCGACGACCAGGTTGGGCAGTGGCCCAATTTCGAGTTCGGGCTGCAGGTTGTCGTTGCCGGAGGCGTTTTCGAACGCCGTAAAGTTGGCGATCAACTGGACGTTGATATTCGTGAGTTCCGGCCCTGACGTGATTGCATTCGCGTTGTAGGTGATGCGGATTTGCCCGCCGCCGAACGCAGCAATGGCGACGTTGTTCACGCCGCGCCAACAATCGTCGTCCCCGGGGCCCGGTGGGGTCCAGGTAAACGAACTCGCCAGCGCGCCAAACGGCGCGCCCGCCGAGGTGTAGTAATTGAACGCGGGACACACGGCCAATTCAATGGAATTGGCAGGAATGGGTGTACTCCCGGAGTTCGCAAAGGTGAAACGCAGTTCCGCCGTTGTCCCGATCGGCGTGCGAATGGGATAGAACGCTGCCGTGGACAAGGCCGGATCGGCAAACTGCGCATGAGCCTGCGCAACCATCAGGCACGCGGCGCTCGCGAACAAAGCGCGCGTCGCCAGTCGTTTGATCCCGCCAGCAACGGTACGGAGAGAGGCCAGGTAATTCATGATGTTCATGGTCGATCGTTCCGCTTACCGCTGCACTGATGTCAACAACACGACGACGTTGTTGTTGGTACGCACTTCGCCACCTGAATTGGCCACGATATTCACGGTGATCGCACCCTTTCCGCCCGGGTCGCGCGCCGTCGTTTGAATAACGATTCGTCTGCGACCACCGGCAGGAATGGTCAATGGCACGCCTGGAGAGGCATCGTTGAGTGCGAACAACAGGCCGAGCCCCGTATTGGTGACCGACCAGTTGACGTTGTCGACCGGCGGATTGCCCGGCAAGGTCGTCGCGGAAGTTTGCGTCGGGTTGAATACGTAATCGTCAAACGCAACGCCATTTGGCAGCGGCACGAAGAACGACACCGGACCGTAGGTGGTTACGTTGTTGATCTCATTGATGTTGATGATCACTTCACGTGTCTGGCCAACGGTGTAGGACGTGCTGCCGAACGTAAACGTTGGCGTGAGGTCCGGAGGCGATGCCGCCGTGACCGTCAGGGTGGCCGTGTCGCAGATGGTGTTGTTCGGCGCCGGTGCACACAGCGTGTACGTCACCGTGCAGCTCGCGCCCG
>JAFEDD010000059.1 GCA_018241765.1 Pseudomonadota bacterium | reverse complement strand
CGACAACTTCGTCTTATGCTTGCTCGTGGTCATGGTTTGCCCTCCCAAGGGGTTCAAGGTCAATCTTCGAAATCAACCTCATACCATGACCTCCCGCCTGCCTGACATCGCACGCGCGTTTGCACACAAATCAGCACACTACCGCCAAAGCCGCCGGCCCCCTCTCACTCGGGGAGAGGGCGGGGGTGAGGGTGCTTGCACTCCCCTCAACGGCCCCTCACGCAAACCCGGTCGTACCGGATCGGCGATCGCGGCGCGATGAGACCCATGAAACCCGGATGCGAGCATCCGGGCGACGGCGCTGGCGCACGCGGCGTGCCGAGGCTGCGCGCCAAAGCCGCCGACCCCCTCTCCCTCGGGGAGAGGGCGGGGGTGAGGGTGCTTGCACTCCCCTCAACGGCCCCTCACGCAAACCCGGTCGTACCGGATCGGCGATCGCGGCGCGATGAGCCCCATGAAGCCCGGATGCGAGCATCCGGGCGACGGCACTGGCGCACGCGGCGTGCCGAGGCTGCGCGCCATCACCGCCGGCCCCCTCTCCCTCGGGGAGCGGGCGGGGAGATCGCCCTAAACACTAGAATTTCTGCCCATATGAGCAAGATTCTCCTCTCCCTTCCGGTCGGCCAGAAGGTCGGCATTGCCTTTTCCGGTGGCCTCGACACCTCCGCCGCGCTGGCGTGGATGCGCGACAAGGGCGCGATCCCGTATGCCTACACGGCAAACCTCGCGCAGCCGGACGAAGAAAACTACGACGACATCCCGAAAAAGGCGATGGCCTATGGCGCCGAAAACGCGCGGCTGGTCGATTGCCGCGAGGCGCTGGTGCACGAGGGGCTGGTGGCGTTGCAGTGCGGGGCGTTCCACATCACCTCGGCCGGCAAGACCTATTTCAACAGCACGCCGCTGGGGCGCGCGGTCACCGGCACCGTGCTGGTGAAGGCGATGCAGGAGGACGACGTCAACATCTGGGGGGACGGTTCGACCTACAAGGGCAACGACATCGAACGCTTCTACCGCTACGGCCTGATGGCGAACCCGTCGCTGAAGATCTACAAGCCGTGGCTCGACCAGAACTTTGTGAAGGAGCTCGGCGGGCGCAAGGAAATGAGCGAGTTTCTGCGCGCGCACGGCCACGACTACAAGATGAGCGCCGAGAAGGCGTACTCGACCGACAGCAACATCTGGGGCGCCACGCACGAGGCGAAGGATCTGGAGTTCCTGAACAAGGGGCTGCGCATCGTCAACCCGATCATGTCGGTCAAGCACTGGGATCCGTCGGTGCAGATTGCGCCGGAAGAAGTGAGCATCCGCTTCGAAGACGGCTTCCCGGTCGCCATCAACGGCAAGACGTTCACGAGCCCGGTCGATCTGGTGCTGGAAGCGAACAAGATCGGCGGCCGCCACGGCCTGGGCATCTCGGATCAGATCGAGAACCGCATCATCGAGGCGAAGAGCCGCGGCGTCTATGAGGGCCCCGGCATGGCGCTTTTCTACATCGCCTACGAACGGCTGATCTCCGCAATCCACAACGAAGGCACCATCGAGAACTATCGCACGATGGGCCGCCGCTTGGGGCGCCTGCTCTACGAGGGTCGCTGGTTCGACCCGCAGAGCCTGATGCTGCGCGACACGCTGCAAAAGTGGGTGGGCCGCGCCGTGACCGGCGAAGTGTGGATCGAACTGCGCCGTGGCGACGACTACACGCTGCTCGACACGCAAAGCCCGAACGCGACCTATCACCCCGAGCGCCTGTCGATGGAGCGCGTGGAAGGCGAAGCGTTCTCGCCGCTCGATCGCATCGGGCAATTGCACATGCGAAACCTCGACATCAGCGATTCGCGCGACAAGCTCGCCGTGTATTCGAAAGCGGGCATGCTGGCCGATGGGTCGGGCGAGGCGAAACTGCTGCAAGGGAAAACCGGCGCGACCGACGCGTAGCGTGCGTCCCGGACAGCGAAGCGGCAGCACGGCCGGGCGCGGGACAGTGGGGGGCGACGATGCCAAGTCCGTCCAATCCCAACCGGATTTCTGACGCATGAAGCCGTTCGGCCGGAGGTATTGGCTCGGGCATGGCCACCAGACGGGCGCGTCTGCGGCGTCGCGCGGCACGTGCAGGCGGACAGTCGGGGCCGCCGTTGCGGCCGCGCTGTGGGTGGGGTGTGCTTACGCGGGCGGCGCCGGCGACGTGGTGAGCCGCGGCTCTGCTTTGCCCACCGCGCGTGCACCGACGGTCATCCCGGCGAGCCCCTTTCCCGGCAAACGATTTGCCTATCTGATTTACTGCGATGGTCGGGTGGACAAGCTCGACCTTGAACGGCGACGCAAAGTGGCGAGCATCGCGCTGTCCACTCGCAGCGGTTCGCCACCGGCCATTGCCGCTGCGCCCTCGCCCGGCACGCGGCCCGACAGTTGTCTGGCACGCCCGGCTCTCGGTGGCGCGCCGGAGGGCAGCGCGCATCTGGTGGCGTCCTCGCAATTCACACGCGATGATCGGGATGGACGAAAGGCCTACTCGCTGCTGACGTTCTCGCTGCCCGACTGGACACTCCTCGCATCGCGGCCGCTTGGTACGTTCGATGTGTTGAACGGCGCCCCGCCACGGGTCGTGTTCGACGACGCGGCTGCCCCGCGCAGCCTGACTGGCGATGCAGCGCGGCTGCCTCTGCCGAGCGGCTTTGCCGATTATGCTGACGCCGCCCAGGCCACGTCGGCGCGTGTCTACGAGCGCTCGGGGACGACTGATCTGCTCGCCTTTGTCGACCGCCGGCACCCGGATCAGCCGCAGAGCGGTCTGGCGCGGGAAAGCGAGCGACGTTTCGTGCCACTGGAGGCGCCGCCCAATGCGTCGAGTGGCGACGCGCGATTGGCGCCGGGGGGTGACTTCGCGCTGCGCCCCGTGGTCACGATGCATCGCGACCGCGATGGCACGAGGCGCGCCGTGCTCAGCGGAGAACTGCGCCTCTACAACGCGAAGGGCGATCGCGCCGCGACACTCAATGCGCGAAGCGTCGCCGGGGCGTGGTCCTGCGTGCTGATCGCGCCAAATGGGGTCGCGGTGTTTGCCGATCGCCACGGCAACTATCGCTTCGTGTCGTTGGGGCGGCCCTTCTCCGACACACCCGTCGAGGATGATCTGACCGATGATCTCGATGGCACGCGGCCCGGCGTCGTCTACGCAAGCCAGTAACAAACGCCGGTGACGCTGCGAGCGCATCGGACAATTCGGCTATCAGCTTTTTCACCAAACCCGCATCCATAACGGGCTTCGCGCCGTAAATGTGATGAAGTCGACTTTACGGGAAATTACGCTCCAAGCCCGTTATGGACGTCCTTCCGTTCAAAAGCCAATACGATTTTTCCATCGCTGACGCGTGCCGCAGCGGGGCATAATCGGCCCATGCAACGCAAACCGCTGAAATCCTCGAAGCTGCGCGCCGCCGGCTATGACGAGCGTGAGCGCACGCTGGAGATCGAGTTCGTCAATGGCGACGTCTTCGCCTACCAGGGGGTGTCGCCGGAGATCCATCGCCAGCTGATGGCCTCGCCCTCGCCCAACAGTTTCTTCGAGGACAAGATCGAGGAGGCGTTTTCCGGCAAGCGCATCGGCAAGGTCAGCCGATCGGATGCTGCGGCCGACTTTGACGCACTTTTTGGCGGCAAGTCAAACGACGCTTGACCACCGCCCGCTAAGCTTGCGCCAATCCTTCGTTCACCGCCCTCCCGGCCGCGCGCCGCGAGGGCGCAAATCCGCATGGCTTGGTGGCAAAAACCCGGTACGACCCGAATTCGCGGCAGCGTGCTTGCGCTGGCGGCGCTGGCTGCGGCTGCCGCCATGGCGGCTGGGCTGTGGTGGCGCGGTACGGCGGCCGAGGTGGCCACGGTCACGGCCGGCCCGATCCAGCATTCGCTGGTGTTCTCGGCGCGGGCGGCGAGCGTCGCCCGCATCGACATCGCGAGCACGCTGACGGCGCGCGTCGAGCGCGTGCGGGTGCGTGAGGGTGACGCGGTCAAGGCCGGCCAACTGCTGATCGCGCTGGACGACAGCGATCTGCGCGCGCAGGCACAACAGGCGCAGGCCGCGCTCGCCACGGCGCAAGCGCGGCTGAAATCGCAGTTCGATCTGGCGGCGCCGGTGGCGGCGCAGGCGCTGGCGCAATCCAAGGCCAACCTCGATTTTGCGCTGGCCGAACTGGAGCGCAACCGCGTGCTGCATGACAAGGGCTTCATCGGCGACGCGCGCTTGCAGGAAGCCGAACGCGCCGCCGCCAGCGCACGCGCCGCCCAGCAACAGGCGAGCGCACAAGCCGGCGCCAACCGCCGCGGCGGCGCCGAAGCCGCCGCCAGCGAGGCGCGCGTGCGCGAGGCGCAGGGCGCGCTGCAAATCGCTCGCGCCAGACTGGAGCAAAGCCGCATCGTGGCCCCTGCCGATGGGCGCGTCATCGTGCGCAGCGTGGAGCCGGGCGACGTGGCGCAGCCGGGCAAGAAGCTCTTGACGCTGACCACGACCGGCGAGACACGATTGATCGCGCAGATCGACGAGAAGAACCTCAGCCTGCTGCGCGAAGGCATGCCGGCGGTGGCTTCGGCCGACGCCTTTCCGACACAAAAATTCGACGCCGAGCTGATCTATCTCGCCCCGTCGGTCGACGTCACCCGCGGCACGGTGGAAGCGCGGTTGCGCGTCGACAAGCCACCCGCGTTTTTGCGCGACGACATGACGGTGTCGGCCGAGGTAGTGGTCGCACGCAAGGCGAACGCGCTGAGCATCCCTGCCAATGCCATTCGCGAGTCGGGCGAACACAGCATCGTGCTGGTGATTGCCGACGGCCATCGCGGCGTCGCGGAGGAACGCGCCGTGAAGCTCGGCGTGCGCTCGCTCCAGCGCGCCGAGGTGCTCGAGGGGCTGAAGGCGGGCGACGTCGTGGTGCTCGACGAGCGCATCCGCGCGGGGCAGCGCGTGCGCGGCATCGCGCCCGCCGCGCCCGCGCGCACGCGCAACCTCGACCTGCCGATGTAGCGCGATGCCTCTGCCGTCCGCCCGTCTGCCGCTGCCGAGATGATGCGTTTCGAACTGCAAATCGCGCTGCGCTTTCTGCGTGAAGGGCGCGCGCAGTCGGCGTTGATCGTGGGCGGCGTGATGGTCGGCGTGGCGGTCGTCGTCTTCATCTCGGCACTGGTGGCGGGCCTGCAATCGAACACCATTCGCCGCACGCTGGGCGCGCAGGCGCACATCGTCGCCAAGCCCATCGAGCCGATGGCGCGCGTGCAGATCGACGCCGGTGACGCCGGCATCGCGCGGGTGCAGACCGCGCCGCGAAAGGTACGCTCGATCGACAACTGGCAGCAGGTGATGGCTGCCTTCGAGGCGGTGCCGGGTGTGGTTGCCGCCTCCCCGATGGCTTCCGGCCCCGCCATCGCGCTGCGCGGCGAAGGGCGCAACGCGGTGACGCTGTTCGGGGTCGACCTCGCCCGCTATGACCGCATCGTCGATCTGCGCGACAAGCTCACCAGCGGCACGCTGCGCCTGGAGCCGGGCGATGTGCTGGTGGGCGCCGAACTCGCTCGCGATCTCGGCGCCGACGTGGGCGAGCGCATCACGCTCACCGACGGCACGGCCAACAGCACCGGCGAGCGCTTCCAGATCGTCGGCATGATCGACCCCGGCAACCGCGACCTGAGCCGCCGCTCGGTCTATCTGCCGCTGCATGTGGCGCAGAATTTCCTTGGCGTGCCCGGCGGTGTGACCTCCATCGATCTGCGCGTGCGCGACGTGTTCGCCGCCGACGCCGTCGCCGCGCGTGTCGCCCGCGTGGCCCCGCTCACCGTGGAGAGCTGGATGCTGACCAACAACCAATTGCTCTCCGCCCTCAATGCGCAGTCGATGGCCACCGGCATGATCCGCGTCTTCGTCTCCATCGTGGTCATGCTCGGCATCGCCAGCGTGCTGGTGGTCGCCGTGGTGCAGAAGACGCGCGAGATCGGCATCCTGCGCGCGATGGGCGCTTCGCGCGGACAGATGCTGCGGGTGTTCCTGTTGCAAGGCGGCCTGGTCGGACTGCTCGGCTCGGTGCTGGGCGCGCTGCTGTCCGCCGTGCTCATCTTCGGCTTCAGCCATTTCGTGCACGGCGCCGATGGCAACCCGCTGTTTCCAATCACGCTGACCCTGCCGCTGCTCGGCTATGCCTGCATCACGGCGACTCTTTGCGGCATGCTGGCAGCCATCGCACCAGCGCGGCGCGCAGCGCGGCTCGACCCGGCGCGGGCGATGCGCGCATGAACGCGAGCGCCGACGTGCTGCGGCTGAGCGGCATCCGCAAGTCCTACAACGTGGGCACGCCGGTCGAGGCCGAGATTCTGCACGGCATCGATCTGCGCATCACCCGTGGCGAATTCACCGCGCTGATCGGGCCGTCGGGCTCGGGCAAGAGCACGCTGCTCAACATCATCGGGCTGCTCGAAGCGCCGACGTCGGGCGAGGTCGACATCGCAGGCCATCGCGTGAGCCACCACGACGACGATACGCTCACCCGCCTGCGCTCGCAGACGCTCGGCTTCGTGTTTCAGTTCCACCATCTGCTGCCCGCCTTCAGCGCGCTCGAAAACGTGCTGATGCCGCAGATCATCGCCGGCCATCGCGTCACGGCCGCGTTGCAAAGGGAAGCGCTGGCACTGCTCGACGCGGTCGGCCTGGGTGGCGCCGAGCACAAGAAACCGGCGGAACTCTCCGGCGGCATGCAGCAGCGGGTGGCCATCGCCCGCGCACTGTCCATTCGCCCCGCGCTGGTGCTGGCCGATGAACCCACCGGCAACCTCGACACCAAGACCGCCGCCGACATCTTCACCCTGCTGCGCGCCTTCAACCGCGACTTCGGCACCTCGTTCCTGATCGTGACGCACGACCCACGCCTCGCGGCCACCTGCGACCGGCGCGTCACGCTGGCCGACGGGCAGATCGTTTCCGACGAGCGCACGGCCCCCATGTAGCCCCGATTTCGCGGCTGGCGAAGCCGTACACTTCATGGTTTTGCAGCTTCGCCGGGCCCGCCATGCCTTCGTTTGACACCGTCTCCGAGCTCAACTGGGTCGAGATTCGCAACGCGCTCGATCAGGCCAACAAGGAAGTCAGCAACCGCTTCGACTTCAAGGGCTCCGACGCGCGCGCCGAGCTGAACGAGAAAGAGAAGACGCTGACCGTCTTCGCCGACGATGAGTTCAAGCTCGGGCAGGTCGACGAGGTGCTGCTCAACAAGTTCGCCAAGCGCGGCGTCGACGTTCGCTCCATCGAAAAGGGCAAGCCGGAGCGGATCGGCGGGGACAAACTCAAGCGCGTGGACAAGCTGAAGGAAGGGCTCGAATCCGAATTGGCCAAGAAAGTCGTCAAGCTGCTCAAGGACAGCAAGATGAAGGTCTCCGGCTCCATTCAGGGCACCACGGTGCGCGTCTCCGGCAACAAGAAGGATGACCTGCAGGCGGCGATGGCGCTGATCAAGAAGGACATCACCGAACTGCCGTTGCAGTTCAACAACTTTCGCGACTGACGCCGCCCACGCCATGCGCCCGCCCATCGCCCTCCTCGCCGCTCTGCTCGGGCTGGCCCTCACGCTGAGCGGCTGCCAGCCATCCCACCCGCCGCCCACGCCGCTGCCGACCAAGGAAAAAACCATCGACAAAGTGAAAGCCGACATCGACCGCGCCATGCAGCAGGCTCAGAGCATCCGTGACGCCGAAGATCAGCCCAAGAAAGGTGATTGACCGATGACCTCCCGCCGCCGCGGCGCCTTCGTCGCGCTCGCCTGCGCCGCAGCCTTCGCCGGCGTCACCGCGAGCCACGCCCAGAGCGACCCCAACATCGTGCTCGCCCGCAACACGCAGCCCGGCGCCACCGGCCTGGCCGACGCCAACGGCCGCAGCGCCGACACCTGGCTGCGCGATGGCGATCGCGTCTACGTCGCCTTCAGCCCTTATACCGAGCACTTCCGGCACAACCCCGAATACACCAAACACAGCTATCTGGTCGACCTCGGCATTCAAAGCCAATACGACAAGGTATGGGGCTCGGACGCCACGTTGTTCGGTCTGGCCGTTTTCAAGAACTCCTACGGCCAGCCGTCGCAGTACATCTACTGGGGCCAGCAGTGGGACATCAAACCATGGTTGTATGCCAAGGTCACGGCGGGCCTGCTGCACGGCTACAAGGGCAAATACAAGAACAACATCCCGTTCAATCGCGCGGGCGTTGCACCGGGCATCATCCCGTCGCTTGGCGTGCGCTACGGCAACTTCCACGCCGAAGGCATCGTGCTCGGTTTCTCGGCGCTGATGTTCACCGTCGGCTATACGTTTTAGGTGATCAGCATGGCACTGCGCCCGGGGTTCAGTGTTGCCGCGATGCGCGAGCGCGGCATCGGTCGCTTGCCGGGGCTGCTCGGCGTCGAACTGCTTTCCGTCGAGGAAGGCCTGATGACCGCCGAACTGAAGATTCGCGATGAATTGCTCGCCCCCAATGGCTATCTGCATGCCGCCACCGTGGTGGCGCTGGCCGACACGATGTGCGGCTATGGCTGCATCGCGCATCTGCCGGAGGGTGCCAAGGGTTTCACCACCATCGAGCTGAAGAGCAACCACCTCGGCACCGCGCTCGACGGCACCATCTGGGTCGAGGCGCGACCGCAGCACCTGGGACGCACAACGCAGGTGTGGGACGCCACCGTGCGCCACCGCGAAACCGGCAAGACGATCGCACTGTTTCGCTGCACGCAGATGGTGTTGTGGCCAACGCCGACGTGAGCGGCGAGAGGCTGATCGCCGCCGCGCGCGAACTGCGCGATCGCATCGATGCGTTGCCGTTTTCGGCGCCGGTCACCCATGTTCTGAATCCGCTCGAATACGCCTGGGCCCCGCACGAAGCGTATCTGCGCCGCTTCGGTCACGGCAGCAAGCGAATCGTCTTTCTCGGCATGAACCCCGGCCCCTTCGGCATGGTGCAGGTCGGCGTACCGTTCGGCGAAGTCAACGCGGTGCGCGACTGGATGCGGATCGACGCCCCGGCCGGCCAGCCAAAGACGCCCAATCCATCGCGCCCGGTCGAAGGCTTCGCCTGCCAGCGCTCCGAGGTTTCCGGCCAGCGTTTGTGGGCCTTGTTTGCCGAACGCTACCCGCGTGCCGACGACTTCTTCGCCGATCACTTCGTGCTGAATTACTGCCCGCTGGCGTTCTTCGACCACGCGCGCAACGTGACACCGGACAAACTGCCGAAAGGCGAAACGGCACCGCTCTACGCTGCTTGCGACGCGCATCTGCGTGCCTGCATCGATGCACTGGCGCCGGAGTGGTTGATCGGCATCGGCAAGTTTGCCGAGAATCAGGCGCGAATGGCCATCGGCCAGTCGCATCCCGAAGTCAGGATCGGCACCATCCTGCACCCCAGCCCGGCGAGCCCGACCGCCAACCGTGGCTGGGCGCCGCAGGCTGCTGCGCAGCTGGCGGCACTGGGTGTCTGGTAGGCGCCAGTCAGCCGCGCTGCTGTCGATTGATCTTTGTAGGCTAGCGCACTGTGGGCGCATGCTGGTACGCGCTGCGCTACACATCCCCGTTCATGGTCAGTCTCACATTTCCATTCGTGGTGAACCTGTCGAACCAAGAACGCCGCAAAGGCGTGAGCTGCCGGACATCACTACGACTTAGGAGTACAATGAATCGATGCTGACAGTGATCGAGACCCCGCTGTTTCAAAAACTCTGGCCGAGATACTGGACAGAAGAAGAACGCGGCGAATTCGCTGCCTATTTGGCCGCGAATCCAAACGATGGCGCCGTGGTTCCCAGCTCTGGTGGGGTGCGAAAAGTGCGTTGGGCTCGCCCCGGTGTCGGGAAATCGTCCGGGGTTCGCGTCATCTGTTTCAATCGAAATGAGCAAGGCGAAATCTACTTGCTTACGATCTACGCCAAATCAGAAACTGCCAACTTAAGCACCGCAACACTCAGGGAGATTCGCAATGCCCTCGAAAGCTAAAAAACTCACCACGTCGGAGCTGAGCGCCTTTGAAGCGCAACGCGATATCGGCGCTGAACTCTTGCAAGCCATACGCGAAATGAAAGCGGGCCAGGGGCAGATCGTCTACTCCGCCGCAACGGAAGCACGAAAGAAAACCGGGCTGTCACAATCCCAGTTTGCCGAGCTGCTGGGCGTATCGGTTCGCACGCTACAAAGCTGGGAGCAAGGCCGCAAACAACCCAGCGGCGCTGCGCGCACGCTGCTCGCCATTGCGAGCGTCAACCCGAAAGCAGTGTTGGCGGCGCTGGATCATTAAGACGGCGCTGCCAAGCCGTCGACCGCGAGTGGCCAGACACATGTGCGAGCAAGCTCGCACCTACAAGTCGTCAACGTGTGGGGTTGTGCTCGCGCGCAATTCGGCGCCGCCGCTACGGCGAAGCCTGCACCTCCGCGTCGGTCAGCGCTTGTTGGTAGATGCGAATGTCCTGCACAGCGCCATTCAGGGGATACCATGAATCGCTGTACTTCCCGATGTAGAGGTCCTGCGTATTCATGCCGGTGAAGTTAGGTACCGCACTCGGGCAACTGTAGATCAATTGTTTGTTGTGATAGATGCGGGTGCCGGTCGTTGTCGAGGCGACCGCGGTTAGCCTGAACCACGTACCAAGCGAGTCGCCTGGGTTGCGATTGACGATAGTGCACGTGCCCGTGCCGCTTTCGGCGCGTTGATTCGGAGCTGGTGTCGGCGCGGTGGGTGATGCGGCGAGGCAGGCGTGTGCTTGAACCGGATATCGCGCCGGGATTGACAACATCGAAAGCAGAAGTGAAAGTGCCGCGCACCGAGAGCGGCGAGACGGCGGAGATCAGCGTTGTGCTCCGTGCACCGCTGTTGCCCTGCGACACGATTTCGCGCTGGAAGATGGTGGATGCGGAGGGCTGGCTCTGCTTTCCGGAGCATTCCGGGCTTTGGTGCGCGGTGTCGGTGGTTTCGATCTGACTTTGCGTGCTGGCGATGCGGTGTGCGCGTGCTAGCGCGCGCCTACAGCCAGGGGGCGGACGCTTCGTGTGAGCATTGGCGGCAGTCGTCTGACATATTGATCATTATGGTCATAATGATCGTATCGACTACAATCCGTAGCTGTTGATAGTTGCGCGGGTAGATAGCCTCTGCACGCCGCAACGCTGCTTGATGTCATCGCTTGGTGGGCAGAGGCTGTCCACCCTGCCACTTATAGTGTTTGTGGGAGCGAACTCGCCCTTGGCAGCAAGCGAATTGCGGTCGAGCCCTTTCCCCCAGCTCATATCTCATCCTGTCAGGTCAGCTCACATGATTACTCGGACCAACGCCGTTTCGTTTCGCCAGAACCTGGGGGAGATGCTCAATCAGGTGCAGTACCGCCGCGATAGCGTGGTGATTACGAAAGATGGCAAACCCGTCGCCGCGCTGGTGGATGCGCAACTGTTTGAGCGGATGCGCGCAATGCAGGCGCGGTTCGATGCGTTGTGCTCGCGGATCGAGGGAGGGTTTGCCGAAGTGAGTGAGGCGGACGGCATGGCCGAAATCGAGGCGGCGGTGGCTGCTGAGCGCCAGCAAAGATCGGTGACGAAAGCAAAGCGCTAACCCATGCCCGCGCTTCGCGTGGTGCTCGACACCAATGTGTTGCTGTCAGGCATTGCGTTTTCCGGTAGCGTCCCCGGAAAGATCATGGCGGCGTGGCGCACGGGGTCGATTAATCTGGTGGCGTCAGAGTTCATTTTCGATGAGCTACGCCGCGTGCTGCCGCGATTGCAGGCGCGGCACGGCATGTCCGCCATCGAGATGGATGATTTCGTTGATCTGCTGCGGCTTAATGTCGAGTCGGTGCCAGTGAACGCGTTTGTCGAGCCGCGCCTGACCGACGTGAACGATTTGCCGATCCTTGCGACGGTGGTCACTGCCCAAGCGGACTATTTGGTGACGGGCGACAAAGCCTTGCTCGCACTGGCGCAACACTATCCAATCGTTACGCCCGCCGAGTTTTGGGCGCGGCATGGGGCGCTGTGATCCGACGCCTGGTCGCGTAGGGTGGGCGGCCCTCTGCCCACGGCAACGTTGATTGATGTCATCGCTTGGTGGGCAGAGGCTGCCCACCCTACGGCGGGCTCGCGTGCCGCGTCGTTTGCGCGTGCGAGCACGCGCCTGCAAATGGATTGCACGTAGGCGCGAGCTTGCTCGCGCATCACCGCCCGCCGCGCGTCACTTCAGGATCGTCTCCTGCATGAAGCGCACCTGCGCGTAGAAGTAGAAGTCGGCATTCTCCTTGCGCGCGAAGCCGTGGCCTTCGTTTTCGGCGCGCAGGTACCAGACGGTCGCGCCGTTCTTGCGCGCGGTGGCGACGATCTGCTCGGCCTCGGTGTAGGGCACGCGCGGATCGTTCCTGCCCTGCACCACGAGGAGCGGTTTCTTGATCTTGTCGGCGTTGGTCAGCGGCGAGATGTTGTGCAGGAACTCGCGCATCTTCGGGTCGCGTTCGTCGCCGTATTCGGCGCGTCGCAGATCGCGCCGATAGCTCTCGGTCGTCTCAAGGAAGGTCACGAAGTGCGAGATGCCGACCGCGTCGATCGCACCGGCGATGCGATCGGCGTAGTGGGTGGCCACCGCGAGGCTCATGTAGCCGCCGTAGCTGCCGCCGCTGACCAGCACGCGGCGGGCGTCGAGGTCGGGCTGCGTGGCGATCCAGTCGAGCAGCGCGCCGATGTCCTTGACCGAATCTTCGCGCTTGAAGCCATTGTCGAGGTCGAGGAAGGTCTTGCCGAAGCCCGAAGAACCACGGACGTTGGGCTGGATGACGGTGATGCCGAGTTCGTCGATGAAGTAGTTGAAGCGGCCCATGAAGCCGATCTTCGACTGCCCTTCGGGGCCGCCATGAATGCTGATCAACACGGGTCGCGGCCCGCTGAAGCGCGCCGGCGGCCGGCTGATGAGGCCGGAGATTTCACGACCATCGAAGCTCTTCCAGGTGATGATCTGCTGCGGCTTGAAGGCGCTGGTGTCCATGTCGCTCGCGGCGTGGCTCCACTGCGTGGCGTGGGCGCGCCGGGGGTCGTAGACGTAGATGTCGCCCGGCGTCGCCGCGCTCACGACGTTGAGCGTGAGCAGGTGGCTGCCGCGACGCGTGCTGACCGAGCGCACCGAGCCCTCGGGCACGCCGGCGAGCGGCACGGCCTTGAAGTCCTTCGCCGTGAAGGCGCGCAGTTCATCGCGCCCCATGACGTTGAGCCGTGTGTAGATGACCTGTCCGTCGCCGGCCGCATCGTCACCGTCGTCGTCTTCGGAGGCGCCTTCGACGTCCCAGGGCAGATCGTGCGTCAACGACTCGAGCTTGCGCGTGGCGAGGTCGTAGAACATCAGCTCGCGGAATTCGCCGTTGCGATTGCTGATGACGAAGAAGCCGCGCCCGTCGCGGCTGAAGCGACCGGCGAAGTGGGTCGCACGTACTCCCTCGGTGCTCGGCAGCAGTTTCTCCGCCTTGCCGCTGGCGACGTCCAGACGCCAGACCTCGCTCTCGTTGGCCGAGAGGTAGCGCGTCAAGAGCAGTTCACTGCCGGCGCGGTTGAATTGCCCGCCGAACCAGCCGGTGCCGGGCAGTTCGGCGATGACGCGCGCCCGCTCGGGGTGCAACGGGTCGAGCAGCCGATAGGTGGTGCCGATGCGGGCACGCGCCTCGGCGCTCAGGTTGCGATCGAGCGGGACCGAGGCGACGAGGAGTTCACCCGTCGCCTTGCCGCCAACACGTCGCCACGGCCCGCGCGTGTGCCGGAAGTTGCCGTCGGTCAATTGCACGGCCGGCTGGCCCGGCGCATCCTGCCGGAAAAGCTGGAACACCTCCGAGCCGCCCTTGCCCGATTCGAACACGACGTAGCGGCCGAGCGTGGGCTCGATCGTCGCGCCGCTGATCGCGTCGGCGTGCTGCGTCAGCGCACGCAGCGGCGCCATCGGCGCGGCAAGCCAGAAGAGCTGCGCGGTGCTCGCGCCGCGGGCACGGTGCAGCACGAGCATCTCGCCGCTCTTCGGGTGCCAGCCGAGCGCGCGATGACCGCGAAACTCGGTGTACTTGGCGACGCTGTCGGCGATGCTCTGCGGAATCGGAGGAATGCCTTCGATATGCAGATTCGGGTTGGGGACGACGAAGCCGGAGGCCGGCGCCGTCGACGGCGTCGTTGCCGGCGATTCGGCTGCGGCGATCGTGACGAACGTCGCGGCAGCAAGCGCCAGGGCGGCGCGGCGGAGGGCGTGCGTATGCGGGCGATTCATGCGTTGCCTCCGGTCGCGGCGACCGCGCGTTCGGCCACGGGCTCGACGACGACGGCCGTGCCGTAGCAAAGCACTTCGGTCAGGCCGGTCATCAGGTCGGTCGCGTCGTAGCGCACGGCGATCACGGCGTTGGCGCCGAGCGCCCGGGCGTGCTTGACCATGTCGCGGAAGGTTTCCTCGCGCGCCTGCTCGCACATCTGCGTGTAGATCGTGATGTTGCCGCCGAACAGCGATTGCAGGCCGCCGAAGAAATTGCCGATGATCGAGCGCGAGCGCACCGTGATGCCACGCACGACGCCGCGATTGCCGACGACACGATAGCCCGGCAGTTCGAGCGCCGTGGTCACCATCGAATCATCGAGTTTGCTGGCGGACCATCCGCCCGCCCTGTTGCGTTGCATGTCCGCCATGCCGCCTCCCTGAACCCGAGTTGCCAAAGGCGGCAACGCTATCACGAAGCGCGAGCGGCGAGGCGTCGCGCAACGAGCGCTCAGACGATGCGCGGTTCGGGCTCGAGCGTCACGCCGAAGCGCTCGGCGACGTCGTGCTGGATGGCCTGCGCAAGCGCCCACAGCGCGCCGCCGGTGGCGCCACCGCGATTGACAAGCACCAGCGCATGCTGCGCCGACACGGCGGCGGCGTCATCGGGGTGGATGCCTCGGCCCTTCCAGCCGACCTGCTCGATGAGCCACGCGGCGGAGAGTTTGACCTCGCGGCCGTCGCCGCCGTGCGGGTATTGCGGCATGGCGCCGAAGCGCTCGCGCAGCGCTTGCGCCACGTCGGCGGCGACGATCGGGTTCTTGAAGAAGCTGCCGGCATTGCCTTGCACGGCGGGGTCGGGCAGGCGACGCCGGCGAATGGCGGCAACGGCCTCGGCCACGGCCTGTGCGGTGGGTGTGCCGACGCCACGCGCATCGAGCTCGGCGCGGATGTCGCCATAGTCGAGCCGTGGCGTGAAGCGCCGCGACAGACGAAAGCGCACGCGGGTGATGGCGTAGCGGTCGCGCGGCAGGGCAGCGCTTCCTCGCTTGAAGATGCTGTCGCGGTAGCCAAAGGCGCACTCGCGCGGGCTGAATTCGCGGACGCTGCCGTCGGTGGTGTCGATGGCGATGACGCCGGCACAGCGCTCGGCCATCTCGACGCCGTAGGCGCCGATGTTTTGCACCGGGGCGGCGCCGACGCAGCCGGGAATCAGCGAGAGGTTTTCGAGCCCGCTCAGCCCGAGGCCGAGCGTCCATTCGACGAACGCATGCCAGCGCTCGCCGGCCATGGCTTCCACCAGCACTGTGCCGCCTTCGTCGAACACGACGCGGCGTCCGAGCAACGCGAGTTGCAATACCGGCGCCTCGACATCACGCGTGAAGAGCACGTTGCTGCCGCCACCAAGCAGAAACGGCGCTTCGGCCCCGGCGTTCGCGACGCACCATTCGATCAAGGTGTGTTCGTTGGCGACGAGTGCGAAGCGCCGCGCCTGCGCCGCGACGCCGAACGTGTTGAAGGCCGCGAGCGAGAAGTCGGGGAGAAACCGCATCAGGGCGTGAGGCCGGCGGGGACGCCGCTCGGGTACACCTTGGCGAGCTTGGCCTTGATTTCCTCGATGCGATGCGGCGGGCTCGGATGCGAGCTTTGAAACTCCGGCGTGCGCGAGCCGCCGGTCGCCTTTTCGAGAATCTGCATGACGCGAATCATCGCGCGCGGGTCATACCCCGCCTCGGCCATCAGGCGCAGGCCGAGACCGTCGGCTTCGAGTTCGTCGTCACGGCCATACTTGAGCGAGGTCATCTGGCTGACGACCTGCGCGAGCTGCGTCGCATCCATCGAGCCGGAACCGAGCGCGAAGGCGCCGGTGAGGCCCTGCGCGAGCTGATCCTTGGCGATGTGCTCGGCGCTGTGCCGCGCGAGCACGTGGCCGACCTCGTGACCAAGCACGGCGGCGAGCTGTCCTTCGGTTTCGAGCCGCGACAACAGCGCCATCGTGATGAACACCTGCCCGCCCGGCAGCGCGAAGGCATTGACCGTGCGCGGGTCGGCCAGCGTGTGGAACTTGAACGGATAGCCCGACTTCGCGGCGACCGATTGCGCGACCACCTTGGCGCCAACTTGCGACACGAGGGCGCGTGCGCGCGCATCCTGCGTGATGCCGCCCATCTGCGCGGCCATCTGCGGCGCCGATTGCAGGCCCATCGCGACCTCGTCCTTCTGAGTCATGCCGCCGATGTGCTGCTTCTCGCCGGTGATCGGGTTGACCGAGGACGAGCCGTAGTAGGAAAACAGCGAGAACGCAGCGACCAGCGCCGCGATGATCAGTTGAAGCTTGTTCATGGGGAGATTCCTTGGCCTGTCCGTGCGGTCGCGGCCGCCCGCTCAGCGCGCATGGACGGGACGCGCGTCACGTTCGAGCGCCTCATAGATGCCGCCGCAGAGCGCGCCGAACACGACGTGCAGCGCGATCATGAAGTCGCTGCGGTAATAGTAGAACTCGGGGAAGAAGCGACTCATCGTGTAGGTGTTGATGGCGTAGAGCGCGAGCCCGAACAGCGCGCCGCCGACCAGGCCAACCCAGAACCCCCAGCGGTGCAGCGTGAACGAGATCAGGAAGGCAAAGGCGAGCCCGAGCACGAGGTGCACGCCGCCACCCACGAAGAGCGCCCGCAGCGCATCGACGCGCTCGGCGTCGAGCGCGTCGCGCCCGAGCACGATGGTGGCGAGCAGCCGCGGCAGCCCCCACGGGTTGCCGATCAGCAGTTGCAACGCCAGCATGCCGCCCGCCAGCGTGAGCACGGCCGCCGTGATGCCGGCAATGCTGGCCGCTCGTTTGTCCATGAGTGCGATTCCTTTCCGCTACGCTTGCACGTGCCGTCGCCGTCGGTGCCTGTCGAGGCGTCACGGCGGGCCGATTGTAGAACGCGCCACCCGCGCCATGCCGGTGGCACACAGCGAGGAGTTCGTGAATGAGCATTTTCGGAAAAATGGCGATGCCGACCGACGCCGCGAGCGCATTGCCGGGGCGCGCGACGCCGCTCGCCGTGCCCGAGACGCATTTCGTCAACGGGCAGCGCATCGTGCCGCCGTTCGCGCCGGGTCTGCATCAGGCGATGTTCGCGATGGGCTGCTTCTGGGGCGTCGAGCGCGCGCTCTGGCAACTCGACGGTGTGCAGGCCACCGCCAGCGGGTATGCCGGCGGCTTCACGCCGAACCCGACCTACGAGGAGGTATGCACCGGTCGCACCGGTCACGCCGAGACGGTGCTCGTCGTCTACGACCCCTCGCGCATCGGTTACGCCACGCTGCTGAAGACCTTCTGGGAAGAACACGACCCGACGCAAGGCATGCGCCAGGGCAACGACGTCGGCAGCCAATACCGCTCGGCAATCTACTGCTTCAGCGCCGCACAGCGCGCGCTGGCCGAGGCGACGCGCGAGAGCTTCCAGCGTGCACTGAACGCGCGCGGCTTCGGCGCCATCACCACCGAACTGCGCGGCGGTCGCCCCGACGAGCCGACGCCGACCTTCTTTTACGCCGAGGACTATCACCAGCAATACTTGGCGAAGAACCCGAACGGCTACTGCGGCCTTGCCGGCACCGGCGCCACCTGCCCGCTGCCGACGGGCGCCCAGCTCGGCGTTTGAGCGCAATTCACGCCAACGCTTCGGCAACAACTTTTCTCGGAAAGCCGCATCCACAAAGGGCTTGCAGCCAGAAACGTCATCAAGTCGACTTATGGCGATTCTTCACGCCAAGCCCGTCATGGACGTCATCACAGCAAAAAGCTGACAAGAAAAAAACGAGGCAGACGCGCCGCGAACCGGCCGCGGCAAGCGCCGCGCGACGGCGCACATCAAGCTCAGTGCTTGTCGCTGCGGGCGAGCGCGAGCAGACGGTCGAGTTCGGCGCGGTAATGCGTCAGGTTGTACTGGTGGCGTCGCCGCACCAGCAACATCATCGTGGCCACCAGCAAGCCGAACAGCGTGATCGCCGTGTACGCCGACAGCCCGAGCGCGGTCAGTCCGGCGTAAAAACCGCCGAAGGCGAGGATGGCCGCCTGCTCGTTGAAGTTCTGCACGGCGATCGAGCGGCCCGCGCCCATCAGCATGTGCCCGCGATGCTGCAATAGCGCGTTCATCGGCACGACGAGAAATCCGCCCAGCGCACCGAGCAAAATCAGGAACGGGACGGCGATCCAGAGGTGATCGATGAACACCATCAGGATCACCACCAGCCCCATGCCGATGCCGAGCGGAATGACGTTGGTGGCGCGGTCGAGCGTCATGCGCACCGAGGCGTAGAGCGCGCCGGCGGCGGTGCCGATGGCCACCACCCCCTGCAACGCCGACGCCTGGCTGGTCGTGTAGGCGAGCGCCGCCGCCGCCCACGCCAGCACGATGTATTTCAGGTTCGCGCCCGCGCCCCAGAAGAGCGTCGTCGTCGCCAGCGAAATCTGCCCGAGCTTGTCGCGCCACAGCCGCGCGTTGCAGGTCCAGAACTCGGGCAACAGGTGACGCCAGTCGGGTATCGCCTGCATCGCGACGCCCGTGTGCGGAATGCGCAGGTTGATCGCCGCGGCGACGACGTAGACGAACACCATGCACGCCAGCGCCGCCTCCGGCGCGGTGGCGATGTCGAAGAGCGGAAACGGCGCGATCACATCGAGCAGCCAGTCGCCCACCCGGTGCCCGACCAGCGCCCCGCCGAGCACCACGCCGAGAATGATCGAGGCGATGGTCAGCCCCTCGATCCAGCCATTGGCCTTGACCAGTTGCGACGGCGGCAGCAGTTCGGTCAGGATGCCGTACTTGGCGGGCGAATACGCCGCCGCGCCGAGCCCGACGATGGCATAGGAGGCGAGCGGATGGGTGCCAAAGAGCATCATCAGGCACCCGACCACCTTGATCGCGTTCGAGGCGAACATCACCCGCCCCTTGGGGAAGCGGTCGGCAAAGGCCCCGACGAAGGGCGCCAGCACGACGTAGAAGAGCGCGAAGAGCGGCACCAGCGCCGCCCGCTGCCACTCGGGCGCGCCGTCGTAACGAAGCAGTTCCACCGCAGCGACGAAGAGCGCGTTGTCAGCGAGCGAGCTGAAAAACTGCGCCGCCATGATCGTGTAGAACCCGCGCTGCATCCGTAACCCACGCTCCCCCATCGTAGCCGTTCCAAACGTCGTGACCACCCCGTGGTCTTCGGTGCGACTCGCGAACCTTCGAGATGGCGCGGCAACACTCGAGCGGCGCCGAGGTTAGCATAGGCAGACGCCTCGCCCTCCTGCCTCGCCACGCCAGCACCCGTCGCACCATGCCTCGCCCGATCGTCGCCAGCATCGACCGCAGCGCCCTTGCGCACAACCTCGACCGTGTCCGCGAACTCGCCCCCGGCGCCTTCGTCTGGGCCGTCGTCAAGGCCGACGCCTATGGCCACGGCATCGCCGCCGCCGCTCAGGGCTTCGCGGCCGCCGACGGCCTCGCGCTCATCGAAATCGGCAACGCGATCCGCCTGCGCGAACTCGGCTGGAAGAAGCCGATCCTGCTGCTCGAAGGCTGCTTCTCGGCGCTCGACTGGCACGCCGCCGCCGAGCATCGGCTGAACTGCGTCATCCACTGCGACGAGCAACTGAGCGAATTCATCGCCACGCCACTCGCGCGGCGCGTCGACGTGCACCTGAAGTTCAACACCGGCATGAACCGCCTCGGTTTTCTGCCCGAGCACGCTCGCGAGCTGCTCGAACGGCTCGCGCCCTACGAAGGCGTGGGCAGCATCACCCTGATGACGCACTTTGCCTGCGCCGACGAACCGGGCGGCATCGACGAGCCGCTGCGCCGCTTTCAAGAAGCCACGCGCGGCCTGCCCTACGCCCGCTCGCTCGCCAATTCGGCGGCCTGCTTCGATTTCACGCACCTCGCCGCCGCTGCGCCCTCGCCCGCCGTGGGGCACCCCGACTCGGTGCGCCCCGGCATCATGCTCTACGGCGCCACCCCGTTCACGCACGCGAGCCGCAGCGCCGCGAGCCTCGGCCTTGCACCGGCCATGACGCTGCGCAGCGCGATCATCGGCGTGCAGCCGCTCGAACCCGGCGCGCGCGTCGGCTACGGTGGCGGCTATACGGCCACGCGGCGCGAGCGCGTCGGCGTCGTCGCCTGCGGCTACGCCGATGGCTACCCGCGGCACGCCCCCAGCGGCACCCCGGTGCTCGTCGACGGCCAGCGCACCCGTCTCGTCGGTCGCGTCTCGATGGACAAGATCACCGTCGATCTTACCGAGCTGCCGCACGCCCAGGTCGGCACCGCGGTCGAGCTCTGGGGGAAGCGCCTCGCCGTCGACGAGGTCGCCAACGCCGCCGGCACCATCGGCTACGAACTGCTGACCGCCGTCGCCGCTCGCGTGCCGCGCGACGTGGTGTAACCGGGGCGTCAACCGCCGCTACAATTCGTGCGTTCTGGCGGCGCACCGTGGGTCACGGTGCAGTACCGCGTCACACCAACCGGCCCTCGACCGCATCCACGTCACCCCGGCAGCCCCGGAATCACCCATCAAGGATCCCTCCACCATGAAACGCATCTTTGCCCTGCTCGCCAGCGTATTGCTCGCCGGCGCTGCGTTCGCCGCAGTCAACATCAACACCGCCACCAAGGAAGAGCTCGACAAGATCCCCGACATCGGCCCGACCCGCGCGCAGGCGATCATCGACTACCGCGCCAAGAACGGCCCGTTCAAATCGGCCGAAGACCTGAAAAAAGTCAACGGCATCGGCGACAAGAACTTCCTCGACATGAAGGACAAGATCTCCGTCACCGGCCCGACCAAGATCGACTGGGAAACCTCCAAGAAAGAAGCGCCCAAGGCTGACGCCGGCAAAGCCGCGGCACCGAAGGCCGATGCCGGCAAGGCCGCCGCGCCCGCCGCCGACGCAGGCAAGAAAGACGCCCCGAAAGCCGACGCCAAAGCCGCCGCGCCCGCCGCTGCCGCTCCCGCCGCCACCAAGGAAGCGCCCAAGGCCGACGCCAAGAAGGAAGAGCCCAAGAAAGACGCCGCCAAGCCGATGAGCAAAGAAGAAAAGGCGGCAGCCGACAAGGCGAAGAAAGACGAGGCCAAGAAGGCCAAGGCCGAAGAAAAGGCCAAGAAAGAGGCCGACAAGAAAGCCAAGGCCGAAGAAGCGAAAGCCAAGAAGGAGGCTGACGCCAAAGCCAAGAAAGAAGCAGCCGCCAAGAAGAAGGAAGACGCCGCCAAGGCCAAGGAAGCCCCGAAGAAGGACGCCGCCAAGGCCGACGCTCCGAAAGCCGACGCCAAGAAGGACGAGCCGAAGAAATAACCCTTCGCGCGCGACAACCCACCCCGCTCCGGCGGGGTTTTTTGTTGGCCGTTTTCGCGGGCAGCGACCTCGTCGCCTCGACGATGGGAGAATGCCGCCTCGACCCACGGACTCGCCCGCGCCCATGAGCTACCCCACCATCGATCAGAGCATCGGCAACACGCCACTGGTGCGCCTGCAACGCCTGCCCGAGCGCTACGGCGTCCCGGCCAGCACGGTGATCCTCGGCAAACTCGAAGGCAACAATCCCGCCGGCAGCGTGAAGGATCGGCCGGCGTACGCGATGATCGTCGAAGCCGAACGCCGCGGCACCATCCAACCCGGCGACACGCTGATCGAAGCCACCTCCGGCAACACCGGCATCGCGCTGGCCATGGTCGCTGCCATGCGCGGCTACCGCATGGTGCTGATCATGCCGGAGAACCAGTCACTCGAGCGGCGACAGGCAATGAAAGCCTACGGCGCCGAATTGCTGCTCGTGCCGAAGGAGCAGGGCATCGAAGGCGCCCGCGATCTCGCCATTGCCATGCAGCGAGAGGGCAAGGGCATCGTGCTCGACCAGTTCGCGAACCCCGACAACCCGCTCGCCCACTACCGCGGCACCGGGCCCGAAATCTGGCGGCAGACGGGCGGCCGCATCACGCACTTCGTCAGCGCGATGGGCACCACCGGCACCATCACCGGCGTCTCGCGCTTCCTGAAGGAGAAGAACCCGGCGGTGCGCATCGTCGGCGCGCAGCCGGCCGAAGGCTCGCGCATCCCCGGCATCCGCAAGTGGCCCGAGGCCTACCTGCCGAAGATCTACGACCCGGCGGGCATCGACGAGCTGGTCTACGTGAGCCAGGTCGACGCCGAGGAGATGGCGCGGCGCATGGCGCGCNNCATCCGCAAGTGGCCCGAGGCCTATCGCCCCGCCATCTTCAAAGAGGCGCGCGTCGATCGCATCGAGGACGTGTCGCAGGCCGACGCCGAGGAACTCGCGCGGCGCATGGCCGTGGAAGAAGGCATCTTCTGCGGCATCAGCGCGGCGGGCGCGCTGGCCATCACGCTGCGCCTCGCGCGCGAAGTCGAACACGGCACCTTCGTCTTCATCGTCTGCGACCGCGGCGAC
>JAFEDD010000058.1 GCA_018241765.1 Pseudomonadota bacterium | reverse complement strand
CACTGCCGAGGCGGGGGCGATGGCCCTCAATCGCTGCGGCACCGATTTCCAGCGCTGGGAGAAAGTGCCGGGACACCCGGTCTGCGAAGTCGATCTGGAAGCCGACGCGCTGCTGCGCAAGCGCTTGTCCGCGCTCGCCCCCGATGCCGGTTGGCTCTCGGAGGAGACCGCGGACAGCGCCGAGCGGCTGTTGCAATCCAAAGCCTGGGTGGTGGATCCGATCGACGGCACGCGCGATTATCTGCGTGGCCGGACCGGCTGGGCAGTATCGGTGGCACTGGTTGAGGGCGGAAAAGTGCAGCTGGCAGTGCTCGACGCGCCGGCGCGCGATCAGCATTGGCGCGCGGCTGCGGGCGAAGGGGCATGGCTGAACGGCAAGCGGCTGCGCATCGCCGACCGGCACGACCTGCCCGGCGCACGAGTGCCCGCCGATACGCTCCCCAAAACCGATGCCGATCTGGTCGGTGTGCCGCGCCCCAATTCGATCGCGCTGCGCATCGCGATGCTGGCGGCGGGCGAGGTCGATCTGGTTGCGACGCTGCGTTGGGGCCGGGAATGGGACATCGCCGCCGCCGTGCTGATCGCGCAGGAAGCAGGCGCGATCGTCACCGACGCGCTCGGCCGCCCATTGCGATTCAATTCCACCAGCGGCGAGGCGTTCGGCGTGCTGGCGAGCGTGCCGGGCATCCAGCAGGCTGCGCTGCAACGCCTGCTGCCCCGGGCGATGAAAGCCTCGGTGCGCTAGCGCTGGCATTCCCGGAAATGCGTCGTCATTGCGAGCGGCGAAGCCGCGCGGCAATCCAGCTGCTGGATCGCCGCGGCGCTGGCGCGCCTCGCGATGACGGATTTCAATATGGCTGGCGCAAGGTTTAGAGAGACGCGATGACAAAGCCGGGCCCGTCCTCTGTCTTTCGCGATTTCTTGGACAGTGAAGCGGCGGGCGGGTTGCTGCTGATCGGTGCGGCGGCGCTGGCGCTGATCGCGGCGAACCTGCCGGCGACGCGCCCGCTCTATGACCAATTCACGCATCTGCGGCTCGGGCCGGAGGACGTGCATTTCTGGGTGAACGACGCGCTGATGGCGCTGTTCTTCCTGCTCGTCGGGCTGGAGATCAAGCGCGAGCTGATCGGCGGCGAACTGGCCCGGCCGGAGGACCGTCGTCTGCCGGTCGCCGCGGCGGTGGCGGGCATGGCGATCCCGGCGCTCATCTATCTCTTATCGGGCGCGCCCGCGCACGGCTGGGCGATTCCGGCTGCGACCGACATTGCCTTCGCGATCGGCGTGCTGGCGCTGCTGGGCCCGCGCGTGCCCGCCTCGCTCAAATTGTTCCTGACCACTGTCGCGATCGTCGACGATATGGGCGCGGTCGCGATCATCGCCGCCTTCTACACCGATGCACTGAATCTGTGGGCGCTCATCGGTGCGGCGCTGACATTCGGCGCAATGCTGGCGCTCAATCGGGCGGGTGTGACGCGGCTCTGGCTCTACACGCTCGGCTTCCTGTTGCTCTGGGCGCTGGTGTTGATGTCGGGCGTCCATGCGACGATCGCGGGCGTGCTCGCCGCGTTGGCGATCCCGATCCGCGCCGATGAGCACATTTCGCCGCTGCACCGGCTGGAACACGGCCTCCACCCCTGGGTCGCCTATGCCGTCGTGCCGCTGTTCGGATTCGTGAACGCCGGCGTCGCGCTCGACGCCGTCGCGGGTTCGCCGCTTGCGATCGGCATCGGCGCGGGCCTGTTCCTCGGCAAGCAGATCGGCATTCTGGGCGCGGTCTGGACCGTGGTCCGGTTCGGCTGGGCGAGCCGGCCGGCGGGGGCGAGCTGGATGCAGCTCTACGGCGTCGCTTTGCTCTGCGGCATCGGTTTCACGATGAGCCTGTTCATCGCGGGCCTCGCTTTCCCGGGCGAGCCCGCGCTGATCGAGCAGGCCAAGATCGGCATTCTCGGCGGCTCCCTGCTCTCGGCGCTGGCGGGTTGGGCCGTGCTGCGCATCTTTAGCCCCTCCCCTTCAGGGAAGGGGTCGGGGTGGGGAAGTCGCGAGATTGGCGTGACCGACGGACAACCCCACCCCTAACCCCTCCCCTGAAGGGGAGGGGCTTCTTACATCACCCTCATGCGCCTTTCCGTTCTCGACCAATCGCCGATCCCCACGGGCGGTACCGCCGCTGATGCTGTCCGCAACACGATCGACCTGGCGCGCAACGCCGAGCGGCTTGGCTATCATCGTTACTGGCTGGCCGAGCATCATGCCTCGCCCGCATTGGCCGGCGTTTCTCCGGAGGCGCTGATCGGCCCGGTCGCCTTGGCGACGGAAACGATCCGCGTCGGCTCGGGCGGGATCATGCTGCCGCATTATTCGCCGTTCAAGGTGGCCGAGACGTTCCGGCTGCTGGGTGCGATGGCGCCGGGGCGGATCGATCTCGGGCTCGGGCGGGCGCCGGGCAGCGACCAGCGCACCGCCTATGCACTACAGCGCGACCGTTCGAAGCGCATCCAGCCTGCCGATTTTCCCGAGCAGGTTTCGGAGCTGCTCGGCTATCTCGAAGGCGCGATCCCCGACGACCATCTGTTCAAGCCGCTGGAAGCGACGATGCTGCGAGGCGCTGGCGGCAGCCCGGATGTGTGGATGCTGGGTTCATCACCCGACAGTGCTGTCTGGGCGGGGCAGATGGGCCTGCCTTATTGCATCGCCGATTTCATCAACGCGGATGCCATGCCGCTGGCCGATCTCTACCGCCAGCATTTCACGCCGTCGTCGCGATGCCCGGAGCCGTATCTGATGGTCGCCGTCTGGGCGATCGCTGCGAGCGATCGGGCCGAGGCCGAATGGCTCGCGGGGCCGGCGCGGATGATGTTCGCGCATCTGGTTCGCGGATCGCTGATCCCCGTGCCCGGCTTTGCCGAGGCGGAGGCCTGGATTGCGGACAACCCGCAGCCGCCCGCGCGCCGCCGCACTCTGCTCGGGACCGGCGCGGAAGTGGCGGAAGAGATCAAGGCGGTCGCCGATCTTTATGGCGCGCAGGAAATGATGCTGGTCAACATCCTCCCCGAACATGCCCCGCGCGCGAGGAGCTATGCGCTGGTGGCCGCAGCTTTTTCGACCAACCCTTAATCGTCACCCCGGCGAAAGCCGGGGTCCAGCTTCTTTCACCGGTGCGAAACAAAAGCTGGATTCCGGCTTTCGCCGGAATGACGAAACAGTAGAAGCGCCCACGTGCCCGACCTTCGCGACCTCCTCCATTCCACTTTCGGTTTCAGTGATTTCCGCGGCGTCCAGCGGCAGGTGATCGACCGCGTGATGGCGGGCGCGCGGACGCTGGCGGTGATGCCGACGGGCGCGGGCAAGTCGCTCTGCTATCAGCTGCCGTCTGTCGCGCTTCCCGGCACCTGCATCGTCATCTCGCCGCTGATCGCGCTGATGCACGATCAATTGCGCGCGGCGACGGCGGTCGGCATCCGCGCCGCCACTCTCACCAGTGCCGACGACAATCGCGCCGAGACGATCGAGCGATTCAAGGCCGGCGAGCTCGATCTGCTCTATGTCGCGCCCGAACGCGCCTCGACGGGCCATTTCCGCGACCTGCTGGGCCGCGCGAAAGTGTCCCTCTTCGCGATCGATGAAGCGCATTGCGTTTCGGAATGGGGCCATGATTTCCGCCCCGATTACCGGCTGCTCCGGCCGCTGCTGGATAGTTTTCCGGAGGTGCCGCGCCTCGCGCTCACCGCCACGGCGGACGCCCATACGCGGGAGGACATTCTCGTCCAGCTCGGTATTCCGGCGGAGGGGCTCATCGTGGCCGGGTTCGACCGGCCCAATATCCGCTATGCGATCACGCCCCGGCAGAACACGGCCCAGCAGATCGCCGACCTGCTGCGCGAGCAGCAGGGCCCCGGCATCGTCTATGTCCAGTCGCGCGCCGGAACTGAGAAGCTTGCCGCCCAGATCGCCGCGACCGGGCGACCGGTCCGTGCCTATCACGCCGGGCTGGAGCCCGCGATCCGCGCCGCCAACCAGGCGGCGTTCGTCGCCTCCGAGGATATGGTGATGGTCGCAACTGTGGCTTTCGGCATGGGTATCGACAAGCCCGACGTGCGCTTCGTCGCCCATGCCGGCCTGCCGAAGTCCGTCGAGGCCTATTATCAGGAAACCGGCCGCGCCGGCCGTGACGGCGATCCGGCGGTGGCACACATGTTCTGGGGAGCGGACGATTTCGCCAAGGCGCGGCAGCGGCTGCACGAAGTTGACGAAGCGCGCCTGCCCGGTGAACGCGCGCGGCTGACGGCGCTGGCCGGGCTGGTCGAGACTCCGGCCTGCCGCCGCGCGCTGCTGCTCCGCTATTTCGGCGAGAGTCCGCCCGAGGCGTGCGGCAATTGCGACAATTGCTTGCAGGCCCCGCAATCGGTCGACGCGACCGAGCTTGCCCGCAAATATCTGTCCGCCGTGTTCCGCACGGGCCAGATGTTCGGCGCCGGCTATGTCGAAAGCGTGCTGACCGGCCAGTCGAGCGAGCGCAGCCTGATGAACGGGCACGAAGCGCTGTCGGTCTGGAACATCGTGGAGCCAGAGGAAGCGGCGCTGCTGAAGCCGGTCGGCCGCGCGCTGCTGCTCCGCGACGCGCTCAGGACCAATCCGCATGGCGGGCTGGAATTCGGCCCCGCTGCCCGCGCGATCCTGAAAGGCGAGGCCGACGTTCCGCTGATCGTCCCGCCCAAACGCGAGCGGCGGCGAAAGCGCGATGCCGCGCCCAACCCGGTCGGCGATCCGCTGTTCGACGCGCTTCGCGCCTGCCGGCGGGAGTTGGCGGAGGACGCTGGCGTGCCGCCTTATGTGATCTTCCACGATTCGACCTTGCGGGAGATGGCCGCCGCCCGCCCTCGATCCCGCGCGGCGCTGTCCGAAATCACCGGCGTGGGAACGCGCAAGCTGGAAGCCTATGGCGATGCGTTTCTGGCGGTTCTGAAGCAATACTAACCGTCATCCCACCACCAGCCGTCATCCCGAACTTGTTTCGGGATAAGAGTGACGCGGCTTTGAGCCGGCGACTAATCTCGAATGTCGCGCTGCTCTGCCCCTATCCCGAAACAAGTTCGGGATGACGGGGAGAGTGTCTGGTGCTAGCGCCGTGCCATGTTCCGCCGCATCGACGATAGCATTTCCGTCTCTCCCCAGATCGCGCCTGCCGACATTGCGGAGGCCGCAGCCCTGGGCGTGACGCTCGTCATCAACAATCGCCCCGAAGATGAGGAGGAAGGCCAGCCTAGCGGCGAGGAGATCGCGCGGGCGGCGGAAGCGGCGGGGCTGCGCTATGTCGCGATCCCGGTCACCCATGCCGGGTTCAGCCATGCTCAGGTGGCGGCGATGGTCACGGCGCTGGAACAGGCGCCGGGCCGGGCCCTGGCTTATTGCCGGTCCGGTACGCGCTCAACTTACCTCTGGGCCCTGGCGCGCGCGAAGATGGGCGATCATCCGGCTATGCTGACCGAAAAGGCGGAAGGCGCGGGCTATGATCTGCGCCCGATCCGGCCGATGCTGGACGCGCTCGCGCAGTCATGAACTGGGCGCTGCTGGCTGGATCGCTCGCCGGCGTATTCGCGCTTGCGCTGATCGCGAAGCTGCTCGGCCTGGGCGGCGGTCAGATCGCCGATGCGGAGGAAGCGATGCGCATTGCTGAGGCCGAGTTGCCGGGGTTCATCGCGATCTCGGCCGAAGTCGCCGCTGACCGGCAAAGCGCGATCGTCACCGGCAGCGACGGAGCGATCGTTCGTCTCCGGCGCCACGGCGCGCAATTCGTCGCGGAGCGGCCATGATCGACGGCGTGGACTGGCAGGTTTCGCCCGGCCTCACCGATTACGAGAGCGCCGCCGCCGACATGGATGGGCGCGCCGAGGCGATCCGCGCTGGGGTTGCGTCCGAGCGTGTCTGGCTGCTCGAGCACGCGCCGCTCTACACCGCGGGCACCAGCGCCGACATGGCCGAGCTGCTCGATCCGCGTTTCCCGGTACACAGGACGGGGCGGGGCGGGCGGCTCACCTATCATGGTCCCGGCCAGCGCGTTGGCTATGTCCAGCTCGATCTCGACCAGCGTGGGCGGGATGTGCGCTGCTATGTCCATGGCCTCGAGAATTGGCTGATCGCGGCGTTGGGCCGGCTCGGCGTCGCGGCGCGGGCGATCGACGGGCGGGTCGGCATCTGGGTTGATACGCCCGCGGGCGAGGCGAAGATCGGCGCGATCGGGGTGCGCGTCCGGCGCTGGATCACGCTCCACGGCTTTTCACTGAATGTCGATCCGGACCTCAATCACTTCTCGGGCATCGTTCCTTGCGGCCTTGCCGAGTTTCCGGTCGCGAGCCTGCGGTCCATCGGGAACGCGGCGATGATGGAGCATCTGGATACCGCTTTGCGCGAAACCTTTCCCTCTTTCCTCGCAGCCCTCGGCAGGCGCTGTTAAGAACAACTCTTGAGGGGTGAAGCTTTTGTGTCTAAGAACGACGCCGATTTGGCTAACGGAGGGCCACCGAGCCGGCCAAATCATAAAAACAAGGGAGTTTGGAATGCGTGACCTTCTCACGAAAGTTCTGACCGGCTCGATGATCGCCGGAGCCGCGCTCATGGTTTCCGCTTGCGGCAGCAAGGAAGCGGCCAACACGGAGACGGCGAACGTCACCGAAATGAACGCGACGGACATGAACACCACCACCGACAACATGACCGCTGTCGATGCCGCCAACGGCACCGGCAACATGGCGGGCGACATGAACGCCGCTGGCGCCGCGGACAACGCTGCCAATGCCGCGAACGCGGCGGGTAACGCTGCGAACGCTGCCGGCAACGCCGCGAACGCCGCCGGCCATTAATCGGTCCGGTTTTATTATCGGGAAAGGGCCGTCCGGGCGACCGGGCGGCCTTTTTTCTTGGGCGATGGGCCGGGGCATCTTCGCGACGACTTGAATCGCGCTAATTGTTTGTGCGACCGGTAAATGCCGCTAGTCTGCGGCCACTCCCGGAGTTTCGTTTCGATGGCTTTACGACTTGTCGCTTTCGCTGCCATTTCTGCAGCGGCCCTGCTGACACCCACGATCGCTCCCGCCGCTTTCTTCTGGAAGGCCCCCGATCTGCGCGGAGAACCGGTGCTGGGCGGAGAGCCGGGCATCCTGACCGGCACGCTGCCCGGCGCGACACCCGATGAGCTTCGCGCCGCCCTCGTCTGGAACCTGCGCTCGGGTCTCAACGTCGCGGCGCTGCAGTGCCAATTCGAGCCAACATTGCTCACCCGCAACCAGTATAACGCAATGCTCGACAATCATCGCGAGGAGCTGGGCAAGGCCTATCAGGTGCTGAGCAATTATTTCAAACGCACCGACAAGAAGGCAGGGCAGACCAAGCTCGACCAGTACGGCACCCGCACTTACTCCAGCTTCTCGACCGTGCTCGGCCAATATACCTTCTGCGAAACGGCAAGCGCGATCGGGCGCCACGCGATCTTCGCCCGCAAAGGGGAGCTCTACAAGGTCGCCGAGATGCGGATGCGCGAACTGCGCAAGAGTCTGGCGCTGAGCGGCGAACAGCAATTCAATTTCTGGATTCCGCCCTACCAGCCGCTCCTGCCGTCGTTCGACGACAAATGCTGGAAGACGGACAGGAAGAAAAAGGTCGAGATACTTTCGTCCGCGTGCGGCTGGACGCGGGGCTAGCCGACCAGCGCGAGGCGCGGCAGCTCGGCTGCTTTCAGCGCGACTGAGACGACGCCCGGCAGCCGCTCGATCCGCGCGGCGAGCTCGGCATCCAGCGAGAAGTCGCGGCCGAGCCGCACATCCGCTTCACCTGCAGCGGTTTTGGCGATCAGGCGCAATTCGCCGCGGCCGCCGCGCGCTTCGCCGACCAGCGCCGCCAGCGCTGTCACGGCTGATGCGTCTTCAAGCTCGACGGCGCAGACCAGCCTCGTGCTGGCCGACAATCCCTCGAACGGACGAATGCCGCGAATGGTGACGCGCGGCGTTTCTTCGCCCGCGCGCTTGTCGAGCTCCACGGACAGGAGCCCGCAGCCGCCGACACGCGCCGCTTCCTCCAGATCCTTGGCCGCGATATCGTCGAAACAGCTCGCAATGAATTGCCCCGACGAATCCGAACAAGTCGCGAGCAGATAGCGCCGGCCTTTGGCGGAGGTGCGCCAACGCACATCCTCAACCAGCCCCGCCATGGTCGAAGGCACGCGCTCCTCGCCGATATTGGCGGTGCACAGCGCGCCATAGCTTTTGGCGCCGTGCGCGTCGGCCAGATGCCGGTAGCGGTCGATCGGGTGGGCGGAGAAATAGAAGCCGAACGCTTCCTTCTCCTGCGCCATCCGGTCAGCCAGCGACCAGTGCGCGTTTTGCGGCAGCTTGATCGTGGGGCCGCTTGCTTCGGCCATGCCGAACAGTCCGCCCTGGCCGCTGGTGCGCTGATCCTCGGCCCGCGAAGCCACCGCCAGCATCGTCTCGGCGACGGCGAACACGCCCGCCCGCTCCGGCTCGAGGCTGTCGAACGCGCCCGCGCCGGCCAGGCTCTCCATCTGGCGGCGATTGAGCAGTTTCGGATCGACGCGATGGGCGAAATCGTCGAGGCTCTTGAACGCGCCGCCTCGTTCGCGCTCCGCGACCAGCAGCTCCATCGCCCGCTCACCGACATTCTTGAGCGCGCCAAGCGCGTAGCGCACGGCCAACTCTCCCCTCCCCTTCAGGGGAGGGGATGGGGGTGGGGACTGTTGGGTATGCGCGGAATTGTCGGACGTGCCCCGCCCCAACCCCTCCCCTGAAGGGGAGGGGCTCAGGATTTCTACCGTGAACTCTGCTCCGCTCACATTCACATCGGGCGGCAGCACCGCGACGTCCATCCGCCGCATGTCGTCCACGAACACGCAGAGCTTGTCGGTCTGCGCCATGTCGTAGCACATCGACGCCGCGAAGAATTCATGCGGATAATGCGCCTTCAACCACGCGGTCTGATAGGCGAGCAGCGCATAGGCGGCGGCGTGCGATTTGTTGAAGCCATAGCCTGCGAACTTATCGATCAAGTCGAACAGTTCATTGGCTTTTTCGGCGCCGATC
>JAFEDD010000057.1 GCA_018241765.1 Pseudomonadota bacterium | reverse complement strand
ATCGAGAAATACATCCTCTCGCCGCGCCACATCGAAGTGCAGGTGTTCGGCGATTCCCACGGCAACATCGTCCACCTGTTCGAACGCGACTGCTCGCTCCAGCGCCGCCACCAGAAAGTGATCGAGGAAGCGCCGGCGCCTGGGTTCGACGGGGCTTTGCGTTCGGTGGTGTGCGGGGCAGCCGTTAAGGCCGCCAAAGCCGTCGACTATGTCGGCGCGGGCACGATCGAGTTCATCGCGGACGGATCGCAGGGACTACGCGGGGATCGCATCTGGTTCATGGAAATGAACACCCGGCTGCAGGTGGAACACCCGGTGACCGAAAAGATCACCGGGCAGGACTTGGTCGAATGGCAATTGCGCGTGGCATCCGGGGAGCCACTGCCGAAGCGGCAGGACGAGCTTGAGATCAACGGCTGGGCGATGGAAGCGCGGTTGTACGCTGAGGATCCGGCAAAAGGCTTTCTGCCGAGTATCGGCCGGCTTGAGGTTCTCGACCTTTATGGCGAGGTGCGGGTCGATACGGGCGTGATGCAGGGTTCGGAAGTGTCGCCTTTCTATGATCCGATGATCGCGAAGGTGATCGCGCACGGACAGGATCGCGATGATGCGCGATGGCGCCTGCTGGATTCGCTGGAATCCGCGCGGATTTGGCCGATCAAAAATAATGTGGGCTTTCTCATACGTGCCCTGCGGGACGAGGATTTCAGCGAAGCACGGCTGGATACGGGCCTGATCGCACGCAAAGGGGATGAACTCATCCCGTCAGGCTTGCCGTCGAAGCGAAAGCTGGCCGATGCCGCGGAAGCGTTTGCTGCTCAGCCACTGGCCGGGTTCAGGCTGAATGCGCAGGCGCAAACCCGGGCCATCCTTTCGGTTGACGGGGCGCCGGTCGAAGCGTCGTTCGACACGAAAGAGGCGGACCGCGGCAACTCACTGATCGAGGTCGCCTCTGACCTGTCGCCGATGACCGCAAGCGAAGAAGGACAAACCTGGCTGATCGCGCCTTACCGCGCGACCGGATCAAGCGCAGGCACCGCCGGTGACGGCGCGATCGTGTCGCCGATGCCGGGGCGGATCATCGCAGTTGAGGTCGACAGCGGCACGGCGGTGACCAAGGGCCAGAAGCTCGTCACGCTCGAGGCAATGAAGATGGAGCATACGCTGACCGCGCCGTTCGACGGCACGGTCGCGGAGCTGAACGCCACAGCTGGCGCTCAAGTCAGCGAAGGCACGCTGCTGGTGCGCGTCGAGGCGGCGGGGGAATAAATTCAACGTCACCCCGGACTTGATCCGGGGTCCCGCTTCTTACTTCTTAACCGCAGCAAAAGAAGCGGGATGCCGGATCAAGTCCGGCATGACGGAAAGATTGAGCTGAAGTTCTGTCCTACATGTCCACGACTATGCCATGCCGAATGCACCGGCTCGCCACATTGCCAAACAATCGACCCTCTCGATCAATCGCCGCCCAGCCTGCCGCCATGCGCGCACGTCAGTGCGAACATTCGTGAACATTCGCGCCTCAGCCCCCAACCTGATCGGCCAGGTCGATCAATCGCTGCGCTTCGTCCACATGCAACTGCTCGACCATCGCGCCGCCGATCCGCGCCACGCCCTTGCCGTCGGCGCGCGCCTGCGCCCAGGCGGCGACGATCGCGCGGGCTTTCTCAACCTCGGTCGCGCTCGGCCCGAAGATGCGGTTGGCGGGTTCGATCGTGCTTGGATGCACCACCGTCTTGCCGTCGAAGCCAAGCTCCACGCCTTGCCGGCACGACGCCTCGAAGCCCTCCGGATCATCCAGCCCCAGATGCACGCCATCGATCGCCGCAAGCCCATGCGCCCGCGCCCCGAGCAGGATCAACGACAGGCTGGTGAGCAAGGGCGCCCGGTCCGGCATGTGACGCGCGCGCAGCTCCTTCACCAGATCGTTGGTGCCGGCAACAAACCCCGCGAGCCGGTCGCTCGCGCCGCCGATCTGACCGGCGCGGAGCACGCCCAGCGGCGTTTCGATCATGCACCAGATCGCCTTGTCCGGAACCAGCGCCTCGATGTGGCGCACAGCCCCTTCATCCTCCACCTTGGGGATCAACACCCCGTCCACCGGCAGCGCAGCCGCCAGCGCGCAATCGTCCGCCAGCCAGTCCGAGCCGATGCCGTTCACGCGCAGGATCAGCTCGCGCCGGCCATAGCCGCCAGCGCGCACCGCCTCCGTGATCGTCTGCCGCGCGATCTCCTTGGCTTCCGGAGCGACAGCGTCCTCCAGATCGAAAATGATGCCGTCGCAGGGCAGGGTGCGCGCCTTCTCGATCGCGCGGGGCTTGTCGCCGGGCACATAGAGCATCGACCGGCGCGGGCGGATATGCTTTGGCATTCACGCGCTGTAGCGGGGAGATCGCATGCCTGAAAAGCTGTCAATCGTCGGAATCGGCGGGACGACCTCGGCCGGGTCATCGACCGAGCAGGCGCTGAAGATCGCCCTGCGCGCGGCGGAAGCCGAAGGCGCGGACGTAATCCTGTTCGACGGGCCGACCTTGGCTGCGATGCCGCACTATTCGGGCGGCGCGGTTGCCGAATCGGAAGAGGGCCGGCGGCTGGTCGAGGCGGTGCGCGGCGCGCATGGCGTGGTGATCGCCAGCCCGGGCTATCACGGCTCGATCTCCGGCCTGGTCAAGAATGCGATCGACTATGTCGAGGAAACCGCGAAGGATTCGCGCGTCTATCTGGACGGGTTGCCGGTGGGGCTGATCGTCACGGCCTATGGCTGGCAGGCGACGGGATCGACGCTCGCGACGATGCGCTCGATCGTCCACGCGCTGCGCGGCTGGCCGACGCCGCTTGGCGCCGCGATCCGCAGCGTTTCCGGCATGTTCAAGGACGGCCATTGCTCCGACGATGCTTCGCGCGGGCAGCTGGAGTTGGTCGGCAAGCAGGTCGTCGAGTTCGCCCGGCTGCGCAAGGCGGCGCCGGCGATCCTGAGCACGGGCCCGGTTGAGGAGTAATGCCGCGTCATTGCGAGCCCGAAGGGCGTGGCAATCCATTGTCGCGATGACTGGATCGCCACGGCGCTACGCGCCTCGGGATGACTGAGGAAGGTTATCGCACCGGCACAATCGCGGGCCCGTGCCGTTCGAAGCCGATGCCATAAGCTTCGCTCAGCAGCTCCGGGCGCAGCACTTCGGGGGCGGGGCCGTGGGCGAGGAGGCGGCCGGCTTTGAGCAGCATGACGTCGTCGGCGATGCGGGCGGCATGGCTCAGTTCGTGGAGCACCACCACCACGCCGCGCCCGCCATCGGCGAACTTGCGCAGCCGGTCGAGCATATCGACCTGATGCGCGGGATCGAGGCTGGCGAGCGGCTCATCGGCCAGCAACCAGTCCGGCTCCCCGGCCAGCACCCGGGCGAGCAGCACCCGCGCCCGCTCGCCGCCGGACAGCTCCCCGGTCAGCCGGTCGGCGAATTGCGCGGTATCGGTGAGCGCCATCGCCTGCTCGATCGCCGCTTCGTCCCGCTCGCTCAGCGCGGCGAAAGGGGTGCGGTACGGCGCGCGGCCCAGCTCCACCACCGAGCGGGCCGGAATGTTCCACGCCAGTTCGCCTGTTTGCGGCAGGTAGCCGAGGCGTCGCGCGCGGACTCGCGGCGGAAGGGCTGAGACCGGCTCGCCGTCGAGCGCGACAGTTCCCTCGCCCGGAATAAGCGACAGGATCGCGCGCAGCAGCGTCGATTTGCCGGCGCCGTTGGGGCCAAGCAGGGCAGTCACCCGGCCGGTGTCCAGCGCGGCGGAGATCCCGTCCAGCACAGTGCGCTTGCCCAGCTGCACGCGGAGCGCGTCGATCGTCAGGCCCATGCATGATCCTTCCGGAACCGCATCAGCAGCGCGAAGAAGAAGGGCGTGCCGAGCACCGACATGGCGATACCGAGCCGCACTTCCTCCGTGCCCGGTGCCAAGCGGACGAAGCTATCCGCGAACAGCACCAAAGCCGCGCCGCCGAGCGCCGAAGGAAGCAGGATGTCGGACGGCCGCTGGCCGACCAGCGGGCGGACCAGGTGCGGCACGATCAGCCCCACGAACCCGACCACGCCCGAGGCGGCGACGGCGCTTCCCACTGCGAGCCCGGTGCCGAGCGCGATCAGCGCCTGCAAGCGTCCCGGCCGGACGCCCAGGCTTCGCGCCGTTTCCTCGCCCAGGCTGAGCAGATCGAGCGATCGCGCGCTCAGCGTCAGCACTGCGCATCCGGCGGCCATGAACGGGATGGCGCGCACCGCGTCCTCCAGGCTGCGATCGGTGAGCGCGCCCATCATCCAGCCCATGATCTCCGCGAGCGCGAACGGATTGGGGGCGACGCTGATCAGGAAAGCGGTCAGTGATCCGGCCAGGGTCTGGAGCACCGTGCCCGCCAGGATGAACGCGAGCGCGCTGCCGGAGCGGCCGACCAGCATGCCTAACAGGATCACCGCCGCCGCGGCGCCCGCCATCGCGCTGCCGAACAGGATCAGCGGCGCCGCACCGAAGCCCAGGATGATTGCGATCACTGCCCCAAGGCCGGCGCTCGAGGAAACGCCGATCAGCGCCGGGTCGGCGAGCGGGTTGCGCAGATAGCCCTGCAGCACCGCGCCCGACAGGCCGAGCGTCGCGCCGATCGCGAGGCCCAGCAGCGCACGCGGCAGCCGCAGCTCGACGATGATCCACCAGCGCGGATCGGCACTGCCCCAGGCGCTGAACGGCACCCAGACCTTGCCGGCGATCAGCGACAGCAGAAAGCCGGCGACAACCAAGGCTGCAAGGACAGCAAAGGCGGTGCGTCGCTTCACGACAGACCTCGGCGAATCGCCGCGAGCCGCTGCATGGCAGGGACGATCGTCGGCCCGCCGCAATAGAAGAGCTCGGGCGGGAAGGAGGCAATGCGGGTCGAGGCGCGCAGTGCTCGCAGGCGGAGACTGATCCGGCGCGCTTCCTCATTGGCGCTGTCAGCGCGTTCCGGCGTCATCACCACGTCCGGCGGGCGGGCGACGACGAACTCCAGCGGCAGCGTGCCGGTGAAGCGCACGCCATAGTCGCCGCTGGCGTTACGGAATCCGGCGCGCTCGGTCATTTCGCCGATCAACGTGCCTTGGCCGTTGACCAGATTGCTGCCGCCGAGCCAGAGCAGCGCGGATGGCCTGCGCGCGTCGGGCGGTGCCGCCTCAGCCACTGCGCGGTCGATCCGGGCGACGAGGGCTTCGCCCCGTTCCTCGGCGCCAATTTCCTTTGCGATCTCCCGGATCTGGGCGCGGTTATCCGCGATCGTCGCCGCCGTGCCGTAGGTGGCGACTTTAAGCCCGAGCCGGCGATAGGCGCCCAGCGTCGCCGCTGGCGTAAAGCTGCTGGCGAGGAGCAGGCCGGGCTTGAGCGCGATCACTTCTTCTGCCGTCCCGCTGGTCGCGCGGAAATGGCGGGCGATCTCGACTGGCATCGAGCTGGAGCGCGGGTCTTGCGAATAATGGCTGATCGCCGCGATCCGCTCCGGGGGCGCCAGCTCGACCAGGATGGCGTCGAGGCACGGATTGGTCGAGACGATGCGGTTGTCGGGAGGAGGGGACGAAGCCGCCGAGCATCCTGCGAGCAGAACGAACGAAAGCCACCAAAACCGGCTTGCCTGAGCCTGTCGAAGGCTTTCCTTCTTCTCAAAATGGGGGGGTAGAAGGAAAGGGAGGGCTTCGACAAGCTCAGCCAAGCCGGCGACCAGGCTGCGACCAGCCGACTTGGCCGCAGCTCGCATCAGAACCGCGCCCGCACACCGCCATAGGCGGCGCGACCCGGCGTGCCGTAGCCGATCACAGTTCTATACTGTTCGTCGAACAGATTCTCGACGCGGCCATAGAGCTCGATCGCCGCCGTGACCGGGAAAGACGCGCGCAGATCGGCGAGTACATAGCCGTCGAGGCGGACGCGCTGGCCGAAATCGTTGCGGTCGATGCTGTCGCCCACCTGCCGCAGCGTGCCGCCGACCGCCAGTCTAAACGGCGTTTTGTAATCGACGTTCAGCGTCAGGTTGCTCTTGGGGCGGCGCAGCAGCGTCTTGCCGAAATCGGGATTGCCGGGCGTCCGGTTCTCGGCATCGACATAGGTGTAGGCGGCGGCGATCGTCAGCCGGTCGGTCGGGCGGATATCCAGCGTCGCCTCGACGCCGCTCGCATGGGCGCGGGCGATATTGTCGTAAGTGCCGAAGGGGCGCGCGCCGCCGGCGCAGATCGCGATGTCCGGGCGGCAGGGCGTGAAGTCGATCTGGTTGCGCGTCTTCCGGCGGAACCAGGTGATGCCCGCCGTCACGGCATTGCCGATGAGCCTTTGCTCCACACCCAGGTCATAGCTGCGCGCGGTTTCCGGCCGTAGTGCGGGATTGCCGAAGTCGGAGCGGAGCTGGAACAGGGTCGGGGCCTTGAAGCCTTCGGCATAGCTTGCGCGGACGATCGTGCTGCCCAGGTTCAGCGCGGCGTTGCCGCCGAAGCTGGTATGGCCGCCGAAATCGTCATGATCGTCGTAGCGGACGCCGCCGGTCAGCGTCAGCTTCTCGAAGGGCTTGACGATCGCCTGACCATAAAGACTGTCGATCCCGGTGCGGAATGTCGTGAAGCCGTCATTGTATCGCGACTTTTCGGTTTCCGCACCGAACACGAAGCGGACCCAGTCGGTCGCCTTGAAATCGCCCTGCGCCTCGCCGCGCTCGATCCGGCCGCGTGACGTGAAGCTCGGCGCGGTACCGAATGCCGGATTGAAATTATCC
>JAFEDD010000056.1 GCA_018241765.1 Pseudomonadota bacterium | reverse complement strand
CATCTCCAGGAACAGCCGCGTGTACGGCGCGACATCGAAACCCTGGCTGTGCCAGCGATCCTGCTCGGTCTGTACGAGCTCTGCGACGGGGAAGGGGCTGGGTGGCGGGTTGACGAGATCGGCCGGCGTTTCGACCTGCCGGGCTTCGCCGCCGCGCGACACCCAGACCTGCTCGGGCTCGCCGAAGCTCGCGCCGCTCTGAATCCAGGCACCGCCTTCGGAGCCGACGACGCGCGTCGACATGACGAGGGGGCCGGGCATCGCCATCGCCGCGGCGATCAGGCCTTTCGCGCCGCTCTCCAGCTCGAACTGGAAGCTGTAGCAATCGTCGGCGGTCATGTGCGGACGGCCCGGCGCCAGCGTTTGCAACTGTCCGCTCACGCGCTGGAATTCGCCGAGCGTGGAGCGGACCTGGTCGATCATGTGCGCGCCGAATGCACCCAGGAAACCACCGCCTTGGCCGGCATCTTCCCACCAGGGGGAGAGCGGCTCGCTTGGGTCTTGCAGCCCCGGCTGGAAGTAAAAGCGCTGGAAATGGAGCGGCGTGCCAATCGCGCCGTCCTGCACTACGCGGCGCAGCAGGGCCTGGGCGGTGTCGAACCGGAATTCGGCGCCCAGCATATGGACAATGCCGGCGGCTTCCGCCGCCCGCAGCATTGCGCGGGCCTCGGCCAAATCCTTCGCGAACGGCTTCTCGCAGAGCACATGGCGGCCGGCGGCGATCGCGTCCATCACCACCGGATAATGGGCGTGCGGTGGTGTTGCGACCGTCACCAGCCGGATCGACGGGTCCGCCAGCACTTCGGCAAGGCTGGTCGCGGCGACTGGAATGCCGAGCGGCGCCGCGCGCTCGGCCGTCCGTGCACGGTCGCGCCCGACGATCGCGCGGACCTCGAACCCCGCATCGCGGAGCGCACGGACATGAGTGAAAAGGCCGAAGCCGGTTCCGACGACGACGGCGCCGATTGTCTCAGCCATGGATCAGCCTCTCGCTTGCGCCAGAACGGCGCGGGTGGTTGCGGCACAGAGCCGTGCCGCCTCGTCCGACGGCAGCGCGCCAAGTCTTTCGGAAAAGACCTCGATCGCGATCGGCGCGCGACTGCCGATCGTATCCAGCGTCCTGATCATCGCCGTCAGGTCGAAAATCCCTTCGCCCGGCATCAGCCGTCCCTTGGTCATTTCCCGCAGCGGATCGGTGTCCGTCGGTTCAGGCCCGTCATTGATCTGGATGCCGAACACGCGATCGCCGGGCGTCCGCGCCAGCTCGTCGAGCGAAACGCCGCCGCGGAACAGGTGCCAGCTGTCGATCATCAGCCCGCCATTGGCGCGGCCTGCGCGGCGCACGATCTCGCAGGCATCGGCGTAGCTCGCGACCCCGCCGCCGACCACATATTCGAGCTGCACGGTCAGGCCGGACTCGGCCGCGCGGTCGCAAATGGCGGCGAAGGCCTCGGCGGCCGCGTCGATCTCCACCGCGCCGTCGAACATGTCGATCACGGTGACGGAGGCCGCCCCGACCTGCTCGGCCGCCGGGAGGTAGGTATCGACGTCCATTGTTTTCAGCAGGTCGGCGAAGGCGGCCGGCATGGTCGGGCCGGGCCGCCGGTTGGGCAGGCCAAGGTAAATCCCTTCGACCTCGGTGACGGCAAGGCCGTGATCGGCGGCGCGGGCGCGCAGCTCCCCCAGAGTCGTGCCTTGCGCCGCCAGCTGCCGGATATCGGTGCCGAGCAGGGAAATGCCCTTGAAGCCCGCGCGGCTGGCCGGTTCCAGCCGGTCCAGCACTGGCACGCTCATCATGCTGCCGGCGGACAGGATCAGATCATTCGGCCCCAACGTCACTGGTTTACGCGCATCGCGTGCCGCGCGGCCAGCCAGCCGAACGTCATCGCCGGTCCGAGCGTCGCACCCGCGCCGGGATAGGTCCGGCCCATCGCGGCCGCCGAGGCGTTGCCGATCGCATAAAGTCCGCCGATCGGCGCACCTTCGGTATCCAGCACGCGCGCGGTTTCGTCGGTGGCGAGGCCTCCATTGGTGCCGAGATCGCACGGATAGATCGGGATGGCGTAGAAAGGCGCTTCGGCGATTGGCGCGAGGGTGGAATTAGGCGTTACCGAGGCGTCGCCATAGTGACGGTCATAGGCGGAGACGCCGCGGTGGAAATCCGGATCCTCGCCCTTCACGGCATTGCCGTTGAAGTGCGTGATCGTTTCCGCAAAGGCGGACGGATCGACGCCCATCTCGCGCGCCAGCCCCTCGATCGTCTCCGACTTTTTCAGGATCTTGCGCATCGGCTCTGGAATGCGGTGGTCGGCGCTCGGCTTGCCGGCCATGATCTGGCCCAGCATGTATTTGCCCCGATAGCGGGCGTCGAACACGAACCAGCTGGGCACGGTCGGCGCGTCGGGCCGGTTTGCACGATGCATCTCGCCGCCGGCGACATGATAGGACGCCGCCTCGTTCATGTAGCGCTTGCCGGCCTGGTTGATGATGATCGAGGAGGGCAGCGCGCGCTCCACGAACATGATCCGTGCGCGATCCTCGCCCTCCAGCATGAAGCCCGGGCCCCACCAGGCGGAATCGAGCAGATCGGTCCCTGCGCCCACGGCCGTGCCGGCGCTTAGCGCGTCGCCCGTGTTGGTCGGCACGCCGGCGCTCCAATTGCCGGTCGGCTGGGGCAGATATTTCTGGCGCAGCGCCAGATTGTGATCGAAGCCGCCGCTGGCCAGCACCACGCCTTTGCGTGCGCGCACCGTGACTCGCTGACCGTCGCGCTCGACGATCGCGCCGGTGACCTGGCCGTTCTCGCGCAGCAGTTCCACCATCGGCGCGTCCAGCCAGAGCTGACCGCCTTTCCGGTCGAGCGACAGCTTCAGCCGCCCAATCAGCGCGTTGCCGCCCGTCAGCCGCCGCGAGCGCTTCGTCTTGAAGCGCCAGGGAATGTCGAAGATGTAGCGCGTCATCAGCTTGAACAGCAGCGACTTGGCGCCCGGGCTCATCGTCAGCAGCAGCTTCGCTTCTTCCATCGTCCAGGTGAATCGGCCGAAGGTGAGAGTGAGCGTGTGCGGCGGCTCCATCCGGTCGAAATCGGCGCCCAGCCGGTCGGCCATCAGCGGAATGGGGTCGTGCGTCCGCCAGCCGTCGCGGGAGCCTGCTACATCCATATGATAGTCGGCATAGGCATAGGCCGTGTACTGGACCTCCGACCGCTCACCGAGATAGCTGAGCATCTTGTGCGCATTGTCGACATAGGCCCGCAGCTTCGTGTCGGGCACATCGTCGCCGATCAGCGCCTTGATATAGCCATAGGCTTCCTGCGGATCGTCGGCATGGCCTTTGGCGCGCGCATCGTCGCTGTTGGGAATCCAGATGCCACCGCCGGAGGTCGCGGAGGTGCCGCCGAAGCGGCTGCTTTTCTCGACCACCAACACTTTCGCGCCGGCATCGGCTGCGGTGAAGGCGGCAGTGAGCCCGCCCGCGCCCGATCCCACGACGAGCAGGTCGACTTCTTCGATAGCAGCCACGTCCGGCATTCCTCTCTCTGTTCGTTTCGGCTTTTCGCACGCGAAATGCGTCACGGGAAGAGGAAATGAATACGCAAAGCGTGGTAATTTGTCGGATAGGTTCAAATTTATTGACGATCAGTCATGTAGATGATCAACCATGCGTGCACGGAGGGACAAGAGTTTGAAGGTTGAAGGCAAGCCGGAACGTCGCACGCGCGGCAAAGGATCGCTCGGCGGCCGCGAAGAGCCGGCATTTACGCTTGATGAGGTCGATGAGCTTATCATTGCCGCTCTCCGCCAGAACGGCCGTATCGCGAACCGCGACCTGGCGCGCGATCTTGGCGTCAACGAAGCGACGGTGCGGACGAGGCTTCGCCGGCTCGAGGATGCGAACATGGTCCGCATCGTCGCCATGCGCGACCTGTCGGCGATGGGCTTCGAATATTTGGCGCCTGTCGGCATTCAGGTGAAAGGCCGTTCGGCCGTGGCGGTCGGCGAGGATCTCGCGAAGATCGAGCGGGTGGTCACGGTGAATGTCGCGATCGGCACGCACGATCTCGAAATCCAGGTCGTGGCGACCGGTCTTGCCGAGATGGAGGATTTGCTCACCAACGTGATCGCCAAGGTGGAAGGCGTCCAGCGGATGTTCCCCAGCCTTGCGCTCAAAGTCCTCAAATATAATCCGGAATGGGCCCCGCTATGACGCGCATCGCGCTCGACGAGCTGGACGAGAAGATTATCCAGCGATTGGGGCACGATGCCCGCGTCTCGAACCGGGAGATTGGACGGGAGTTCGGACTGACGGAAGGGACGATCCGGTCACGGCTGAAGCGGCTGCTCGACAATAAAGTGATCCGCGTCGCCGCCGTCACTAACGCCAACCGGCTGCGGCATCCGATCCTCGCCTATCTCTGGGTGGAAGCGAATTCGGCCGCCGATATCGAACGGGTGGCCGAGGCGCTCGCGAAACTGCCGGAAATCGGCTTTGTCGCGACCATCCTCGGCCGCGCCGATGTGCTGGCGATGACGCTGGTGGAAAACGGCGCCGAGCTGACGGACTTCCTGCACCAGACCGTCGATAAGATCCCCGGCGTGCACCGCATCCGCTACAGCCTCGGCCAGAATTTCATCAAGCACGATTACCGCTGGTGCTCGCTGGTCGATTGAGATGGGCCGCTCTCCAGCCGTCATCCCGAACTTGTTTCGGGATAAGGGTGGTGCCGCGTGACGGCGGCGATTATTCTCCACCGTCTCGCCTGCCTTGACCTTATCCCGAAACAAGTTCGGGATGACGAGGTGCGGTGTGGGTTTTATCCCGCCACCCAGCCGGCTTTGACACCGTCTTCGGTGATCGTCCCGTCCACCACCGCCCGCGGCTCTGACCGGGAATAGCTGATCCGCCAGCCGTCCGCCGTTCTGCGATAGCGATCGGCGTAGAAATTGGCGAGCAGGCGGAACGTGCCGGCGCGCGGATCATAGGTCGCATAGCCGAGGTTCCAGCGTGCGCTTGCCTCGTCGCCATTCACCTCGATCTCGGCATTATGGCCTTGATGCACGTCGACGATCGGCGTGGTCGCCGCCATCTGGGTGAAGATGCCGATCAGCCCGTCCACGTCGAAGCTGCCGAGCGGCGGAAAGTCGATTTCCGCATCGGGCGTGAAGCAGGCGCGGATCGCCTCCACGTCCTTCGCATCGCAGGCATTCAAGTAGCGCGCCTTCAGGCGGCGGATATCGCTTTCCGCCTCCAGCCGGGCGATACGGGATTCGAGGTCGCTCATCCGATTGTCTCCACACGGGTCCTGGGCACCGGATGCTCCTTCGCGCCGGTCCAGCGCAGCAGCATCGTGCCGTGATCATGGCCGGCGGTGTCGACCCAATTGCCGAAGCCGGGATCGCGCGCCGCGACCACGATCGTCAGCGATCCGTCCGGGTTCAGCGTCGCGCTGTGGGCGTTCACATGCACTTTGTGGTGCCGGTAATCGAGCGATTCGAACCAGATATTGTCGACCTGGAAGTTCCAGAACGTGCAATCCGGCACCGGTGTTTCGATCACCAGCGCCTCGCCCGGCGCCAGCTTCCAATAGCCGTGCAGGTAGAAGATCGTCGGATCGCCGCCCGCCTTGTAGAACATCGTCTGGTCGGTGGTGGCGAGCTGGTTCAGCTGATCTTTCATCAGCATGTCGGTCCAGCCGAGGAATGTTTTCACGGTTCCCTCGACAAAGCCCAATGCGCGCTGGAAACCCTGTTCGAGTTTCGCTCGGGTCAGCGGCTCCGGCGTCGCGCGCGGCGGGTCGATCGCCTCGATCTTCACCGTCGCGGGCGTTTCATTGTCGCGATCAAGGAAGGTCTGGCGCACCAGCAGCATCGAGCTGTCGTCGGCAAGCGGCAGCCAGTTTCCGTTCGCCTTGTCCCTGCTGACGATGATCTCGAACCGGCCGTCGGGGTCGAAGGCCATGTCGGCGGAATCGAGTTCGCCAGTCGAAGCCATGGTGCCGTCAATCGCGTAGCGGTTTGCCTTGGTGCCGAAGCTCAGGATCGGCACCGATCCGCGCTTTCCGGTGATGCGATACCGCCGTGCGCCGCTGATCGAGGCGTTCATGTAGATATTGTCCGGATTGTCCGCCCCGATTTTTGCTGTCGGGTGTGAAGCCGCGTAGAAATACGGAAAATCCGGATCCGCATTCTCAAGGTGCATTTCAAGTGCGATGCGCAGCAGGCGGCTTAGATAGCGATAGCCTTCGACCTGGTCGATCGGTTCGCCGGCGATCTCTGTGCCCAGCACAAGATCGCCCGCGGCCTCCAGCCGGCGGCAGAAGTCGCGCCATGTTTCCCTGGCCGCGAGGCGGTTCTCGTTGCTTTCGCTCATCGTCAAGGCGCCATATATTGACCGCCGTTGACGTCGAGCGACGCCCCGGTGACGACCTTCGCGTAATCGGAGAGGAAGAAGAGCACCGCCTTCGCGCAATCTTCTTCGGGCGGGATGATGCCGAGCGGGATGCGCGCGGTGATCTCGCCCTCGACCTCGGCCCGGTCGCGCCCGGCGGCGACTTCGCGCCCGATCCAGTCATAGACCGGCTTGCCGCCGATCCAGCCCATGCGGGTCGCGTTCACGCGAATGCCATAGGGTCCGAAATCCTTGGCCATATGGCGGGTAAGGGCGTTCAACCCGCCTTTGCCGGAAGCATAGCCGCCTTCGCCCGGGAAAGGATTGACTGTGGACATGGTCGAGACGTTGACGATCGCGCCTGCGCCCTGTGCCTTCATCGCCGGGAACACCGCCTGCGCCATGCGGAGCGCGCCCAGGCAATTGACATCAAGCACCTTCAGCCAGTCGGCCGGATCGGCCTGATCGACGGTCGTCCAAATACCGTGAATATAGGCGGTGTTGACCAGCCCGTCGACGCGCCCGAAGGCATCGAGCGTCGCTTGGGCAAGCGCCTCACACTGGCTGGCATCGGTAACGTCGGTCGATCGCGCGACCACTTCGCCGCCTTCGGAGCGGATACCGGCAGCGACTTCATCCAGATAGGCCTGATTGCGCGCGCCAATCGCGACCTTCGCGCCTTCGCGGGCGGCGATGCGGGCGAGCGACTGGCCCATGCCGGGCCCCACGCCGCTGATGATGACGACCTTATCTTTTAGCAGCATGGTTTCGGCTCTCCTGATTACGCGGCGGTTTCCGGCGTGAAGTTGGCGGGCGGATCCTTGACCCAGGGATCGGCCTCGGCGCGGCGCGCGATGCGCCAACCCTCGGGCGTGCGCACCAGATCGTCGACATAGGTCGCGCCGACGAAGAAAAGATGGTCGCCCTCCGGCCGCCCCAATTGCATCGGGTTGAACAGCATCGTCCGCGCGGTCGCCGTGTCGCCATTGAGGCGGATCAACGGCAGGCCGATCAAATGCTGGGTGACGGGGAAGGGAGCGAGCGCCTTTTTGAGCCAGGGTTTGATTTTGGCGTAGTCGCCGGTCTCTCCGCCGGTCACCGAATAGTCGAACGTCGCGTCCGGCGTGAACACGCGATCGAGCGCGTCGAAATCCTTGGCGTCGATCGCAAAGACATAGGCGGCCAGAAGCTGCTGGATCTCAACGATGTCGGAAAGCGCGCGCAATTCCATCCCGGTTTTCCTTACGCAACCGTGCCGGTTTCGAGCATGTCGATGATCCGCCGCTTCATCGGCGCAACCCAATCGCGCTTCAGCGCAGGAGCGAGCAGACCGGCGGCGTCCAGCTCGTCGCACAGCCGCATCTGATGGGCGATGTCGAACAGGTCCATCTGGTAGCTGAACTTACCGCCGCCGCCATAGGTGATCAGCGAGACGCCGCGCGTTTCGTAATAGTTGCCATCCGGGCGCAGGCCAGGTCCGCGATTGACCCATTCGCTGATGATCCGGTCGCTGTTTATCGCCCAGCCGAGAATGGGGAAGCTCCAGCCCTTCCAGCCGGAGCCGACATCCATGTCGCGGCCGTAATGCGTGCGCCGTATCTCTTCACGCCCGTTCGCGCGGACGAACATCGCCCCGCCATAGGGGCATTCGTAGATGCAATCCTCGTGATAGAATTCATCGGCGATCCATGACCAGCTGCCGCGCTTCTCTGCTTCCACGAAAGCGTCGCGCAGGCCACGGATGGCGGCTTCGACTTCTTCGTGGGGGTAAGACATGATCGCGCCGCCTCAGTCGAAATTGGCCTGGCCGCCGTCGAGCGGGATGGTGGCGCCGGTCAGATAGGCGAACTCAGGCCCGCAGAGCGCCGCGACCGCATCCCCTATATCCGCTTCGCAATCGCCGACCCGGCGGAGCGGGATGGTGCGGAAGAACGCCTCGGCCTCGGCCGGATTCTCCTCGATCCAGCGGGAGAGGCCCGGCGACCTGGCGTGCGGCGCGATCGTCAGCACCCGGATACCGTCAATACCCCATTCGGCGGCAGCGGCACGGCTCAGCGACCGGATCGCCTGTTTGACCGCGGCATAAGCGCCATAATTCGACATATCCCAACGGACAGCGGCCGAGCTCGCCAGGTTGAAGATCGTGCCGCCGCCGCGCGCCTTCATGTGCGGATGGCAGGCCTTCATGAAGCGGAAAGTGGCCAGCGGGCCGGAATCGAAGCCGGCCGCGAATGCCTTGTCGCTCACGCTCATCAGCGGGCCCAGCGGCACTTCCTGCGCATTGTTGACGAGGATGTCGACGCCGCCGAATGCGGCCGCCACGGCCTCGACCGTCGCGGCCACAGATTCGGCGTCCTTGACGTCGCAGGCGAAGGCGCGGGCCTCGCCGCCAATCTCCGCCGCGACGGCTTCCACTTTGCTGAGCGTGCGGCCCGAAAGCGCGAGCTTGGCGCCGCGCTTCGCCAACGCGAGCGCGATGCCACGGCCTACGCCCTGGCCGGCGCCGGTGACGAGCGCGACCTTGCCGTCCAGAGCGCCGCTCATCGGATCAGGCGCCCAGGCCGGCCGGCGCGCCGGGCAGCACGGGCTGGTAATAGCCGGCCGACCAGCCGCCATCGACGGCCACTTCGGCACCGCTGATATAGCTGGCATCGTCGGACGCGAGGAACAGGCTCGCCCGCGCGATTTCTTCCGGCTCGCCGATCCGTTGCAGCGGCACGCGCTCGTATCCGCGCTTCAGCGCATCTCCGGTCGCGCCCATCGGATTGCCCATCTGCGTGTTCACGCCGCCCGGATGCACAGAGCAGACGCGGACGCCGCGCGGGCCCAACTCCATCGCCAGCGTCTTGGTGAGGCCGCGCACCGCCCATTTGCTCGCGGTATAAACCGACAGGCCGTTGCAGCCGCGCAAGCCGTCCACCGAGGAGATGTTGACGATCACCCCGCGTCCAGCCCCGGCCATCACCGGCGCGACATGCTTCGCGCCCAGCATCGTGCCGATGACGTTGATCGCAAGCACGCGCTCGGCATCGTCGCGGCTCAGGCCTTCGATCGGGGTGAAGTGCACGACAGCGGCATTGTTGATGAGAATGTCGATGGTGCCGAAGGCCTTTGTCGCCGCAGCGACAGTCGCGGCCCAGTCGTCTTCCGAGCGAACATCGAGCTTCTGAAAGATCGCCTTGTCGCCCAGCTCGGCAGCAAGGGCTTGCCCCTTGTCCTCGATCACATCGCCGATGACGACGTGCGCACCTTCTGCGGCGAACAGCTGTGCGGTCGCGGCACCCATGCCCTGCGCGCCGCCGGTGACGATCGCGACCTTGCCTTGCAGTCTCCCCAAAACATCCTCCGATTTCTCAATGCGCAGCTATTAGGTGATATTGTTACGATATTCGTCGCTTTTGAACTTATCAATTGCGCAATGCGCTATCGCATCCCATGAATGACTGCGTAACGCAAGGTCAAGAAAACGGAGGGCGACATGGCTGGCGAGCGACTTTTCCCCGAAGGGGCGGCGCTGATTTTCGGCGCTACGGGCGGCATCGGCCGCGTCGTCGCGCTGGAATTCGCCCGCACCGGAAGCGATGTCGCGATCGCCT
>JAFEDD010000055.1 GCA_018241765.1 Pseudomonadota bacterium | reverse complement strand
TGTCGGCGGCGGCGGGCTATCCGGTCGATATCCGCGCGACCCTCAATCGCGCGCGCCTCGCCCGGTCCGACGCAATCGGCGCGACCGCGACCGGCACGCTGCGCCTGACCAACAGCCGCGAGAACGGAGCCTTGATCCAGGGCGATCTGCGCCTGCCCGAAGTGCGCTATCAGATCGTCCGCCAGGGTGCGGCCGAAGTCGCGGTGCTGGAAGGCGTGCGGCGGAAAGGTGCGCCGCCGCCTTCGACCGAACCGGAACAGGCGGCGTTGCCCAGCCGCTTCAAGCTCGACCTGCGCCTGCGCGCCGACAATGAGCTGTACGTGCAGGGCATGGGGCTCGAATCCGAATGGGCGGCGGACCTGCGCGTGACCGGCACGTCGGCCGCGCCGATCATCGTCGGCCGGGCGAATGTCGTGCGCGGCACCTACAGCTTCGCCAGCCGCCGCTTCGACCTGGACGACAACAGCTATATCGCGTTCGAGGGCAGCACCAACCCGGCGCTCAGCATCCGTGCGACCGGCGATGTGACCGGCACGGACGTGACGATCAATATCGGCGGCCGGGCCTATCAGCCGCAGATCACGTTCAGCTCGACGCCGGCCCTGCCGCAGGACGAATTGCTGTCGCGCATCCTGTTCGGCGAATCGATCACGAATATCTCGGCGATTCAGGCGGTGCAGCTGGCAGCCGCACTCAACAGCCTGCGTGGGGCGGGCGGCGGCCTCAATCCGCTCGGCAAATTGCGCTCGGTCGCCGGCATCGACCGGCTGCGCATTCTCGGCGCTGACGAAACCACGGGGCGCGGCACCGCGATCGCTGCCGGCACCCACATTTCCAACCGCATCTATGTGGAGATGGTGACCGACGCGCGCGGCTTCACCGCGACCCAGATCAGCGTCTCGCTCTCGAAGGCGCTGAGTGTGCTGTCGCAGGTCAGCTCCTTCTCGGGCACCAATGTGGAGCTCAGGTACAAGAAGGATTACTAGCCCATCTCTTCCTCTCCCCGGCGGGGAGAGGCGACTCGCGGAGCGAGCGGGTGAGGGGGCTCGGCGCTTGAACAACGAACCCAGAACCCCCTCACCCAACCCTCTCCCCGCCGGGGAGAGGGCTACTACCCCCGCGCTGCCGGGCTGAAGGTCAGCTCGAAATCGTTCCAGCTATAGGCATAAAGTTCGGGCGGGAGGCGGAGCGGGGAGCAGCGGACGACCGACTCGATCGCTGCCTGCGCCATCTCGTCCGCGAACATCTGGTTGGACGGCGTTACGCCGGTCTGCCAGACCACCGCCGGCACGCCTATGATGGAGCCGTCGGGCGCGTAGCGGACGTGGAGGCGCGTGGCGATGCGCCGGCCCTCGCCCATCACCTTGGGCGTGCGGTAGCAGCGTTTCACCTGCGCGGCCGCGTCGGCAGTGACGCGGGCAATGACGGCGGGCGGCAGGCCGGCTGACTGCCGCTGCGGCATGGATCCGGCGCAGCCGGCGGCCAGCAGACTTCCCGAAACCGTCAGCAGGATGCGCGCGGGGCCGGGCATCGGGACGGACCTAGTCGCGCGGCTTGGGCGGTCCGCGCCGTCCGGACGGGCGGCCGCCCGGGCCTGAAGGCTTGGGCCCGCGCGGGCTGTTGGAGGGCGGCGGCGCGCGGCGCTGGCCCCGGCCGACGACCGGCGCCGGGGCCGGCCCGCGCCGTTCCGGCATGGCGCCGCGGCCCGGCATCACCGAATAGCCTTCCTTCAGCAGCCGGGTGAAGGCGGCGCGGACATTGGACGCAATCGCGGCCTGCACTTCTTCCGGCAGGTCGGCGAGCGTGACGTTCGCGTGGACCACGTTCAGGTCGCGCAGCAGCGTGTTGGGCAGGCCCTTGGACGCCGCCTTCATCGCCTGGATCGAATCGATCACGGCGGAGAAGATGATGTCCTGCATCAGATCGGTCGCGCTCTTCATGCCGCCCATCTAGCCGATTGAACGGCTTTTGGTAGCGGGTTTAGTGCGCCAATCCGTTAGCGCCGCCAGCGGACCCTGCCGGTCCGGGTCAGGCAATAGCGCCGTCCATGGTCCGCCCGGCAATATGGGCCGCGATCGCACCGGCAGCGGGATTCGCGGACCGCGCCGCGATCCACGACAGGCGGCGTCGCCGACGCGCCCTCGCCGACGATTCCGACCGAGACCCAGCAGCCATATTCGCCGCGATCGAGCTTCACCCAGCCCGTCGTGCGGTCGACGATCCGTACCGTGTCGCCGCCCCACAATTGCTGCACCACCCGGCTCGACGGATCGGTCGTCGCGCGGCACTGCGCATTGCCAAGCAGGGTCGCCGCCGATGCCGGCGCTGTGGTCGCGAGAAACAGCAATGCGATCGGCAGGGCGCGCATGCACCACCTCCTGTAAGAGCGATCGCACTCTATCAGCGGCGCATCTCCCTGGCCATTGCTGCGTTGTGCCTTCATCACCGGAAAGGAGATGGACATGCCGCGCGGCGACAAAAGTGCCTATACGGACAAGCAAAAGCGCAAGGCCGAGCATATCGAAGAAGGCTATGAAGATCGCGGCGTCCCGAAGAAGGAAGCCGAACGGCGCGCCTGGGCCACGGTCAACAAGGAATCGGGCGGCGGCAACAAATCCGGATCGGGCCGGGGCAAAAAAGATACGCACGTATCGTCTTCGCGCGGCGGCAAGGCCCACAAATCCGGCTCGTTCGAGCAGCGTTCGGCAGCCGCGCGCAAGGGCTGGGTGACGCGGCGCAAGAACCAGGGCAAGTGATCGACCCCGCGTGAAGGTTGCCACCTATAACGTCAACGGCGTCAACGGGCGGCTGCCGGTGTTGCTGCGCTGGCTGGCGGAATCGCAACCGGATATCGTTTGTCTGCAGGAACTAAAGGCGCCTGACGAAAAGTTCCCGGAACAGGCCATTCGCGATCTGGGCTATGACGCGATCTGGCACGGGCAGAAAAGCTGGAACGGCGTCGCGATCCTGAGCCGGGTGGGCGATATTCACGAAACGCGGCGCGGCCTGCCCGGCGATCCGGACGATACGCACAGCCGCTATATCGAAGCAGCCGTTGCCGGCATTCTCATCGGCGGCCTCTATCTGCCCAATGGCAACCCGCGGCCGGGGCCGAAATTCGACTATAAATTGCGCTGGTTCGAACGGCTGATCGAGCATGCGGCGGAGCTGCTGGCGAGCGGCCTGCCGGTGATGCTGGCGGGCGATTTCAACGTGATGCCGACCGACCTGGACGTTTATAAACCGGAGCGCTGGCTGGACGACGCGCTGTTCGCCCCCGAAGTGCGTGAGGCCTATGCGCGGCTGCTGGCACAAGGCTGGACCGATGCGCTGCGCACGCGCCATCCCGGCGAAACCATCTATACCTTCTGGGACTATTTCCGGAACGCCTTTGCCCGCAACGCAGGGCTTCGCATCGACCATCTGCTGCTGAGCCCGGCGCTCGCCGCTCGTCTCACCGACGCGCAGGTGGACGTGGCGGTACGCGGTTGGGAGAAGACCAGCGATCACGCCCCGGTCTGGATCGAGCTTGCCGAGTGAAAATCTGGTGCCGGTTGCAGGAATCGAACCCGCGACCTTCGGTTTACAAAACCGCTGCTCTACCAGCTGAGCTAAACCGGCACCGCGCCCCCATGCGTCAATGGACGCCGAACGTCCAGCCCTCCGTGCGCGCGAGAGTGGGAGTCAGCTTGTCAGGGTGCCAGAGTGTCGGGTCATGGGCGACGGCACGAAGCCAGGCGGCGGCCAGGATCGCGTCGGTCGCGTGATCGTCATAGCGCACGAGTGGAGCATGCGGCGCGCTGCCAAGCGCCGCAAGAGCGCGGTCCAGCGTGACGCCGTCCCGGATCTTGGTGCGGCCCCGCCTGAGCCCGGCTGCGGTGGCGGCGATGCTGGTATAGATTTCGACGACCGCCGGCCCGGTTTCAGATACTCGATCATAGGGCCTGTCCTGAGCGAAGTCGAAGGGCCAGATCGGCAGCCTGCCGTCGATCCGGTGAAACAGGCGCATGCCGGTCAGGCTCGACTTGCCGACCTGCGCCGCGCCGACCAGGTTGAAGTTGCTGTAGGGATTGCACAGGCCCTGCTCGCGGCTGGCGTCCTCGACGACGCGGAAGCGGCCGGCGCCCGGCGGAAACAGATCACCGCACCGCCCGCCGTGACGGCGGAAATGGCGGCTGGCTTCGGGATGGTCGACAAAGCTGTTGGCGCCGAGATTGGGCTCGTCGGCGCTGATTTCCTCGACCAGCGCCCAGAGGCCGCGCACATCGGCGGGGCTCCGATCCCAACCGGGGAAGAACGCGCCTTTGTCTGCGAAAGCGAGCGAGGGAGACAGATCGAGGCCGATCAGCCAATCGCCTTTCAGGCCCAGCATCCAGTCCAGCACTTCGCTGCGCGACCAGACATGGCCGGGGCGCTCCAGCACCGGCGCGGCGTCGCCGATGCGGCAGGTGGCGACGGCGATGCCTTTCTGCCGCGCGCCCGTAGCACCCGACCAGTCGATCGCGGCGAAATGGGTGAATCTCATCCGTCACCCCGGCGAAGGCCGGGGCCCAGCCCAACAAAAAGAAGAAGCTGGACCCCGGCTTTCGCCGGGGTGACGTGGAGGAGCGTCAAGGCCGCTCCCCAAATGCCGCGCGCTGCGCCTTGCTCGCCCGGTCCCACCAGGCGCGGGTGATGACGCGCTTCACACGTTCGGGATCGGCCGAGCCGTAGCGCACCAGCAGGCCGGGCCAGCCTTCGTAATGCGGCGTCTGCCAGAAGGTGCCGGGATCGGTTTCCAGCAGCACCGCCTTTTCCTCATGCGGACTCATGACATGGAAGCTGTCCGGCTCGCGGCCCGGCGAGACAAAGGCCTTGCCGCGCACCTTGGGGCACATCTTGCCGTAGAAGGACGCCATCTCGACGTCCGGCAACGCGCAAGCGAAAGCGACGACCTCCTCCCAGCTTTTCATTTGAGCGCCGCGATCACATCGGCGGAGAATTTGGCGATGTCGAACGGCGATCCAGCCGGATCCTCGCCGCGCCGGACGATGACCAGCTTCTTCGACGGCACGACCATGATATACTGCCCGCGATTGCCCTGCGCCGCGTAGCTTCCCTCCGGCAGCCCCTGCTTCGGCCCGAACAGCCACAGCGTCGCGCCATAGCCGGGGCCGTCGGCCGGCTGCGGACCGGACGGCGTCGTCATATACTTCACCCAACCTTCGGGCAGAATGCGCTCCCCCTGCCACACGCCGTCGTTCAGCCATAGCAGCCCGAGCCGGGCAAGGTCGCGCGCGGTCGACCAGACCTGCGAGGAGAGAATGAAATTGCCCTGCCAGTCGGTCTCCGCGACGGTGTGCGCCATGCCGATCCTGTCGAACAGTTCGGTGCGCGGGAAGGCAAGGTAGCGCGTGTCGTCGTTAAGTGCGGTGCGCAGCGAACGGATCGCGAGAAGGATATCGTTGTTGGCATAGCGGAAGCGCGTGCCGGGCGCGGCCTCCAGCGGCCAGTGTGTCGTCTCCTGAGTGACCGTCGTTGCGCCCATGTAAAGCGCGTCCGTCCGGTTTCCGGCGGTGTCGCTGTGCAGGCCGCTCGCCATGCGTAGGAGATTGTCGAGCGTGATGGCTGCGCGGGGATCGAACGCAGTTGGTTCCCATTCGGGCACTCGGGCCGAGAGCCTCGGATCAAGTAATCGTTGTTTGACGGCAATCCCGACCAGCGTACCGGAAATGCTTTTCGCCACAGACCAAGTTCGATTGGAGATGCGAGGCCCAAAGCCTTTCGCGTAACTTTCTGCAGCGATCTTGCCATCCTGGACAGCCAACACGGCAATAGTGCGTGCGCCATTGCCGTAATCAGCTCCAAACGCGCCTTTCACAGCCAAAGCGACCGCGATATTCTGCTTAGGCTTGGCCGCGAGATCGCCTGTCGGCCAATGCTGTGTCATCTCGAGCTCCGGCGGACCAGCATTCGCTTTGGGTCGTGCGCCTGCACTCCTCGGCACAACATATGTCATCTCGGAACGAATCGGCTGAGTAACGCATCCCTTCTCGCGGGACCAAGACGCGGTTCGTGGTAGCATATGTTTGTCGTAGTCGACGCTCACCACGCCAGTATCATAGACGTGCGCGGGCAACGTCGGCACGATCGGCGAGTATTCCGCGTAAATCCCCGTCAGCTCCAGCGCCTCGATCTGCGCCTGGGTGCGGCCGGCGTTGAAGATGCCGGAGCAGAGTATGCCCGCTTTGTAGCCGGCGGCGAGGGCGCGCTGGTATTGGGTGGGTTCGGCGGCTTTTGCGGGAGAGCTTAGGGCGGCCACTATCAGTGCACCCCAAAACCGTTTGCTTCGAGCGAAGTCGAGAAGCGGGTTTGGCGTGAGCGGACGCGCGTTTCTCGACTTCGCTCGAAACGAACGTGGGGTGGTGGCCGGGTTGGTCTTATTTCCCACGCCGTAATTCCTCCCAATAGGCCAGCCGCTCGGCCACGCGCTTTTCGAAGCCGCGATCCGTCGGCTCGTAATAGGTTTGCGGCGCCATGCCCTCGGGCCAATAATCGTCGCCGGAAAAGCCTTCGTCGGTGTCATGGTCATAGGCATAGCCCTTGCCATAGCCGAGCTGCTTCATCAGCCGCGTGGGCGCGTTGACGATGTTCATCGGCGGCATCAGCGATCCGGTTTCCTTCGCGCTCCGCCACGCCGCCTTTTGGGCCATGTAGGTCCGGTTCGATTTGGGTGCGGTCGCGAGATAGAGGCAGGCCTGCACAATCGCGAGCTCGCCTTCCGGCGACCCAAGGAAATCGTAAGTGTCCTTGGCGGCGATGCACTGGACGAGCGCCTGCGGGTCGGCGAGGCCCACATCCTCGACGGCCGCGCGGGTCAGGCGGCGGAGCACATAAAGCGGCTCCTCGCCCGCGGTTAGCATCCGCGCCAGATAATAAAGGGCCGCCTGCGGCTCCGATCCGCGGATGCTTTTGTGGAGCGCGGAGATGAGGTTGTAATGCCCCTCCCGATCCTTGTCGTACACGGCGACGCGGCGGTGCAGCAGTGCCGACAGGCCGGCCGGATCGAGCGGCGCGTCGAGCTGGACGGAGAACAAAGTCTCCGCCTGATTGAGCAGGAAGCGGCCGTCGCCGTCGGCGCTCGCCACCAGCGCGTCGCGCGCTTCAGGCGTGAGCGGCAGGCTGCGGCCCTCGATCGCCTCGGCGCGTTCGAGCAGCGTGCACAGCGCTTTGGCATCCAGCCGGTGCAGGATCAATACTTGCGCGCGGGAGAGAAGCGCGGCGTTCAGTTCGAAGCTCGGATTTTCGGTGGTGGCGCCGACCAAAGTGACCGTGCCGTCCTCGACATAGGGCAGAAAACCGTCCTGCTGGGCGCGGTTGAAACGATGAATCTCGTCCACGAACAGCAACGTGCGCTGGCCGGCAGTCGCATGATCGCGCGCGGAGGCGAAAACCTTGCGCAGATCGGCGACGCCCGAGAACACCGCCGAGATCGCCTCGAACCGCAGGCCGACCGCATCGGCGAGCAGCCGCGCGATCGTCGTCTTGCCGGTGCCGGGCGGGCCCCACAGGATCATCGAAGAGAGCCGCCCCGCCGCCACCATTCGCCCGATCGCGCCTTCCGGGCCGGTCAGATGTTCCTGGCCGACGACATCTTCCAGCCGCTGCGGCCGCAGCCGGTCGGCCAGCGGCGCGGACTCGGCGGGATCGGGAGCGAAGAGGTCGGGCACTTCGCAACACTAGCCTCTCCCGTCATTCCGGCGAAAGCCGGAATCCAGCTTTCGTTTCAGCCGCTTCCAGGAAGCTGGATTCCGGCTTTCGCCGGAATGACGAAGAGGGCTTGCATAAAACCTATTAAAATATATCTTAGAAACATCGAAACTGATTTGGAGTGATTCGAAATGTTTTTCCATTATGGACACCGCGGGGCCGGTTGCGGCCCGCGCCAAGGTACCTGGCGGCGGGGGCCGTTCGAGGTGCATTGGGAAGTCAGCGGCCGGGGCGACGGACGCCAGCGCCGCCGCCGCATGTTCGACGGCGATGAGCTGCGTCTGATCCTGCTCGCGCTGATCGGCGATGCACCGCGCCACGGCTATGATCTCATTCGCGAGATCGAGGAGCGTACCGGCGGCGCCTATGTGCCGAGCCCGGGCGTCGTCTATCCGACGCTTACCATGCTCGCCGACATGGGCCAGATCGAGGAGCGCGAGAGCGAAGGCGCGAAGAAGCTATATGGCATCACCGCCGAGGGCGAAGCGCATCTGAAGGACAATATCGAGCAAGTCGCGCTGCTGATGGGCCGCCTGGCCGAGCTCGGCAACATGCGCGAGCGCACCGATGGCGGCCCGATCCGCCGGGCGATGGGCAACCTCAAGACCGTGCTGCGCGACCGCGTGATGCGCGACGAAGTGAGCACCGACACGCTGCACGAAGTCGCTGCGATCATCGACGAGGCGGCGCAGCGGATCGAACGCCTGTGAGCGCTGCGTCGGCCAGCGCTTCGGTGCCCACGGCCAGTGCCAGCCGCTACTTGCAGCAGCTGTGCAAGCATTGGGCGCATAATCTGGCGGTGGAATTCACCGCCGACCACGGCACGGTCGTGTTCCCGCGCGATGCGCGGGGCGCGGCCTGGCCGGGGGACGGGCTGGTCAAGTTCGATGCGGCGCCGGACGCGCTCAGGGTCCGCATCGACGCCAGTTCGCCCGAACATCTGGCAGCGCTGCAAGGCGCGATTGTCCGCCATCTCGATCGCTTCGCCTTCCGCGAGGCGCCGCTGACTTTCGATTGGCAATGAGCAGGGGGCGCTTGCTTCGCGCCCCCTCTCGCACTAAATCGCCAGCCAACGCCCGGCCGCTCCGTGAAGGGGCGGCCCATTTTGTTTGTGGAGGTTTCCTTGGCTCAGGCCTATCCGCTCATGCCGCATGCGACCGCTTCGTGGCTGGTCGACAACACCGCGCTTTCGTTCCAGCAGATCGCCGATTTCTGCGGCCTGCACGTCCTCGAGGTGCAAGCGATCGCGGACGATACGGCGGCGACCAAGCTGACCGGCCGCGATCCGGTCCGCGCGCACGAGCTGACGATGGACGAGATCGAAAAGGGCCAGAAGGATCCGAACTACCGTCTCGTCATCTCCAAGGGGCCGGAACAGATCCGCCGCACCAAAGGGCCGCGCTATACGCCGGTTTCCAAGCGCCAGGACAAGCCGGACGGCATCGCCTGGATCATCCGCAACCATCCCGAAGTGTCGGACGGCGCGATTTCCAAGCTGATCGGCACAACCCGCACGACGATCGGCGCGATCCGCGACCGCAGCCACTGGAACATCGCCAACATCCAGCCCAAGGATCCGGTGACGCTTGGCCTCACCACCCAGCGCGAGCTGGATGCCGCCGTTGCCAAGGCGGCGAAGGCGGCGGGCATCGAAGCGCCAACCGATGCGCGGCTGGACGGTGACCGTGAGGCACTGATCGAGGAACTGCGCGCCCAGCGCGAGCAGGCGGCGCGCGACGCGGAAGCGGTTGCCGCGGGCGAGCTGCCGGCATCCTCCGGCCAGCCGGCCTTCGTCGATCCGTTCAAGCGCGGGTGAGCCGAGCGCCCGACGCATCGCTGGCGGATCATCACGCCAGCCGGAGCGGCCATAAGGGCATCGACTATCCGTTTGGCGAGCGCGCGCCGGAGCCGGGCGCGCTGATCGAGGTCGCGCCCGGCACGGGCTGGATGCGGCTGCCGATCCCCGGGCCGCTGAAGCATATCAATGTCTGGGCGATCGACGATGGCGACGGCGTCGCGCTCGTCGATACCGGCCTGCCGCTCGACAGCTCCAAGGACGCCTGGCGCGCCGCGCTGGCCGGGCCGCTCGCCGGGCGCACCGTCACGCGCATCATCGTCACCCACATGCACCCCGATCATCTGGGGCTGGCCGGCTGGCTGACGAAGAAGTTCGGCGTGCGCCTGTGGATGACGCGCGGCGAATATCTGACCGCCCGCATGCTCGTCGCCGATGCGCGGCCGGCGCCGCCGGACGATGTGATCGTCACCTGGCGCGGCGCGGGCTGGGACGACGAACAGATCGCCGCCGCGACCGCCCGGGGCTGGGGTTATTTCGCGCGCGCCGTGCACCGCCTTCCTGACGGCTATGTTCGAGTGCGGGAGGGCGACCGGCTGGGCGACTGGCGCGCGGAGATCGGCACTGGCCATTCGCCCGAACATCTATGCCTGGTGCACGACCGGAACCGCGTGATGATCGCGGGCGACCAGATCTTGCCCAGGATCAGCTCGATCGTCGCCATTTCCACAACCGAGCCCGAGGCCGATCCGCTCGGCGAGTGGCTCGAGAGTCTGGCCCGTCTCCGCGCCGATTTGCCCGGCGACCTGCTGGTGCTGCCGGCGCACGGCTTCCCGTTCACCGGCGTCCACGCCCGGCTCGATGCCCTGATCGCCGGGCACGAAAAGCAATTGGCGCGATTGGAAGAGCGGCTGAAAGAAGCGCCGCGCCGGGCCGTGGATTGCTTCGGCGTGATGTTCGCGCGCGCCATCGGGCCTGAGCTGTTGGGCATGGCGACGGGCGAAACGCTGGCCCACCTCGTCCATCTCGAAAAGCGGGGCCGGGCGAAGCGGGAAGTTCGCGAAGGCGTGTGGTGGTGGAGCGCCGCCGTCCCGAACTGACACGCTTGTCATGGTTAATTTATGCTTGCGAATCGGCGCTACGATGATAGGCCGATGGCAGGGGCGCCCCAAAAAATATGCAATCAGTGCAATAACATCAGGGGTGAAGACATGAAAATCAGCGTTGCGATCGCCGCTACTGCGGCCACGATGACTCTTGCGTCTGCGGCAGGCGCCACCACCGTCAACAACACCGACCTCGCGAATGTGAACGGCTCCTATGGCAGCGGTTCGGCGGTGACGACCACCACGGCCAACGGCACTGTCACCACTGTTACCGGCCCCGGCGGCGGCGCGAATCGGGCCGATGCGCCGACGCAAGCCAACAAATGGCTGCAGCGCAGCGTTGGCGGCAACGCCTCGGTCGGCATCACCAAGGATTATGCGCGCAGCGGCAACGGCTCCGCTTTCTTCTCCGGTACGGACGGCGCCTCCAAGGCCGATCTGGAATATTATTTCGCCGCGCCGGTCGCGCTCTCGTCG
>JAFEDD010000054.1 GCA_018241765.1 Pseudomonadota bacterium | reverse complement strand
CCAAAATCCATCGCATTTTTTTGTACCCATCTACGCGAAACACTGCACTAGCCCCCGCGCGGGTGGTGTCGTTGATGCAGTTGTTTCAGGCGCTCGCGCGCGACGTGAGTGTAAATCTGAGTCGTCGTGATGTCGCTGTGACCGAGCAACATCTGCACCACACGCAGGTCGGCGCCGTGGTTCAGCAAATGGGTGGCAAACGCGTGGCGAAGCGTATGCGGCGAAAGCGCTGTCGGGTCGATGCCGGCGGTTCGGGCGTGCCGCTTGATCAGATACCAAAATCCCTGTCGCGACATCGGTTCGCCTCGCGCGGTCAGAAACACCGCGTCGCTCCTTCGTGGCGCGGGCAGCGCGTCGCGCCGTTCACCCTCCAGATAGCGTCGCAGTGCCGCGATGGCGGTTTCGCCCAGCGGCACCAGTCGCTCCTTCGAGCCCTTGCCGAGGATTTTCACGACACCGGGGTCGAGGCTCAGTTGCGCGAGCTTCAGGTTGACCAGTTCGCTGACGCGCAGACCCGTCGCGTAGAGCGTCTCGAGCATGGCGGCATCGCGTTCGCGATGGCTGTGCTGCGCGCCCGGCGCGGCGAGCAGCGCTTCGACCTGCGCTTCGGACAACGTCTTCGGCAGTCGGCGAGCGCTTCGCGGCGGATCCACCAGATCGCAGGGGTTGCTCGCAGAAGCCCCGGTTTCCACGAGCCAGCGAAAGAAGCGACGCAACGACGACAGGCGGCGGTTGATCGATGCCGCTCGCGCGCCTTCGGCGAACTGCGTGGCGAGGTAGCGCTCGACGTCGCTGCGCGTCATGGCGAGGGCGTCGACGCCGTGGCCGGCACACCAATGAAACACGCGCCGCAGGTCCTGGCGGTAGCTGGCGAGCGTGGCAGGCGCCAGCCCGTCGGCAAGCCAGATCTGGTCGCAGAATTGCTCGATGATGGCCGGCGTCTCGCTCACGACGTTGCCCTGACGTAGAGTTCGCGGCCCATCGTGAGCGTGTCGAACACCGCCACACCCGTGGCGGCGGAGACGGCCGCCGCATAGGGCGGCATGTTGGCGCACTCGAACAACCAAAGGCCAATGTCGCCGTGGCGTCGCTGCACATCGCCTGCGAGGCGCACCCACTCGTCGCGTGCGCGGTCGACGTCGAGCGCCTCGTTGCCGCCGAGAATCGCACGAACGAAGTGTGCGTCTTCCGTCAGCGAGAAGATCAACGCGTCGTCGTCGATGCCGGCGCGCGCACGGACCGTCGCGTCGACGGCCGTGGCGTCGATGGTCAGTACCGCGACGCGGCGCCCCGGCGATATGCACTCCGAGAGCTTTTGGTAGTGCAAAAGCGTCGACGTCTCGACCGGTACCGTGACGGCGGCGGCGAGCGCCTGCTGTTCCCGCACCAGAAAACCGCAGGTGCTGATGATCGCGACCGCACCGCGCGCCTGCAACCGTTGCGCGGCCTCGATGAAGGCTGCGCTGCCGGCGAATTCGCCGCGCACCACGGCGCGGGCGTGCGCACCGGGTACGCGTTCGATGACGACCGGGAAGGGCCACGAGGCGGCGTTGCCGGCGTCGCCCGGCGGCCGCGCAAACGCGGTGTCGAGCATGATCACGCCGAGCGGCCCCCGTCGGGCGGGACGACGCGGCAAATCCGCTACGACGTGGCTGTCGGCGATGTTGGCTGCCCCCATCTCTCGAGCGTAGCGCATCGCGGGCAGTCGTCGGCGCCCGCGCGCCCGTCCAGCGCGGCGCCGGGCAAATCGAGCATCCGCTCGGTCGCCGTGGCCTGAATGCGACAAAATGCGGCGTGCCACGGGCCTGTCACGTCGGGCCGCGTCGCGCCGCGTTGCGCGAAATCCACCAATGACCACCGGAGAGCCTGCCATGAAACTGTCCATGAAGCTGCTGACCACCACCGCGCTGGGTTCGCTCCTTGCGGCGACGCCGACGCTGGCGCAAACCAAATGGGACCTCGCTGCCGCCTATCCGCCCGGCAATTTCCACACCCAGAATCTGCAACAGTTTGCCAACGACGTCGACCGCGCGACCTCGGGCAAACTGAAGATCACGATCCATTCCAACGCCTCGCTGTTCAAGGCGCCCGAAATCAAGCGCGCGGTGCAGACCGGTGGCGCGCAGATGGGCGAAATTCTGATGGTCAACTATCAGAACGAGTGGCCCATCTTTGGCGCGGACGGCGTGCCCTTCCTGGCCGACAGCTACGACAGCGCCATGAAGCTCTACGCTGCGCAGAAGCCGCTGCTCGAAAAGAAACTCGGCGAACAGGGCATCATGCTGCTCTATGCGGTGCCGTGGCCGCCGCAGGGCATCTACTCGAAAAAACCGATCAGCAGCGCGGCCGACCTGAAGGGCAGCAAGTGGCGCGCCTACAGCCCGGCCACCGCGCGCATCGCCGAACTGGTCGGCGCACAACCGGTCACGGTGCAGGCGGCGGAACTGTCGCAGGCGCTCGCCACCGGCGTCGTCGAGAGCTACATGAGCTCCGGTTCGACCGGCGTCGACACGAAGACCTATGAATACATCAAGAACTGGTACGACACGCAGGCATGGTTGCCAAAGAACGCCGTGCTCATCAACAAAAAGGCGTTCGATGCGCTCGACAAACCCACGCAGGACGCGCTGCTGAAGGCGGGGCGCGAGGCCGAGGTCCGCGGCCTGGAGCTGTCGAAGAAAACCAATACCGATTCGATTGAGCAGTTGAAGAAAGGCGGTCTGGTCGTCCATCAGCCGTCACCGCAACTGAAGGCCGACATGAAAAAGGTCGGTGACACATTGCTCGCCGAATGGCTGAAGAGCGCAGGTGCCGAGGGTCAGGCGCTCATCGATGCCTATCGCAAATAGCGACTGACGCGCGGCGAGCGCGGGTGAGGCCCGCCTTCGCCGCGCCGCCGTTCCTACCCGATCGATGAACCGGACACCCCCATGCGTGCTGCACTCGACCGACTCTACGATGGCGCCGCCTGGCTTGCGGCTTTGATGATGATCGGGCTTCTGGTCATGGTGCTGCTCTCGATTCTGGGGCGGCAACTCGGCTTCAATGTGCCGGGCACCGACGCCTATGCCGGCTACATGATGGCAGGCGTTGGTTTTCTCGCTTTGGCGCATACGCTCAAGCGTGGCGAGCACATTCGCGTGTCCTTGCTGTTGCAGGCGCTGGGGCCGTCCGCCCGTCATCGCGCGGAACTCTTCGCGCATGCCGTCGCCGTGCTGCTGTCGGCGCTTCTCGCCGTGTTCAGCGTGAAACTGTGCTGGCAATCGTGGCAGTTCAATGACATTTCGACCGGCAACGATGCGACGCCGTTGTGGATTCCGCAAATCGCGATGGCTGTCGGCGCGTTGGTGCTGGTCGTCGCGTTCGTCGATGAGCTGGTGCTCGAATGGCGCGGCCAGCGCGTGGCTGTCAGCAGCGACGAAGCGCTGCACAACGAGTAGGGGCTGCGATGGACCTTCTGGTAACCGGCCTTCTCGTCGTCGTCTTGTTCGCGCTGCTCGCCGGCGGCGTCTGGATCGGCCTCACGCTTGCTGGCGTCGCGTGGGTGGCCATGGAGCTCTTTTCGTCGCGACCGGCGGGCGACGCGATGTCCGTCACCATCTGGGGCAGTGCGTCGAGCTGGACGCTGACGGCGTTGCCGCTGTTCGTCTGGATGGGAGAGATCCTCTTTCGCACGCGGCTGTCGCAGGACATGTTCAAGGGGCTTGCGCCGTGGGTGGAGCGCTTGCCCGGTCGCCTGCTGCACACCAACGTGATCGGCTGCGCCATTTTTGCCGCCGTTTCCGGTTCGTCGGCGGCAACCTGCGCGACGATCGGCAAGATGACGTTGCCGGAGTTGAAGTCGCGCGGCTATCCGGACGACATGGTGATCGGCACGCTCGCCGGGTCGGGCACGTTGGGCCTGCTGATTCCGCCGTCGATCATCATGATCGTCTATGGTGTCGCCGCCGACGTGTCGATCTCCAAGCTGTTCATCGCCGGTGTGATTCCGGGCATCGTGCTGGCCGCGCTGTTCTCCGGCTACATCGCGCTGTGGGCGCTGCTCAATCCGGGCAAGGTGCCCGCCGCGACCGCGAAACTGAGCCTCTTGCAGAAGTTGCACGAGTCGCGCCACCTGATTCCGGTGGTGCTGCTGATCTCGGCCGTGCTCGGATCGATCTATGCCGGCATCGCCACGGCCACCGAGGCGGCAGCCGTCGGCGTCGTCGGCTCTCTGGTGCTGTCGGCCGCGCAGGGCGCAATGAACTGGCCGACGTTCCGTGACAGTCTGATGGGGGCTACTCGTCTCTATTGCATGATCGCGCTGATTCTCACCGGGGCGGCGTTCCTGACGCTGGCGATGGGTTATCTCGGCCTGCCGCGCCATCTCGCCGAATTCATCCAGGGCCTGGGCCTGTCGCAGTTCACGCTGGTCATCGCGCTGGCGATCTTCTACATCATTCTCGGCTGTTTCCTCGATGGCATCTCGATGGTGGTGCTGACGATGGGCGTCATCCTGCCGACGGTGCAGGGAGCGGGGATCGATCTGATCTGGTTCGGCATCTTCATCACGCTGGTGGTGGAGATGGCGCAGATCACGCCCCCGGTCGGCTTCAACCTCTTCGTGCTGCAGGGCATGACCAGGCGCGAGCTGACGTACATCGCACGCGTCTCGTTGCCGATGTTCTTTCTGATGTGTTTGGCGGTGCTGCTGATTTACTTCGTGCCGTCGCTGGTGACCTGGTTGCCGACCAACATGAAGCTTTAGTGTCTATCGACCATGCAGCAATGGCAATTCTGGATCGACCGGGGCGGCACCTTCACCGACATCGTCGCGCGCCGTCCCGATGGCACGCTGCTCACTCACAAGCTGCTCTCCGAGAACCCCGAGCGCTACCGTGACGCCGCCGTTCAGGGCGTCCGTGAGCTGCTGGGCGTCAAGCCCAATGAGGCGATCCCCGCCGCGCTGATCGAGGCGGTCAAGATGGGCACCACGGTCGCCACCAACGCGCTGCTCGAGCGCAAGGGCGAGCGCACGCTGCTGGTCGTTTCGCGCGGCTTCCGCGACCAGTTGCGCATTGCCTATCAGGCGCGCCCCAAGCTCTTCGTGCGCAGGATCGACCTGCCGGAGATGCTCTACAGCGCCGTCATCGAGGTGGATGAGCGCATCGGCGCGCACGGCGAAGTCGTCACCGCGCTCGACGAGGGCGCAGCGCGTGCCGAGCTGCAAGCCGCATTCCAGCAGGGTTTCCGTGCGGTCGCCATCTGCCTGATGCATGGCTACCGCTACGGCGCCCATGAGCGCGCGCTGAAGTCCATCGCGCGGCAAATCGGCTTCACGCAGATCAGCGTGTCGCACGAGGTGTCACCGCTGATGAAGTTCGTCTCGCGCGGCGATACCACCGTGGTCGATGCGTATCTCTCACCGATCCTTCGTCGCTACGTCGAGCAGGTGCAATCCTCGCTTGGCGACGTGCGCTTGCAGTTCATGCAAAGCTCCGGCGGCCTGACCGATGCGCACAAGTTCCAAGGCAAGGATGCGATTCTGTCCGGCCCGGCCGGCGGCATCGTCGGCGCGGCGGCAGTGACGCAGCTCGCTGGCTTCGACCGCATGATCGGCTTCGACATGGGTGGCACCTCGACCGACGTGACGCATTTTGCGGGTGAATACGAGCGCGCCTTCGAGACCGAGGTGGCCGGCGTGCGCCTGCGCGCCCCGATCATGCAGATTCACACGGTCGCGGCGGGCGGCGGCTCGATCTGCACCTTCGACGGCAGCAAGTTCCGCGTCGGCCCCGAAAGCGCGGGCGCCAACCCCGGCCCGGCGGCGTATCGGCGCGGCGGGCCGCTGACGGTGACCGATTGCAACGTGATGGTGGGCAAATTGCGGCCGGAACTGTTTCCGGCGGTGTTCGGGCCGAACGGAGATCAGCCGCTCGACACCTGCGCCGTGACCGACAGGCTCGAGGCGCTCGCGTTGCAGGTGGAACGGGCCACCGGCCAGAAGAAATCACCCGAAGAAATCGCTGCCGGCTTCCTGCGCATCGCCGTGGAAAACATGGCCAATGCCATCAAGCACATCAGTGTGCAGCGTGGCTACGACGTCACCGAATACACGCTCACCTGCTTCGGTGGCGCCGGTGGCCAGCACGCCTGCCTCGTCGCCGACGCGCTCGGCATGCAGCGCGTCTACATCCACCCCTTCGCCGGCGTGTTGTCGGCCTACGGCATGGGATTGGCGGATGTGCGCACGCTGCGGCAGGCGGCGGTCGAAAAGCCGCTCAGCGACGAGCTGCTGGTGGCCCTCGGTGCCGAATTCGCCGCGCTTGGTAGCGTCGCGCGTGCCGACGTCGAGGCACAGGGCCTGGCGCCGACGCAGGTGCGGGTGGTGCAGTCCGTCGCGCTCAAGTACGACGGCACCGACACCACGATCGAGCTGCCGGTGACTGAGGCGACGCGACAGGCAGCGCTGGTCGCCGCCTTCGAGACGACCTACCGTCAGCGCTACGGCTTCCTGATGCCGGGGCGCGCGCTGGTGGTGGAGGCCATCGGCGCCGAGGCCATCGGGCGCACGCAATCGGCGAACGAGACGCCGCCGGCGCTCGCGGAGCGCGCCGGCGGCCTCGTGCCGCGCGCCACCGTGCGCGCCTACATGGATGATGCGCTTCGCCCGACGGCCGTCTACGACCGCGACGCGCTGCGGCCGGGCGACGTCATCGTCGGCCCCGCCATCATCAAGGAGCCGATCGCCACCACCGTGGTCGAACCCGAATGGCGCGCGCTGGTGACGCCGCTCGATCATCTCGTGCTCGAACGCACGCAGGCGCAGCAGCGCGCGCACGCGATCGGCACCACGGCCGACCCGGTGCTGCTCGAAGTGTTCAACAACCTCTTCATGGCGATCGCCGAGCAGATGGGCGTGACGCTCGCCAACACCAGCTATTCGGTCAACATCAAGGAGCGGCTGGATTTTTCCTGTGCGATCTTCGACCCCGAAGGCAACCTCGTCGCCAATGCGCCGCACATGCCGGTGCACCTGGGCTCGATGGGCGAGAGCGTGCGCGTGATCCTCGAAAAGCGCGCTGGCCAGATGAAACCGGGCGACGCTTTCGTGCTGAACGCGCCCTATGCCGGCGGCACCCACATCCCCGACGTCACGGTGGTGATGCCGGTGTTCCTCTCCCCGCACTCGGGAAACCCAGACGCGTCAGAGCATGCGCTGTCTCCCCCCTCTCCCTCGGGGAGAGGGGCAGGGGGTGAGGGCACGTCGGCACACGGCCCGACCCCGTTGCGAAGCGCGCATGGGCGCCTGGACCGCGAGCTCATCGCGTTCGCGAAAGCACTGCGGCGCGATGCGACCGACGCGGAGACGCTGCTGTGGGGCATTCTGCGTGATCGTCGCTTCGGTGGTCTGAAGTTTCGCCGGCAGCATCCGGTCACGCTCGAAGGCAAGCGCTACATCCTCGATTTCTATTGCGACGAGCGGCGCCTCGCCGTCGAACTCGACGGCGGGCAGCACGCGGAGAACGCCGCCCACGATGAGGCGCGCACGGCGGCGCTGCGGCGCGCAGGCGTCGAGGTGTTTCGACTTTGGAACCATGAGCTGCTGGGTGAGACCGAGGCGGCCCTGGAGGCGTTGTGGGGGGCGGTGTTTTCTTCGGCGGCGGGGTTGCCCTCACCCCCAGCCCCTCTCCCCGAGGGAGAGGGGGGGCATCTTCAGGGAGAGGCGGTGCGCCCGCTCTTCTACGTTGCCGCGCGCGGCCATCATGCCGACATCGGTGGCATCACGCCGGGGTCGATGCCGCCGTTCTCGAAGCACATCAGCGAAGAGGGGGTGTTGCTCGACAACGTGCAGCTGGTGCGCGAAGGCGTCTTCCTCGAGGACGAGCTGACCGAAATCCTCACCCACGGCCCTTATCCGGTGCGCAACGTCACGCAGAACATCGCCGACTTGCGGGCGCAGGTGGCGAGTTGCAACAAGGGTGCGACCGAGCTTGGCAAGATGGTCGAGCATTTCGGGCGCGACGTCGTCGTCGCCTACATGAAGCACGTGCAGGACAACGCCGAGGAGAGCGTGCGCCGTGTGATCCACAGGCTGACCGACGGTGAGTTCGGGGTCGATCTCGACGACGGCAGTCATATCCACGTCAAGGTCTCGATCGACCGTGCCGCGCGTTCGGCGACGGTGGATTTCACCGGCACCTCGGCGCAACGCCCGACCAACTTCAACGCGCCGCGCAGCGTGAGCCGTGCCGTCGTGCTCTACGTGTTCCGCACGTTGGTCGACGACGAGATTCCGATGAACGCGGGCTGCCTGAAGCCGATCGACATCGTGATCCCCGAGGGCAGCATGCTCTCGCCGGTCTACCCGGCCGCCGTCGTCGCCGGCAACGTGGAGGTGTCGCAGGCCGCGACCAACTGCCTGTATGGGGCGCTCGGCGTGCTCGGCGGCGCCTACGGCACGATGACCAACTTCACGTTCGGCAACGACACCTACCAGTACTACGAAACGATTGCTGGTGGCTCCGGCGCGGGGCCGACCTTCGACGGCACCAGCGTCGTGCAATGCCACATGACGAACTCGCGGCTGACCGACCCCGAGGTGCTCGAATTCCGCTATCCGGTGCGCGTCGATTCGCACACCGTTCACCACGGCACGGGGGGGGCCGGCGCACATCGCGGCGGTGACGGGGCCGATCGTCGCATTCGCTTTCTGGCACCGATGACGGCGGCAATCCTCGGCAACAACCGCAAGAACCGGCCGCACGGCATGGCTGGCGGCGAGCCCGGCGCACCGGCCAGGAACTGGGTCGAGCGCGCCGATGGTCGCCGTGAAGACTTCGGCCATATCTGCGAGGTGCAGATGCAGCCGGGCGACGTGTTCGTCATCCAGACGCCGGGCGGCGGTGGCTTCGGCGAAGCGCCGTAGGCGGCCGCGGCGCGGCAAAATAGGACGATGAAAACGATCTTCAACGCGAATCACGCGGCGCATCGGGCCGAATACGAGTTCTTTCGCGGTGAGAAGGTGCCGGCGTTCGAGAAGCCCGAGCGCGCCGACTGGGTGCATGCCGCCGTACAGCGCGCGGGCTTGGGTGCGATCCTGCCTCCGCAGGCGCACGACGACGCGGCGATCCTTGCGGTGCATTCCGAGCCCTACGTCCGCTTTTTGCGCGGCGCGCACGCCGAGTTCGTCGCGGCCGGCGGCGACGGTGCCGTGTTCCCCTCGGTGTGGCCCATTCGGGGCATGCGCAGCGACGTCGAACCCACCAATTTCGCTGCCCGCATGGGGCTCTATTCGTTCGACTCGGGTTCGCCGCTGACGGCAGGCACCTGGCAGGCCACGCGCAGCGGCGCCGACTGCGCGCTGACGGCAGTCGATCTGCTCAGGGCGGGCGAGCGCAGCGCGTTCGTGCTGACGCGGCCGCCGGGGCATCATGCCGGGCGCGACTTCTTCGGCGGCTACTGCTTCCTGAACCACGCCGCGATCGCCGCGCAGGCGCTGCGCGACGCGGGGTGCGCGCGGGTGGCGATTCTCGACGTCGATTATCACCACGGCAACGGCACGCAGGACATCTTCTACGACCGCGCCGACGTGCTCTTCGTCAGCATCCACGGCGACCCGCGCAGCGAATACCCGTTCTTTCTCGGCCATGCCGACGAGACGGGCCGCGGCGCAGGTTCGGGCTGCAACCTCAATCTGCCGCTGCCCGCCGGCACCACGGCGAGCGCGTGGTTTGCCGCGCTCGATCAGGCGCTGGCGCGCATCAGCGGTTTCAAATCCGATGCGCTCGTGGTGTCACTCGGCGTCGACACCTTCGAGGGCGACCCGATCTCGCACTTCAAACTGAAAACCGCCGACTATCCGCGCATGGGTGAGCGCATCGCCGCACTGGGCCTGCCGACGCTTTGGGCGATGGAAGGTGGCTATGCCGTGGCCGAGATTGGCGACAACGTCGTCGGCGTGCTGGGTGGGTTCGCGGCGCGCTCGTGATGATTCCGCGCGCAACATGCGTGCATCAACTTTTCGCTGCGATGACGTCCATGACGGGCTTGGAGCCCGAAATGGCCACAAGTCGACTTTTGCCGAAAATGGCCTGCAAGCCCGTCATGGATGCGGCTTGCAAGCAAAAGTTGCAAGCCGCTGAAGGGCGGATTCACCCCGCGATGACGCCTCCGCCCAGGCACACGTTGCCCTGATAGAGCACGGCATACTGCCCCGGCGTCGGCGCCCACTGCGGCTCGCGAAAGCGCAGCACCGGGCCCGCTTCGCCGTCGGCGGCGGGCCGATAGGCGCAGGCGGCGTCGGGCTGGCGGTAGCGCGTCTTGCCGCCGTAGCCGTCGCCGGCGGCGGGCTCGCGGCCGGCAATCCAGTGCGTGTCGAGCAGCGGCACGTCGGCGCGGCGCAGCGCCGGATGCTCGCGCCCCTGCACCACGATCAGCGTGTTCGTCGCCATGTCCTTGCCGGCCACATACCACGGCTCGCCGGAACCGGCGCGCGAACCGCCGATGTGCAGGCCGCCGCGCTGGCCGAGCGTGTAGTACGCCAGCCCCTGATGGCCGCCGACGTCCTCGCCCTCGGGGGTGCGCATGCGCCCTGGCGTCTTCGGCAAATAGCGTTCGAGAAATTCGCGAAACGGTCGCTCGCCGATGAAGCAGATGCCGGTCGAGTCCTTCTTTGCGAAATTCGGGATGCGTTCGCGCTCGGCGATGGCGCGCACCTCGCGCTTGGCGACATGGGCCAGCGGAAACATCGCCTTCGAGAGCTGCGCCTGATTCAATCGGTGCAGGAAGTACGACTGATCCTTCGTGTCGTCGTCGCCCTTCAAAAGTTCGAAGCGGCCGGAGCCATCGGCCGCCTCGCGCACGCCGGCGTAGTGGCCGGTGGCGATGCGTTCGGCGCCCAGCCGCATCGCGTGGTCGAGAAAGGCCGCGAACTTGATCTCGGTGTTGCACAGCACGTCGGGGTTCGGCGTGCGGCCGGCCTGATATTCGGCCAGGAAGTACGAGAACACGCGGTCCTTGTATTCGGTGGCGAAGTTCACCACCTCGATGTCGATGCCGATGTGATCGGCCACGCTGACGGCATCGACGAGGTCCTCGCGCGACGAGCAGTATTCGCTGTTGTCGTCATCCTCCCAGTTCTTCATGAAGATGCCGAGCACATCGTGGCCCTGCTGCTTCAAGAGCCACGCGGAGACGGCCGAATCGACGCCGCCGGAGAGACCAACGATCACTTTCATGGACACGATTGTCGCCGACGCCGCCACGCGGCACCCGCGCGCCACGGCATAAGAACTTCGAGAACACCAAAGAAAAAGGCACCCGAAGGTGCCTTTCTCGCATCGAAGCGCCCGAGGGGCGCCGTCGAATCAAGCAGCTTTTTTAGCTTTCTTGGCTTTTTTGGCTTTCTTGGCTTTTTTCTCAGCCTTGGCAGGAGCGGCGTCCTTCTTGGCTTCTTCTTTCTTGGCTTCCGGAGCCTTGGCCGGCGCAGCAGCCGGGGCAGCCGGAGCGGCCGGGGCGGCCGGAGCCTGGGCGAAGCCAACGGCAGCGAAAGCCGAAGCGATGAGGGCGGTCAACAGTTTGCTCATTTCAATTCCTCTAGAGGTTGGAAGTGGGTTTGCACGGCTCACGGTTTCGCGAGCTTGTGGCGATAACGACGCCCGATCGGCGGCGGTTGACAGCCTGTGCACAAAAAGTTGCCATGCCGTGCGGGCGACGGCGTCCGGCGCCCGGTGGCGATGCGACGCCGGGCGCGTTTGCCCGATCGGTTGCAAAAAAACGGTGCGAATCACGTTGGATGCGACGGCTTTTTGCCAATTTTGCCGTCACTGCGCATGATTCTTTGCGTCTTCCGCACCGTTTTGGTGGAGGTTTCGGCGCGCGAGGTACTCGCGCAGCAGCGCCAGCGTGATGGGCCGCTTGCGCGCCAGCGACAGTTCGTCGAGCCCATTGACGAGCCGCCACAGCGTTGCGATGTCCCGCCGCGAGCGGCTCAGGATGTAAGCGAGCACTTCCTCGTGCAACTCGATGCCGCGCTGGCGCGCGTGTTCGCGCAGCGCGCCCGGCAGCGCATCCTGATCGGGCGAGCGGATCTCGAAGCTCAGGCCGCTGCCCAGTCGGGTGCGCAGATCGTCACGCAGCGGCCACGTTGCCGTAGGTGAGTGCCCGCTTGCGACGACGCATCCGCCACGGCCGACGACGTGATTGAATGCCGTGAACAGCCAACCCTGCTGCGATTCCGAGAGCCGGTCGGCATCATCGACGCAGACGATGCGCGCATCGACGAAGGGCTCGGCCGGCCAATCGGCGCCGGCGCCGGCACCGAGCCACAGCGCGGCGCCCGGTGCCGCCTGCGCCGCCACGGCGGCCAGCAGATGGCTCTTGCCCACGCCGGGGGGGCCCCACAGCGCGACGACGGGTGGCCTCGGCAGCGTGGAGGCGGCATCGGTCAACGCGTAGAGGCGGGTGATCGCCTCGCCGTTGCTGCCGACGACGAACGACTCGAAGCGCGGCGGTGCGGCCGGAAAGAACGAGAACGGAATCTGCGCGGGTTGCGACATCGGCGGCAGCAGCGCGCGTTCAACCCCGCGCGGCGGGCGCGGGCCCGGCGCCGCGTTCCGCCAGCGCCTCGCGACGCAGCACGCGCAGCGCGACGAGCAGTGCCGCGCTGGCCGGCAGCGCCAGCAGCACGCCGACGAACCCGAACAGCTGCCCGAACGCCATCAACGCAAAGATGACGGCGAGCGGGTGCAGTCCGATGCGATCCCCCACCAGAAACGGCACCAGCACGAAGCCTTCGAGCACCTGCCCGACCATGAACACGCCCGCCACCACGAGGATCGGCGTCGGCGTCGTGAACTGCGTCAGCGCGGCGAGCATGCCGAGCGTCATGCCGAGCCCGAAGCCGACGTACGGAATGAACACCAGCAGGCCGGTGATCAGGCCGATCGGCAGCGCGAACTCGAGCCCCGCGAGCTTCAGCGCAACGCAGTAATAGGCCGCCAGCGCCAGCATGACCAAACCCTGCCCGCGCAGGAATTCGGAGAGCACGGCGTCGATCTCGCGCGCGATGTCGCGCACCGTCGGGCGCATCGCGCGAGGCAGCGTGGCATCGACGCCGGCGACCATGTCCGGCCAGTCGCGCAGCACATAGAACATGACGACGGGCACCAGCGTCAGATTGACGATGAGGCCGATGATGGCCTGCCCGCCCACCTGCAGCGACCCGAGCAGTTTGCCCGACACGCCGCCCATGGCGCCGATGTGCTCGCGCACGAAGGCGCTCAGTTCGGCCAGATCGAGCGAAAACGAGGTACCGAGTTCGGCGTTGAGCCACGGCAGCCACTGCTCCTGCACGCGATTGAGCAGGTCGGGCACTTTCGCGGCGATGCGCGTCGCCTCCGTCGACACCAGCGGCATCACGACGAACACCAGCCCGGCGAGCGCCGCCACGATGACCAGGATCACGATGACGGCTCCGGCGCCGCGCGGCACGCGTCGTCGTGCCAGCGCCCCGACCACCGGCGTGCCGAGGTAGGCAAGCATGGCACCGAACATGAACGGCGTCAGCACCGGCGCCAGCGCGTGGATGACGTAACCGACGGCGATCAGCAGCAAAATGACGCCGAGCGCGCGGTGCGCGAGGCTCAGCTGATCCCACCAGCGGCCGTCGGCCGCTTCCGACTCGGCGGCGGGCGATGTCGGCGGCGGGCTAAAATTTTCCTTCGCCCGAGCGCCGTCGCCGGTGGCGGGTGCGCCCGTCGCGACGGGTTTTTCGTTCGCCTCAGTGTCCATGGTGGTCGGCATTACACCACGTTCATGACACCACCCCATCGCCCACCCGCAGCCGCCCATGACTGAAACCGTCGTCCCCTACGTCATCCCGGCGAACGCCGGCACCCTGACCTACCAGCAGGCCGGCGTCGACTACGATCGCGTCGATCCGATCAAACGGCTGGCGCAACAAGCCGCGCGGGCGACCGCGGCGCAACTGGCGCAGCATGGCGTCGCCGAAATCGCGCAGTCGCGTGGTGAATCGGCCTACGTCGTCGATGTCGGGCCGTTTCATCTGGCCTCGATCGTCGAGTGCCTCGGCACCAAGATTCTGGTCGCCGACGCCGTGTACCGTGATGGCGGCAAGAGTCTCTACGCAGCCATCGCGCAGGACACCATCGCCATGGCGGTCAACGACCTGATCACCGTCGGCGCCACACCGCTCGTCGTGCAGGCGTACTGGGCGGCGGGTGGCAGCGACTGGTTTGCCGACGAGCGCCGCGCGGCCGACCTGATCGCTGGCTGGAAGGCGGCGTGCGAAACCTGCGGCGTGAGCTGGGGCGGTGGCGAAACCCCCGCGCTCGCCGGCGTCGTCGAGGGTGACACCATCGACCTCGGCGCGAGCTGCGTCGGCATCGTGTCGCCGAAATCGCGCCTGTCGCTGGGCGACGAGCTCGCCGAGGGCGACGCCATCGTGCTGCTGGCCTCCAGCGGCATCCACGCCAACGGCGTCTCGCTCGCGCGCAAGCTCGCCGAGCGGCTGCCCGAGGGCTATCGGACGCCGATGGCCGACGGCACCACGTTCGGCGAAGCGCTGCTCGCGCCGACCGTGCTCTACGCGCCGGTCACCGAGGCGCTCGCCCGCGCCGGCATCAACGTGCATTACTGCGTCAACGTCACCGGCCACGGCTGGCGCAAGCTCCTGCGGCATCCGGGCGCGTTCACCTACCGCGTGACCGAACTGCCGCCGGTGCCGCCGGTGCTCGACTTCATCGCCCGCGAAGCGAAGCTCGACGCGAGCGAAGCCTACGGCACGCTGAACATGGGCGCGGGCTTCGCGCTCTTCGTCTCCGCGGCGGAGGCCGAACGCGTGGTCGCCGTGGCGGCCGAGTGCGGCGTCGCGGCATGGGTCGCCGGGTGCGTCGAAGCGGGCCCGAAACGACTCGTCATCGAAGCGCTCGACGTCGTCTGGGGCGACGACGCGCTGCAACTGCGGTGAGCGCGATGGCGGCCGCGCGCAAACGCATCGCCGTGCTCGTCTCCGGGCGCGGCTCGAACCTCGCCGCGCTGCTGCGCCAGGACTGCGGCGGCGATGTCGTCGTCGTCGCCAGCAACAAGGCCGATGCCGGAGGGCTCGCCATCGCCCGCGAGGCCGGCATCGCCACCTTCGCGCTCGATGCGCGCCAGTTCGCCGACCGCGCCGCGTTCGATGCCGCGCTGGTCGCCGCATTGAACGAACACGCGCCCGATCTGGTCGTACTCGCCGGATTCATGCGCATCCTGTCGCCGCAGTTCACCATGGCTTTCGCCGGTCGCCTCATCAACATCCACCCGTCGCTGCTGCCGAGCTTCACGGGGCTCGACACGCATGCCCGCGCGCTGGCCGAGGGCGTCAAGCTGCATGGCTGCACCGTGCATTTCGTGACGGCGGAGCTCGACCGCGGCCCGATCATCGCGCAGGCCGCCGTGCAGGTGGAGGACGACGACACGCCGGAGACGCTCGCGGCGCGCGTCTTGGTGCAGGAGCATCAACTGCTGCCGCACGCGGTGCGCCTGTTCTGCCAGGGCCGGCTGCGGATCGACGGCGCGCGCGTGCGCGTGCAGCCGCCCGCGGCGGCCTGAGGCCGTGATCGCGCCGCCAGCGGCGGGCGCCGCGGAGGACGCACCCGCCTTCGCGCTGGCGCGTTCGCTGGACGCGCGCCGTGGCTGGCTCGCGACGCCACGGCGGCGGCTCGCCTTCGCGCTCGTCGCCTCCCTCGCGCTGCATCTGGGGCTCGGCACCACGCTCGACCTTGAACCACCGAACAGCGAGGAGATCACGCTCACCGCGCGGCTGATGCCGCTGCCGCCGCCACCGGTGCCGAGCGCCGCGCCGACGCCGCCGCGACCGAAGCCGAAGGCGAAGCCTCGTCCGCCGCGCCGCGTGGTCGCCGCCGAGGCGCCGGTCGCCGTCGTCAGCGACCCGGAACCGCCGCCGATGCCGGTGCCGGAGGCCGCGCCCGCCCCAATGGAGACGGCGAGCGCACCGCCCGCGCCCGAGCCCGCGCCGCCGGCGCCGGAACCACCACCCCCGGCGCCTCCGGCCCCCGAGCCGCCGCCCGCGCGGCTGCCGCCGAAGCAGATCGACCTCGGCTACATCGCCTACCTCGGCGAGCAGAAGTTCGAGGTCGGGCCCGTCACCCTGAAGTTCACGCACGACGAGGGGCGCTACAAGCTGCGCATCATTGGCCGTGGCCGTGGCATCGCGGCGCTGCTCTATCCGGGCACCTTCACCGGCGAATCGGAGGGGCGCATCACCGCCGAGGGGCTGCGGCCCGACCGTTTCGTCGAGGAGCGCGGCAACCCCGACAAGCGCCGCGAAGCGGTGTTCGACTACGAACGTCATCAGCTCAAGTTGCCCGACCGCGACCCGGTGCCCTTCGAGGGGCAGCCGCACGATGCGCTCACGTGGATCGTGCAGTTCTATTTCGCCACACCGAAGACCGACCACGTCACGCTGAGCGTCGGCACCACGCGGCGCATGGATGTCTACACGCTCGATCGCGCCGGTGAGGAAGACATCGAGGTCGCCACCGGTGACGTCGACCCGCTGACCGGCCAGCGCGCGCTGCGCACCGTGCACACCCAGGTCTGGAAGGGCACCCGCAAGCCCGACGAGGACGGCAAACCCAACGGCAGCGCCATCTTCTGGCTGTCGCCGGAGTGGCACTACATCCCGTTTCGCATCAAGGTCATCGACGGCAAGGGCCGCAGCGCCTCGTTCGAGCTCTCGGCGATCCACACGGAGTGACGTGAATCGTCCGCAGACGTATCGACTTCACGCCGGAAGGCGCATCCACAACGGGCTTGCAGCGCGAAATCGCCCGAAGTCGACTTTACGCGAAACAGGCCGCCAAGCCCGTCATGGATGCGGGTTTCGCCAAAAAGATGATGGCCTGTTCAAGGACTCAGACCCGTCAGTCCGCACTGGTTCACGAGATAGTCGCGAATGGCCGGCCAGGTGGTGCGCCGTGCCGTGGCCGAAGGCGGCAGGCCGGCGATCACCCCGTTGCCGGAAAAGCCGAGCGCGGCGCGCGTCATCAGCACGAGGTCATTGACGCCGAGCGCCACGCCGTCGTCGTCGACGTCGAGCGTGCAACTGCGTCCGGCGTAGGCCGCGCCGCGTTGCAGCCGCCACAGGCAGGTGTCGCTGATGCCGCCGCCGTCGTTGCCGTAGCAGCCGCCGCCGAGCACCAGACGCTCATCGGCGTCGAGCATCGCGCCCGCGAGTTGCGTTGCGTAGCCGCCCACGGTCACCGTCATCACGCCGCCGCTGCCGTAGCCCTGGTCGAGGCTGCCATCGCTGTTCGAGCGCAGTGCGCACACGTGCCAGTGGTCGCCGCAGGCCACCGCCGTGACGATCTTGCCGTCGCGCTGCACGGTGATGCCGGTGATTTCGCTCGAGTTGCCCAGCGCGGCGTGCGTCGGCAGCACCCAGCCGCTGGCGAACGAGGCGTCGAGCGCGCCGCCCGGCGTCACGCGGGCGGCGCAGGCGCGCAGTGCGCTCGGGTTCGAGCCCAGCACGCAGAGGCCGCCGATCACGGCGCTGCCATCGGGTTGCAGGGCGATCGTGTTGACGTATTCCCCCGTGCTCGTGCCGCTCGCGCGCGGCAGCGTGGGTGCGCCGCCGCCTCCGACGTAGGCCGTGTCGCGCATGCCGCTGGCGTTGAACCGGACCAGGCACGCGTTGCTGTCGCCGCAAGCGCCGCCGACGATCGCTGCGTTGTCGGGTTGCAGCGCGAACGTCTTCGCGTTCACCGTACCGCCACCCGTCACATATCGCGCCATGCCGGCGTTGCCATAGGTCGTGTCGGGGAAACCGGTGCTCGAATAACGCCATGCGCAATAGCCATAGCTCGATGTGTCCACGCATTGGCCACCGACGACGATCTTGCCGTCGCCCTGCATGGCCACGCCGACGCCGGAACTGTTGACGTTGTTGGGCACGACGCCGAGGACGACGCCGCCGCCGGTGCCGCCGCCGTAGCTGATGTCCGGTTGCCCATTGGCAAGGAGCCGCGCATGACAGGGCAGCGAGGACCCGCCGGCGATGGGCGTGCAGGTGCCGACGATGAGCAGCTTGCCATCGGGCTGCACGGCGCCCGCCGCGCCCTGGAACTGCTGCTGGCTGAACCACTGGGCGATGACGACGCCACCGGTGCCGAAGCTCGAGTCGGGCGAGCCGTCCTCGTTGAAGCGGGTCACGCAGCCGATCGGCTGATTGCTGTTGTTGGTGCAGCGACCGATGACGACGATGCGCCGGCCCGGGTAGGCCAGCGGCAGCATCGCCTGATCGACGTTGCCGGCGATCACTTTGCGGTCGACGCGGCCGTCGCCATCGAAACTCGTATCGAGCGCGCCGGCGGCCTGCGCGAACGCCGATGGCGCGAGGCAGGCGAAGAGCAGCGCGGACAGCGTGGACAGCGTGCAGGCGACGCGGATGGGCAGGGTGGCATGAGACACGGCGTTCACTCCTTCACCGCAAGGCCGCATTGCGCGACCAGATATTGCCGGATCGCCGGCCACGTCGTGCGCGTGGCGTTGGCGTTGAAGCTGAGCCCGCCGAGCGCGGCGCTGCCGGTGACGCCGGCCTGCACGCGGGCGAGGATCAGCAGGTCGGTGGTGGCGCCGACGCGGCCGTCGCCGTCGACATCGAGCGTGCAGGCGCTGGCGCCAAACGGCCCGCCGCCGACGCGCTGCACGCACATCTGCGGGTAACTGCCGCTTGGGGCGCACTGCCCCGCCCACAGCAGCTTGCCGTCGCGTTGCAGCACCGAGGCGTGCAGCACGTCGTTGTTGGCGATGTTGCCGTAGGTATAGCCGGTGCCGGCCCAGGTGGTGTCGAGGCTGCCGTCGTCGTTGAGCCGAATGGCCGAGAAATTGCCCGACCAGGTGCCACTCAGGATCGCCTTGCCGTCGGGCTGCACGACGAGTGAAGCCGCCCCGCCGCCGCCGAGCACGGTGGTCGGCGCAACGAAGTAGCCGCCAGCGCCGTAGCCGGTGTCGACAGCGCCGTCGTCGCCCTGCATCCGTGCCGCGCAAAAGCGCAACACGCCGCTCACGTCGCAGTAGCCCGCGATCAGCACGCGGCCATCGGCCTGCACGGCGATGCCGGTGGTGAGTGCCGACGTGCTGCCGGGCGGCGCCAACGCGCTCGAGATGAAGGCGCCATCGGGGCTGCCGTCGGCATGGTGTCGGCCGCGCGACATGCTCCACGTCACGCCATCATTCCACGACGCGGCATAGACGATCTTGCCATCGCTTTGCAGCGCGAGCGCGCCGAGGCGAAAGATCTTGCTGCTGATGAAGCCGAACTGCACGCCGTTGCCGCCACCCTGCCCGAAGGCGGTGTCGAGGCTGCCATCGGGGTTGAAGCGCGCGATGCAGCTCGACTCGACCGCTTGCGCGTTGAAGCAACTGCCGCCAATCAGAAAGCGGCCATCCGGTTGCAGGAGCATCATGCGCGCTTCCAGCGTGAAGCCGCTGGGCCCGTACAGCGCGCGGCCGCCGGAGGGGCTCTGGTCGCCGAAGTTGACTTGGATGCCGCCGCTCGGGCTCAGCCTGTAGGCGCAGAACTTGGCCGCGCAGGTGCCGGTGACGAGGATGTCGCCGCTCGGCAGCACGGCGACGCCGCTGGCGTACTGATCCTGCGCCGCCGCAAGCTGCACGACGCCGAGGTTGCCGAACCCGGACGCATCGATCGAGCCGTTCGCGTTCAGGCGCACGATGCACCAGTTGCGCGCGCCGGCGCCGCCCGTCTTGGAGCAGCCGCCCACGACCACGATCTTGCCGTCGGGCTGCACGGCCGCCGCCCAGGCGACGTCGTTGCCGGGCCCGACGTCGCGCTGCGCGATGCCGGAGCCGTTGAAGCTCGTGTCCCAAATGCCGGGTGCGGCCTCGACCACCGGCCCGGCGAGGGCAAGCGTCGCGATGACCAGCGCGATGGCGGCGCGGTGGCCGCCGCGTGAGCGGCGGGCAAAAACAGGGTGCATGGAGTCTCCCGATAGGTACGCGCGGCGCTCGCCGTGCCGATGAATGATGCCATCATCAGCGCAATGGCTCGCGAATTGGCTCACGCCGTGGAAAGGCGTATCGTGCGGCCTGGCACCGCCGGTGCGGTGAGCGTGGGCAGGAGCGGCAGGCAATGAGCGTTCGCTGGGTGACGGTGCTGGCCGGGGTGCTCTCCGGCGTCGTGGTGTGGGCGGGCATGGAGAGGCTGCCCGCGTGGCCGCCGCTGCGCGACGCGTATCCGGGCCTCGTGTTCGGGCTGTTTCTGTTCGCGCTGTGTGGACGGACGGCGAGCGCTTCGACCCGCGCCCGTCTCGTCGCGCTCGGCGTGAGCCTCGTCGCCAGCGTCGCGAGCTGGCGGCTCGCCGTCTCGCTCTTTGCGCACTGGCCGGCACTGCCTTTCGTGCTGTCGGGCGCGCTCGGCGGCGCCGTGGTCGGGGCGGGCTGCGCCGCGCTGTGGCGCTCGCGAGCGTTGCAAGTCACGGCGTCGCTCACGGCGGCGGGCCTGCTCGGCGGCGTGGTGTTTCAGCTGCTCGATCCGTGGCTGCACACGTTCGGCGAGCACGTCTGGTCGCTCGGCCTGCTCATCGAGTGGCAGACGCTGGTGCTGGTCACGGCGACGTGGCTGCGCGATCGGGCGCCGCGCTGATCGCCTTCTCGTAGAACATCAGCGAAGAGAGCGCGCGAAACCCCGCGCGGGCGAGGATCGGGCGGCTCTCGGCGCTCGTGTCTAGTTGCCATAGTCTGCGTTACACCGAGAAGCGTTGGGCGCCCGCAGAACGAGGCGCAAAACGCAGCAATAGCGGTGCTATTGCGAGTATTTGCAACGAAGTGCTGCGGGATGCCCAGCGCTTCGAATGTAGCAAGACTATGGCAACTAGACACTCACTTCGACGGCCAGATACCGGGCACCGCGCGCCGCGGCGGCGCGCGCCCGCACGGCGAGCATCAGCGTGTAGGCATGGCGGCGCTGCCACGCCACCTTGGTGGCGCCGCCGCAGAGCAGCGCGAACGCGTCGCCGGCATGATGAAACAGGTAGCCACTGGCGACGGCCTCGCCGCTGGCGGCGTAGCCCGCGAAAAACGCAACGCCCGGTGCGCGACGCTCGACCAGATGGCGGTAATCGCTGACGTAGCGCGCGTTGGCGGCGTCCGGCCAGACATCGTCCCAGATGGCTTGATAGGCATCGATCTCGTCGGGGCGGGTCAACTGCCGCGCCGCCAGTTCGCCCGCGCGCTCGGACGGCAGCGCGGCGAGCACATCCTCGACGGTGGCGGCCATCAACGTGCAGGGGTCGTTTTCGGCAAAGCCTCGGGCCAGCAACGCGTCACGCAGGGCGTCGTGCGCTGCGTCGTGCGCGTACAGCTTCCACATCAGCACGTCGGCGTGGCCGCTCACGGCGCCCAGTTCGGTGTCGACGTGACGCGCGGCGTCGACGGCCGCGAAGTCATGCCAAAGAATCAAGCGCTGACTGCCGCTCGAGGCGGTGCAGCGCGAGAGGTGCGGGAGCGCGTCGACGTGGGCGCCAGCGACATGGGCGTTGCGGCGCATGGTGTCGTCGTACTCGGCGAGCAGGCGCGCACCATGCGCGTCCGGGCGGGCGTGGGCGACGGTGGGCTGGGCGGGCATCACGGTGGGACGCAGGGCGCAGGCGTGGGGCGGAGAGGGCGAATATGCCACCGCGTTCGCCGCGCGCCGTATCCGTTGCGCGGATTTCAGCACAACAGCTTTTCGCTCAAATGACGTCCATGACAGGCTTGGAGCGGCATTGGCGTTGAAGTCGACAACAGGCGTTTTTGCGCTGCAAGCCCGTCATGGACGCCATTGGCGAGAAAAGCCATTGAACGCATTCGTACAATGCGCGCATGCTTTTGCGTTCTTCCGCGCTCAGTGCGCTTGCCTTTGCCATTCAGTCGGCGGCCAGGTTCGATTACCCGGCCGACCGCACGTTGTCCCATGTGCTGCGCGAGAAGCGTGTCGGCTCGCAGGATCGCGTCGCCGTGGCCGAGGGGTATTACGCGTGGCTGCGGCATCGGTTGTCGGTCGAGCGCATCGCCGGCGACGGTGCGAGTTTCGAAGCGTTGGCGCTCGCGGCGCTGGCGCGGCAGTTCCGGCGGCGGGTGAAGGTGCCGCCCGGCGAAGAAGACCGCTACGCGAAGTTCCTGAAGGCGGATGAGGCGCTCGGCGCGCATCCGCGCCGCGAGCTGCCGGCGTGGCTGTGGGACCGGCTCGGCGTGCAGTTCGGCGATGAGGCGCGACTCGCGCTTGCCGAGGCGCTGCTTGCGCCGGCGAACTTCGATCTGCGCGTCAACACGCTGAAGGCGCGGCGCGACGCGGTCCTCGCGCGGCTGCAACAGGAGGGCTTTCCCGAGGCCCGCGCCACGCCGCGTTCGGCCGTCGGCATCCGGCTGCCGCACCGCGTCGACATCTCGCGCCATCCGCTCTTCGAGGACGGTACGCTGGAGGTGCAGGACGAGGGCAGCCAATTGCTCGCGCAACTGGTCGGCGCGCGGCGCGGCGAAATGGTCATCGATTTTTGTGCCGGTGCCGGCGGCAAGACGCTCGCGCTCGCTGCCGCGATGGCCGGCAGCGGACGCCTCTACGCGCTCGACGTCAACGAGCGGCGGCTCGACAACCTCGGCCCGCGTCTGGCGCGCAGCGGCGCGAGCAACGTGCAGGCGGTGCGCATCGACGACGAACATGATGCGCGGCTCGATCGCTTCCATGGCAAGGCCGACCGCGTGCTGGTCGATGCGCCGTGCTCGGGCCTGGGCACGCTGCGGCGCAACCCCGACCTCAAGTGGCGACAATCGCCCGCCTCGGTGAACGAACTGGCCGCCAAGCAGCGCAGCATCCTCGGCGCCGCCGCGCGCCTCGTGCGTCCGGGTGGGCGGCTCGTCTATGCCACGTGCAGCCTGCTCGCCGAAGAAAACGAGCGCGTCGCCGAGGACTTCCTCGCGAAGCACGCCGGCTGGCAACTCTTGCCCGCCTCGCTGCGCGGCGAGGCCGAGGCGGCGCAACCCTTCGCCCGCCTGACCCCGCACGAGGACGGCTGCGACGGCTTCTTCGCCGCCGTCTTCGAGCGCACTGCGTAGCCTGCCGCGCGCCCCTCAGCGCGTGCGCAGGAAGAAGAGCGCGCTCATCACGAGCCCCGTCACGATGACGATGGCGCGCACCCAGGCCGTCGGCAACCGCTTGGCGAGGCGGGCGCCGGCAAAGCCGCCGAGTGTCGCGAACAGCGCCATCAGCAGCGCTTCGCGCCACACGATGGCGCCGCCCAGCGCGAAGGCCACCACCGACACCACGGAGAGCACGAACGAGTTCAGGTTCTTCAGCGCGTTCACCGTGTCGAGCCGCGTCTCGCCGACCACCAGATAGAGCGCCATCAGCAGGATGCCGAGCCCGCCGTTGAAATAGCCGCCATAGACGGCGACCGCCGCCAGCCCCGGCAGCCGCAACCGCGCCAACCCCGCCCCGTGCGCGCCGCCCGCCCACCGCGACAGGCGCGGGCCGAACGAAAAGAGCGCCGTGGCGAACAGCAGCAGCCACGGCACCACGCGCGCAAACACCTGCGCCGGCGTCACCAGCAGTAGAAGCGCACCGATGACGCCGCCGATGGCGCACAAGAGCGCCTCGCGCGCGAGCAGCGCACGCGGCAGGGCGGCCAGTTCGGCGCGAAAGCCGAGCGTGCTGCCCAGATAGCCCGGGCACACGGCCAGCGCGCTCGTCGCGTTGGCCGCGATCGGCGGCACGCCAGCCCACACCAGCGCCGGAAAGGTCAGGAAGGTCCCGCCGCCGGCGATCGCATTCAGCACGCCTGCGCCGAACGCTGCCGCCGCCAGCACCGCAAAGGCAAGACTCGTATCCGTGATGACGCTCCCCGATGCACGCTCCACACACGCCACATGCTACGGGAAGGGTCCGTCGCGCCGGCCGCATGGTGTGGTGACGCATTGGCTTTCCGGCAAAATCCGCACCCACAATGGGCTTGCAGCGTAAAAATGCAGAAAGTCGACTTCAGGCAAAATAGGCCGCCAAGCCCGTCGTGGATGCGCCTTGCGACGAAAAGTTGGCAGTCGTCGCGGCCCGCCACCGATGGTGCGGCGCTCACATCTGCCGGAACCGATGCTGGTAGGCGCGCGACACGGTGAGCGGCTTGGCGACACCGCGCACGTTGAGCCACACGCGGCCGTCGCCGTCGCGTTTGCTGGAGAGCACGTTGCGGACGTTGACGATGGTGCCACGGTGCACCTGCCAGAAATGTTCGCCATCGAGCGCCGCCACCAGCTCCGCGAGCGGCATGCGGATCACGTGTTCGCCGTTGGCGGTGTAGACGATGGTGTACTTGTCGTCGCTCTGGAAGTACAGCACTTCATCGACGGCGATCTGATAGGTCGTGTCCCCGCGGCTGGCGCGAATCCAGCGCAGCGGCGTTCGCGCGCCCGCCGCCGTCGCGGCTCCGCCGCCCGCGCGCGCGAGCAGATCGAGCAGCTGGGCAAGCTCCGGGGCCGGAGCGCTCGCCGGTGGCTGCGCCAGCGCCGCACGCAGCCGCGCCACCGTCTGCGCCAGCCGCTCGCGGGTGACGGGCTTCAGCAAGTAGTCGACGGCCTCGCGCTCGAAGGCGTCCACCGCGAACTGGTCGAAGGCGGTGACGAAGACGACGCGCGTGTCCGTCTCGATGCCCTGCGCCACCTCGATGCCGCTCAACCCCGGCATCTTGATGTCGAGGAAGGCGATGTCGGGCGCGTGCCCGGCGATCAGCGCCGCCGCTTCGTTGCCGTTGCTCGCTTCGGCGACGAGGCGCAGCTCGGGCCACAGCGCGGCGAGCTTGTCGCGCAGGTCCTCGCGCAGCAGCGATTCATCGTCGGCGATGAGGGCGGTGGGGGTGGCAGCGCGGGTCATGCGGCGTCACCGCGACGGCGTGGCCGGCAGCGGCACACGCAGCGTGATGTCGGTGCCGGGCTGGGCGTCGGCCACGGTGAGCGTGGCGCGGCCCTCGTAGAGCACGGCGAGGCGTTCGCGCAAGTTGGCGAGTCCGACGCCGGTGCCGGCGCTGTCGGCGTGTTCGCCAAAGCCCAGCCCGTCGTCGCGCACGCCGAGCACCATCCAGGCGCCGCCCGCGTCCGCCTCGCGCTGCACGCGCACCCACACGCGCCCGCCCTCGACCTTCGGCTCCAGAGCGTGCTGGACGGCGTTCTCCACCAGCGGCTGCAACAGCATCGGCGCCAACGGCGCGGCCTCCAGCGCCGGGTCGATGTCGAAGCGATAGTGCAGCCGCTCGCCCATGCGGATCTTGATCAGTTCGAGGTAGTGCCGCAGAAGCTCGATCTCCTGCGCCACGGTGCCCTCCTGCGAGCGACTGGCCGACAGGCTCTGCCGCAGATAGGCGATGAAGTTGTCCAGCATCAGATTGGCGCGTTCGGGCGAGCGGTTGATGAGACTTTGGATGTTGGCCAGCGTGTTGAACAGAAAGTGCGGCTCGATCTGCGCCTGCAACATGCGCATCTGCGCCTGCATGAGCTGCTTCTCGCCCGACACCACCTTGAGCTTCTCGCGCGCCATGATCTCCTCGACTTTCTTCTCCTCCCACGCCGTGCCGAAGAACGACGCGCCGGCGAACACCATCAGCCCCTGCACGGCCAGCCCCATGCCCCAGCCGATCGTCGCCCACTGCGCCCACAGTCGGGTGCCCGTGCTCAGGTTGATCACCCACAGAATCGGGATGACCACGGCGTACAGCGACGCCGACACGTAGAAGCCGCGGATTTCCTTCACCCGCTTGCGGGCGACGCGCAGCGACTCCTGATAGTGCGCCTCGGCGTACGACAGCGGCTTGCTCTGCGTCGCAGCGGCGGCGCTCACGGCCGATCCTTCTGCATCATCTCGGCCACCTTGCGATCCTCCCACTCCTGCGAGAAGAAACTCCAGAACGGCAGCACCGAGAGACCGTGCACGAAGACGCCGATGCCCCACCAGAGCGTCGGCCACACCGCCCAGTACATCCAGCCATTGACGCGGCCGGTCATCTGGCTCACCTGCCAGAAATTGATGCCCCACAGCGTCGCGTTGACGACGACATAGAAAAACACGTGCCGGTAGAACTCGGCGAGGCGATGCACGCGACGGCGAATGGCGATTTCGCGTTCCGACATGCCGGGGAGGATCAGCTCTTCGTCCATAGGGATAGCGTGAAGCGCCGCCGGGGCGCGTTGAAGCATCGATGGCCGCAGTCTAGGCGCTGCCCGCGCCGCCGCGCAAAGCCGTCCCGACGAATCGCCCGCCACGCGCCGCCGTTGGCCGCAGGCCGTCGCCAATGGCCGCCGCGCCGGCAATTGATGCCGACCCGATACAACTTTCCGTTCAAAGCCCATCCATAAAGGGATTGCCGCGGCAAATGCCTGAATGTCGACTTCATGTCGAATCGGCCGCCAAGCCCGCTGTGGATGCGGGTTGTACCGAAAAGTTGATGAATCGGCTCAATGGCCGCCTGCACTCTTGGCACTTAAAATATCGACATCCGAGGAGCGGTCACCGGTCCACGCCCGCGTCCGCCGCCGCACACCGGGCCGCCGAGGCGCGGCACGAACACGACAATACAACCGCGCCCACCGCGCGAGAGAGAGGGAGTCGCCGTCATGATCGACACATTGCTGGCTTTGGGTCAGGGGGCCGTGGACTTGCCGTGGTGGGGTTACCTGCTGGTGCTCGCCGTGACCACGCACATCACCATCGCCGCGGTCACCATCTTCCTGCACCGTGCGCAGGCCCACCGTGCGCTCGACCTGCACCCCATCGTCTCGCACTTCTTCCGGCTCTGGCTGTGGCTGACGACGGGCATGGTCACCCGCGAATGGGTCGCCATCCATCGCAAGCACCACGCCAAATGCGAAACCGCCGAAGACCCGCACAGCCCGGTCGTCTACGGCCACTGGGGCGTGCTGCGCTTCGGCGTCGATCTCTACCGCAAGGAAGCCAGGAACGCGGACACCATCACCCGTTACGGCTACGGCACGCCCGACGACTGGCTGGAGCGCAACGTCTACGGCCGCTACACCTGGCAGGGCATGGGCGTCTCGCTGATTCTGCTCGTCGCGTTGTTCGGCTTCGTCGGGCTCTCGATGTGGGCGATCCAGCTGGCGTGGATTCCGATCACCGCCGCCGGCATCATCAACGGTACCGGCCACGCCTGGGGCTATCGCAACTACTCCACCGAGGACACCTCCACCAACATCGTCCCGATCGGCATCCTCATCGGCGGCGAAGAGCTGCACAACAACCACCACGCCTTCGGCGCTTCGGCCAAATTTGCGCACCGCTGGTACGAATTCGACATCGGCTGGATCTACATCCGCATGATGTCCGCCGTTGGCCTCGCCCACGTGCGCAAGGTCGCCCCCGCGCTCAAGATTCGCACCACCGAAGGCGAAGTCGATGAAACGCTGCAGGCGATCATCACGCACCGCTATCGCGTGATGCAGGAATATGGCCGCATCGTCAAGCGCACCGCACGCGCCGAATTCGCCGCCCTGAAGGCGAAGGCCGGGCGCGGCGGCGCCGACCTGCCGAATCGCCGGCAGTGGCTCAAGGACTTCCGCGCCGACGCCGCCACCCTTGCCGATGCCCAGCGCGAACGCCTCGCCGCCGTGTTTGCGCACAGCGAAGCGCTGCAAAAGCTCTATCACATGCGTCAGGAACTCGCGGCACTATGGGGCCGCTCCACCGAATCGAAGGAGCAGCTCGTCGCCCGCTGGAGCGCATGGCGCACGCACGCCGAGCGCTCGAACATCGCCTCATTGAAGGCGTTCTCGCTGCGCCTGTCGCGCTTCGCCTAGTCGCGGCGTCGGCAGCCGCCCCAAAAGAGAAGCCCGCCTGTGCGGGCTTTTTTTGCGCATGCGACCCGCGCAATGTGGCCGTGGCTTGTTTCCGGGCCAATCGCCGCCCTGCGCCGCCGTCCACCGCGCCGACGCATGGGCGTGGCTCAAAAGTTCAGCGTGTCGAGCGGCTGCGGCGCCGGGTTGGCCAACGGCGGCCGGTTCCGGACGGCTGTGGGCGTCGCGCCGTTGAAGTACCAAAACGCCGTCCCATACTCGGTGGTATGCAAGCCACGGAAACCGTAGTGCGGCGTCGCATACACCGTCGCCTCGCCGGCGTCGTAATGGAACGAGCGCCCGTTCACGGTGAGCGGCACGCTGGCCGCGTATTCGGGATAGTACGTTGCGAGCACCGTTTGCGCATCGTCGCCGCCGTCCATCAGCAGCGCCATGGCGACGTGCCGCTCGGGCGCAATCCAGCCGGTGGTGGCGAGGGTTCGCGCCTTGTTCGCACTGAGCAGGGAGTACCGAATGTCGGCAGGTTGTGACACCTGAAGCTCACGTCATCGCTTATCGTGCCGAATCAATCGTGTAAAAACACCTGCATATGGCTCCCCAGACCGAACAAATCGCGCACGCCCTTCGCAACGATCAGCCACTGCTGGTATTTCCATTTGGACGTGGTTGCGGTTTTGGCGCGGAATGGGTGGGTGTCTTGAAGGCGATATTGGCGGCGCTGCGCCATGGCATGGGGCTTCGACTGTTTGCGATCCAACCCGGAGTTGGCGTTCATGTTGGCGCTGGATGGGGGGAGTACTTCGCGTTGCCGCTCGCTTCGCTCGATACGCAGTACATCTCGACCCTCTGGCGGTTTCATCACCGATTTGCGGCGCGCATGCCAGTGCCGATTGCGCGTTTTATTCAGTCGTGTTATCCCGGTGGAATTCGCGTAGCCGCCGTCGGCTCCGGCGTAGGGGGGGGGGGGGGGGGGTTTGCCGACAAATTGGAATGACNNGGCTGGGGTGGGGGGGGGGGGGGGGGGGGGGGGGGGGGGGGGGGGGGGGGGGGGGGGAGAGGTTTGCCGACAAATTGGAATGACCGGGGACTGGTGGCACGATGCGCAACTGGTCGCGTCGCAGTGCTGGATTTTGTCCGAGCGCGCAGCCAATATCGTCGCCGCGCGGATTGCAGAATACAGACTACCGGAGGACTACATTGCAGTCCATATTCGTCGTGGCGACAAGATCGTTGAAAGACCGGAACCAGACGATCAAACCTATCTGCGCGCTATTGGCGCCATTGATCGCCCCAAATTGAACGTCGTTTTGCTGGGCGATGATTCCCGGTATCTCGAACGGTTCGCGTCGACCCATCTGCGCGCCCACAGCGTGACGATTGCCTCTCGATCACAAGACGGATTTGTCGAATCCGAATTCAACGTGCTGCCGCCTGATATCCGCTTTCAGCGAAATTGTGAATTTTTGGCTGATGTTGAAGTAATGCGCTCCGCACGGTTCGTCGTAGGGGACGGCCACTCGAATGTCTTCTACATGACGCAGTATCTGCGGGGAAGTCGTGACATCGCAGGCGTCACGCTGTAGACGTTGCAGGGAGATTTTTGGTAATTGCGTGCATCTGGCCACGTGTAGGGGTTTTGGCCGCTCTTCGAGGTCCCCGCCCCCGGCTGCAAGCTCCAACGCAGGGAGCTTGGCCCGATGCCAAGATCGACGCCCGCGCCAACATTCTGCGGGTTGTAGAAATGAGCCACGGGCTTCGCATCGGGAACTTCCTCATCCTCGTAGCAAGAACCGTAGCGAATCAACTGCGCGATGGTCAGACCGGCCGAATGCGCCGTGCTCCAGTCCGGTTGCTCGATGCCGCTTCCGCGCCGCTGCGGCGGAATACTCCAGGTGCCCACCTTGAATGGCTCCGGACGCTCCGAGCCAAAGCAGTACGGA
>JAFEDD010000053.1 GCA_018241765.1 Pseudomonadota bacterium | reverse complement strand
GGCGGGCACAGCCCGAGCGCTCGGCGGCCGCTGGCTTGGGAACCCGGAGGCAAGCATCGGGGCTCCACGCTGGGCCTGGGGTGAACTTGGCGAACCCTTGACGCGCCTCGTCCCCTCTCCCTCGGGGAGAGGGCCAGGGTGAGGGTGACCGTAGCGTGGCGAACGCGTGCTGCGGGCACAGCCCGAGCGCTCGGCGGCCGCTGGCTTGGCAACCCGGATGCAAGCATCCGGGCTACGCATCTGGCCGCCGCCGACGACCGGTGCGACTTGGCGGGAATTTTCGGGATGCCGCGAGGCGCAACTCGGGTCTTTGGCTTCGCTCCGCGGCGCCCGAGGCGAATTGGCTGGGAGACTCTAGGCGGGGTCGTTAAGCTCTGGGCAGGTGGCGCGCGTCCCGTGCGCCCGACGGGAGAGACGACATGAAACGCGGCGAGGGCGAAGCAACGACCGAAGACGGCGCGGCGCCGGGCCACTGGGACCGCGATTTGCGCGGCGTCGGCAAGCTCGCGATCGATGCCACGACGTCCATCACGAGCCTCGTCGAGGCCATGCATCGCGGCATCGTGCGCCCGTTTTCGGGCGATCACGATGGCGGTGTCGGTGGCATTTCCGGGCTCGTCTACGGCAGTGTGCGCGGCATCACGCGCGGCGTCGGGCTCGGTGTCGACGCGGCGCTGAAACTGCTGGCGCCGGCCTTGCGCGGCGTGCCCGACGTGCGCGGGCGCGACAGCGTGCAAAGCATCGTCAACGGCGTGATGGGGGACTATCTGCGGCGCAGCGGCAATCCGCTTGCGCTCGACATGCAGTGGCGCGTGAACGGGCAGGTACTGACGATGGAGCCGTCGTCGATCATGCGCGCGTTCGGGCAACCCGGTGGCAGGCTGCTGATCATGGTACATGGCCTTTGCATGAACGATCTGCGCTGGCAGCGCGAGGTCGAGGGCGGCACCCACGATCACGGGCTGGCGCTGCAACGCGACCTCGGTTTCACGCCGGTCTACCTGCGCTACAACACGGGGCTGCACGTGTCGACCAATGGCCAGCTGCTGGCGCAGGCGCTCGCCACGTTGGCCGCCGCATGGCCGGTGCCGATCGAGTCCATCAGCATCGTGACGCACAGCATGGGCGGGCTCGTCGCGCGCAGCGCCTGCGATCAGGCGGAACGGCTCGGGGCGCCGTGGCGAGCGAGCCTGCGCCGCATGGTGTTCATCGGGACGCCGCACACCGGGGCACCGCTGGAACGGGGCGGTCGCTGGATCGAGGTCGTCCTCGGTTCGACGCCCTACGCCGCGCCGCTCGCCCGCCTCGGCCGCCTGCGCAGCGACGGCATCACCGATCTGCGCTACGGTAGCGTCAGCGACGCCGACTGGCAGCATGGCGAGCACGTCGAAGCGAACGTGCATCCGCTGCCGTTGCCGCCCGACATTGCCTGCTACGCCATTGCCGGCACCATCGGACGCGACGGCGCGGACCTGAAGGGGCGCCTGCTCGGCGACGGTCTGGTGCCGCTCGCCAGCGCGCTCGGCCGGCACCGCAGCGCGCGCCGCTCGCTTGCCTTTCCTCCCGAGCGCACCGCCGTGTTCGCCGAGACGGGGCATCTGGCGTTGCTCGGCTCGCCCGGGGTCTATGGCGCGCTGCGCGGCTTCATGAGCGAGTGACGCGGCGGGCGGCGAGGCGACCCGCGCTTGTCGTGGTCGCGGCGTCCCGCCAAATCCGCGACAATCTCGCCCTTGCGAACTTTCCGGAGCGGGGGTGACCCCGCACAGCGAATGTCCTGGATCGAAAAAATCATCCCGTCGGTGAAGGGTGACAGCCACGCCAAGCGCGGCGTGCCCGAAGGTTTGTGGCTGAAGTGCCCGTCGTGCGATGCGGTGCTCTACACGTCGGATGTGGAGAAAAACCAGCATGTGTGCACCAAGTGCAGCCACCACATGCGCATCGGTGCCCGCGCGCGCCTCGATGCCCTGCTCGACGAGCACGGTCGCCGCGAAATCGGCGCCGACGTGACGCCGGTCGATTCGCTGAAGTTCAAGGACAGCCGCAAGTACACCGAGCGGCTGAAGCAGGCAGCGGCGGAGACTGGCGAGAGCGATGCGTTGGTCGCCATGCAGGGCGCGATCGAGAAGGTGCCCGTGGTGGTGGCCTGCTTCGAGTTCGACTTCATGGGCGGCTCGATGGGCTCGGTGGTCGGCGAGCGCTTTGCGCGCGGTGTCGATGCCGCCATCAAGGCCAAATGCGGTTTCGTCTCGATTGCCGCCTCGGGCGGCGCGCGCATGCAGGAGGGGCTCGCCTCGCTGATGCAGATGGCGAAGACGACGGCACGCCTGGCCGAGCTGGCCGAGAAGAAACTGCCCTACATCAGCGTGCTGACCGACCCGACGATGGGCGGCGTGTCGGCGAGCTTCGCCTTCGTCGGCGACATCGTCATCGCGGAACCGAAGGCGCTGGTGGGCTTTGCCGGCCCCCGCGTGATCGAGCAGACGGTGCGCGAGAAGCTGCCCGAGGGTTTCCAGCGCGCCGAGTTCCTGCTCGAAAAGGGCGCGATCGACATGATCGTCGACCGTCGCGAGATGCGCCCGATGCTCGCGCGGTTGCTGGCGGCGCTGCATTGAAGCGCGGGCGAGGGACCGTGCGACCGACGCAGCACCGGCGGCGACCGTTTTCATCCGCTTTTTACCAATGACTTTTTGCTGAAAGCCGCATCCATAGTGGGCTTGCAGGCCGATTTCGTTGAATATCGACTTTGGGCATTTCTTCGCTCCAAGCCTGTCATGGATGCGGCTTTCCTTGAAAAGTTGTGAACGATTCTGACGTTGACTCGCTCGCGCGCTGGCTCGAACGCATCGAATCGCTGCGCTCGGGGCCGAGCATCGCGCTCGGTCTCGATCGCATCCGGCCGATCTTCGCGCGCATGGGGCTGGCCCCGACCTGCCCGGTGGTCCTGGTCGGCGGCACCAACGGCAAGGGCTCGGTTTGCGCCTACCTCGACGCGATTTTGCGCGCGGGGGGGTATCGCGTCGGACGCTACACGTCGCCCCATCTGCATCGCTTTCAGGAGCGGGTGGCGATCGGCGGGCGTCCGGTCGACGATGCCGCGCTGGTTGCGGCCTTCGACGCCGTGGAGGCCGCGCGCGACGGCGTCGCGCTGACCTTTTTCGAATACACGACGCTCGCCGCGTTCCACGTTTTTCGCACGGCCGACCTCGATGCGTGGGTCGTCGAGGTCGGGCTCGGCGGCCGGCTCGACGCCACCAACGTACTCGATGCCGACTGCGCCGTGATCGTCAGCATCGGCGTCGATCACACCGACTGGCTCGGCCCGACGCGCGAGCTGATCGCCATCGAGAAGGCGGGCATCGTGCGCCGTGGGCAACCGGTCATCGTCGCCGATCCCGACCCGCCGGCCTCGCTCGGGCATGCCATCGGCGGCCACGGCGGTCACGCGTATCTCATCGGTCGCGAGTTCGGCTGGCATCGCGTCGGCGAAGTGCCGCTGCAATGGGGTTTCTGGATGCACGACGCCGCAGCGGGGGCCGATGCGCGCTATCACCGCCATGGCCTGCCGCTGCCGGCGCTGCGCGGCAACGTGCAACTGGGCAACGCGGCGGCGGCGTTGGCGGCGCTGCATTGCCTGCGCGAGCGCCTGCCGGTGGCGCAGGCGGCGGTGAAGGAGGGTCTGCTGAACGTCGAATGGCCGGGCCGCTTTCAGGTGTTGCCGGGTCGCCCGGTCGTCGTGCTCGATGTGGCGCACAACCCGCATGCGGCGCGCGCGCTCGCCGCCACGCTCGCCGACATGAAGTTCATTCGCACCACGCACGCCGTGTTTTCGATGTTCGCCGACAAGGACATCGACGGCGTCGTCGATGCCGTGCGAGCGCAGATCGGGCACTGGCATGTGGCGCCGTTGCCCGGCCCGCGCGCCACGCCATTGGCGCATCTGGTGAAGCGCTTGCTGGCGCATGGCGTCGCGGTCGACGCCATTCACCCGCATGACAGCATCGCCGAGGCCTTTGCTGCGGCGCAGAAATCGGCCGCGGAAGCCGATAGAATCGTCATCTTTGGATCATTCCTCACCGTGGCCGAGGCCACCGAGGCCGGCGAGTAGATGGCTGCTGCCACGCCCAACACCGACGAGCCGCTGGATGCCGATCAATTGCGCCGACGGGCCAATCGTCGGCTGCTGGGGGCCTCTGTGCTGCTGCTGATCGCGATCATCGCGGTGCCGATGCTGCTCGAGCGCGAGCCGCCGCCGCTGCCCGATAACGTCGAGGTGCGCATTCCGCCGGTCGAGGGCACGCGGTTCGATCCCAAACTGCCCGACGCCAGGAAGGGCGGCGCCGAACGCGTTGGCGCCGCGGTCGTCGATGAACCCTCCGGCGCCGCAGCGGCGCCCGAGCGGGCCGCTGCGAGCGCGCCGCCGGAACCGGCCGCGGCAACGCCCGCCGCGCCGGTGGCGGCCGTCAAGCCGCCCGAAACGGCAGCGGAAAAGTCGAGCGATAAAACGGCGCCGAAAGGGCGTGACCGGCCCGAAGAAAAGCCCGCCCTGAGGCCGCCCGACAAGGCGCCCGAAACAGCGGCCGCGAAGGCCGCGGAGAAGGCGACCGGCAAGAGCGCCACGGCCGTCAAGGCGGCGGAGGCGCCGCGCAAGGCGGGACAGCTTGCCGTGCAGGTCGTTGCCGTGCGCGATGCGGCGGCGGCGCGGCAGGTGCATGATCGCGCCAAGGCGCTCAAGTTCCCCGTCTACACCGAACGCATCGACGTCGCCAACGGTGTCGTCATCCGCGTGCGCGTCGGGCCCTACGACAACAAGGCGGCGGCCGAGACGGCACGGGCGCGGCTCGCGCAGGCCGGTTTCGAGGCCAAGGTCGTCACGCTGCAATAGTCGGCAGCGAGCACGAGCGGCACCATGACCGGATTCGACATCGCAGTGCTCGCGCTCATCGTGTTGTCGGCCTTGCTCGGACTATGGCGCGGCGTGATTCGTGAATTGTTCGCGCTGGCCGCCTGGGTCGTCGCACTGATGGCATCGTTCGCCATCGGCGGCACCGTCGCGGCGATGTTGCCGAAACTGCAACTCTCGGACGACGCCTTGTGGTTGCGCTCGCTGCTCGGGCACGCGCTGGTGTTCGTGCTCGCCTTCGTGGTGCTCAGCGTGGTGGGCTTCGTGCTCAGCCGGCTCGTGCGCGCGGTGGGCCTCGGGCTGCTCGACCGAGCTGCGGGCATGGTGTTCGGCGTGCTCCGTGGTGTGCTGATCATCGTGCTGGCCGTGCTCGTCGCGGGGGCCACCACGTTGCCCTCGTTCGCCTGGTGGCAGCACAGCGTGAGCGCACGGCCGCTCACGACGCTGGCCGCCCTGCTGCGCAGCAAGCTGCCGGCAGATCTCGCTGCCCGTCTGCGGCCGCCACCAGCGCCGGGCACGAGCCGAAGCGCGCCGGCGACCCCCTGTTCCTCGAGGAGCCTCCCATGTGTGGTGTGATCGGCATCGTCTCGCACGGCCCGGTAAACCAATTGATCTACGACGGCCTGATGGCATTGCAGCATCGCGGTCAGGACGCCGCCGGCATCATGACGGCCGACGCCGCCGTGTTTCATCAACACAAGGGACGCGGCATGGCGCGCGACGTGTTCCGCACCCGCAACATGCGCGAACTGCTGGGCAATGCCGGCATCGGCCATGTGCGCTACCCGACGGCGGGCAGCGCCATCAGCGAACACGAAGCGCAACCCTTCTACGTCAATTCGCCGTTCGGCATCGCGCTCGTGCATAACGGCAACCTGACCAACGGCGAACAGCTGAAGACCGACCTTTTCCAGCTCGACGCGCGCCACATCAACACCAACAGCGACAGCGAGGTGCTGCTCAACGTGCTCGCGCTCGAACTTGAACGCGCTGCACGCGACGAACGTCGGCTGACGCCCGAGATGATCTTCAAGGCGGTGGCCGGAGTCCATCAGCGTTGCCGCGGCGCCTATGCGGTGACGGCGATGATTGCCGGCTACGGCCTGCTCGCCTTTCGCGACCCGCACGGCATCCGTCCGCTCGTCTACGGCCGCGCCGAGACGATGGCGGGCCCGGAATATGCCGTGGCGAGCGAAACCGTGGCGCTCGACTTGTTGGGTTTTCATGCCGTGCGCGACGTCGCCCCGGGCGAAGCCCTGTTCATCGACTTCGCCGGCCACGCCCACACGCAGCAGTGCGCGACGGCGGCGCAGCTGAATCCGTGCATCTTCGAGTACGTCTACCTCGCGCGGCCCGATTCCGTCATCGATGGCATCAGCGTGTACGACGCCCGTGTGCATCTGGGCGCCGAGCTCGCACGCGAGGTGCAGGCGTTGCCCGACTGGCGCGAGATCGATGTCGTGATACCGATCCCCGACTCGTCTCGCCCAAGCGCGCTCGAACTCGCCACCGTCATCGATCGACCGTACCGTGAAGCGTTCGTCAAGAACCGCTACGTCGGGCGCACCTTCATCATGCCGGGGCAGTCGATGCGCAAGAAGAGCGTGCGCCAAAAGCTCAATCCGATCGCCAGCGAATTCGCGGGCAAGACGGTGCTCTTGGTCGATGACTCGATCGTGCGAGGCACCACGAGCCGCGAAATCGTGCAGATGGCGCGCGAAGCCGGTGCGCGGCGCGTGTTTTTCGCGAGCGCGGCGCCGCCGGTCGTCTATCCCAATGTCTACGGCATCGACATGCCGACACCGTCCGAACTGATCGCAGTGGGCAAGTCGGCCGAGCAGGTCGCGGAAGTGATCGGTGCCGATCGCGTCATCTACCAATCGATCGCCGGCATGAAGCGCGCCATCCTGCGCAGCCAGCGCGCGGACGCGGCGCAGCGCATCACCGATTTCGATGCCTCCTGCTTCGACGGCTGTTACGTCACAGGCGACATCACACCACAGTATCTGAGCGGCCTCGCGCGCGCCCGCGAAGGCTCGCGCGATCCGGTGGAGGCCGATCAATGATCGGTGACGACGGCCGCACGCCTGATCTCGACACGCTGGCGATTCGCGCCGGCGGCCTGCGTTCGCCCTTCAACGAACACTCGGAGGCGCTGTTCGCCACCGTCAGCTTCGTGCACGAATCGGCGGCCATGGCCGCCAAGCGCTTCACCGGCGAAGAGCCGGGCTACATCTACTCGCGCTTCACGAACCCGACCGTCGACATGTTCGAGCGCCGGCTCGCTGCGCTCGAAGGGGCGCCCGCGGCGCTCGCCACGGCAAGCGGCATGGCGGCGATCACCACGCTGGCGATGACGGTGTGCTCGGCCGGCGATCACATCGTCACCAGTGGCAGCGTGTTCGGCTCGACGCTGAACGTCCTTGGCGCGCCGGTCATGGGCAAGTTCGGCGTCACCTGTGAAGTCGTCCCTTCCACCTCGCTCGACGCCTGGGCGCAGGCGATCCGCCCCGGCACCCGCCTCGTCTTTCTTGAAACGCCGTCGAATCCGATGGCCGATGTGTTCGACATCGCCGCCATTGCCGAGATGGCGCGCAAGGTTGGCGCCACGTTCGCGGTCGACAACTGCTTCTGCACGCCCGCGCTGCAACGCCCGCTCGCCCTCGGCGCCGATGTCGTCGTGCATTCGGCCTCGAAGCATCTCGACGGACAGGGGCGCGTCATGGGTGGCGCACTGGTCGGCTCCGAAGAGTTCTGTCGTGAGCGCGCCTACGGCTTCCTGCGCACGACCGGCGCGAGCATGGCGCCGTTCAACGCGTGGGTCGCCTTGAAGGGGATGGAGACGTTGCCATTGCGCATGCGCGCGCACAGCGAAAACGCGCTCGCACTCGCGCGGTGGCTCTCGGCGCACCCCGGTGTCGAACGCGTTCACTATCCGTTTCTCGAAAGCCACCCCGGCGCAACGCTGGCGCGCCGGCAACAGTCCGGTGGCGGTGCGGTGCTGTCGTTTTCGGTGCGCGGTGGCCGTGAAGAAGCGTGGCGAGTCATCGATGCGGTGCGCATCCTCTCGATCACCGGCAATCTCGGTGACGTGAAGAGCACCATCACGCACCCTGCAACGACCACGCACGGCCGCATGAGTGCCGCCGCGCGGGAAGCCGCCGGCATCGGCGAATCGCTCATCCGCGTTGCGGTTGGGCTCGAGTCTCAGGAAGACCTGCGCGCCGACCTGGCGCGCGGGTTGGGTCAGCTATAGTGCCGGGGCATTGCTCCGGTCAAACAACGAAAACCGTCGACGAGGGAACACGTGCTCTACGCCTTTCATGAAATGCAGAAGTCACTGGGCGCCCCATTGCGCTTCATGGCCGAAATGGGCATGACCTGGGCACAATCCGAGGGCAACCCATGGAAGCATTCGCCGCCGAGTGATCTGCTCGCAGCGACCAGCGAACTCACCATTCGCCTCACCAAGGAATACCCGAAGCAGCCCTTTGGCATCCACAGCGTCGTCGTCGATGGACACACCCACGCCGTCGAAGAAACCGTGATCGCCGAGAAGCCGTTTTGTCAGTTGCGGCGATTCCACAAGGTCGGTGCCACCAACGAGCCCCAGGTGCTGCTCGTCGCACCGCTCTCGGGTCATCACGCCACGCTCCTGCGCGATACCGTGCGCTCGCTGGTGCAGGATCACGACGTCTACATCACCGATTGGCGCGACGCCCGCATCGTGCCGCTCGCCGCGGGCGTGTTTCATCTCGACGACTACGTTGCCTACGTCATCGAATTCCTGCGCCTGCTCGGTCCCGACGTGTTCGTCATGTCGGTCTGTCAGCCGACCGTGCCGGTGCTCTGCGCCGTCAGCCTGATGGCCGCCGCCAATGACCCGCACCGCCCGCGCGCCATGATCATGATGGGCGGCCCGATCGACACGCGCGTCAACCCCTCGAGCGTGAACAACTACGCAACCAAGCATTCGCTCGACTGGTTCGAACAGCATGTCGTGTCTCCGGTGCCGGCCAAGTACGCAGCGTTCGGGCGGCGCGTGTATCCGGGCTTTCTGCAGCACTACGGCTTCGTCGCGATGAACCCCGGCCATCACGCAAAGTCGCACTGGGAGTACTTTTTCAGCATGTTGCGCGGCCACGATCCGGCCGACAGCGCCGCGCACCGCCGCTTCTATGACGAATACAACGCGGTGCTCGATCTCGATGCAGCCTATTACCTCGAAACGGTGCAGCGGGTGTTTCAGGAGCATCATCTGCCGCGGGGCTTGATGCGCGTCGACGGCCATGCCATCGAGCCCGCCGCCATCCGCGACATCGCGCTGATGACGGTGGAAGGCGGCGCCGACGACATCTCGTGTCCGGGCCAAACCTACGCCGCGCATGGGCTGTGTTCGCGCATCGATGACGCCCGTCGCGAACACTTGCTGGTCGAGGGCTGCGGCCACTACGGCATCTTCTCCGGCAGTCGCTGGCGCAACCTCGTCTACCCGGCCATCCGCGATTTCATCGCGCGCGAACGCGACACCCGTCGCGCACGTCCACCTGTCGGGTCAGGCAACGGTCGCACCACGCGGCGCAACGGCGCACGATAGAAGGCGCGCAACAAGTCTTCGCGAACCCGCGCGCGACTGGGACTGGTTTCGACGCGAAGAGGCGGCAGGGCACAGTGCGCCGTGGCGATGCTGCCGCGATGACGATCAGGGCGAACCGCTGCCCCTTCATCAGCCGTTCGCGCGATTCTCGCGTCGCCTTACGTGCCTCGGCGCACGCGGGCGCCGGAATCGGCTACCCCACTTGCAAAGTAAAAAGAGGTGTGCCATAATCTCTGTCTTCGCTGAACGAGCGCACGGTCCCACACGGAGTGTGACGGCTGTGCGGGGTGAGGCGAAGGACGGCAAGGATCCGCAGGCGCGGGGTGGAGCAGTCTGGCAGCTCGTCGGGCTCATAACCCGAAGGTCGAAGGTTCAAATCCTTCCCCCGCAACCAAGGCTTGGCGACTGAGGCGAAGGTCTTGGAGGCGAGCGGGCTGGGGTGGCGGACGGGGTGCTGTTAGGGGGGAGAGACATCCTTTGCGAGGCGACGTGTTAGAATCGTCGCCCCGAAAAAGATTTCTCTCGCGAGCGACCGGAAGGTGCGCGGCGGGGCCGAGGTTTCGCTCTTCGTTGGATGACGAGGGGTGGGGCGGGCGGTGAGAGGGGTCATTGTTCTTTAAGAATTGAGACAACCGAAACGTGCAGGCGCTCTGAGGCGAGCGCGTCGTGGTTTGGGTGGCGAAGCGGCGCTGGGGGCTCTCGGGTTCTCGGCGTGGGTTGGCGACTCGATTGCGGCGTGACCGGAAGGGGTGCAAGCACGGATGGGGAGATACGCCTCTTGGGTTGACCCAGGCTTTGCTAAGCCGCCAAGGGTTGACGAGGGAGGGGTATCGAAGAACCGTTCAGTGTAATTTTGAGTATTGTGAAATTAGCAGTGATTGAACTGAAGAGTTTGATCCTGGCTCAGATTGAACGCTGGCGGCATGCTTTACACATGCAAGTCGAACGGCAGCGCGGGGGCAACCCTGGCGGCGAGTGGCGAACGGGTGAGTAATGCATCGGAACGTATCCTGTAGAGGGGGATAACCAGTCGAAAGATTGGCTAATACCGCATACGCTCGGGAGAGGAAAGCGGGGGACTCGCAAGGGCCTCGCGCTACAGGAGCGGCCGATGTCCGATTAGCTAGTTGGTGGGGTAAAGGCCTACCAAGGCGACGATCGGTAGCTGGTCTGAGAGGATGATC
>JAFEDD010000052.1:17029-18226 GCA_018241765.1 Pseudomonadota bacterium | reverse complement strand
CTAACTAGAATTGTGCGACAGCAATGGTAACCGACACCGTCGTCCAGCTCAAGGCAAGGTGCGCGCAGCCTCATCACAGTCGTAGCATTCGGCATTTAGCCAAACCTAAAATTTTCCGGTTGGGGTCCTACTCCTCGTCTGTGCTGTGCCGCCACTGCTTTCAACCGCTGGTGCCGCGCCGGGCGCGCCGCCGCCCAAGCGGCTCGACCGGCTGCGCATTCGTCTACGCACGTGCCATTAAAGCATTCGGACGAAAGAGGCTTGTGCCGATTGGGCGTGGCGGTTCATTTTTTTCACGGCAAGCGCCTCCCGCGGGATATGGGCGCTGCCGAGGTGGCGGCATTTTTGAGCCATCTTGCGGTGGAGCGGCAGGCGTCCGTCTCGACGCGGAGTCAGGTCAACAGTCACTGGATTGGCGCACGAAATGTGCGCCTCAAACAAGCCGTGCCGCAACACAGGATCGATGCAGCGCTCAGGAGGCGCGGTAGGTCACCAGATGAATGCTCGTCTCGGTGTTGCTGATGCCCTTGATGAGCCGGATGCGCTCTAGCGCCTTCGACATCTCCGCTAGGTTCTCGGCGCGCAGTTGCGCGAGCAGATCCCAGCGCCCGTTGGTGTCGTGCAGGATGGCGACGGCGGGCTCGCCGAGCAGTTCCGCGATCACCCGTCGCGTCTGGTTGCCCTCGACGGCGATGCTCATCCAGGCGTTGATCTGATCGGGCTTCACGTCGGGCCGCAGGCGCACGGTGTAGCCCACGATGATGCCCTGCTCTTCCAGCTTGGCGATGCGGTTGCTCACCGTGCCGCGCGACACGCCCAAACGATGCGCCAGCGTGGCCACGCTGGTGCGTGCGTTGGCGCGCAGCAGCGAGATCAGCTTGTGGTCAACCTCGTCCATTCTGGCATTTTACGCAATGCGCTCTGGCGTTTCGCTAGAAATCTGCTGTTTCTGAAGCATTTCTGCCGATATGAATTGCCACGGCGGACGTTCACAATGCGGCTCATCACCGCCACCGTCGACACACCGTCGAATTCGCCCATGCGCCCTGCGATCGCACCATCCACCATGCAACAGCCCCTCTTCCTGTCGCCAGCAGAAGTCGCCCGCCTCGTCCGTCAGCGAGGCGTGCGTCGTGTGCTGCGTGAGATGACGGCCACGATGACCGAGGACTTCCTGCGCTGGCCGGACTTCGACAA
>JAFEDD010000052.1:0-17020 GCA_018241765.1 Pseudomonadota bacterium | reverse complement strand
GACGCGACGCGCTACGCCTTCAAATACGTCAACGGCCACCCGAAGAACACCCGCCACGCGCTGCCCACGGTCATGGCCTTCGGTGTGCTTGCCGATGTCGCGACCGGGCTGCCACTCCTGCTCTCGGAGATGACGCTGACGACGGCGCTGCGCACCGCCGCCGCTTCCGCAATGGCGGGTCGCGCTCTCGTTCGCCACGGCAGCCGCGTCATGGCCATCATCGGCAACGGCGCGCAGAGCGAATTTCAGGCGCTCGCCTTCGCCGAGTTGCTCGGCATCGACGCCTTCCGGCTGTTTGACATCGACCCAGCCGCCACGGCGAAACTGCTCGCCAACCTCGCGGCGCACGGCCTGCGCGCCACCGTGCACCGAAGCGTGGCCGAAGCGGCACGCGGCGCCGACATCGTCACCACGCTCACCGCCGACAAAACCAACGCGACGATCCTCACGCGCGACATGATTGCGCCGGGCACGCACGTCAACGCCGTCGGCGGCGATTGCCCCGGCAAGACCGAACTGCATCCCGAACTGCTGCAGCAGGCGCGCGTGTTCGTCGAATACGAAGCGCAGACGCGGATCGAGGGCGACCTCCAGCAGATGCCCGCCGACTTCGCCGTCACCGAACTGTGGCGCGTCCTGGCCGGACAGGCGAGCGGGCGCACCGACGACGCGCAGATCACGGTGTTCGACTCGGTCGGCTTCGCGCTCGAAGATTACTCGGCGCTGCGCTACCTGCACGCCTTGGCCGAAGCCGACGGCGTCACGCAAACGCTGCCGCTGATCGCCGACGCGGCCGATCCGAAAAACCTCTTCGCGCTACTCGGCGCGAGCGGCGACGTGAACCCCGCCACCGCACGACGCACAGCCACGACGGTCGAAGCCTGAGCAGCGCGCAGGACGCGGCACGACGCCCGGCATTGAACGCTCGCGGCGAACGATGGTTACGGCGCCACCAGCGGTGCCAGGGCGCTTTCGATGGCGCTGGTTCCGCGCGTCGCTCCGACACCGATGGCATTCGCCGTCAGGCTCGCCCCACGCAGTCCGAGGAGATAGCGAAGCATGATGATGCCATCGCTACGGGCATCCACCGCACCGTTGCCGTCGACGTCCAGCAACGGAGCGAGCGTGTCGAGGTATTGCAGCACGCGAGTGGGCGTCTTGCGCACAGCCCCCCGTCCGACGGCGCCGGCAGTCAGCGAGCCCGCACTGAGTCCCAGCAGATAGCGCACGAGTAAAACGCCATCGGTCGGTGCGACATACAGCCCGTCTCCATCCACGTCGATGCGCAACGCGAGCGTCGCCGGCGCAAACGTCGCTGTCGCCATGGTTGCGTTGCCGGAGGTGACCGTGCACGTGGCGGCCGCACCGGTGCAGGCACCAAGCCAGCCGACGAAGACGGAGCCGGCCGCGGGTGTTGCCGTCAGCGTCACGGTCGTCGGCCCGGCAAACGCCAGCGTGCACGCACTGCCGCAATTGATCCCGGCCGGGCTGCTCGTCACGCTTCCGCTGCCGAGACCAGCGATGGACACGCCCAGCGTACTTGCGGCCGGTTGCACCGTCCAGACGCGAGAACTCTGCGGACGAGCGAGCGTGAACGGGGTGCTGTCGGTGACACGCAGTTCGACGCTGTGCACGCCGCTCGCCGGAATCGCAAAGTCCAAGCGGACCAAACTGCCATGGACGGCGGCGTCGACGCGCACCGGGTTGCCATCGACGAGCCAAGTGGCCGTCAAGCCACCAGCGGCAACCGATCCCGCCAGCAACGCGCGAAACGCGAGCGTCGATCCGATCGTGGCATTCACGGTCACCCCCGCGGGTACGGCGCCGGGTTCGATCAGACTGACGCCGGCCGATGGCACACCCCAACCTGGACCATAAAGTCTCTTCACGAACGACTCGGAATCGACGCGACAGAACGGCCTGCCCAGCGCACGCATGATGCCGTTGTAACACTGGCGATACATGCCCGAGGTTTGATAGCGCGCGCCCTGCCAGAGTCCCGCCGCAAGCGGATCGGCGAGCGCGGCCGTGGTGGGGATCGGCGTCGCGGGATCCACCCAACCGGACCACTTCAGCGACGCCCGATTGGTCTGATCGGTCACGTTCGCCTGACAGTTGCCAGGCGCGGTCAGATCACTGCACGACGGATAGCCTGGGTAAGCCGTTTCATACTCGTCTGCCAGCAGCGTGAAGGTATGCCCGAATTCGTGCTGCATGATCTGCACCGCCGCCGAATGCGTGGTACTCACGCCCAACGAACCGCCGGAGCCACCGTACTCGGTGTCGTTGACCAAGACGAGTATCTTGTCCCAGTCCGGCACGTTCCCCGCCACTGCGAAGACTTTGGCGTTGTTGACCGTGATCAGCCTGCGGATGCCATTGGTACAGAACGTCGCGTCGAAAGCCGTGTCCACCATCACCACCGTGCTGCCCGGTGTCTCTGCACAGGTGGGTTTGTCGGCGCCCGACTCATTCGACGGCACAAAGAGCCACTGCACGTTGATGAGTTGCTGGAAATCGCGGTAGGGCGAGATACTGAACACATCGTTTGCAAGCGCCGTCGCATCCAGCAGGAACTTCGCCTGTTGTGCTGCGGTGTACCCCTCGGCAACGATGAGAACATCGAGCCGATTGGCCGGATTGCCGCTCTGGCGCAGATAGCCGGTCGCGCTCCCCGCGGGCAACGCAGTCGGAGTCGTCATCGCGGCGCCGGCCAGCGCGCTCGTCGGATGGTCCAGATCCACCTCAATCGCATGACCCACACTTGGCGACGCCTTCGTCGTCGCGCCGTGCCGACTGCGCAACTGCAACACGCGACCTGGCGCCGCGGCAAGGCGAACGACGTAGTAACGCACCGCGAGTGGCAGATGGTGCCCGTCGATCGACCCGTCGCTCCCGTGAAACTCGCCGCGAAGGAAGGTCGATGCGCTCGCCACACTGGTGAACACCACTTCGGCATCCGACTTGTCGCGTACGGTCACATCGAGGTAGCTGTCCTGCGCCGAACCAGCGGCACCCGGAGTCAACGCGTCAGGCACCGCATCGAGATTGACGTACTGATGCGACACGACCGCGAGCGAACCATCACTCGTCTCGCTGACCACAAAGTAGTGCGCAGGCACGGCGAGCACCGGCGCCGCGCAGACCGCGCCCAACATCGCCACGGCCACGACAATCCAACGAAAGCCCACCGTCCGCCTCAAAACGCTGGCAATCCTCATCATCACCCCCAAATGTGCGGCAGGCGGTACGCTACAACCGCCGAACATTGATGGCAAGCTTAAGGTATCCGAGGCATCGCCGCGACGCCGCCACAGGGCTCTGCGTTGCGCGCGCCGCCCGTTGCCCAAAAACAAAAACCGGCTCTCGCCGGTTCTGTCTGCTTGCCTTCGCTTTGCTTTGTCGCCAGCAGTGGGTTACAACCACGTCTGGCCTTGCAACCGATCCGACTGCATGTGCAGTTGGTGCCCAGGAAGGGACTCGAACCCCCACGGTGTTACCCGCTAGTACCTGAAACTAGTGCGTCTACCAATTCCGCCACCTGGGCTCTCAGGCAAACACGGATTATAGATTGAACGACAAAAAGAACGCAACGCAGCGTCGCACCCCGCGTGCCGCGCCCACCCCTTCCGCCACCGCAAAGACGGCGGCAACCTCCACCGCGAAGGCGCCGCCTGGCGCCGCCGCGAAGCCCAAACCGGCCGCTCGCGGCAAGTCCAACGTCAAGACACCCGCTGCGTCGGTCGAAGCGGCATCGGTCCGCGCGCCGCTGCGCAAGCGCACGAGCACGCCCGCGATCGAGACCGCCACGAACCCGGCATCGAAGGCGAACGCGGCCCCGGCCGCTCCGCCCGGCAGCCTGCTCGGCAGCATCATCGGCCACCCCGATGGGTATGGCTTCGTCAAACTCGATCGCGGCGGTGACGATCTCTATCTGCCGGAAGAAGCCATGCGCGCCGTGCTGCACGGCGACCGCGTCGCGGTGCTGCCAAGCAGCGCCCCGCGCGATGGCAAACCCAGCGCCGAAATCGTTGCCGTCATCGCACGCGGCAACCGGCGCGTCGTGGGCAAGCTGCGCAGCAAGAACGGTGTGTGGTTCGTCGTGGCGGCCGAGCGGCGCATCAATCAGGACATCGTGATCCCGCGCAACAAGCTGGGGCGGGCGACGGTGGATCAGATCGTCGTCGCCGAGATCACGCGGCAGCCAACGCCGTGGGATGAGGCGCAGGGCGAGATCGTCGAAGTGCTCGGCGACGAGCATGCCTCCGACATCGAGATCGAGATCGCGATTCGCAAGCATGATCTGCCGCATGTCTTCTCGGCGGCGAGTCTGGCCGAGGCGACTGCCTTCGGTGGCGTGGTCAAGGCACAGGAGCGGCGCGGGCGGCTCGATTTGCGCGCGTTGCCGCTGGTGACGATCGATGGCGAGACGGCGAAGGACTTCGACGACGCCGTGTACGCCGAGCGCAGCGGGCGCGGCTGGCGCCTCGTGGTCGCCATCGCCGATGTGTCGCACTATGTGACGCCGGGCTCGGCGCTCGACGCCGACGCTCGCGAGCGCACGACCAGCGTCTACTTTCCGCGCCGCGTGATTCCGATGCTGCCGGAGGCGTTGTCCAACGAGCTTTGCAGCCTGCGTCCCGAGGTCGAGCGGCTGTGCCTGGCCTGCGACATGCAGATCAACGCGAGCGGCGTCGTCACCGGCTACGAATTCCACAAGGCGGTGATGCGCTCGGCCGCGCGGCTTACCTACACCGAGGTGGCCGCGCGCCTGCCCGATCTCGCGAAGGCGAAACCGAAGTCCGACAGCATCGACGCCTCGCTGAAGGCGCTGCATGCGCTCTACACCGTGCTGCGCCGCGCCCGCGAACTGCGCGGTGCGCTCGACTTCGAGGGCCAGGAGGCCGTCTTCACGTTCAACGATGACGGCAGCGTGGCGAGCATTCGCCCCGCCGTGCGCAACGATGCGCACAAGCTGATCGAGGAGATGATGCTCGCCGCCAACGTCTGCGCGGCGCAGTTTCTGGCGGAGCACCGCGCGCCGCTGCTCTACCGCGTGCATGATTCACCGCTGCCGGAGAAGCTCGCCGCGCTGCGCGAGACGCTCGCGCTGCGCGGCCTCACGTTGGGCGGTGGCGAGCACCCCGCACCACGCGACTATGCACAGCTGATCGAGGCGACTCGTGATCGCATCGATGCGCCGGCGCTGCACACGGTGCTGCTGCGTTCGCTGCCGCAGGCCATCTACACACCGCGCAACGCGGGCCACTTCGGTCTCGCCTACGAGCACTACGCCCATTTCACGTCACCGATTCGTCGCTACCCCGATCTGCTCACCCATCGCGGCATCAAGGCCCTGCTCGCCGGCAAGCGCTACACGCAGGAAGACTGGGAGGCGCTGGGCGAGACGTGCAGCGCCAACGAGCGGCGCGCCGACCTCGCCTCGCGCGAAGTCACGCAGTACCTGAAGACGAAGTTCCTCGAAGCGCATATGGGCGAGGAATTCACCGGCACCATCTCCGGCGTCGTCGGCTTCGGTGCTTTCGTCACGCTCGACGACACCTTCGCCGACGGGCTCATCCACGCGACGACGCTGCCGCGCGACTACTACGAGCTTGGCCGCGACCGCGTCACGCTGGTCGGCCAACGAAGCGGCTTCACGCTCGCGCTGGGAGAACGGGTGCGCGTACGGCTCGCGGCCGCCAACGCCGAAACCGGCAAGGTCGATTTCCAATTCATCGAACGCGCATGAACGCCAACACCGCCGCCTCGACCACCCACATCGCCTCCGCCGCCGACGTCGTCGCCTTCTGGCGCGCGGCCGGCCGCGAGCGCTGGTTTCGCAAGGACGCGGCGTTCGATGACGAATTTCGCACCCGCTTCGCCGCCGAACATGAGGCCGCCGCGCACGGCGCGCTCGCCGCGTGGGCGGAACACGCCGAAGGGGCGCTCGCGCTCTTGATCCTGCTCGATCAATATCCGCGCAACAGCTTTCGCGGCACGCCGCGCATGTTCGCCACCGACGCGCAGGCCCGCAGCGTGGCCGATGCGGCGCTCGCCCGTGGCTTCGATGCCGAAGTCGAACCCGCACTGCGGCAGTTCTTCTATCTGCCCTTCATGCACAGCGAGAACCTGGCCGATCAAGACCGCGCCGTGGCGCTCTACCGCCCGCTCGGCGGCGACGGCCTGCGCTACGCCGAAATCCACCGCGACGCCGTCGCCCGCTTCGGCCGCTTTCCGCATCGCAACCCGGTGCTCGGCCGCGCGATGACGGCCGACGAGCAGCGCTATCTCGATCAGGGCGGCTTCGGCGGTTGATCGCCGCGAAGCGGCGCTCAGCCGATGCGACGCAGTCCGGCGCGGAAACGGCGCCCGTTGTCGATGTAGATGTCGGCGCTGTGCCCGAGCTCCGCGATTGCCTCGGCATTCAATTCGCGCTTGGCGACGGCCGGAGCGCCGACCACCAGCATGCGATCGGCGAACACCTTGCCCTCGGTCACCAGCGCCCCGGCGCCGACCAGGGAGTCGCGCCCGATCACGGCGCGATTGAGCACTGTTGCGCCCATGCCGATCAGCGAACCATCGCCCACCGTGCAGCCGTGCAGGATGACGCTGTGGCCGACGGTGACGCGGCGGCCGATGGTGAGCGGCATGCCGAAGTCGGAATGCAGCACCGAGTTGTCCTGGATGTTCGTGCCGTCGGCGATCACGATCGGCTCGTTGTCACCCCGGATCACCACGCCCGGCCAGATGCTGCAATCGGCGCCGATGCGCACGTTGCCGATGACCGCCGCCGATTCCGCAACCCAGGCGCTGTCGGCGACGACCGGACGAATGCCGTCGAGTTCGTAAATGGCCATGACGTGTCCCCTCCGTGACGTGGCGCCGCCGCCTGCCCCAAACGCCGGAGCCGCGCGGCAAAGCGGTATTTGACCCGATCACGCCATGCCGCGTCCGATCGCCACCCAAAACCGCTCGGAGCGAGCAACAGCTTTTCATTGAAAGGCGCATCCATAACGGGCTTTGAACCAACAATCGCATGAAGTCGACTTTCGCGATATTTCGCCCCCAAGCCCGTTATGGACGTCATTTGCACGCAAAGCTGATGCCGCCGATGAATCGACCCCACGCAAGCGACGTCAAGCCGTCGCCTACAACACGTAGGCGCGGGCTTGACCGCGCTGGGTCGCCTACATCCGGTAGGCGCGGGCTTGACCGCGCTTGGCTGCACTCGATGACCGCTGGCGATGATCAACCCCACGCAAGCGACGTCAAGCCGTCGCCTACAACACGTAGGCGCGGGCTTGACCGCGCTGGGTCGCCTACACCCCGTAGGCGCGGGCTTGACCGCGCTTGGCCGCATTCAATCACCGGTGGCGATGATCAACCCCACCCAAGCGACGTCAAGCCGTCGCCTACAACACGTAGGCGCGGGCTTGACCGCGCTTGGCTGCGTTCGATCACCGCTGGCGACGATCGACCCCACGAAAGCGACGTCAAGCCGTCGCCTACAACACGTAGGCGCGGGCTTGACCGCGCTGGGTCGCCTACATCCGGTAGGCGCGGGCTTGACCGCGCTTGGCCGCATTCAATCACCGCTGGCGACGATCGACCCCACGAAAGCGACGTCAAGCCGTCGCCTACAACACGTAGGCGCGGGCTTGACCGCGCTTGGCTGCGTTCGATCACCGCTGGCGACAATCAACGCCACGAAAGCGACGTCAAGCCGTCGCCTACATCCGGTAGGCGCGGGCTTGACCGCGCTTGGATGCATTCAATCACTGCTGGCGACAATCGACCCCACGCAAGCGACGTCAAGCCGTCGCCTACAACATGTAGGCGCGGGCTTGACCGCGCTTGGATGCATTCAATCACTGCTGGCGACAATCGACCCCACGCAAGCGACGTCAAGCCGTCGCCTACAACCCGTAGGCGCGGGCTTGACCGCGCTTGGCCGCATTCAATCACCGCTGGCGACAATCGACCCCACGAAAGCGACGTCAAGCCGTCGCCTACAACACGTAGGCGCGGGCTTGACCGCGCTTGGCCGCATTCGATGACCGCTGGCGATGACCGACCGCACGAAAGCGACGTCAAGCCGTCGCCTACAGCGCGTAGGAGCGGGCTTGACCGCGCTTGGCCGCGTTCGATGACCGCTGGCGATGACCGACCCCACGCAAGCGACGTCGAGCCGTCGCCTGCGGCTGGTGGCGGTCGTCGTGCGCTCCCGGGCGGACTCTACAATCGCCCGCGATGACTGCCGCCGCCGACCCCGCCGATGACGTGTTGCCCGCCGAACGGGCGTTGCCGCTTGCACGGCTCGGGCTTCTGGCGATGGACATGGATTCGACCGCCATCACCATCGAGTGCATCGACGAGATCGCCGACTTCGCTGGCGTGAAAGCCGACGTGGCGGCCGTGACCGAGGCGGCGATGCGTGGCGAGATCGATTTCGCGCAGAGCCTGCGGCGTCGCGTCGCCTGCCTCGAAGGGCTGCCGGTGCGGGTGCTGGCCGAGGTCTATGCCGAGCGGCTGCGCCCCTCGCCCGGCCTGCCCGAACTGCTTGCCCACGTCCATGCGCACGGCGTGCGCACGCTGCTCGTCTCGGGCGGTTTCACGTACTTCACCGAACGGCTGCGGGCGCGCTTTGGCTACACGTGGACGCGCGCCAACACGCTCGGCGAGCGCGACGGGCGGCTCACGGGCCAGGTGTGCGGCGCCATCGTCGACGCCGCCGAAAAGGAGCGCATGCTGCGCTTCGTGGCGGGCACGCTGCCCGCCGCGCGAGCACTCAGCATCGCCATCGGCGACGGCGCCAACGACCTGCCCATGCTGCGTGCGGCCACGCTCGGCGTCGCCTATCGCGCCAAACCCGCCGTCCGCGCGGCCGTGCCGGTCGCCATCAACCGTGGCGGACTGGACGCAGTCAACACGCTACTGCTCTGATTTTGCGCGCGTTTTCGCGCCACATGGCCGAGCCTTTGCTAGACTGCCCGATCAGCGAGCGAGCCCCAATTTTTTTCCATGATCGCTCGGGGGAATACATGAACATCAGATCGAGCAACACCGCGCTCGCCATCCTCCTGGGCGGCGCATCCATCGTCACGCCTGCGCTGGCGCAGGAAGCCGCCAAACCGGTTCCCGGTGCCGCGCTGCAATACGTCGGCAGCAACACCCGCCTCGGGCTCGGCGTCGACAGCGACAACAACGTGCGTGGCGAACTTTTCCAAGTGCTGCGCAGCGACGATCGCTCGGCCACGCTGGCGGAACTCTGGGCCAGCCGCAACGCGGGCGGCGCCAAGCTCTCGCACCATTGGGCGAGCGGCACCAACGCGGTCAACAAGGTCTTCGCCGCGTTCGACCAGGGCGACAGCAACCGTCGCAAGGCCACGCTCGGCGGCGGCCAGGAATACGAGCGCTGGTTCTGGGACGCCTACCTCAGTCGCGGCCTCTCGGGCGCGCGCCTCGATTCGGTGTCCGCCATCGCCACCACCGTCACGCAAAGCGGCACCGACGGTGGTCGCCCGTACGTGCAGGACGTCACCACCACCGTCACCACGCGCACCTTCAGCCGCGCCTATGACTGGGGCGTCGGCGCCCGCGCCGGTCACTTCTACGAAGCCGCGCTGGTACGGGTGACGGCCGGCGTCGACTACGAGTGGGGCAAGTTCTCCTCGCGCCAGTGGACGGGTTCGCTCACCGCCGAGAAGTTCTTCGCGACCTCCCCCATCTCGGTCGCGCTGTCGGGTGAGATCTATCGCAAGAGCGGCGATTTCGAGGGCACCCGCAACGACCAGCGCGGCATGCTGATGCTGCGCTACGACCTCGGCGGCGCGAAGGGCGGCAACTTCCGCCCGAGCAAGGTCGCCCGCATGGTCACCAGCACCGAGCGGGTGCCGGATCCGAACTGGAAACCCGCCGCCACCGCCGCGGGAAGCCCCACGGCGACAGCAGCGCCCACCGGCGCCAAGGCGAGCGAACCGCCCGCCCGCATGGAGACGCGCACCACCCGCAGCAACCGCAACGACGAGCAGGAGACGTACTTCGACCTCGGTTCCTTCAAGCTGAAAGCCGCTGGCCAGCGCGAACTCGATGGCCTCGTCAGCCGCATCGCCGAACAGCGCCCCTACGTCGATCTGAAGGTCAACATCGTCGGCCATACCTGCCCCACCGGCTCCGACCGCAACAACCTCGCGCTCTCCAAGCGCCGCGCCGAAGTCGTCAAGGCCTATCTGGTCGGCAAGGGCGTCCCGGAGAATCTCATCACGACCGACGGCAAGGCGGGACGCAATCCGAAATACCCCGAAGTCAAGGGCCAGAGCTTCCGCAACCGCCGCGCCGACACCGAGGTGTTGATCGTCAAGGAGCAGGTCGAGCAGATCAAGACCACGATCAACGTGGCACCCGCCGCACCCGCCGCGCCTGCCGCAGCGGTTGCCGCCGCGCCGGCGACGCCCGCCACCGCGCCGATGATCGAGCGCCAGGTGCAGCGCGAAGTCATCGAGGACGTGCCCAACAACTGGATGCTGCGCGCGCTGCACAACCCCGCGCAGCACAAGAGCACGGTCGACAGCTACCGCTACGCCGAACTCACCACCACGCAGACCACCGGCGCGCGCCGCTATCTGAACCGCCCGCCGGTGGCCGTCAACGACGCCTACACGATCGACTGCGGTGCGGCCGCCAGCTTCGACGTGCTCGCCAACGACAGCGACCCCGATGGCGACACGCTCACCCTCACCAGCGTCGGCACTCCGAGCAAGGGCAGCGCCAGCATCGCCAACGGACGCATCGTCTACACGCCGAACGCGGCAAGCTGCGCCGGCGCCACCGACAGCTTCAGCTACACGGTCAGCGACGGCAAGGGCGGCACCGCCTCGGCGATGGTCACCGTGACCATCCGCACGAGCAACCACCCGCCGATCGCGCGCGACGACACCTACGTCGTCGGCTGCCGCTCGTCGATGGTGCTCGATGTGCTCGCCAACGACAGCGATCCGGACGGCGACCCGCTCACCATTGCCTCCATCACGCAGCCGGCCGATGCCGTCATCACCATCACCTCGGGCGGCAAGACGCTGACCTACACGCCGGGCCCCGCCTGCTTCCTGCGCAACACGTTCACCTACACCGTGAGCGATGGCAAGGGCGGCAGCGCCACGGCGACGGTCACCTTGATCGATCCCTGATCGCGCGGCGTGGCGCACCGCGGTTGCATCGCGGTGCCAACCGATGCAGCATGGGCCGCGACACCGCGGCCCATTTTTTTTCGGATTACCGTTTCATGGCTCGACGCATCCTCATCGTCCATCACTCGGCAAGCGGCGGCACCCGCGCGCTGGTGAGCCGCGTCGTCGCCGGCGCGAGCGCGACGGCGGGCGTGGAAGTCCGCACCCGCTCCGCCGAGGTCGCCGGCCGTGACGATCTGCTGGCCGCCGACGCGCTGGTGTTCGCCACGCCCGAGAACTTCGGGTACATGGCCGGTACGCTGAAAGCGTTTTTCGATCGCTGCTTCTACGCCTGCATGGCCGACACCACGGCCGAGGGCGGTGGCAGTGTGAGCCTGCTTGCCGGCCGGCCCTGCGCCCTCATCGTCTGCGCCGGCAACGACGGACGCGGCGCCGCGCAAAGCGTCGAGCGCATCGTCACCGGATGGCGGCTGCGCCACGTCGCGCCGCCGTTGATCGCACGGCGCGTGGGCGGCGCCGCCGGCAGCTCACGCGGCGCGCTGGTGGCAGCCGATCTCGATGCGGCGTTCGAGCTCGGCCAACTGCTGGCCGAGGGACTGGCGATCGGCGCGCTGTAGCGGCGCCATCATTTCCACGACACGCGATTGATCGACTGCATGACGCCGGCGCCGAAACTCGTGCCGAACTTGCGGGCGAAGGTTTCGAACGCGTTTTCCTCGACGGTGTAGTCGACCAGATCCTCGGCCTTGACCACGTCGCGCGCGACGCTGTCGACCGAGCCGACACCATCGGCGAGGCCGTTCTCGATCGCCTTGTTGCCGCTCCAGATGAGCCCGCTGAAGAGCCCCGGCGTGGCGAGTTTCAGACGATCGCCACGACCGTCCTTGACCGCCTTGATGAACTGCTGGTGGACCTCGGCCAACATCGCCTCCAGATGCGCCTTCTGCTCGGGATTGACCGGCGAGAACGGGTCCATGAACGCCTTGTTCTCGCCCGCCGTGACGGTACGCGATTCGATGCCCAGTTTCTCCATCGCCTTTTCGAGGCCAAAGCCGTGATAGATGACGCCGATCGAGCCGACCAGACTCGCCGGATCGACGAAGATCTTGTCCGCCGCCGCCGCCACGTAATAGCCGCCCGATGCGCACAGTTCGTCGACGACGACGTACAGCGGCTTGTCCTGATAGTCCTTGCGCAGCCGGCGGATTTCCTCGTAGATACGCGAGGACTGCACCGGCGAGCCGCCGGGGCTGTTGATGCTGAGCACCACCGCGACGCTGTCCGGGTCCTGGAACGCGGCCGTCAGCGCCGCGTTGATATTCTCGGCGCTCGCCTTGCCTTGATCGTCGATCTGACCTTCGAGCCGCACCAGCGCCGTGTGCCGCCCGAAGCGCTCGCCACCGCTGCCGCCACGTCCGATCCAGCCCATCGCGGCGGCGAACACCGCCAGCGCCAGCGACAGCCACACCAATCGAAAGAAGATCGACCAACGCCGTCGCGCGCGCTGCTCCTTCAGGTTCATCTGCGCGAGTTTCGTGATGAGCTCACGCTCCCATCCGGGCTGAGAAGGAAGTTGGTCCATGGGGTCCATAGCAAAGATCGGGCGAGGAAATCGTGCCGGTGACCGCCGATCGTCAGCCGTTGCCTTCAAGAAAGCCACGCAATGACGCGACGGAATCGACTAGTGTAAGCGCTGGTTCGCTGCGCAACAGCGCGGCGTCATGCGCTCCATAGGTGACGCCGACCGCGTGGGCGCCCGCGTTGGCCGCCAGTTGCAGATCGTGCGTGGTGTCACCGATCATCAACGCCTGCCCGGGCTCCATGCCCGTCTCGTCGAAGATGGCCTGCAACATGCCCGGATGCGGCTTGGCGAAACCTTCGTCGGCACATCGCGAGGCGATGAACTGAGCTCGCAGGCCGAGCGTGTCGAACGCGCGGTCGAGTCCGCGCCGCGACTTGCCGGTCGCCACCGCCAGCCAATGCCCGCGCGCGCGCAGCCCCTCGAGCATCGGCACCACGCCGTCGAAGAGCACGATCTCGTGCTCACCGGCGAGGAAATGCTGCCGGTAGCGCTCGGCGAGCGCAGGCGCGTCACCTTCGCGCAGATCGGGCACCGCGTGGGCGAGCGCGGCCCGCAAACTCATGCCGATGATGAAGGCGGCCTGCTCGTCGCTCGGCACCGGATACCCGAGATCGGCCGCCGCGCGCTGCAACGCCCGCTTGATGACGGCGGTGGAATCGGCCAGCGTGCCATCCCAGTCGAACACGATCAGCGGAAACCGTGGCGCGTTCATGCCCGCTCTCCCCCGGCCGCAGCCTCGTCAGCGCTGCGCCAGAAGGCATCGAGTTCGGGCGCGAGCGGCGCCTCGATGCGCATCGAGGTGCCCGTGACCGGATGCTCGAAGGCAAATGAGCGCGCATGCAGAAACATGCGTCGCAGCGGCACCGGCTCACGCGAGCGAAGCGCGCGATTCCATGCGGCATCGCCGTATTTGGCGTCGCCCGCAATCGGAAAGCCGAGATGGGCGAGATGCACGCGGATCTGATGCGTGCGACCGGTCTTCAGCTCCGCTTCGAGCAGGCTCATGTCCGGTCGCCGCGCGAGCAGGTTGAACACCGTGTGCGCGAACTGCCCGTCCTCGGCGTTCACTTCGACGCGCCGCTCGCCGTCGTGGCGCGTGTACTTGGCCAGCGGCGCCTTCACGTGCTGCCGCTCGTTCACCCACTCGCCACGCACGGCGGCGACATAGCGCTTGTCACCCGCCTTGTCGCGCAACGTGTCGTGCATGCCGACCAGCGCCACGCGCGTCTTGGCGACCAGCAACACGCCGGAGGTGTCGCGATCGAGCCGATGCACGAGCTCCAGAAACGCCGCCTGCGGCCGCGCCATGCGAAGCTGCTCGATGACACCGAAGCTCAGGCCCGAACCGCCATGCACGGCGAGGCCGGCCGGTTTGTCGATGGCGATCAGGTGGGCATCCTCGAAGAGAATCGGATGCGAAAACGCCCCGTCGCCCGCCATCCTCGGCGCGGGCTCGGCCATGCGCACCGGCGGCAGGCGCAGTTCGTCGTCGGCCGCGAGCTTCGTCTCGGCGCGCACGCGGGCACCGTTGACGCGAACCTCACCCGAACGGATGATGCGATAGACGTGCGTCTTCGGCACCCCCTTCAGCTCGCGCAGCAGATAGTTGTCGACGCGCTGCCCGGCGTACTGCGCCGTCACCCGCAAGCGGCGCACGCGCGCGGCGGTGCCGTCGTGTGTCGCACCTTCGTCAACTTGCTGCCCCAAGTCCTTCATTTACCTTATAATCCTCAGGTTGATTGCGGCCCGCAGGGGCGGCATTCATTCCGAATCCGGAACCCGGATCCGGGCCGATCATCAGCGCATTCCGGGTGACCATCATGGAAGACGCGGCGCGTGCGGTGTGCTTTGCCACCCGCCCAGGCGCGACGGCCAGGCCATCGGTACGGATTCCACGGTCAAGCCGCCACCGAGAAAAGCGGCGATTGTATGAGTTCAGCCACCGCGCGGCGCCTCTGGTCGCTCGCTGGTCTGCGAGAAAAGATTGAAGCGGGCACGTCGTCATCGAACGCACGCGCCCGTCGCGAAGACACCGCCATGAAGCCGTATTGCAGCGCCCGCCGTCCGAGCCACCGGCTCGTCGACCCGGCTCGCGCCTTGCGCACCGGCAGCACGCCCCGAGGGTTCCTCCTCGGCGCCCGAGTCCCGGCGGCCCGTCGCAACCAATCCCGCCATGGCACCCCGCGCCCGCACTCGGGCGCCGGGCACGGCGACTCTGCGCAGCCCCAGCAGCACTGATTCGGCTCACCGCTCGTTCGCTGAACGGGAAGGTACGCATGAAACGCATGCTGTTCAACGCAACCCAGGCGGAAGAGCTTCGGGTTGCCATCGTCGACGGTCAGAAACTGATCGACCTCGACATCGAGTCTGCTTCCAAAGAGCAGCGCAAAAGCAACATCTACAAGGGCACGATCACCCGCGTCGAGCCCTCGCTCGAAGCCTGCTTCGTCGACTACGGCACCGAACGCAACGGCTTCCTGCCATTCAAGGAAATCGCGCGCTCGGTGCTCTCCGGTGACGCCGACGTCAGCCGCGGCAAGATCGGCGACGCCCTGAAGGTCGGTCAGGAACTGATCGTCCAGGTCGAAAAGGACGAACGCGGCAACAAGGGCGCCGCCCTCACCAGCTTCGTCTCGCTCGCCGGCCGCTATCTCGTGCTGATGCCGAACAACCCGCGTGGCGGCGGCGTCTCGCGCCGCATCGAGGGCGAAGAGCGCAACGAGCTGCGCGACACCATGGCGCAGCTCGAAGTGCCCAACGGCATGAGCATCATCGCGCGCACGGCGGGCATCGGCCGCAGCGCCGAGGAATTGCAGTGGGATCTGAACTACCTGCTGCAACTGTGGGGCGCCATCGACGGCGCGGCCAAGGGGAACAAGGCGCCGCTGCTGATCTATCAGGAGTCGAGCCTCGTCATTCGCGCCATCCGCGACTACTACACGCAGGACATCGGCGAGATCCTCATCGACACCGAGGACATCTACGAGCAGGCGAAGGGCTTCATGGGCCACGTCATGCCCAACATCGTCAACCGCGTGCGCCTCTACCGCGACGACGTGCCGCTGTTCTCGCGCTTCCAGATCGAGCATCAGATCGAAAGCGCCTTCAGCCGCACGGTGAACCTGCCCTCCGGCGGCGCCATCGTCATCGACCATACCGAGGCGCTCGTCTCGATCGACGTCAACTCGGCACGCGCCACCAAGGGCGGCGACATCGAGACGACCGCATTCAACACCAACCTCGAAGCGGCCGAAGAAGTGGCGCGGCAACTGCGTCTGCGCGACTTGGGCGGCCTCGTCGTCGTCGACTTCATCGACATGGAGTCGTCCAAGCATCAGCGCGACGTCGAAGACAAGCTGCGTGAGGCGATGAAGCTCGACCGCGCCCGCGTGCAGCTCGGCAAGATCTCGCGCTTCGGCCTGATGGAGCTGTCGCGCCAGCGCCTGAAGCCGAGCCTCGGTGAATCGGCGCACCTGCCCTGCCCGCGCTGCCACGGCACCGGCCACATCCGCTCGACCGAATCGATCGCGCTGCACATCCTGCGCATCATCCAGGAAGAGGCGATGAAGGACAACAGCGCGCAGGTCGTCGCGCAAGTCCCGGTCGATGTCGCGACCTACCTGCTGAACGAGAAGCGCTTCGACATCCAGTCGCTCGAGTCGCGCCTGAAGGTCAGCGTGGTGCTGATCCCCAACATGTACCTCGAGACGCCGAACTACACCGTGCAGCGCCTCAAGCACGACGAGCTGAACTCGGGCGAACCGCTGCCGACGAGCTACAAGATGGTCGAACGCCCGGAAGAAGTCGATCCGGTCGAAGCGATCAAACAGGAAGCGAACGAAGTGCGCGTCGAGGCCGCCGTCAAGGGCATCACGCCGCTGCAACCGGCACCGGTCGCGCCAATCAAACCGACGCCTGCCCCGGCGCCGGCGCCGGTCGCCGCGCCTGCTGCCACGTACGCGGCACCGGCGCGCGCCGGCCTTTGGGCGCGCGTGAAATCGATCTTCGGCCTTGATGAGGCGACCGTGACCACGCCGACCATCGCACCGGCGCCGACCAAGGCCGAAAGCAGCAAGCCCGGCGAACGGCGCGATGGCAAGCGTGACGGCGGTGATCGCCAGCGCGGCGAACGCGGCCGTGGCGGCGAGCGTGGCGAACGAGGTGAGCGCAAGCAGCGCAACGGCGGCAAGGGCGAGCGCCAGCAGGGCCAGCGCGAACGCCGCGAGCGCAACGAAACGCGCGGTGAGGG
>JAFEDD010000051.1 GCA_018241765.1 Pseudomonadota bacterium | reverse complement strand
CTTGCGGAACATCGCCAGCATGCGACGCGTGACTGCGAAACCGCCGAACATGTTGACGGCCGTCAGCACCAGCCCGAACACCGCCAGGCCGAGGATCAAGGCGTTGGGCCGGTTGGCCGCCCCGGCCGCATCCAGCGGCGGAGCTACCTGGACCAGCGCGCCGATGGCGATGATGGACGAGATGGCGTTGGTCACGCTCATCAGCGGCGTGTGCAGCGAGGGCGTGACGTTCCAGACCACCATGTAGCCGACGAAGCAGGCCAGCACGAAGACCGTGAAGTGCGACAGGAACGTGGCCGGCGCGTACAGGCCCACCAGAGCGAAGGCGAGGGCGCCGATGCCGAACACGATGGCCAGCGACTTGGCCGACATCGGCTCGCCGGCGCCGTGGCCGTGGCCCTTGGGCGCCACCGCGGCGGCCGGCTTCGGCGGCGGCGGTGCCGGCAGGTTCAGCGGCGGCGGCGGCCAGGTGACGGTGCCGTCCTTGATCACCGTCAGGCCGCGGATGGCATCGTCGTCCATGTCGACGTCGATGATGCCGTCCTTGGTCTTGCATAGCTCTTCGGTCAGGCGCAGCAGGTTGTTCGAGTACAGCGTCGACGACTGCTTGGCAAGGCGGCTGACCAGATCGGTGTAGCCGACGATCGTGACGCCGTGCTTGACGACTGCCAGGCCGGGTTCGGTCAGCTCGCAGTTGCCGCCTTGCTCGGCCGCCATGTCGACGATCACGCTGCCCGGCTTCATGCTCCGCACCATCTCGGCGGTGATCAGCCTGGGCGCCGGCTTGCCGGGGATCAGCGCGGTGGTGATGATGATGTCGGCGTCCCTGGCCTGCTCGGCGTACATCGCACGCTGCGCCGCCTGGAAGCCTTCGCTCATCACCTTGGCGTAGCCGCCGCCTCCCGAGCCTTCCTCTTCGTAGTCGACCTTGACGAACTCGCCGCCCAGCGACACCACCTGGTCGGCGACCTCGGCGCGAGTGTCGTTGGCGCGCACGATGGCGCCCAGATTGGCCGCGGTGCCGACGGCCGCCAGCCCGGCCACGCCGGCGCCGGCGATGAACACCTTGGCCGGCGGGATCTTGCCGGCGGCGGTGATCTGGCCGTTGAGGAAACGGCCGAAGGCGTGCGCAGCCTCGATCACCGCGCGGTAGCCGCTGATACCGGCCATCGAGGTCAGCGCGTCCATCTTCTGCGCGCGCGACAGCTGGCGCGGCAGACAGTCGATCGCGAGCACGGTCGCCCGCTTCGCGGCCAGCGCCTGCATCAGCTCGGGGTTCTGCGCGGGCCAGACGAAGCCGACCAGGCTGCCGCCTTCGCGCATCAGGCCGACCTCGTCGAGCGTCGGCGGGCGCACCTTGAAGACGATGTCGCTGCCGGCCCAGAGCTCGGCCGCGCTGCCGGCGATCTCGGCGCCGGCGGCGCGGTAGGTGTCGTCGGCGAAGTTCGCCGCATCGCCCGCGCTGCTTTCCACGGCCACACGAAAGCCCAGCTTGACGAGCTTGCCCACCACATCGGGCACGGTGGCGACGCGCTTCTCGCCGGCCGCAGTTTCCTTCGGTACTCCAACGACCAGACCCATGAACTCAACTCCTCGGGTGTGCGTTACCCCCAGCGCCGCCGGTGGCGCCGATCATGGGCATTCGAAGCAGCCGCGGCCGCGACCGGCTTCCGCCATCGAAGCCTCGCGGGCGGCGATGCCTGGCTCGACCTCAGTAGACAAGTCTGGTGAACGGCCACACGTAGGCCATCAATGTCACCAGCCCACCCACGAGCACGGCCAGGGCGACGGAATGGAAGAACACGTAGCGCAGGATGTCTCCCTCGTGATTGAACCAGCGCGTGGCGGTACTGGCGACAACGATGGACTGCGCATCGATCATCTTGCCCATCACGCCGCCCGCACTGTTCGCCGACGCCATCAGCACCGGGTCCAACCCGAGTTGCTGCGCGGTTACCTTCTGCAGGCCGCCGAACAGAACGTTCGCCGCCGTGTCGGAACCGGTGATCGCCACCCCCAGCCAGCCCAGCAGCGTTCCGAACATCGGATACAGCGGCCCGGTCAACGCGAAGGCGAGACCCAGCGTCGCGTCCAGCCCGGAGAAGCGGGTCAAGTAGCCGAGTGCCAGCATCAGCACGATCGTCAGCAGCGAGTAGCGCACGCGGTAGATCGTTCGCAGGTAGATCTTCAACAGGTCGACCAGCGAATAGCGCATGAACAATCCGGCGATGATGGCGGCGAGCAGGATCCCTGTGCCGGTGGCCGACAGGTAGTTGAAGTTGTAGACCGCCGTCTCCTTGTGCGGCGTGGGAGAGACGGGCGGCACCTTCTCGATCATGTTGTGGAGGCCGTCGAACGGAATCTTGACCACCGAGATGCCGTCCAGCGCCTGCTTGAAGGCGGGGATGCCCCAGACGAAGACGAACACCGTCAGGATCGCCCACGGCAGCCACGCGAGCATCACGGCACGCGCATCGTTCTTGGCGAAGATCGCGGCACCGGCGTCGGCTTCGTGGCCCACCGGTTTCTCGCTCGCCAGGTCCGGCACGTCGGAGGTGTCGTTCTCATGGCCCTTGAGGGTCGTCGAGGTCCACACCTTCTTCGGCTTCCAGACCTTCAGGAACAGCACCAGCGAGCCCATCGACACGATCGCGGCGATGACATCGACGAGCCAGGGACCGTGGTAGTTGGAAACCAGGAACTGCGTGATGGCGAAAGACATGCCCGTCACGAAGATGGCAGGCCAGATGTCCCACATGGCGCGCCATCCGGCAAACGCCCAGATCAGCCAGAACGGCACCAGGAACGAGAAGAACGGCAGGATGCGACCGATCATCCCGGACAGTTGCAGCAGGTCCAGTCCCGTCACGGCAGCCAATGCAATGACCGGCGTGCCCAGCGCACCATAGGCCACCGGCGCCGTGTTCGCGATCAGCGACAGGCCAGACGCCGCCAGCGGCTTGAAGCCGAGCCCGATGAGCAGCGCGGCGGTCACCGCCACCGGCGTGCCGAAGCCCGCCGCGCCTTCGAAGAAGGCCCCGAAGGCGAAGGCGATCAACAGCAATTGCAGACGCCGATCGTCGGTGATGTTCGACAGGCTGTGCTGCAGCACCTTGAAAGAGCCGTCCTCCTCCGTGAGTTGGTGCAGGAAGATGATGTTCAGCACGATCCAGCCGATCGGCAGCAAGCCGAACGCCGCCCCGTACCCGGCCGCCAGCCCGGCCATCTGCGCCGGCATGCCGAAGACGAAGACCGAGATCGCCAGCGCCGATAACAACCCCAAGGCCGCGGCGTAGTGCGCCTTCATGTGCATGAAGCCCAGCAGGACCAGCATGACGATCACCGGGATCGACGCGACCAGGCACGACAGGATGATGTTGTGGAGGGGGTCGTAGTTCTGCTGCCAGACCATGGCGGTCTCCTTGGGTGTTGTCGTCGATCGAAGGTCGATTGCTCGAGGTACCTCGCGCGGCCGTCAGGCTCACGTCGTGATCAGTTAAGCGTGGTCAGGTTGGTCTGACCAACATGACAAAGTCTGTCCAATGAACATTGGCTTGTCAATCGGGTTTCCCTGGTTTCCGCTCAGGCGCGGCGCAGGTCGCTCGCCTCGCCGCGGAAGACGCGATACGAGAAAGCGGCGTACGCCGCGATCATGGGCAGCGAGATGCACACGCCGAAGAGGATCAACTCGAGCGCCGCCGGGCTGCCGGCGGCCTGCCAGATCGTCAACCTGTAGATCTCGACGAAGGGGTACCGGTTGTTGGCCAGGCCCGCGAAACCGCGCACGAAGACCACGATCAGCAGCGTGAACGGCAGCCACTCGAGCGACCCGCAAGGCCATGATCTCGACTCCTCAGTGGTATCCATGCCCGGCACGCACCTTGCCCCGGAACACCCAGTACGACCAGATCACGTACAGCAGGATGATCGGCAGCAGGAACATCGTCCCGACGAGCAGGAAGGCCTGCGAGATCGGGTGCGCCGCAGCGTCCCACAGGGTGATCGACGGCCAGATCAGGTAGGGCCACAGGCTGATCACCAGGCCGGTGAAGGCCAGGAAGAAGATCCCGAACGAGCACAGGAACGGCAGCACGTCACGCCGTTCCTGGCGCAGGCTCGTGTGCAGCAGCGCAGCGACGCCGAGGGTCAGGATCGGCACCGGCGAGAACCACAACAGGTTCGGCCAGCTGAACCAGCGTTCGGCAATGCGCTCGGAGGCCAGCGGTGTCCACACGCTCACCGCCGTGACGAACGCGAGCACCCACCACAGGCATCGCTGTGCGATGCGCCGCGCCCACTGTTGCAGCGGTCCCTCGGTCTTCATCACCAGCCAGGTCGCGCCCTGCAGCATGTAGGCGGCGACGACGCCGGCGCCGGTGAGCAGCGTGAACGGCGTCGCCCAGTCCCAGCTGCTGCCCGCGAACCGCCGGCCTTCGACGGGGAAGCCTTGGACGATGTTGCCGAGGATCACGCCCTGGGCGAAGCTGGCGACGAGCGAACCCCAGATGAACGCGTTGTCCCAGACGCCGCGCCGCGCACCCTCGACTTCGCGGAACTCGAAGGCGACGCCGCGGAACAGCAGGCCGAGCAGCATCAGCAGGATCGGGAAGTACAGCGCCGGCATCAGCACCGCGAACGCGAGCGGAAACACCGCGAGCAAGCCGCCGCCGCCCAGGATCAGCCAGGTCTCGTTGAAGTCCCACACCGGGGCCACGCTGGCCACCATCAGGTCGCGCTCGTGGGCGTCGCGCCGCAGCCCGAACAGCATGCCGACGCCGAGGTCGAAGCCGTCGAGCAGCACGTACATGAAGACGGCGAGTGCGAGGATCGCCGTCCACAGCGGCACCAGGTCAAGTTGCATGGCTGCCCCTGGTCGCCGCGCCCGACACGGTCGCCTCGGTCGCCGCCGACAGCGGTCGCGCCGGGCGTGCCGGCTCGTCCGGCGACGGTTCGCCCTGCGCCGCCTCGGCCGCGACCGCCGCCTGCGGGCCGGCGCGCACGATGCGCCGCAGCAGCATGAAGCCGGCGCCGAAGATCACGATGTAGGCGGCGATGTAGAAGGCGAACGACAGGGCGACATCGAAGGTGCTCAGGCTCGGGCTCACCGCGTTGCTCGTGCGCATCAGGCCGTAGACCACCCAGGGCTGGCGACCGACCTCGGTTACGGTCCAGCCGGCGAGCACGGCGATGAAGCCGACCGGCATCGACCATCGGGCCAGCCCGAGGAACAGCGGCGACTCGTAGAGGCGCCCCCTGAAGTGCATGACCCAGCCGACGACCACCACCAGCAGCATCAGCAGCCCCATGCCGACCATGATGCGGAACGCGAAGTAGACGATCGCCACCGGTGGCCGGTCCTCGCGCGGCCATTCCTTCAGGCCCTTGATCTCGCCGTCCCAGTCGTGCGTCAGGTACCAGCTGGCGAGCTTGGGGATCGCGATCTCGAAGTGGTTGCGCTCGGCCTTCTCGTCGGGGATCGCGAACAGCGATGCGGCGACGCCGCGCTCGGTCTCCCAGATGCCTTCCATCGCCGCCAGCTTGGCCGGCTGATGTTTCAGCGTGTTCAGCCCGTGCAGGTCGCCGACGACGATCTGCAGCGGCACCATGACGCTCAGGAAGGCGAGCGACATCTTCACCATCACGCGGCTTTCCTCGACATGCCGGCGCTGGCGCAAGAAGCCGGCGGCGACGGCGAGGATGACGAAGCCGCTGGTGACGAGGAAGGCGATCACCGTGTGCGAGATGCGGTACGGAAACGACGGCGTGAACAGCACCGCCAGCATGCTGACCGGCTCGAAGCGTCCGTCGACCACGACGTGGCCCTGC
>JAFEDD010000050.1 GCA_018241765.1 Pseudomonadota bacterium | reverse complement strand
TTGCGGCTGCTGACGAGCCGAATGTCGCCGACGGCGGGATCATGCTCGAGCAGCGTGCGCGTCCAGCCGCCCGAGGCGAGCACATCGACCGCGCTGCCGTGGCGATTGGCGAGGGCGTGGAGCAGCACGCTCAGCAGCACCACGTCGCCAAGCGCGGCAAAGCGCACGACGACGGGGCGCGTCGGATCAGAGATGGAAGGCGCGGACATGGCGGAGGAGGAAGCGCAGCAGGCCCACGAACACCGTTGCCCATGCCGCCAATGCCACCCAGGCAAAGGCGAGCGGCAGCGGCCGCAGGAAATCGAAACCCATGGCCTCGATCAGCCGGAACGTGGCGACCGAGTACATGCCGAGAGGGAACACCGCACCCCAATAGAGCGGGTCGTAGCGCAGCGGAAAGCGCCGGTAGCCGTGGCGCCAGACGCCGAGCACGAGGAGCATCGGAATCCACCACGTCCCGGTGGCCCAATAGAACACCGTGAACCCCTTGATGAAGGGCAGCAGCGACAGCAGGAACGGGGCATCGCCAGAGTTCAGGATCAAGAGCGACCCGGCCAGCGTGGAGATCGCCATCGCGCCCATGTTGATCCAGTACGGCGGCGACAGATCGCTCGGAGCGAACGGAAAGAACGTGTAGCGATAGAAGATCAGCGACATCATCCAGATGTAGAGCATGCCGCCCCAGAGCCACATCGACAGCGCAAGGAAATTGAGTTCGAGCCGCCCCGGCTGTCCGACATGCACGGCGAGCATCGCCGCGATGACCGCGATCGCCTGCGTGGCGACCACCGCGAGCAGCCACGCTCCGCTCAGCCCTTGCGCGAGGGTCGGTTTGTGCTCCTTCACCGTGAGGCCGGTGAAGATGGCGTAGGTCAACACGAACCAGAGCACCGCCGCCACCGCCGCGAAGGCCATCGCCGCGTCGTCGCGGCCGTAGAGCACGATGCACTGCGCGCCGACGATCGCCGTCGCCGCCACCATCGTGAAGAAGCCCGGTCCGCGTTGATGATCGATCAGGTCCGAGAAAAACCGGCGGCGATGTCGCAGCGCACGCAAGAGCGTCAGCGCCCAGAGCGTGGCGTAGGCCACGAGGTTCAGCGCGAAAAGCCCGAGCGCGACGGTGCGCAGCGCGAGCTGCTGCGCGGCAATCGAGGTGATGCCGGTCGCCATCACCATGCCGAAATAGGCGGGCGACATCGTGGCGAGCCGGGCGCCATGGCCAACGTCGGACGTCGTCGTCGCCATCGTCACACCCGCCCTGCCCGCTCTCGCAGGAAGGCGATGATCGCCTGATCCTCCGGGCGGTTCAGCAAGGCATCGAGCGCCGACAGCGGCGCCAGCAGCACCGCCTGCGACTCCCACCCCATGTCGGCGGGACTGCCGCCGGTGCGATGCGCCAGGAAATAACGCACGACGCTGGTGCTGCGCTCGACATCGAGCGCGAACGCATCGATCGCCACTCGCAGGCCGGTTTCCTCGAAGCACTCCTTGATGGCGTTCGCCTGATGCGACAGAGCGCCCTCCAGCGTGCCTTTCGGAAAGGTATGCGTCACGCCACCGAAACCGTTGGTCGGCCCCACAAGCCACACCCGCCCGTCCGCCTCCGGCACGATGACACCGCTCGCCGCCTTCTTGCCGGCCCTGAGTTTCAGCGCCGGCAAACCGACGATGCCGCCGCACTGGCCGCTGACGGACGCCCATGCGAGCTCGCTCTGCGGACGGCCATCGACCCACGGAGCGACGGCGACGTCATTCAACGCCGAGGGCACCGATGAGCCGGGCGTGAACACCGCGACGGCGGTGCGGGCAAACCATGTGGCTTCACCCGATGCCGACGACGGCGCGCGAATCGACACCGTCGCGCCATGTTCATTGCGCTTCGGATGCACGGCCGGAATCGGCGTAGCGTTCATCATGAGCTATCGCGAACGCGTGCTGCCGCGACTGTAGGGCCCACCGGGCTGAAGCCGGCCGAGCGTGGACCAGACACCCAGGTAGGCGTCATGCAGCGCCCGGTCGCGCACGCCGTCCTTGAAATTGTCATAGTCGATCTCGACGATCCGCTTCGCCACCGCCGCGGCGACCTCGGTGCGCTTGATGCGTGCCCGACAGCGGTAATCCGTCCCCGGCAACACGGACACGATCGCGTCCGGAAACACGCGCTCGATGTCGCCGTCGCGCCGCGCGCGCACCAGCAGCTCATCCTCGGCGCAGTCTTTGTCCACGATGGACAGGAAACTATCGTTCAGGCAGATCCACATCGTCGTCTCCATTCAGAAGGCACGTACACCCGAAATCAGCGCGGCTTCGGCAACCAGCCGTTCGCCGCCCTGCTCCGTTGTAGCAAAAAAACCTTAACCCGCCATCGCTTCACTCGCCGCGACACGGTTGCGGTGCCAAAAAAAGAAACGCCAGCACCGAGCGCTGCGCTGCCGGCGACCGACCAATGCGTTCGCGATCGAGGTGATGGACTTCTGCCAACGCAATGCCAATGTGAAGCGGCACGCGAGCAGCATCGCCTACATGCCACTCCGGCTGCGTGCGGCAACAGCGAAAGACGCCGGCAACCCACTGCTCGATGCAGCCGGGCGCACGCGGCTGCAGGAAAGCAATCGGGCGACGATTGAGTACTGCAACGAAGCAAACTTGGGCAGTGTCGAGAATGACGCCAACGCCGCACTGCAAAAAACTGATCGCCCGTGGCGCAGAGTTACCGGCGGTGATGAAGCTGGCCAGCGAGCAACTCGACTTGGGCGCTCTGACAACCGAGCAATTTGATGTCGTGCGCTACGTGAACAGGACCCGGCGACACTCGCGCTGCTCCGTCAACTGCTGCAACCCGTGCTGGCGAACCTGATGGCCAATGCCGCGCCGGCCTCGATTACCGATCCCCGCTACTTCGCAGACACTGGTGCGCCTCTGGCGTGGCAGCTTGCGCTTTGCCAACTTGGCGCCTACTGCGGGTATGACAGTCTTTGGGCACGGGAGGCATGCTACCGCTATGGCGCATGCACAGGGGAGATCTGGCGAGCGCCATTCGCGCGGCGCTGACCTGTGATGGACTCGATAGCGCATTGCTCGACAAACAGGCAGCGCGATATGTCCGTGCAATTACCGCTTCCGATCCCGCTGCGCTGGGGCTTCGACGCAAGAAACCCTGAGCTTCACTACGTCTCCAGAGGCTCCCGGGAGCTTCGTGGTCGGTACCACGCTCGATGACACCCGGCTGCCAGCCGCACGAGCGCAACGAGTGACTACCGCGCGGTCCAGTTTCGCCAGTTGGCGTCTGCCAGTTCCATTTGCTGGCGTAACGCTTGCTGCATCGCTGCCACGTCAGCGGCGGTGACGGGAGTTGGCGTCGCCGGACGAGTAGGCGGACGATGCGCAGTGGCATTGGCGCGACGCGCTGCATCGGCTCGAGCGGCATTCAGATTCGCGATGGTCACCGTGGCTTGCCCGTTCCATATTTGCGCTGCGGTGCCCACTGCATACAGCGGGCCGCCAAGGCCGAAATCGCACACGCAGGATGGCGATGGCGACTATTGGGCGCACCGTTCACGGCGTGAAAAGATCGAGGCCGACCGTGCGGCGCTGGCGCTGGCTAAAGATCGCGGCGAGCTGATCAACAAGGAGGGCGCTTTACGCTCGTTTGAGACTGCGACGCGCCTGCTGCGCGATGCCGTGCTAGGCGTGCCTGATCGGTTGCCGTTTCCTCGCGAGCAACAGATTCAGGTGCGTGACGCGCTGGCCGCTGCGTTGACGGACGTGGCGAAGGCGCTGACCGATGTTGGCGGATGAGGGATGGCAGACGGGCGGCGGCGGTGACGCGGCGCAGACAGCGCGAGGAAATCCAGCAAATGATGGAGGCATGGCAATGGTGACGATCAGAAAACGGCGACCCGTAACGGCGGCGGTGGCGGCGGCGCGCATCAATCGCAGCGTGCGCAGCGTCTACAACTACATGGCCGAGGAACGCATCGCGTATGAGGCGCGAGCCGCTGGCCGACGGCGCACCGTGCTGGCGCTGCGAGCACGTGGCGCGACGTGGGCGGAGATCGCAGCCGAGATCGGCGTCACCGAAGCGGCAGCGCGTTCGCTGGCGTGGCGAGCGCGGCGCGTGGCGGGCGCATCGGGCGGCGCGGGTTCCGAAAAATGCTGCGAGCCACGGGCGCCAAGGGGTTTTCACTGGCACGCAACCCGATGCGCACCCCCTCCCGATTTTGCGACACTGGTTTACCCCTGGGTTTACCCCCCAGAGCCGCCAAAGAAAAAGGGTTAGCAGTCATTAACTGGCTAACCCTTGTAGAAGTGGTCGGCGTAGCGGGATTCGAACTCGCGACCCCTTGCACCCCATGCAAGTGCGCTACCAGGCTGCGCTATACGCCGAAGCTTCGGATTGTAGCAGCGGCATCGACATACAGGACAGGCACGGGCGACGACTAAACTGCACGCGCTGCCCCGCGCCGCCATTGCGGTGGCGCGGCCAATCAGGCGCGGGTACGCCCCGCGTGTTCCGGAACACGATCGTGACGCCATTGGGCAAACATTCCCGTCTGTCGCTCGCGCGCCGCCTGCGGTTGCAGCAATTGAGCGTTTTCGAGAAGGTGGCCGAGGCGGGCTCGATCCTTGCCGCGTCGCGCGAACTGGCGATGACGCAGCCGGCGGTCAGCAAATCGTTGCATGAACTCGAGACGCAACTCGGCAGTGCGCTCTTCGTGCGCGGCCAGCGCGGCGTCGTGCTGACCGAGTTCGGTGCCCTCTTCCAGCGGCACAGCAAAAGCATCCTTGCCGAGCTTCGCTTTCTGGCCGAGAGCCTCAACGAGTGGCAGGACGGCACCGCCGGCCGCGTCATCGTCGGCACGTTGATCACGGCGGCGGCGACGCTACTGCCCAATGCCATCGTCCGTCTTCGTGTCGAAGCGCCCGATGTCGCCGTGACCGTTCGTGTCGGGGCCAACTCGGTGCTGTTTCCCGCGCTCGGTCGGGGCGAGCTCGATGTGGTGGTCGGCGTGTTGCCGTCGGCCGGGACCGAGGGCGACACCCTGGTCGGCCCGTTGCGCCATGTGCTGCTCTACGAAGAAGGGTTGCACGCCGTCGTCGGACGCAGTCATCCCCTGGCGCGGCGCCGCTCGATTCGCCTCAATGACCTCGCCGAGGCCGACTGGGTCGTGCCGACCCCGGAATCGGCGGCCTACGCCTCGGTGCGGGCGTTTTTCGAGCGCGAGGGCGTCGGCATGCCAAGGCATGTCGTCGAATCGGTCTCCATCCTGACCAACCTCGGGTTGGTCAGTCAGACCTCGATGGTCGCCTTGATGCCCGCCTCCGCCGCGAGGCGCTTTGCCGAAGCGGGGCTGCTGGCGATCCTGCCGCTCGTGGGGCTCGCCTCGGTCAGTCAGGTCGGCTACACGGTGCGCGCCGATCGCCAGCCGAGCGCAGCCACGCAGCGCTTTCTTGCCACGCTGGACGCGATTGGCCAGACCTTGCGGCACGCGCCGTAGTGTCTCAACCCATAAGTTTCGCTATGTTCGACGCGCCCCGCATCGCCGATTGCTGTGTCGCTCATCCTCGCCATAGCGATGGCTATGGCTGCGGTTCGCTTCGCGCACTCGGCGCGCGGATGCGCGTCTCGGCATGTACGCAAACTTATGGGCTGAGACACTAGCCCGTCGCGGCATCGCCCCGCGCACAGGCTCCGCCGGTATTCCTCGCGGTTCTAACGACGGCCGCAAAAGTCATTTGCGCACCGCCGATACGCTGTCTAGACTGCCGACACCGCCAATCATGGTGCCCACGCGCGTACCGACTCGCCCGATTTCCCGCACTCCCCATGGTCCATCGCTTCCCACTTCCGGCTTCGCTGAAGAGCATCCGCAATTACGTCGACGGTGAATTCGTCACCACGGGCAAGCTGTTCGACAATATCAGTCCGCTGGATGGGCAGCCGCTCGCGCAGGTCCACGAAGCCGATGCGGCGCTGGTCGATCGCGCGGTGCGCGCCGCGCGCCACGCCGTCGAGGAAGGGCCGTGGGGGCGGAGCACGGTCGAGGAGCGCGCCAAGACCTTGCATCGGGTGGCCGATGTCATCGAGCGGCGCTTCGATGAATTTCTCGCCGCCGAAGTTGCCGACACCGGCCGCCCGCTGGAGCAGGCGCGCAAGCTCGACGTCTACCGTGGCATCGCCAACTTCCGCACCTTCGCCGATCTCGGCCGCGTGGCGCACGGCGATTTTTTCGAGACCACGCTCGCCGACGGCACACGCCTCATCAACTACACGGTACGCAAGCCGCTCGGCGTCGTGGCGAGCATCTCGCCGTGGAATCTGCCGATTCTCTCGCTGACCTGGAAGGCGGCGCCGGCGCTGATCTGCGGCAACGCGATCGTCTGCAAACCCTCGGAAGAGACGCCCTCGTCGGCCACGTTGATCGCCGAGGCATGCCATGAGGCGGGCGTACCGCCCGGCGTCTTCAATGTCGTGCACGGCTTCGGTCCGGGCTCGGCCGGTGAGGCGTTGACGCGGCATCCGGGCATCGATGCCGTGACCTTCACCGGCGAATCGCGCACCGGCTCAGCCATCATGAAGGCGGTGGCGGATGGCGTCAAGGAAGTCTCGTTCGAGCTCGGCGGGAAGAACGGCGCCATCGTGTTCGCCGATGCCGATTTCGATGCGGCCGTCGACGGCGTGCTGCGCTCGAGCTTCACCAACACCGGTCAGGTCTGCCTGTGTTCGGAACGCGTCTACGTCGAACGCCCGATCTTCGATCGTTTCGTCGCCGCGCTGAAGGCGAAGACCGAAGCGCTGAAGATCGGTTGGCCCGACGAGCCGGGCGTCGCCATGGGCTCGCTGATCTCGCACGCGCATCGCGACAAGGTGCTCTCGTACTTCAAGCTCGCGCTCGAGGAAGGCGCGCAACTGATCTCCGGCGGCGGCGTGCCGCACTTCGGCGACGAGCGCGACGGCGGCGCCTTCGTGCAGCCGACGATCTGGGTGGGACTGCCCGACGATGCCCGCTGCATGAACGAGGAAGTGTTCGGCCCGGTGTGCCATCTGGCGCCATTCGACAGCGAAGACGAAGTGATCCGTCGCGTCAACGCCAGCAGCTACGGGCTCGCCAGCAGCATCTGGACCAACCATCTCGGTCGCGCCCACCGTGTCGCACCGCGCCTGCACGTCGGCATCGTCTGGGTGAACACCTGGTTTTCGCGCGATCTGCGCACGCCGTTTGGCGGCAGCAAGCTCTCCGGCATCGGCCGTGAAGGCGGGCGGCATTCGCTCGACTTCTATTCGGAGACGAGCAACATCTGTATCCGCGTCTGACGTTCATTGACCAGTCACAAGGAATCGCTGCCATGACGAAGAGCGAACCCTCCCAAGCCAAGGTCGTCGCCGGCAAGGCGACACCGCGCGGACGCTTTCCGCACATCAAGCGCGCCGGCGACTTCCTGTTCGTCTCGGGCACCAGTTCACGTCGGCCCGACAACAGCTTCGCCGGCGTCGAAGTCGACGCGCTCGGTGTCACCAAACTCGACATCCGCTTGCAGACGCGTGCCGTCATCGAGAACATCGGCGACATCCTGCAAAGCGTCGGCGCGAGCCTCGCCGATGTCGTCGAGACTCAGGTGTTCCTCGTCAACATGAACGATTTCGGCGGCTACAACGAAGTGTGGGCGGAGTATTTCGACTACGACGGACCAACCCGAACCACGGTCGCCGTGCACCAGTTGCCACACCCGCACCTGCTGATCGAAATCAAGGCCGTGGCCTACAAGCCGCTCTGAACGATGGATTGGTGCGCGGTGGAAGCGCGCCAGCCCCGATCCACGACAACCCGCATCCACACGAGAGGTCTACGATGGAACTGAAATACGGCAATCCGCGCAATCTGATGGGCTGGGTGGAGCACAACCGCGACAAGCTGAAGCCACCGGTATGCAACGCAGCTCTCTTTCCCGATGGCAACTACATCATCAACATGGTGGGCGGCGGCAATACCCGCACCGATTTTCACGACAATCCGACCGAAGAAATCTTCTACCAGATCCGGGGCACGGCGTATCTCAACATCTGGGACCGAGGCCGCTTCGATCGCGTCGACCTGAAGGAAGGGGACGTGTGGCTCATGGAGCCGCACCGCATTCATTCGCCACAGCGGCCGGACCCGAACGGGTTGTGCCTGCTCGTCGAGCTGAAGCGCCCGCCCGGCGCCATCGATACGCTGAACTGGTACTGCCCGAAGTGCGCCAACCTGGTCTGGGGTGCCTCGATGGAGCTGAAGGATCTGGTTGCCGATCTGCCGGCCACCTACCAGCAGTTCTATGCCCTGAGCGATGCCGAGCGCACCTGCAAGCACTGCGGGACCGTGCATCCGGGCAAGGATTACGCCGCATGGCATGCCATCCGCGCCGCCAACGCCTGACGGCCCGCCCATGATCGACATCCACGCCCATTTTCTGCCCGAGATCAGTCAGGCCGAGGCGGCCACCGTGAATCGCGAGCGGGCGCCGTGGCTGCGCATCGATGCCGATGGCGAACACGGCCAGATCATGGTCGACGAACGCGAGTTCCGGCCGGTGTACCGCTCGTTGTGGGATGCCGATTTCCGCGTCCGCGAACTCGATGCGGCGGGCATCACGACCCAAATCGTCTGCGCGACACCGATCATGTTCGGTTACGGCTGGGAGGCAGCGCGGGCCGCCGACTGGGCGAGCCGCATGAACGAGAAAGCGGCGGCATACTGCGCGGCACACCCGAAGCGGCTGCGCTGGCTGTCGCAGGTGCCGCTGCAGGACACGGCACTCGCCTGTCACGAGGTCTCGGCGGCGAAGCGCTGCGGCGCCGTTGGCGTGCAGATCGGCAACCACGTCGGCGACCGCGATCTCGATCATCCCGAGCTGATCCATTTTCTGAGCCATTGTGCGAACGACGACATTCCCGTGTTCGTGCACCCGTGGGACATGATGGGGGGCGGACAGCGCATGCGGCAATGGATGCTGCCGTGGCTCGTGGCGATGCCCGCCGAAACGCAGCTCGGCATGCTCTCGCTGATTCTCTCGGGCGCACTGGAGCGTCTGCCGGCGTCGCTGAAGATCTGCTTTGCGCACGGCGGCGGCAGCTTCGCCTACACGCTGGGGCGCGTCGACAACGCGTGGAGGCATCGCGACATCGTGCGCAAGGACTGCCCGAACCTGCCCTCGAGCTATGCCCGGCGGCTCCATGTCGACAGCGCGGTCTTCGATGCGGGCGCGCTGAAACTGCTCACCGATGTCATGGGGGTCGATCGCGTCATGCTCGGCACCGACGCCCCGTTCCCGCTCGGCGAGCAGCAACCCGGTGCCCTGATCCAAAGCTGCGACTTTCTCGTGCCCACGGACCAGCAGAGACTGCTCGCGGGCAACGCACGGTCATTTTTCGGGCTTTGACGCCGCGCCATCGGTTCAAAATCGCCCCTTCCCGACATTCTGGTAACGCCTGGACCCCATGATCACACTCGAACACTGCCAAGCCCGCGACGCATCCGACGAACTCGCCGCCTTCCGTTCGCAATTCGACCTGCCCGCCGGCACCATCTATCTCGATGGCAACTCCCTCGGCGCGATGCCCAAGGACGCCATGGCGCACGCCAACCACGTCATCGAACAGGAATGGGGGCGCGACCTCATCAACAGTTGGAACAAGGCCGATTGGTGGGGCCTGCCGACGCGCCTGGGTGACCTGCTCGCGCCGCTGATCGGCGCCGGCAAAGGCGAATGCGTCGTCACCGACACGACGTCGCTGAACCTCTTCAAGGCGGTCGCCAACGCGGTGCGCATCCAGCGCTCGCGCCACCCCGAGCGCCGGGTCATCGTTGCCGAACGCGATGCCTTCCCGACCGATCTCTACATGATTCAGGGGCTCCTGCAATCCTTCGCCGAAGGCTACCGGCTCGAACTGATCGAAGGCGCCGACGCCCTTGCCGCCGCCGTCGATGCGAACACGGCCGTGGTCGTGCTCTCGCATGTGAACTACCGCAGCGGCTACCTCTTCGACATGCGCGCCGTGAATGACCTGGTGCATGGGCGCGGCGCATTGATCGTGTGGGATCTGTGCCACTCGGTCGGCGCGGTGCCGATCGACGTCAGTGCCACCCAGTCCGACTTCGCGATTGGCTGCACGTACAAATACCTGAACGGCGGGCCCGGTTCACCGGCGTTTCTGTGGGCCAATCCGAAACACCAGGCCGAGTTCTGGCAGCCGCTTTCCGGTTGGTGGGGCCATGCCCGTCCGTTCCAGATGGAGAGCGACTATGCCGCGCACCCGGGCATCCGCAGCTTTCTGTGCGGGACGCAGCCGATCGTTTCCTTGAGCCTCGTTGCCTGCGGGCTCGACATCTTCCGCCAAACCGACATGCAAAAGGTGCGCCGCAAATCGCTGGCGCTGACCGATCTGTTCATCGCGCTCGTGGCGCAGGAATGCGCGGCACACGGGCTGACGCTGGTCACGCCGACCGAACACGCGTATCGAGGAAGTCATGTGAGCTTCCGCCACCCCGATGGCTATGCCGTCGTGCAGGCGCTGATCGCACGCGGGGTCATCGGCGACTACCGCGAGCCGGAAGTCATGCGCTTTGGCGTCACGCCGCTCTATCTCTCCTTCGCCGACATCTGGCATGCCGTGCAGCACCTGAAGGCCGTGCTCGATCGCCGCGAATGGGATCAACCGAAATTCCGTGCCCGAGGCCACGTGACCTGACGGCCCTGCAACCACCACCATCGCTGCTTCGGGCGCAGCGCGGCCCGGCGGGCCCTGTCATGCCCAACCGAATCCAAGCCAACCGTTCCAACCCTACCGACGACACCGATCGCACTTCAGGAGACCCCTATGAAACGCAAACCTCTGTTCATGTTGCTGGCCGCCATCGGCCTCGTCGGCGCGCTGCCTGCGCACGCCGAATCGTCCGTCACCTTGTCCGGGTTCATCGACCTCAACTACGAACACATCACCTCGTCGGGCAAGAACACGGCGAAAAACCGCCTGTCGAGTGGCGGGCTGAACAACTCGCGCTTCAACATGAGCGGGCGTGAGGATCTCGGCAACGGCAATACGGCGTACTTCACGATCGAGCCGATGTTTTCGGCCGACACCGGGGCCATGAGTGCCCAGTTCCGTCAGTCCTTCGTGGGCGTTCGCGGCAACTGGGGCGACATCAGCATGGGGCGCATGTTCACGCCCTCGTTCTGGGTGGCGGGCTATGCCGACCCGAGTTGGGCCGCCGCCTACAGCATGGTCAACAGCATGCAGTTTTTCTATGCGGCCTACCGCGTCGACAACGCCATCAGCTACCGCACACCGACGGTCAACAATTTCTATGGCCGCCTGTTCTACGCCTTCGGTCGCGAGAACGCCGCACTCGCCAAGGACGGACGCTTCCTGAGTGCCTCGGTCGAATACCGCAACGGCCCGCTGTGGCTCGGCCTCGCGCACCAGACGCAGTACATCCAGGACATCTACAACAAGAGTGTGACGCGGCCGGCGCGCGACAACTTCCTGTCCGGCGCGTACCGCATGGGCGGCGTCGAACCGACGCTGACCTTCCATACCTACGATGGCTATTACGCCTATCCGCCCTATGTTGGTTTCAGCTCGAAGGGCTGGGACGTGCAGGCTGGCGTGCGCTGGAACATCGACGGCGTGAACCGCATGCATGCGAGCTACGTGTATCGGCACGATGACAACAACGTCGCCATCGGCACAGCCAAGGGCATCGCCGTGGGCTTCCTGCACGGTTTGTCGAAGCGTACGGACCTCTATGTCAGCGCCGCGCACATCTGGAACCGCCAGGGCGTGAAGCTCGCCTATCCGATCACCTGGATCGACGCCACGCCGGACGCTGGCCAGAGCCCGACCGGCGTGCAGTTCGGCATCCGTCACGCCTTCTGAGGCTCGTCCGCCCCTTCATCGCATCGTTTTCCCGGAGACCTGACCCCATGAAAATCACCCAACGTCCAGGCCATCAATCGCTGCGCGCCGCGCTGCTCGTGGCCGCCATCACCACCGCGCTGAGCGCCGGCGCCTACGCGCAGGCCGAAAAGAGCGCGGCCTCGACCGCACCGGCTGGCACCGCGGCTTCCGCCGCGACGCCCACGGTGCCGGGCGCGCCCGATGTCGCCGACCCGTGGCTCGCGCAGTGGATCACCGTGACGCCGGAGCGTCGGCCCGCCCCCCTCAAGGCCGGCGTCGACTATGGCATGAACCCGCAGACGGGCGCCTTCGTGTGGCCCAAGGCCACGCCGGAGACACATCAAGGGCAGCCCTTCCCCGGTGAATTCCCGCACTGGGACAAGACGACGTTCACGAAGAACGTCAACGTGATCGCGTTTTACCCGGGCGTCGGCTCGCCGTTTCACGTGTGGAACAACATCGCGGACTTCAATGGCCGCCGCTACCTCTATGCGCATGACCGCGATTACCTGCGCATCCTCGACGTGACCGATCCGGCCAACGCGAAAACGGTGTTCTCGCAGGGCGGCGTGTGGGGGCCGAAGGGGCCGAGCGAGCGCTTCGATGCGGCCAACGTCAAGGACTACTGGGGCGGCACCACGATCGTGTGGAGCAAGAAGCTCGGCAAGCCGATCATGGTGGCGTCCTACGAAATCGGCCGCTACGGGCTGATGCAGCAGAAGCTGAAGGAGCCGGAGAAGGTCGCCGCCCAGCGCCAGTACAACTCGCTGAAGGGCTTCCGCGTCTACGAGATGAACGGGCCGCTGCCGAGCGACTGGAAACTGATCGCCACGCGTACGACCGACGTCGCGCATCCGGACGCGCCGATCGGCAAGCAGCAGGGCTCGGGTTCGCTCGACGCGCCGGAGTTCTACGGCGGCAAGTACATGCTGCTGTCGGCCGCACCCGACGACAGCTATGCGCTGACCGAATACCCGAACTACCTCTACTCGCCCGGCTATCAGGTGTGGGACATGTCGGAGCCGAGCGACCCGAAATTTCTGTCGCAAATCACCGTGCCCGGGCAGCACGTGGACGACCCGGCCAGTGTCTTCGAGTACCTGCAGAATCCGCGCGCCGGCAACCGCACCTCGTGGATGGGCTCGCGCATGCCGATCTTCCTGCCGAAGCCCATCGAAGGCGGTGGCAAGGTCGGATTCGGCGCCATGGGCGGGCTCGGTCTGTGGTCCTTCGATCTGAGCAACCCGATGAAACCGAAGGCGATGAGCCACGTCAACACGCCGCCCTCTTTCGCCGGCACCGAGTTCGACAACGCCGACGTCAGCCAGTATGAGCGCACGGGCTACGTGTTCACCAACGGCTACCCGATGAATCGCGATTGCTACGAGCCGTACAAGGACATCTGGGTCATCGACGCCAAGGATCCTTCGCGCATGAAGGTTGCCGGTCATCTGCCACGCCCGACGCCGCCGGAGGGTGCGCCGTACACCGACTTCTGTCAGCGCGGCGGCAACTTCGGCCCGAAGCGCGCCAACGCGATCGGACAGCCGGGTAGCTGGCGCCAGAACATCCTGCCGTATTCGTTCTACACGGCCGGTGTGCAGTTGTATGACGTCTCCAACCCCGCGCAGCCGAAGATCGCGGGGTATTTCGTGCCGCCGCTCGCGGATGAGACGCAGTTGCCGAAGTACACGCTCGGCAAGGGCGTGCTTGCGATGTATACGGAGTACGACCGCAACATCATGTGGGCCTTCACGGAAAACGGCGTCTACGCGCTTTCCTCGCCGCTGCTCGGAGCCCCGGTGATGGGGGCGGCGGCCAAACCGTGGCCGGCACGCTGATCGGCGAGCCTCGAACGCGCGGCGGGGCGACCCGCCGCGTCGCGCCTCGCGCCGCGCTCAGCGGGGTTTGTCGGGGTCGAGCAACGCCGCGATCTCGAGCAACTCCTGCCGCAGATCGAGGCCATCGGCATGGCTCAGCACGCTCGCGCCGCGCAACGCTTGCCCGGCATCGACTCCGCGACGGCTCGTCGTGCTCGGGCCGCCGTTGGCTTCTTCATCGAGGCGACCACGGGCGCCGATGATGGTGAAACCCTCGCCGTAGAGCAACTCGCGGATGCGACGAACCAGCAGCACTTCGTGGTGCTGGTAATAACGGCGGTTGCCGCGGCGCTTGACCGGGCGCAGTTGCGTGAACTCCTGCTCCCAATAGCGCAGCACGTGCGGCTTGACGAGGCAAAGCTCGCTGACTTCACCGATGGTGAAGTAGCGTTTGGCCGGAATCGGCGGCAGTTCAGCCGGCGGTGTGTTCGCGCTCGGCATGGGCGGCGTCCACCTGCGCCTTGAGCTTGTTGCTGGCGTGGAAAGTCACGACCCGCCGCGCGGTGATCGGAATTTCCTCGCCCGTCTTCGGATTGCGGCCGGGCCGCTGCGATTTCTCGCGCAGGTTGAAGATGCCGAAACCCGAGAGTTTCACGTCTTCGCCACGGGCGAGCGCTTCGCGCACTTCTTCGAAGAAGTAGTCGACCATGTCCTTCGCTTCGCGTTTGTTCAAGCCGAGTCGCTCGAACAGGACGTCCGCAAGCTCCGCTTTGGTAACCGATTCAGGCATCGCTGGGTTTGGGCACTAGGCGCGCAAGGTGGCGCCGTGTTGTTGTTGAACGTGGTCGAGCATCCGTTGGCACGCTCCCTCGATTTCATTATCTGCCAACGTACGTTCAGTATCTTGCATAAGTACCCGAATTGCAACGCTTTTTTTGCCTTCTGGCAGGCCGGCGCCGCGATACACGTCGAACACTTCAACCGCACGCACGAAGGGCGGCGCCGCCTCGTGCAGGCTGGCCGTGAGCGCCTCCGAGGGCACCGCATGCGCGACGACCAGCGCGATGTCGCGGCGCACCAGCGGCTGCTTCGATACCGGTAGGTGGACCGGTACCGGGCGCTGTTGCAACGGCGCCACATCGAGCTCGAACACCACCGGTGCGGCCGTCAATTCAAACGCGGCGAGATGCCTCGGGTGCAGTTCACCCAGCCAACCGAGCGGGACGCCGCCAATGCTGATGCGCGCCGAGCGGCCGGGGTGCAGCAACGGGTGCTCAGCGACGGAAAACTTCGCGCCCGCCGGCAGCAGGGCCAGCAAATCGGCCTTCACGTCGAAGAAGTCCACCGCCCGTTTGCCGCTGGCCCACTGTTCGGCCACCGGCCCGCCCCACGCTGCGCCCGCGAGCCGCAGGGGCTGCGCGATGCCGGCGACGGCCAGCTCGCCATCGGTGACGCTCGGGTCGCGCAAAAACACCTTGCCCAGTTCGAAGACGCGAACGCGGTCGGCCTTGTGGCTGGCGTTGTACTGAATGCTCGCCAGGAGGCCGGGGATCAGCGAGGTGCGCATCACCGCCATTTGGCTGGCGATCGGGTTCAGCAGTTGGATCGGGTTGGCGTTGCCGAGCAACTCGCGCTCCCAGCGCTCGTCGACGAAACTGTAGTTGATGGTCTCGAAGTAGTCGGCGGCAGCAACGGCGGCGCGCAGTTCGTGCAGGCTGCGCGTGCTCTCGCGTTTGGCGTGCATCGCGGCGCGAGCGACCGGGGGGCGCGCGGGGATGTTGTCGAAGCCGTGGATGCGGGCGATTTCCTCGATCAGGTCCTCCTCGATTTCGATGTCGAAGCGGTAGCTGGGCGGGGTGACGATGAAGGTTTCGGCGGTTCGCCTGTGGGTCAGTCCGAGGCGCGTGAAGATGCTGGCCATGTCGTCGGCGGTGACCGGCACGCCAATCACCCGTTGCGCACGCGCAACCCGCATGGTGACGGGTTTGCGCTCGGGCACGTTGATCGTCTGGTCGTCCAGCGGGCCGGCCTGGCCACCGCAGATGTCGAGGATCAGGGCGCAAAGGCGGTCAAGGTGCGCCGGAATGCTCGCCCAGTCCACGCCACGCTCGAAGCGGTGACCCGCGTCGGTGGAAAAGTTGAAGCGACGCGCGCGCCCCTGAATGGCCGTGGGGTGCCAAAACGCGGCCTCGACGTAGACATTCTTCGTGTCCAGGGACACGGCGGTACTGTCGCCGCCCATGATGCCGGCGAGTGATTCGACGGCGCGGTCGTCGGCAATGACGCCGACCTCCTCATCCAGCGAAACCGTGTTGCCGTTGAGCAGCTTGAGCGTTTCGCCGGTCTTGCCCCAGCGAACTTCGAGCTTGCCCTGCACGCGGTCGAGATCGAACACATGCGTCGGGCGACCGAGTTCGAGCATCACGTAGTTCGAAATGTCCACCAGCGCACTGATCGAACGCTGGCCGGATTTCTCCAGCCGCTCGCGCATCCACGCCGGGGTGGGTGCCTTGGCGTCGACGCCTCGCAGGACGCGCCCCGCGAAGCGGCCGCAAAGATCGGGGGCCAGCACCTTGACCGGCAGCACGTCGGTCAGCGTGGTCTTCACCTCGCCCGAGGGCGGGGGCGCCAGCGGCGCGCCGGTGATGGCGTGCACTTCGCGGGCAACACCGTAGACCGACAGGCAGTCGGCCTTGTTGGGCGTCAGCTTGATCAGAAATTTGCTGTCATTCAGCGCGAGGTAGTCGCGGATGTCGGCACCTACGGGCGCTTGCGTGTCCAGTTCGAGCAAGCCGGCGTGATCGCTGGAAATGCCCAATTCGCGGGCGCTGCACAGCATGCCGTTGGATTCGACGCCGCGCATCTTGACCGGCTTGATGGCAAATGGCTGACCGTCCGCGCCCGGGGGCAGCACGGCGCCGACCAATGCGCACGGGATCTTGATGCCGGCACGCGCGTTCGGCGCACCGCAGACGATTTGCAGTGGCGCGGCGGCGCGCCGGCCGACGTTCACCGTGCACAGCGAGAGTTTGTCTGCGTTCGGGTGCTTTTCGCACGCGAGGATTTCGCCGACGACGACGCCGGTGAAGGGCGGCGCGGCGGGTGTCACCTCCTCCACCTCGAGCCCGGCCATCGTCAGCGCGTGCGCGAGTTCGTCCGTCGTCAGTGACGGGTTGCAGAAGCTACGGAGCCAGGAAACGGAGAATTGCATGGAAGGGTCCTTCGGGCGTGCGCAGGGTAGACGGTCGGGTTTTTCGTGGAATTTTTCGAATCAACTTTTCGTTGAAAGCCGCATCCATAACGGGCTTGGAGCGCGGAATTGATCAAACTCGACTTTTGGCATGATTGAGCTGCAAGCCCGTTGTGGATACGGGTTTGATGATGAAGCTGATGACCTCGATGCGAGCGTCCAGGCTGCGTTCGAGCGCTTCACGCAAACTGCTTCAAAAAGCGCAGGTCGCCTTCGAAGAACAAGCGCAGATCGCCGATGCCATAGCGCAGCATCGTCAGCCGTTCGAGCCCGGAGCCGAAGGCGAAGCCGATGTAGCGCTCGGGATCGAGCCCGAAGTTGCGCACCACGCTCGGATGCACTTGCCCCGAGCCGGAAATCTCCAGCCACTTGCCCTTGAGCGGGCCGCTCTCGAACTTCATGTCGATCTCGGCCGAGGGTTCGGTGAACGGGAAGTAACTCGGGCGAAAGCGAACCTGCAAGTCGTCGCTCTCGAAGAATCGGCGCAGGAAGTCGGTGTAGACGCCCTTCAGGTCGGCGAACGAAATGTTCTCGTCGATCCAGAGCCCCTCGACCTGGTGGAACATCGGCGAGTGGGTGGCGTCGGAGTCCACACGGTAGGTGCGGCCCGGCGCGATGACCTTGATCGGGCGGCCCGTCGAGGTGACTTCGTTCGCATGCATGCGGGCGTAGCGCACCTGCATGGGCGAGGTGTGCGTGCGCAGCAAGAGCGGCAGGCCGTCGGTGCCGTTCATGTCGACGTAGAACGTGTCCTGCATCGAGCGCGCGGGGTGGTTCGGCGGGTTGTTCAGCGCCGTGAAGTTGAACCAGTCGGCTTCGATTTCGGGGCCGTCGGCGACGTCGAAGCCGATCGAGGCGAAGATTTCCTCGACCCGTTGCCAGGTGCGGATCACCGGGTGGATGCCGCCGGGTCCCTTGCCGCGGCCGGGCAGCGTGACGTCGATGGCTTCGGCCGCGAGTCTGGCGTTCAGCGCTTCGACCGCCAGCGCATCGCGGCGAGCGCGCAGCGCCGTCTCGATGGCGTCCTTCGCGAGGTTGATCTCGGCGCCACGGGTCTTCTTTTCTTCGGGTGACAGCGTGGCCATGCCCTTCAGCAGATCGGTCACGGCGCCGGTCTTGCCGAGGTATTTCGCCTTGGCGTTTTCCAGCGATGGCGCGTCGGCGCAGGCCGCGAAATCGGCGGTGGCGGCGGCGATGAGGGGAGCGAGGGATGGCGTCATGTCGTCACGGTTCGGAAAAAGCAAAAGGGAGGCAGCGCCTCCCTTTTGTGGGTTGCTCGAGAGCGGTCGGTGAGGGAGGCTCTAGGCCTTCTTGACGCGCTCCACGAGCGCGGTAAACGCCGGCGCGTCAAAGACGGCCATGTCGGCGAGTACCTTGCGGTCGATCTCGATGGCCGCCTTTTTCAGGGCGCCCATGAAGGTCGAGTACTTCATGCCGGCTTCGCGGGCTGCGGCGTTGATGCGCGCAATCCACAGTGCACGGAAATCGCGCTTTCTGTTGCGGCGATCGCGATAGGCATATTGCCCGGCGCGCATGACGGCCTGCTTGGCGACGCGATAGACGTTGTTGCGACGACCGCGATAGCCCTTGGCCAGCGCGATGATTTTCTTGTGACGAGCGTGTGCAGTGACACCACGTTTGACGCGAGGCATGGTTCAGCCCTCCTTATGCGTACGGCAACATGGCCTTGGCACGGCCGACGTCGCTGTCGTGGATGGTGACGACGCCGCGCAGTTGACGCTTGTTCTTCGTCGTGCGCTTGGTCAGGATATGGCGCTTGGTGGCGTGGCCGCGCTTGATGCTGCCGCTCTTGCGCACCTTCAGGCGCTTGGCGGCGCCGCTCTTGGTCTTCATTTTGGGCATGATTGCCTTTTCCTTCTACTGCAACCTGACGAGGCGTCGCCGCACTACGCGGCGATCTTGGGTGCCCCGGCGGGCTTCTTCGGCGCCGCGGGAGCGGTGCCTGATGCCGCCGACGCCGTAGCGTCCGCAGCGGGTTTCGCCGGTGCGGCTTTCGGAGCCGCAGCCTGTTTTTTCTTTGGAGCCAGCATCATCACCATGAGCCGGCCCTCCATGCGCGGAAACTGCTCGACGACGCAGATTTCCTCGGTGTCCGCCTTGATCCGATCGAGCTGCCGCACGCCGAATTCCTGATGCGCCATCTCGCGACCGCGAAAGCGCAAGGTGATCTTGACCTTGTCGCCGTCGGCGATGAACTCCTGGATTTTGCGCATCTTGATCTGATAGTCATGCTCGTCGGTCTGCGGACGCAGCTTGATCTCCTTGATCTCGATCTGCTTCTGCTTGGCCTTGGCTTCCTGCAGGCGCTTGGACTCCTGGAACTTGAATTTGCCGTAATCCATGATGCGGCAAACGGGTGGTTGCGCCGTTGGGGCGATTTCCACCAGGTCCAGATCTGCTGCTTCGGCTTGTGCCATGGCTTCACGCAATGACACGATGCCGGCCTGCTCACCGTCTTTATCGATCAGTCGAACCTCGGGAGCGGTGATCTCTCGATTGATTCGGGTGTCTTTCTCGGCTATGTGACAACTCCCACGTCAATTTGACTTGTGCACGCCCGGCTTGTTTTCGGCCACGGCAATCTCGATGAACCGTTCGAGGGGCATCACGCCCAGGTCCTGATTGCCGCGCCCGCGAACCGCGACGGCGCCCTGTTCCGCCTCCTTGCCACCGACCACAGCGATGTAGGGGAGCTTTTGAAGGCTTAACTCGCGGATTTTATAGGATATTTTGTCGGCCCTCAAGTCTGCCTCGGCCCGAACGCCAGCGGCCTTGAGCCGATTGACAACGGTTTCGGCATACTCGTTCTGCACGGAGGTGATCGACGCCACGGCAACCTGACGCGGCGCCAGCCAAAGCGGCAGCGCGCCAGCATGGTTTTCGATCAGGATGCCGATGAAACGCTCGAGCGAGCCGACGATGGCGCGGTGCAGCATGATCGGCGTCTTGCGCGAATTGTCCTCGGCGACATATTCGGCGCCCAGGCGCGCGGGCATGTTCGGGTCGACCTGCATCGTGCCGCATTGCCAGACGCGACCGAGCGCATCCTTCAGCGAATACTCGATCTTCGGCCCGTAGAAGGCGCCCTCGCCCTTCAGTTCTTCCCAGGGCGCGCCGGCCGCATCGAGCGCATCCATCAGCGCCTTCTCCGCGTGATCCCAGCTTTCGTCCGAGCCGATGCGCTTTTCGGGGCGTGTCGAAATCTTGTAGATGATGTCGGTGAAGCCAAAGTCGGCGTACACCTTCTGCAGCAGACGCGTAAACGCCAGGCACTCCGAGAGGATCTGGTCTTCCATCACGAAGATGTGGCCGTCGTCCTGCGTGAAACCGCGAACGCGCATGATGCCGTGCAGCGAACCGGACGATTCGTTGCGATGGCAGGAGCCGAATTCACCGTAGCGCAGCGGCAGCTCCTTGTAGGAATGCAGCCCGGCGTTGTAGATCTGCAGGTGGCCGGGGCAGTTCATCGGTTTGACGGCGTAGGTCCGCTTCTCGGACTCCGTCGTGAACATATTGTCCTTGTAGTTCTCCCAGTGTCCCGACTTCTCCCACAGCGTGCGGTCGAGGATCTGCGGCCCCTTCACTTCCTGATAGCCGTTGTTCTCGTACACCTTGCGCATGTACTGCTCGACGACTTGCCAGATGCGCCAACCATTGGGGTGCCAGAACACCATGCCCGGCGCTTCGTCCTGCACGTGGAACAGGTCGAGCAGCTTGCCGATCTTTCTGTGATCGCGCTTCTCCGCCTCCTCGAGCCGGAACAGATAGGCGTCGAGCTCCTCCTTTTTCGCCCATGCCGTGCCATAGACGCGCGTCAGCATCTCGTTGCGATGGTCGCCACGCCAGTAGGCACCGGCCACCTTCATCAGTTTGAAGTGCTTCAATCGGCCCGTGGACGGCACGTGCGGGCCGCGACACAAATCCGTGAACGCCCCCTCGGAATAGATCGACACGTCCTCGTTGGCCGGGATGCTCGCAATGATCTCCGCCTTGTACGCTTCACCGATGCCCTTGAAATAGGCGACGGCCTCATCGCGAGGCAGCACCTTGCGCAAGACTTTTTCGTCTTTCCTGGCGAGTTCGGCCATCTTGGCCTCGATCTTTTCGAGATCCTCCAGCGTAAACGGGCGCTTGTACGAGAAGTCGTAATAGAACCCGTCCTCGATCACCGGGCCGATCGTGACCTGCGCGTCCGGAAAGAGCTCCTTCACGGCATAGGCCAGCAAATGCGCCGTCGAGTGACGGATCACTTCGACGCCGTCAGCGTCTTTCTCCGTCACGATGGCGAGTTGCGCATCATGATCGATCACGAACGACGTGTCGACCAGCTTGCCGTCCACGCGGCCGGCGAGCGCCGCCTTGGCGAGGCCGGCACCGATACTGGCGGCGACTTCGGCGACGCTGACAGGCTGTTCGAACGGCCGCTTCGAGCCATCGGGAAGTTGTACTTGAATCATGCTGTTTCGATCCTGGAAAACAAAAAAGCAGCCGAAGCTGCTTTTCCTTGAGTCACGGTGGACGCGTCGAGGCGACGCAGAAAGCCCTAGCTCTGGCGGTATGGAAACCTTGCGACAGTGCGAGTTCGCGGCATTCTTCGGCATCCCTTGCGCGTGGCCGCCCCCATGGGGACGGCTTGAGTTCTGGTAGAGACAATTGGATTCGAACCAACGACCCCCACCATGTCAAGGTGGTGCTCTAACCAACTGAGCTATGTCTCTGTGAACTTTGAATTATAGCGTCAATCGAGGCAATTTCAACAGCCGACGTTCGGGCGCGCGATCGGCTCATCAATGGGTGCCCGACGGCGGTTCGAGTGGAAACGGCAGCGCGAGCACCTCGATGCCCTCCTCGCGCAGCTCGTCCGCCACCGCGCGCTCGACGCGGCCGCGGATCGCGCGCCGCTCCTTCTCGCCATAGTGCATCGCACGGGCTTCGTCGGCAAAGCGCGTGCCGACATCGTCGCTGTGCGCACGGACGTGCTTCGCAAATTCCGCCAGACGAAGCATGGCGTCGTCGACCGCCGCCGCATCGACACCCGCGTCGGCGGCGGCTGACGCGCCAGCCGCACCGAGATTGAGGCGCGGCGCATGCAGTTGACGGGTGATGGCTTTCGAAGAACATAGCGGACACGACACGAGGCCCCGGTCGCGTTGATTCTCGAAATCGGCAGGCGATGCGAACCACCCCTCGAACGGATGGCCGGCATCGCAAGCAAGGTTGTAGACGATCACGGTTGCAGCCGATTCCAGGCGAGGGTTCAGTAGCGCACGTTGCCGTTGCGATCGAGCACGGTCAATTCGACGAACTTCGAAGCGCTGTGGTTTTCCGCCGAAAAGAACACGGGAAAACCACCGAGGTTCACGTCGCGCATGCTCTCGAGCGTGCGTACCAGGGCGTCGCGCGAGGCGTCCCCACCGCGCCGAAGCGCCTCGACCATGATGCGAGCGGCGAGGAATCCTTCGAGGCTCGTGTACGAGAGCTCGGCGCCCTTGGCCTTGATCATGCGCTGGTAGTCCATCACCCACGGATATCGCTCGCTCCACGGCGAAGGAACGACCTGCGAAATCATGACGCCACTGCCCGCCGTCCCGAGCGCCTTCGCGAGCGCGCGCGTACCGACGAACGAGACGTTCGCGTAACGCGCCAGCAAGCCCTTCGCCTTCGACTGCTTGATGAATTCCGCGCAAGCGCCGTAACTGCCGATCATCACGATCGCCTCCGGGGCCGCGGCGAGCATCTGGCCCACGGCTGCCGTCACGTCATTGCTGTTGCGCTCGACGGTCGAGCGCGCGAAGACCTTCATCTTGCGCGCCGTCAGCGCTCGCTCCACCCCCGCGAGTCCGGCCTGGCCATAAGCGTCGTTCTGATAGAACACGGCGATCTTGGTCAGCCCCTCGGCCACCATCTGTTTGACGATCAGCTCGGTTTCGTCGTAATAGCTCGCACGCACGTTGAACACGTAGCGGTTGAACGGTGCGCGCAGCAGTTCGGCACCGCTGAATGCGCCGAAGTACGGAACCTTCGCGTTGGTCGCCAGCGGCAAGGACGCTGCGCTGGTCGGTGTGCCAACGTAGCCAAACAGCGCCAACACGTCTTCATCGATGAAGCGTCGCGTGTTGGCCTCCGAGCGCGCCGGCTCATAGCCATCATCGAGCGTTTTCAAAACGATCTTGCGGCCGCGAATCCCGCCGGCGGCGTTGATCGAGTCGAAATACAGCTGGGCGCCCAACTGCATCTCGCGACCAAGCTCGGCCGACGGCCCAGTGAGCGCAACGGACTGACCGAGCACGATGTCCTGTGCTCCGGCCCAACCCGCCATCGTGGCCAGCATGAACGCCGCCGACGTGAATGCCGCGCGACACCATGAAGGTCGAGGTCTGGCCTCGGTGGGGGACGGGCGGCACCGCGTGCGTAGAGCGGCGACGGCCCGCGATTCGTGAATTGAATGGCAGCGTTCCATCAGAAATCAATTTGAGATTACCCTCGGCCATCGGCTCACGATACTGTGTGCGCTGCGCCTCTCGACCGAGCGCTTGGACGGCCACCTAGTGCCGTGTTTCGCGTAGATTGGTACAAAAAAATGCAACGGATTTGGGTTCGAATCGAGGCGCAAACCGCAGCCATAGCAAGCTATGGCGAGCATTCGCAACGAAGAGTCGGGACAAAAGACGCGCATTTTTGTACCAAGAAGAGCGCAACAATGCA